>NIZT01000001.1 GCA_003315655.1 Candidatus Methanobinarius endosymbioticus
ACTATGAGAAAAAATAGATATAATAAATTATTAAATTATAAAAATAAGAAAACAATGATAAATATTAAAATATAAAATATTATAAAATAATATAAAAATATAATATTAAATAATAATTAATGTTTAAATAAATTTAAAATCAGATTTAATTTTGTATGATTAATGAATTATAATTCTTCTTCACTTCTTCTTTTAGCTTCAAGAAGCAACTTTGTAACTTCCTTTGATCTTGCACCTTTGTCCAATCTCCAATTAGTAGCTGCATTTTCGTCTAACCAATTAGCTAGATCTTTTGGAAGTGAAATATTCATTCTTGACTTTTCTGATAATTTCCAGATTCTGTCAACTTCATCTTTATTTACCATCGTATCTACATTACCTTTCTTTTATATATATTCTTTGTGGTTTATTTCAGGGATTAATTAAATACTTAAATTTTTATATAATTACATATATTATATAAATTAATATATATGTACTTACACACATACATAATTTTTAACACAATTTATTTAATAAACAATTATTTCAATTAAATAATTCTAATATAATTTTACTTAAAAAGAAAATTATTAATAACTTAGGTAAATTAATCAATATATTCTATCTATCTCATATTTATATCAGTTTTATAGATTTTTATACATTTTTACAATATCAATAGATAATTTCTAGAATACTTTCATATATTTCTATATTGTTATTTTAAAATTTTCATAATATCTTTAAAATATAAAAATATATTTTTATGAACATATGTGTACACACATACACACACTAAAAAGTATATATATGGTTATTAATATATGATAAAATTGCATTGTTGATGCTAAGTAGCATGTTCTTTTATAAAGTAACATGTTGCTTAATGTTTTTTTAAACATTCGTATCAACTTTGTAATCATGTTGTCATTAGTTCAATGAACAGAGTATATGCATGATTTTTTACTCAAATTTATAAATAAAAACAAAAATTAATTTATGCAATGATTTATTATTGGAAATGAATTAGTAGGAATTTACTAATAAAAATGAATTAACTACGATTTACAAATGAAAAATGAATAAAAATTAAAAATAATCAGATTAAAAAGAAACAAACATTCGGATATTGAAACATTTAATATTCATAAGTGAGGAGATGTTTGTTTTTAATGTGATTAACTGGTGGATTTCAATGTTTCATAAAATAAGCATCTAAATCTATTTAAGAGTATAGATTTACCTTGTTTGTTACTTAATTTCATTGGCATGATTCAATGATTTAAAGACTTGTATAATGGAGGAAGTATGAGTTCTAAAAACAATGATGGAAAAATAGTAATAGCTTTGATAATCTCGTTAATAGCTTTTGGCTTAGGATCAGGAATTGGAATTACTGTTGGCATGTCTGGTGATGGTTTCAATGCAACAGATTCACAGCCAGTTAATGGCACGATTGATGTTACAAATAACATTAGTCAAGATAACGTTTATTACGATATGGATGTATATCCTTATGAAGAAGAAAATAATGAATCAATAGAGTCTAATTATTCTGAACAAGGAAACTATTATGAAAAAAACCAAGACAATCATGATTATAATTAAGGTATAAGAATAGGTTAAGTTTTGATTAAGCTTAGATAGCTAAACCCCCAAAAAAGCTAATTTAATTTAAAATTCTAGCTTGACCTTTTATTATATATTGATCCAATAAAACGGATTTTCTCCTTATATTTACATTATTTCATATTATATCTAAATTTTATTTTCTTCTAAAAAATTCAATTTAAATAAAGTTAATAGGAATATTTCCATAAAGTTCTCGCCTCATTTACAGAATATATTTACATTATTTCATATTATAAAATAATTTATATAATTATAATTTACATTATATAACTATATTATTTAATTATTTATTTTTTAATATATTCTCATCTTTATTTTTCCCTTCTTTTTTTATTTTTTATATATCTTTATTTTTATATAATTATTTAGATATTTTAAGTTATTATTCCATTAAATTAATTTATTTATATATTCTATTTTTTAAAATAAGATTATAATAATAATATCTAAATCATGATTATTATATATTTATCATTATAAATTATTATCAAATAAATATAAAAAGATTAAAAACATAATATACTAAGTTATAAAATAATATAAATATAATATAATTATAATAAAATCTAATTATATAAAAAATCTAAATTTAATTATGACAATATAAAATAAATATTATAATTTGAACATGATGATTTAAAAGGTTTGTTTTTATAATGATAAATGAGGGAGACATATCTAAAGGGTTTATAGGAACTATTAAGCCGATTGATGGTGGTATATGTGCTGTTTCTAATATAAAAGCTGCAGGGATTCGGGATGGAAAATATGGTGTTTCTTTAATACTATGTGAAGATTGTGATGTAGCTGGTGTTTTTACTTCTAATAAAGTAACTGCGGCACCAGTTGAATATACTAGAAAAACTATTGAAAATGGAAGGTTTTCTGGAATCATAGCTAACAGTGGAAATGCTAATTGTTTTACTGGTAATCAAGGGGTATTAGATTGTGAAGAAATGGCTGATATTACTTCAAAACTCTTAAAAATTCCAAATACAGAAATAGCTACTGCTTCAACTGGTGTGATTGGTAGAAAAATGCCAATGGATATGATTAAAAAGTTGATAAAAGAAGTTAGTGAAAATATTGAAAATTCAAAAAATGCTTCTATTAATGCTGCAAAAGCTATAATGACAACTGATACTGTGTATAAAGAATCAGCTGTAGAGGTTACATTGAATAATGGGGAAAAAGTTAAAATTGGTGGAATTTGTAAGGGAACTGGGATGATTGCTCCAAATATGGGGACTATGTTATGTTTTATAGCTACTGATGCTATTGCCAATCAAAAAACTTTAAAAATTGCCCTAAAAAAAGCTGTTGATGATAGTTTTAATATGGTTATTGTTGATGGGGATGAAAGTACTAATGATACAGTTCTTCTTTTTTCTAATGGTGATTCAAATAATTCAATCGTTTTAAATGAAGAAGATAATATTCAAAAAATTGAAAAAAGAGATACAGATGATAATCTGAATTATGCCATTGATAGTATTGATGAAAATTTCCAAGAAGGTTTAAATATCCTTTGTAAAGATTTAGCTAAACAAATGGCTAAAGATGGGGAAGGAGCTACGAAATTTCTAGAAGTAGAAGTTAATGGGGCAAGAACTATTGGAGAAGCTCAAATAGCTTCAAAATCTGTAGTTAAATCATCTCTAGTTAAAACTGCAATATTTGGTGGAGATCCTAATTGGGGAAGAATTATTGCAGCTATTGGATATTCTGGAGCTAACATGGATCTTGAAGATTTTAGTATTGCTGTAAGTTCTGGAAAAGAGTTAGTTAACTTAGTGATTAATGGAGAAGTTCTTGCATTTGAAGGAACAGAATATCTTGAAGATGCTGAAAAAATCATGAAAGCTAAAGAAATTAAAGTAATAATTGATCTAAAAGAAGGAAACGGCAATGCAACAGCGTATGGTTGCGATTTGACTTATGATTATGTTAAAATTAATGCTGAATACACTACTTAATTATAAATATACTTATTTAAAAATATTAATAATATAATATATTTTATTCATTTAATAATCTATAAACAAAAGGGGGATGAAATTAATACTTTCTAATAAAGTAAATTTAAATGAAATGAAAAAAAGAGGGAAAAACACATCAATTTATGGTAGTAGGTAACTGAACCTATACCAAAATATGAAATTCCAAATGAAGAAATGCCTTCTAAAGCTGCATATCAATTGATTAATGATGAATTAAATCTTGATGGAAATCCTAATTTGAATCTTGCAAGCTTTGTAACAAATTGGATGTAACCAGAAGCAAATGCTTTAATTAATCAAACAAATGGTAAGAATTTTGTAGACAATGATGAATACCTCAAACTGAAATTATCCAAAATAGGGTAATAAACATGTTAGCAAGACTCTTCAATGCTCCAGAAGATTGTGACTTTATTGGAACTAGTACTTTAAGTTCTTCTGAAACTATAATGTTGGGAATTTTAGCACATAAATGGACTTGGAGAGAACAAAGAAAAAAAGAAGGTAAAGATTACTCAAACCCAAATATAGTTATGGGTGCTGATGTCCATGTTGTTTGGGAAAAATTTGCAAAATATTTTGATGTTGAACTAAGAATGGCTCCTATTCAAAAGGATCATTATACTTTAAGTGTAAATAAAGTTAAAGGACATATTGATGAAAATACCATAGCTGTTGGTGTAGTTCTTGGAACAACATTCACTGGTCAAATCGATCAAATTCAAGAAATAAATGATCTTTTAATGGATGTTAAAAAGGAAAAAGGATGGGATATTCCAATTCATGAAGATGGTGCAAGTAGTGCATTTATTATTCCATTTTTGGATCCTGATTTTAAATGGGATTTTAGATTAGAACATGTAAGATCTATAAATGCCTCTGGTCATAAATACGGTCTTGTCTATCCTGGTGTTGGCTGGTTAGTATTTAAAGATAAAAAATGTCTTTCTGATGATCTAGTTTTTGAAGTTAATTATCTTGGGGGGTTTATTCCAACATTTAACCTTAACTTTTCTAAAGGAAATAGTATGATAATAGTTCAATATTATAATCTTTTAAGATAGATAAAGAAGGCTATTCTAATATTATGAATAATTTGATGACAACAGCTACATATCTTGCTAATAAACTGGAAAAAACAGGATATTTCAATTTATTGGATGAAGAATTAACATTACCAATATTAGTCATACAATTAAATAAAAACAAAAAGGATATTAAAGATATTACTGTATTCGATATATCAAGAAAATTAAGAGAACGTGGTTGGTTAGTTCCAGCTTACACACTTCCTGCTGATGCAGAGCATATCGCAGTTTTAAGAATTATAATTAAAGAAAATTTCACTCTTGATATGGCAAACCTCCTTATTGATGATATATAAAACATATTCAAATCTTATAAAGAATATGAAAAGGGAGAGGTAAAGATCCTTCAATAAATATATTTTAATATAAGTAAAATATTTTTTAAATTTTTTAAATTAATAATAAATGAAATTTATATTATTTTTTGATTTTTTTTTATTTAATACTATTCAATATTTTTATTCATTGAATGTCTTTCATTTATTGGTGATTTAAATTGTTATTAGGGCTGTTTTTTTTTTTATTTAATTTATATTTATTGCACGATTTTTGCTTTATTTTTAGTTTTGACTTGTTTTTTTAATTATCATTCTTAATATGATAGTTTGAGTATATTTTTGTATATACTTTCTTTATTTTTGAATATTAAATAGTAACATTTATGTCACGTTTTCACATAACTATTTTTTGTAAGTGTTATATATTGAGTTGGTTTTAATAATTCGATATTAACTTTTTGTATAATAATTAATAAATTATATGTTCTAATAATTAATTGTTTTTTATATTTCTATTATATGAATGTTAAAAATTAAATGATACGTCTCTCTTTCAGTACAATGTGGTAAAAAGATATGATCTTTTTTTTATCATGTTGTTTCAGATCGCCCTATTTTTCATTTTTAACATATTATAAAATACTAATATTTTTTTGGGTGGGGATGCTTAGAATCTTTAAAAGAAGAAAGATGGCACTTATGTTAGATTATGGTATATTTAATAGTGTTTTATAAACGAAAATAGGGGATAAAAATGGATAAAAAGATACTAATATTATTTGTTTGTTTGTTTTTTGTTTTTTAATTTTCGGTATGTCTTCGGTAGTTTTCGCTGTTGATGATTTTGATTTTGTGCAGGATGAGGTTGATTCTGGAATATCATTATATAAATGGCAAATGGATTAGTTATTATGTAACAAATGGTGATGCTGATAGAACACACTCAAATATACCAAAAAACACTAAGACAAGAAAAACCACCGATAAGGGTATATTTAATTCAGGGTTAAGGTGATTTTTTATGAAAAATAAATATTTAATTTTAATAGTTGTTGTGATTTTAATAATTATTAGTGTCGGAATTGTTGTAAATTATTATAGTAATCAAAATAACCAACAAAAAGAAACTAATAATGAAACAATAGCAAATAAAACTATATCTATTAATAAGACTTCAAATGATAGTTTAAATTCAAATAACTTAGAAATTAATAGTAGTAATAAAAGTAGTCCTAAGACAAACAATAATATTAAAAATTCCAAAAATAGTTCTTCAGCAGAATTCACTGCAGCAGAAGCTAAAAAACTGTTGAAAAGGATGTGAGTTTTGATAATAAAGTTGTTGGTAATCTTAAATACAAAAATGAATTAGGATGGTTAGTATCAGCACGTGATAAAAAAACAGGAAAATTTGCTGGAAGTGTATATGTATATAGCAAAAATGGCCCATTTAGTCAGGGTCCACAAACATATAAGGACTATAAAAAAACAATCCAATAAAGAAAATTGCAAGAGAAATTATTAATCTCCTCTTTTTTGTTTTTTAGAAGTTTCTGGTCATGAAAAATGCCTAAAAGTAAACTCACTTAAAAAGCATAAAATTAAGGAAGATTTGGTAAAAATGGAAAATTGGAAAAAATATATAGTTATTTTAGGATTAATTAGCATTATAATATTAGTATTTAGTTCTTCATCTTTTACAGTTAATAAAACTAATTTGGTGGTTAAAAATAATGTCAACAAATACAGTGAGGAATATTCTGTTTATATTCAATTAATAGATTCTGATGATTATCGGTTAGCTAATGAAAAATTAGAAGTTAATATTGATGGTTGGAGTTTTGGAAATTTAACAACTGATGGTGCTGGTGAAATTGTAATACTCTTTGATACTTCTATGGAAGGTATTTGGTATAACTATGGTAAGTATCTTGTCACTGCTAGATATTATGGTAGTTCGTAGTATGAACCTAATTATGCTGAAGGTTATATTATTGTTAAATCTATGCCAACATCACTAGATTTGAAATATAAAGAGACTAACAAAAAACAACACGCTATTGTTACATTACGTGATGGTAATAATGTTTTGGCTAGTGCTTGTAGAGTAAATCTTTTTGTTGATGGTAAATATCATACTTATATGATTACTGATGATAAAGGCCGTGCTATTTTTGATCTTTCGGATTTAGTTCCTGAAAATCATTTGATTACAGCTCCTAATTCAGATATTGGTCGAAACTATATTCCTGATGAAAAAAGTATGAATGTGAAAATTAAAGTACATAATTCAACTATTCAAAAAGATATATTTAGAAATGGTTCAAATAAAATTATTTTAAATAAAATTTATATTTTTTAATTTTCTTTTTATTATTATTTAAGATTATTATTATTATTTCATTTTTTGTTAAATAGAATTTAATTAGTTTTTTATTATTTATTTCCTCTTATAGTTAATATATTTATTATTTTTGATGTTTATTAAATTTTAGCTGATTTTTCGTGAGGAGGAGGGTACTCTTTTTTATTTGTTCAATAATATAAAATTCTATGTAGATTCTATATATTTTTAAATACTATTTATTTTAAGTTTCTATCTATAATAACAAAGTATATATATTAGAATAAAATTATATAATTATTACTTAGTGAGTGAACACTATTTAATTTAATATAATTCTAATGAGTGTTTGCTTATTAAGTAATTTGATATATTATTAACAAATGAAAATGGAGGTGAAAAACTTGTTAATAAATAAAGGCAATATACTTATCTTTCTGATTATTTTGAGTTTTTTTGTTTTATTTAGTTTATCTGTGGTTAGTGCAGGAACACATAATCTAGATAATACTACTACTCATGCTGCGATCAACATTGTGATTAGTTCTGATAGTAGTTCTGACGTGATTATTAATCTTGCTAGTGGTGATTATAATGGTCTTACTGGTACAGTTCTTATTAATCGTGCCAATGTGACTATTGTAGGTGAAACTAGAGATGGTGTCAAAATTACAGGACCTGCTACTGGCACTTTAAATCTGTTCACTATTCGTGCAAGCAATGTTAAAATAATTAATTTAACAATTTCTAGTTATACAACTGCTATTAACTCAGATAGAGGCAATCTTACAATAACTAATAATAACATTACATCTAGAGGAACTACTTCTGTGATTCAGATTCAAAACAATAATGCTGCCAATAATTTAAAAAGAATGTCAATAGAGAATAATACTATAGTAGCTCCTACTTTAAATACTAACAATGTTGGGGCAATTCATATATATCCTTCCAATGCTAATGGAGTAAGTGATTCTATAGTTGGAAATAATATAACTGCTACTAATGGTAGTAATTCCATTGGAGTATTTCTTAGAACACCAGGCAACACCAATATAATTTTGGATGACAACAATTTAGATGCAAGTAGAGATATTATTCTACTGTTCAATGGTAGTGCTTCAACACTATCAAAAGACACCAATATTACTTTTACTAACAATAATATCACTGGTACAAACGACCAGGCTGTTTTTATGAATGGATATAATAGTAGCTATGTCAATATTAATTTCACTAAAAACAATATCAAAAGAATGCATGTAAATGGTGTTGGTATTACTGCAGAAGGTAGTACTAATATTAATATCTATTTTGATGAAAACAATATCACATCACTAAAAAACGATGCTGTTTATTTTGGTGTATATATAAGAACAAAAATATTAATATAACTCTTACCAAGAACATTATGGCAGGATGGGGGTGTGGTTTTTATTTGGATACGTTTTGTAGCAGTAACACCAGCATATCCTTTACAGATAACAATAGTACTGGAAGATGGGGGGTTCATATTAATGGAAACACAAGTAATAATACTTATTGAATTTTATTAACAACAATGTCACTGGAAACTATTCTAATGGTGTTTTATTGTATATATATGGTAGTAATAATACTAATATAATTTTCAAAGATAATAATATTGCTGGACTGGACTCTGGTGTTGATTTAAACGCATCCAATCTCAAAAATGCTAATATTTTCATTTTCAATAATAATATCACTGGAAATTCTACTGATCTGATGATTGTGTCTAATAATGCTACTTTTGGAAATTTATATTTGCAGAATAACACTATTAATTCTACTTCTGCAAGTTCTAGTGCTATAAATTTAATATTTTTGGTGGTACAACTTGAGGAACTGGAATTAATTTTGCTTTTGGCATTACGTTTAACAATGTAACTATTAATTATAATCGTATTTTAGCTGCTACTGGATTAGCTAATGATAAAACTAGTCTTAATGCTGATTATAATTGGTGGGGTAATAATACAAACCAAGAGTTGCAGGCATGACCTTGAATAATTGGTTTGTAATGCAATTATCTGCAAATTTATTTTGGACAATTGTTAATGCATCCAGTAATCAGATTGGTAAAAGTCAGGTTAATTTAGCTATAATCTATTATTATATACAAATAGTAGTAGTAATAGTACTAGTTCTGTTAGCTATGGTAATTTACCTTATTTTGTAGTAAATGTATACTGGAATAATACTAGTGGAAATATCTATAATGTTATTGGAGTTGATAGGAAGAGGAACCTATAATTACACAATTACAACATCTGGCAGCTATATTTTCTGTAGTAAATAATGTAATAAACCCTAATAATACAACTCCTAAAAATGTTACTCCAAAACCTAAGCCTGATTTTATTCCAGGTCTTACTTTGATTAAAAGTGCGATTACTACTAAAAGAATAAAAAAATACTTTGACTTTCTTTAAATCTTATACTTATAGTAATTTAGATAATAAGTTAGGTTCTAAGTATTATACTATTAAGTTTAATAAGAGATATCGTTTGCTTGACCTTAAATTACAATCTAAGGTTTTGTATGAGTTTAATAACAAGACTAATGTTTTGAGAATTTATATTAAAAATCTTAAACCTGGTGAAAGTACTGGTCTTAAGTTTGTTGTTCAAAGAAAAATGGGTAGGGATATAAAAACATATAAAAAGATTAACTTGTTTGTTAAAACTTTTATAAATACAAGAAAGACTAAAAAGATTACTTTAAAGAAGAAGTTTGTGTACAAGAATTTTAACAAATCTAAAACTTCTAGAACTATTAATACAAAATTAGGTTCAAGTAAACTTTATTTTGTTAAAGTTAGTGGTTATGCAAATTATATTTTTAATGAAAGTAAAAATAACCTGAATTTCTTGATTAAAAAATTACAATATTAAAGAAAAGCTGTAACTAGATATTGGGTAACCAAAAAACTCAGGTTAAATCATTAAAACAAAATTATCTTTTATTGGGGGCATTGATTATTTTTTCCCATTTTTTTATTATTTTATTTCATTTTCAAATTCTTTTTTCATATATTTAATCATTTTTACTCATTTAACTAGTTTCATTTTTTTCTTTTAGAATTAATGACTATTTTTTATAAATATAAAAGTAATATTTATTAAGTTTAATAATAAAATATAGAGATGAATGATATACTAATAGTGTATAGAAAATAAATTGGATTGATATAATGGATAATAAACCAACTAAAGCAAATCTTTTAATCGAAGCATTGCCTTATATAAAAGAATTTCATCATAAAAAGATCATGATTAAATATGGTGGGCATGCAATGATTGATGAAGAAGCTATGAACTCTACAGCTAGAGATACAGTTTTACTTAAATATGTAGGAATAGAACCTATTGTAGTTCATGGTGGAGGGCCTGAAATTACTCGTTCTATGAATAAAATGGGTAAAGAACCTAGATTCATTAAGGGATTAAGAGTTACTGATGAAGAAACTATGGAAATTGTAACTATGGTTTTAGTTGGTAAAATTAGTACTGACATTGTTTCTAAAATAGGATTCCATGGAGGTAAAGCTTCTGGAATTTCTGGAAAAGATAGTCAACTAATTGTAGCTTCAAAAAAAGCCCCTCACAAAATTAAAGATGATGAAACTGGGGAAGAACATGTTGTTGATTTAGGATTGGTTGGTCAAATTGATTCATTAAATACTGAACTTCTTCAAATGTTTACTGAAAATGATTACATTCCAGTAATATCTCCTATTGGAATAGATGATAATGGAAATACTTTAAATCTTAATGCTGATACTGTTGCTGGAGAAATAGCTGCAGAAATAGATTCTGAGAAACTAATTATTTTAACTGATGTTCCAGGTGTTCTTAAAGATCCAAAAGATCCAAAAAGCTTGATAAAGCAAATAAAAATAGATGAAGTAGATGATCTTATTAGGGATGGGATTATAAGTAGTGGAATGATTCCTAAAATAGAAACATGTGTTAAAGCTATTGAAGAGGGAGTTGAATCTGCTCATATTATTGATGGAAGAATAGAACACTCTTTACTCCTTGAAATATTCACTACCAAAGGCATTGGTACCATGATTACTAAATAAATTGTTCAGTGATAAATTTATAAAATTATTATTATATTATTTATTCACTTATTATTCATTTATTAATTATTATAAACCATTGATGATATCATGAAAAAAGAAACTGAATAAAATTTAGCTAAATCTCTTAGTTTTACTGGAGATGTAGGGTTACTTCCATATATGCATTATTTATTACAAGATTTATGGGAGCTAGGAACTCCTCCTGAAGATAATGTAACTCTTTTAGATAGAAATATTTCTAATATTAAAAATCTTAAAATTATTGATTCATCTTTTGGAAAAGGTGCAGTTGACATACATATAGCTAAAAAGTTTAAAATTTTTATTAAAATGCTGGATATTGTTCCAGAATTTATTAAAACTGCAAAAGAAAAAGCTAAAGAACATGATGTTTGCGATGTTTGTGAATTTGAAGTAGAAGATGCTTCTAAAACTTTAAAAGAAGAAAAAGGAAAAAATTGGGATTGTGTCATATTTTGTGATGCAGGAGATATTCTAGGTGATCAAAAAGAGACAATTTCTCAATTAAAGAAAATTTTATCTCCAACTAGCTATATAATATTAAATGATTCTTATCTTTCAGATACTGATTCAAGTAAACTTAGATTTAAAGGGCATGATTATATTAATCATGATGAATGGATGAAAATATTTGAAGAAGGAATTGAAATTGTTGATTCAATTTTTGATGATAAAAAAGAAGAAGATCGTGAAAAAATGAATCTCAAATTAATTTGATAGCTAATCGTGTTTATGAATTATCTGAAAAATATCCTGAAAAGAAAGAATTATTTGAAGAATATTTACAAAGTCAAAAAAGATGAATATCATGATTTAGAATTCAATCTTATATCTCCTATATGGCTTTTAAGAAGAAAAAAAAAGAATAATTTTTTCTAATGTCTTAGATACTAAATAATTATTTATATATTATTTAATTCATTAACAATTGCATTAGTCATATCACTTGTTTTTGAATTTCCACCTAAATCTGGTGTTTTTATTTTTCCTTTTTTTAATACATTTTCAACAGCTAATCTAATTTGATTAGCATAATATTTTTCTTTTAAAAAATCCAACATCATAGCTACTGATAAAATCATAGCTATTGGATTAGCTATTCCTTGTCCTGCAATCTCTGGGGCAGATCCATGAACTGGTTCAAACAATCCGTTATCATCTCCAATATTTGCAGAAGGTGAAAATCCAAGACCTCCTACAAGTCCTGCTCCTTCATCTGAAAGAATGTCACCGTATAAATTACTGGTAACAATAACCTGAAATTCTGCTGGTTTTGTAATTAAATACATTGCTGTAGCATCAACATAATAATCATTAGCTAATATTTGTGGATTAGTTTTAGAATATTTATTAGCTATTTTATAGAAAGATTCTTTGAAAATTCCATCTGTTTTTTTCAAAACATTAGCTTTATGAACACAAGTAACTCTTTTTTTATTATCTTCTATAGCCTTTCTATAAGCAAAAGCACATATTCTTTCACTAGCTTCTTTAGTTATTACTTTAATGGCTTTTGCTTTTGTATTGGAATTATTTTTATTATTTTCAATATTTTCATTTTCAATGATTTCAATTTCAGAGTATAATCCTTCAGTATTTTCTCTAACTATTAAAAAATCTAGATTTTTAAATAAAGAGTCTACTCCTTCAAAAGATTTCACTGGACGTAAATTTGCAAAAACATCAAGCTCTTTTCTTAAAATGATTATAGGGCTCTTTTCATTGGGAGTAGATGTTGTAGCTCCATATAATGTAGCTTGGCTATTTTTAGCATTTTTAATAGTTTCTTCAGGAATTGTTGTTCCGTTTTTTTGAAAACATTCATATCCTGCTTTTCCTTCTCTAAAATTAAAATTTAAATCTAATGATTTTAAGATAGCTAGTCCGGATTCCATTACTTCTTTTCCTATACCATCTCCAGCTATGGTTGTTATCTTTCGCATAAATTATCTCTCTTATCTTTTTAATTTTTTGCCTATATATTATGTTTTTATTTGTTTTTTTATTTATTTAATTGTTTATTTTAGTAAATATATGGATAGTATGGATATGAATATACTTATAACAAACTTTCATACATTTTGTATGACTGACTAAATAATTTTAAGACTGAGTAATTTTATTTGTATAATATTATCTTCATTATTTTATTTTAATTCTTATATTCTGAAATCATTATTATTGATATATTTTATTTTATAGAAAATTTATTTTATAAATTATAAAAAATTTACTTTATAAAAAATAGTTATTGTTCGTATCATATGAAAGTATTTATAGTAGGTATTACATATTATTAGTAAGGATAAAATAAATAAACTATAAAATTAATAAAAAATAAATATAATCAATAATTAATATAAAATTATATCATTAATATTATTCTTATTATAAATATTATTAAAAATTTTATTAAAATTGATATTATTTTAATAGGCTTTAATATTATTATTAATATTTTATTTCATAAATAAACAAAGTTTAAGGGAGCCATGATTATGAAAAGAACTATACAAGAACTTATTCAAGATTTAAATGATGTTGATGAGTTTGTTCAAGAAGAAGCTTTCGGAATTCTTGAATTAAGAGCTGAAGAATCTTTTGAGCCTTTACTTGAGGTTTTATCAACTAAAGGAATTAATAAAGATATAAAACAGTCTTCTGTAAAACTTTTAGGAATTATTGGAAATGATAAAGCTATTGATTCTTTAATAGCTACTTTAAAAGATAATAATAAGTTAGTAAGACGTGAAGCATCTACTGCACTAAGTCGTATGGGGGATAAAGCTGTCGAACCTCTTATCGATATTCTCAATGATGAAGATTGGAGAGTAAGGGGAGCAGCTGCATGGACATTAGGTAAAATAGGAGATAAACATGCTATAGAACCTTTAAAATCTATTTTAGATGATGAAAGTGGATTTGTACGTAGTGGTGCTAAATATGCTGTAGATAATATAGAAAATAGTTAACAATAATGATTTATAAATCATTTATTAATTATTAAATCATTTATTTATTATTTTTATTATAAAATTTATCATTTTGATATTTTTATTTTAAATTATTTTTGTAATTATTTCTGTATTTTTATATTTATTTTTAATTTTAAATTATTCTCATTTATTCACGTCTAACTACTGTAATATTTTTATTATTTTTTAATTTTTTTAAACAATTTTGAAAAATGATGATTTATTTTTTATGAATTTTCAGAAAAACAGTATAGTCGGAAATAATATTCCGGCATGTTTATATATAAACATACCCTATATAATTGCTGATAATTACCATGATATCTTATCATAAGATTGATGAAAGATAATTATCTTCTTAAATTATCTTAATTGTTTTTTTAGCTATTGATTTATATAAAATATCTATTAAATTCTTTATAAAAAGTTAATTTAATAATTTTCAATATATTTTAATTAATATCTGAATTTCTATAGATTTTTTTGTATTAAAAAAGTTTTTAAATTATTAAAAACATAATTTTAGCATTATAATTATATATTTATACAATTAGTCAATTTTTGAATTGTATTTATTATAATATTGTATTTATTATAATCTAATAATTTTATACTAAATTTATTTAAAATAATATTATTAAATAATATTAATACTTATAAATCTCAAGGAATTTTAAAATGATCAAAATAGGAATATTGAATCTACAAGGAGCAGTTAGTGAACATCTTGACATGACTCTAAAAGCTATTGATAAACTGGATAAAAAAAATGAGATTACTGTTATTGGAGTAAGATACGCTGATGAAGTATCTGAATGTGATGGTCTTATAATTTCTGGTGGAGAAAGTACTGTTATTGGTAAGCTTATTAAAGAAAGACAAATTGACAAAGCAATTAAAGAAAAAAAAATTCCAATATTTGGAACTTGTGCAGGTATGGTTATTCTTTCTAAAAAAACTGACTATGATCAAGATATTCTAGAAATAATGGATATTGAAGTTAGTAGAAATTCTTTTGGAAGACAAAGAAACTCATTTGAAAATGAAATTAAGATATTTGGAGATAGTTATTCTGGTGTTTTTATTAGAGCACCTTCTGTTTCAAAAATATTAAATGAAAATAATGAACTTGAAATTTTATCTGAACTCGATAATAATATTATAGCTGTTAAACAAGGAAATAATATTGCAATGTCTTTTCATCCAGAACTCACTAATGATACACGTTTACATGAGTATTATCTAAGTGAAATTTTAAAATTAAATAAATCAAACAGAGATTAGTGATTAAATAAAAATTATTTTCAATATAAATTAATATATTAAATATAAACAAGCTTTAAATAATTGACTTTTAAATAATTAATTTTTAAAATAACTGGCTATTACATAATTAATAGGCTATTAAATAATTAATCTTTAAATAATATATATTAAATAATAAATTTATAATAAATTTAAACAATTAATTTAAAAATAATCATATTTATTAAAATAAAAATAAAATAGGAGGGATTTCAATTGTGTGGAATAGCTGGAATCGTATATAAAGATAAAAAATTACATAATGCTGGAGATGATATGACGAAGATGTTGCATGCTCTCCAACATAAAGGACCTGGATTCTGCAGGTTTTGCAATTTATGGTGGAATGGGTCTTGAAAATAATGAATATATATTAAATATTCAAGTAGCTGATAAACAAGGTTTACTTCATACTGTTCAAGATGCTATCAATGTTAAAACTCCTATTAAAGAAGATGAAATCATACCTTCTGTTGATGATTCATTTATTTACAAATGTAAAATTACTCTAGATGATTTCAATGATTTGAAACTTCTTATCACAAGCATTGATAATATTGGGGATATGATGGGTAATAATAATGTTTGTACAGCTAATGCAGATAATGATGTCATTGTATTAAATGGAAGTCATTTTTTCAGATGATTAAGGATGTTGGTTCTGTTTATGAAATAGCTGACCTTTATAATACAATGAATGTAAAAGGTACTCATTCTATTGGCCATACTAGATTTTCAACTGAAAGTAATGTAGATCGTTATCATGCTCATCCATTTCAAACATACATTGTAAAAGATATTATAGTTGCTCATAATGGTCAAATTACCAATTATTGGAAAATAAGAGATCTTTTAGAAAGAAAAGGACATAAATTTGAGACTAATAATGATACTGAATGTCTTGTTCACTATATTGCAGATAAATTAGATACTGGTTACTCTCTTGAAGAAGCCTTAGAACAATCTGTTGAAGACATGGATGGTCCATTTTCTTATATAATTGGAACTCCTCAAGGAATTGGAATAAGCAAAAATAAATTAGGGTCGCGTCCAGGAATAATGGCTGAAAATGATAATGTTTTTACTATAGCTTCTGAAGAAATAGCTCTTCACGAAGTTATGGATACTCGTATTGTAGAACAAATCTCTCCTGGTGAAGTAAGGGTTTATGAATTATAGGAGTGTTATATATGGTTTCAAATAATTCAAATAAAAAATCTAGTAAAAAATCGAATAATAATGATCATAATAATAATCCTAATTATCATGAAAATCAAATTTTTGAATTAGATTTTTCATCTATGACTCCAAGAGAAGCTAATCAAAAAATCAAAAAAATAGCTAGCCAATATAACAAAATAATGATAAAAAATCCTAATGCTATGCATTATCTTGTTGCAGGACTTACTGAAAATACCCAAATTGAGATAAAAGGGTCTGCTGGTTATTTTGCTGGAACTATGCTTGATAAAACTCACCTATAATTCATGGAAATGCTGGTTGGTTTGTTGGAGATAACATGACTGGTGGAAAAATTATTGTTAATGGATCTGCTGGTGATGGTGCAGGACAAGGAATTTATGGTGGAACATTAGTTGTTAAAAATAATATAGGGTCCCGTACTGGTGAAATAATGAAAAATGGCACTTTTGTCATTGGTGGAAATTCTGGATTTATGACAGGAATTTTCATGATGGGTGGCCGTATTATTGTTTCAGGTGATCTAGGTAAAGATGCTGGAGAATCTATTATAAGAGGAGTTATTTATGTTAGAGGTTCAATTGAAAGTTTAGGTCAAAATGCTAAACTTGTAGATATTGATGAGAATGATTATTACTGAACTTAAAAACACTCTAAATAGTCATGATTTTAATTTAAATGATGATGATTATAAAAATTTTTAAAAAATAATTCCTAAAAGTAAAAGACCATTTTATGGTAATGAAGAGGAAGAAGATTGGTATTGTGAATCATAATTAGGGGTTATTATGAATAATAACTATTAAATAATATATAATATGAAAATAAGTAATTAAATAAGTAATTAATAATTAATTAGGATATAGAATTTAAATAAATAATTAGAATATCTAATTAAAATATGTAATAATATATCTGATTATAAAATAATAACAATACTAAAATAATTGATTAAAAAATTAATAGGAGGAGTTTATGCTTTTTAAAGTTGAAAAAGACTTAATGTTGTGTAAAAGAAGTTTTGATCGCCAAGGATGTTGTTGGTACTTGTGTGATGATAGAGATGAGAATATTTGTACTAAATGTTACTTATGTTCAAATAATTGTCCTCATGGAGTTTATGAAATGATTAAGGATGATCCTTATCCAGTTCATAGTAAAAATTGTGTTGGTTGTAGGATTTGTGAAGAAATGTGTCCTAATAATGCAATAAGTGTTAATGCTATATCTGAAGATAAACGAGGAACATAGTCTTATGGAACTATGAATGAAATTTCTAGAAGGCTAATGTTGGTTCTTATAAAATTAGAAGTACAGGATCTACTAGGATTCTTCCAACTTTTGATGATTTAGGTTATTACTCCTGCTCAAATTTCAAAGCATCCTATTGATAAATATCGTGAACCTTGTGGTACTAATGTTGTTCTTGGAAGTAGATTTGCTGAAAAACCACTGAACTTGAAACACCTATTATGATTGGAGTAATGTCATTTGGAGCTCTTAGTAAAGAATCTAAAATGGTATTAGCTATTGGTTTTACTCTCGCTGGAACAGCTGCAAGCACTGGTGAAGGTGGAATGCTTCCTGAAGAAAGAAAATTAGCTAATAAATTAATTGCTCAATATGCCTCTGGCAGTTTTGGTGTGTCTGCAGACTATCTAAATTCTGCGGATGTTGTTGAGATTAAAATAGGTCAAGGTGCTAAATCGGGGATGGGTGGACATTTATTGGTAGAAAAAGTGACTGCAGAAGTTTCAAAAATTAGAAATATTCCAGAAGGATCTGATGCTCTTTCACCAGCTAGCTATATGGATATAGTGGATCCTGAAGATTTAAGCATGAAAATATCTCAACTTAGGGAAATCAATAATTGGCAAGTTCCTATTATGGTTAAATTTGCTGTAGGTCGTGTTACATCTGATGTAAAGATAGCTGCTAAAGGTGGAGCTGATATTATTGTTGTTGATTGTATGTAAGGGGGTACTGGTGCAGGACCAGATGTTATTATGGAACATACTGGAATTCCAACTCTTGCAGCTATTATTGAAGTTGATAAAGCTCTTAAAGAAGTCAATCTTAGAAGTACTGTTAATCTCGTTGCTGGTGGAGGAATTAGAAATGGTGTTGATTTAGCTAAAACTATAGCTCTTGGTGCAGATGCTGTTTATATAACTACCTCTGTTCTTATATCTATTGGCTGTAAAACTTGTCAAATGTGCTTTAAAGGAAATTGTAGAAAAGGTATAGCTACTCAAGATATGACTTTAAGACACAGACTTAATTATAAAGAAAGAGGAATTGATGTTGGTAGATATATTAAAGTTATGACTGAAGAAGCTTGTATGTTAGTTCAACAAGGTGGAAACACTCATATTAGTAAAATCGAGAAACAAGATATAAAATCATTATCTTTAGAAGCTAGTGCTTTAACTGGTGTTGAGATGGCTGGATCTTGAAATCATAGCTTCTAAATTTTCTATTTTATATTTTTTAATTAAATTTTAATTTTTTATTGGTATTGATTTATTTTTTATATTTTTAATAAATCACGAATATTCTGAATAATCTTGATATTAAGATAAAAATTTATATAGTTTTCAATTTAACAATAATATATCTAGAAAATAGATAAATAAATTAATTATTATTAGGTATAATAAATTGAGAATTAATTTTTAAAATAAATTATATATATTTTAAATATTTAGATTAATATGCCATTATAAATATAATTAATAATAGTTTAAAGTGATTATGTAAACTCTTTATCTATTATATAATTTAATTAACATTTTTAGATATAAAGGTAAATAAAATGGAAGCATTTATGTTAAAAAAACCTTGCAAAGCCCAAAATTTAAAAATCAATGAGATAAATTGTCAAAAAATAAAGCCTGGTCATGTATTAGTAAAAATAAAAGCTTTTGGCATTAATAGATCTGAAATTTATACAAAAAGGGGCGATTCTCCAAATGTTAAATTTCCTAGAGTAATTGGTATAGAATTAGCTGGTGAAATTTTTGATGCTTCTAATAGTAATTTTAAAAAGGAGAAAAAGTAACATCGCTCATGAAAGGTTTAGGTAAAGATTTTAATGGGAGTTATGCAGAATATGCTCTTATACCAACTAAACAATTTTATTCTGTAGATATGGATATGGAATGGATTGATTTAGCGACTATCCCAGAAACATATTATACTGCTTATGGATCTCTTTTTAAATCACTAAAAATAAAAACTAATGAATCAAGTCTTATAAGAGGAGGAACTAGTTCAGTTGGTATTACAGCTCTTCAATTTGCTAAAGAATTAAAAGTGGATATTATTTCAACAAAAAGAAACCCAAATAAAATAAAATTATTAAAAGATTTAGGAGCTGAAAATGTTATAATTGATGATGAAAATTTAGAATCAAATTTATTTTATCTATTTCCGGTGTTAATAATATTTTAGAATTAATCGAGGCTAAAACTGTAAAAAATTCATTAAAAGTAATAAATTTTTCTAAAATATAAAATATTAAATTAGCTTTAGGTTAAAAAAAGTTTATATACCATTAAAAATAAAATAATAGATGATTATTTGTGGGATATACAATGATTTATAAATAAATTTAAGTTTATATTCGTTATAAGGTTTGTATTTATTATTGTGGGTATTTATTTTGATAAAATAGTAAATAATTGCTAATAAACATGTTATAATAGATATATAATAAAAAAACAATAGTTAATAATAAAAATATGTTTTTTTAAATAGTTTTCAACTATTTTTACATTATGAATATAATTATTTAGGGTATATTATTATATTATAAAAATATTCTTCTATTATTTATTTTTGTTATAATCTATAGGTTATTATAAAGGTTTATTTTTAATTATTTACTTTTTTTAATAGGATTATATTAACTTAAATTAATTTTGTTTAAATCAAATATATTAGATATATTATTTATTATAAAATTTAGATTTATTGTTTGAATTTATCATGATTCTATAACAATATAATATTATTAACATTTTACAATCTCATATAATAGTTTATTATTTTATTTGTCTTATTATTCTTGTTAGTTTGATATTTACACTAAAGATATTTATTCTATAGTTAATTTAAAATAATAAAGTGCAATCATTATTAAAAAATTAACTATGTCAATAATTTACAAATCAATACTTAATATTACTGTAATATACTCTATTATATTTTAATTAATATCTAATTAAAATTTAATTAATCTAAATATATTCAAGCAATATTTGATTAATATTATAAATAACATTTAAATCAGATTATTTTTAAAATTGAGAGATGATTATATGGTTGAAGATAAAATAAATGAAGATATTGATGAGAAAAGAAATATGAAAAATAATATCGATGACGAAAATCTTGAGGAAACTGAAGGTGTATCCACTATTTTAGGGGATCCAAAAAAAGCTATTTTTAAATTATCAGGGCCTATGATTGTAGCAATGTTAATCACTTCTCTATATAATCTTATTGATGGAGTTTGGGTAGCTGGACTTGGACAAAATGCTCTTGCAGCTATTGGTTTTATAACTCCAATATTCATGGTTGTAATGGGGTTCTCAAATGGTATTGGGGCTGGAGCTACAGCTGTTATATCTAGATTTATAGGTGAAGGTCGTGGCGATAAGGTAGATAATGCAGCTATGCATATAATGCTTCTTACGGTTATATTTACTATTGTAATAATGCTTACTTTGGGATTATTTTTAGGACCAATTCTTGGGATGTTAGGAGCAGGATCTACTGTTGATTTAGGATTAAGTTATGGTAATATAGTCTTTGCTGGATCTATATTCATGGTATTTACAGCAGCTGCTTATGGAATACTTCGTGCTGAAGGTAATGTTAAAAAAACAACTTATGCAATGACTTTTGGAGCTATTCTTAACATGATTCTTGATCCAATATTTATATATACTTTTGGATGGGGAATAGAAGGAGCAGGAATAGCAACTGTCCTATCAATGGTTATTGTTAGTTTCATTATTTTATATTGGTTTAGAGGAGATACATATGTTAATCTATCAATTAAATTCTTTAATTTCAGCAAAGACATTATGAAAAAAATATTAGTAGTTGGACTACCTGTAAGTGCAGAATTTTTGATAATGGCAATATTAGCTGGGTCTTTAAACATGATATTAATTGCAGTGTCTGGTGCTGATGCCGTAGCTGTTTATTCTTCAGGTTATAGGGTTGTTATGATTGCTATTGTTCCAATTATATCTGTTTCAATTTCTGTTGTAGCTATTGTGGGTGCAACGTTTGGTGCAAGAAAATATGAAAATTTCAGTATAATTCAAAACTTTTCAATTAAACTGGGAACTTTAATAGCAGTAATCACAGCAGTAGCTACATTTATATTGGCACCATATATTGCATTGTTATTTACATATTCTCCTGAAACCGCTGCATTAAGTGGATTAATCACAGATTTCCTTAGAGTAATGGTATTGTTTTATATATTTGTGCCAATAGGTTCTACTGCAGCTTCTATTTTCCAAGGTGTTGGTAGAGGTGTAGATTCTTTTGTTTTAACAGCTATAAGAGAATTATTACTTGCTGTAGTCTTTGCATATGTATTAGCTATACCTCTTGGTATGGGTCAACAAGGAGTATGGTGGGGAATTGTAGTTGGAAATATTATAGGTAGTATCATATCACTGATATGGTCTAAAATATATATAAGAAGAATTATTAAAGTTAAAGGGGAAGAAAATGAAGTATTTAATTGACTAATGATTTTATCTAAAAAAGTTAATTATTTATATTTTATTTTCTTATATTTTTTCTATAGTCTATTATTTCTATACTATTATTTTTATTATTATTTTGTCTGTTTTTTAATTAAGATCTGTTTGTTTAGCTATACAAAAAGTACAAACTGCTTGTTGATTTTCTTTTTGTTTGTCTTTCACTGGGCATAAATATATTTCATTTTCATAAGTTACTTTTAAATTTCCTGGAAATGGAGTTCCAACAGGATGGATAGATTTATTTAGGATAAATGTGCTGTATAAACATATTATGGTATAAATTAAAGGAAACTTATTATTTTCATTTTTATATTCTTCATTATTATCAAATTGAGATTTTAATAAGTTGATAGCTTCTGAAAAATCTTCTTTATTGCATATTTCATCTTTATATTCTTTCTTGTCTTCTCTAATATTCTTAATCCTCATGATGAAATATTTAATATATGTTTCAAGATATTCTTCTCTATATTTCGTTTGAATATATTTTCCTTCTTCTCTTAATATAACTGTAGCTATCATAAGATCATGAACAGAAATGTTTTTAGCTAAATTTTGAAGTGTTTTCATCAGATCTTTCTTTAAGATTTTTTTTTCAGATTTTAGACAATCAAGTTCTTTATACATATAAAATTCCTTATCTTTATAATATCAATTATTTAATATTGATTTCTTGATATTTTTTTATTTAATATTTTATTATTCCATATTTATTCATTTAAGTTAATATTCATTTATTTGATAGTTATTTAATTTTTATATTTTCTTGATTTTGTTAATTAGTATTCTTAACATTCCTCAAGTATATATTCTATATATATTCTATAATTATACTGTTTTTATGTATTTTTATTATAATTTTATGATATTTAAATTATTTATTTATTATATCTACATTTTTTAATATATCTTAATATTTTTTTATATAATTTTATATATAATTAAAAAGATATTTATTAATATGTTGATAATAAACTTTAATCATAGGATTATAAGTATTAATATAATATATAAACTTAAGAAATAAATGAAAATAGGGAGATATAAAATGAAAATAGCTGTAATAGGTGGAACTGGGGATCAAGGTTTAGGTTTAGCTATGAGATATGCTAAAGCTGGTGAAGATGTTGTTGTTGGATCAAGAAAAGCAGAAAATGCAGAAAATGCTGTTACTGAAATTGAAAATCTTTTAAATCAATCAAACATGAAAAATTTGGAAGGATTGAGTAATCCTGAGGCTACTGTAGCTGCAGATATTCTTATTTTAACAGTACCTCTTCAAGCTCAAAAAACTACTCTTGATAGTATAAAAGAATATGTAGATGGAAAAATTATAATAGATGCAACAGCTCCTCTTAGTTCTAATATTGGAGGGTCTCCAACTGAATTTATTGAAGTTTGGGAAGGTTCTGCTGCTGAGAGAACTTTTTCACTATTGAAAGGTAAGGATGTAGCTGTTGTTTCAGCATATAGTAATATTTCTTCTTCAAGTTTAATGAATCATAAAGAAGATATTGATTGTGATTGTCTTGTTTGTGGAGATGATGAAGAAGCTAAACTAAAAGCAAAAGAGTTAATAAATAAACTTCCTGGTGTTAATGCTATTGATTGTGGTCCTCTTTCAAGATCTAGAATCACTGAAAAAATTACTCCTTTATTAATTGGTCTTAATATTAAAAATAAAACTCATTATGCAGGAATCAGAATAACTGGATTGGATAAAAAATAATAAACAAATAATAAAATAAAAACAAAAATAAATTTTAAATTTTTCAATATTATATATGGGATAAAGTGATATCAAATGCGCGGTGATTTAACTGATGAAATAGTTAGTATAACTATTAAAGAAAATTTAAACCAAAGAGCTATTTCTCTTAATCAAAAGAGTCATTTTGGAAAATTAGGGGATGATGTCCTTGAACTTTCTATAGTTGAAGCTTTTTATTTAATGGAAAATGGAAGATTAAATATATATGAATGTAGTAAAAGTGATAAAAAGCTTGAACCTAGCTATGTTCGAAATATTATTAAAGAAAATAGTGGATATGCTAAATATATTGTATATAAAGATTTAAAAGATAGAGGATATATTATAAAAACTGGTTTTAAATATGGCTCTGAGTTTCGTCTTTATGAAAGAGGTAAATCTCCTGGTGAAGGACATTCAGACTATCTTGTGAAAATTATCCATGAAAATTATGATATTAATGCTTTAGACTTTGCTAGTTATGTAAGAGTATCCCATGGTGTTAAAAAAAGCCTTCTAATAGCTGTTGTTGATGATGAGGATATTACTTATTATAAAGTAGAATGGACAAGACCATAATATTATTTTTATTATATTCTTAATTATTTTTCTATTTTTTATTAAAATTCATTAAATATAAATAGCTTATTCTTCAATTATGTTAATAGGATTATTTGTTATTATTAAAATTAAAAATTATTACATATACTAATTTATTTTAAAATATATTCAATTTAAGAAATTTCAGTTTTAAGGTGATTATTTGATTGATCCATGGACATCATCATCTGTTGATTATGATAAGTTAGTTAATAAATTTGGTATAAAAAAGTTTGCAGATATTTTAGGAAATATTAAGGATCCTTTACCATTAACGACTCGAGGAGTTATTTTTGGTCATAGGGATTTTGATAAAATGGTTCCTCTTATAAACAATCATAAAGAATTTGTAGTAGTTTCTGGAATGATGCCAAGTGGAAGAATGCATATTGGCCATAAAATGGTAGTGGATCAACTTAAATGGTATCTGAAAAAAGGAGGCAATTTGTCTCTACCTATAGCTGATATGGAATCTTATGGTGCAAGAGGTATTGATTTCACTCAAGCAAAAGAAATGGCTGTTACAGAATATTTATCTAACTACATTGCTCTTGGACTTGATTTAACCGATGAAAAAGTATTAGTTTATCTTCAGTTTCAACATGACTCTGCTAAAGATTTAGCTTTTGAATTGTCTAAAAAAACTAATTTTAATGAATTAAAAGCTATTTATGGATTTTATCAATCTACTAATATATCTCATTTGTATGTTCCTCTTGTTCAAGTAGCAGACATTTTACTTCCTCAAATAGAACAATATGGTGGTCCAAAATATGTGGTTGTTCCTGTTGGTGTTGATCAAGATCCTCATATTAGATTAACTCGAGACTTAGCAGATAGATTTAAATCTCAATTTGGTTTTATCCCTCCAGCTTCTACATATCATAGATTTTTAACAGGTCTTACTGGAGGTAAAATGTCTAGTAGTGATCCAAAAACAGCTATATACTTAACTGACACTCCCGAAGAAGCTGAAAAAAAAGTAAAATCAGCTAAAACTGGTGGTCGTGAAAGCCTTGAAGAACAAAAAAAGCTTGGTGGATGTCCAGATAAATGTGTTGTTTATGAAATGCTTGTATATCATTTAATAGATAATGATAATGAACTTGAAAAAATCCGCGAAGATTGTAAACATGGAACACTACTTTGTGGTGAATGTAAATCAATGACTGCTGAAAAAATGAAAAAATTCTTTGAAAAATTAGCTGATAAAAGAGAAAATTCTTTAGAAATAGCTAAAACTCTTTTATAATTATTTATTTATTATTATAATTAAATTTAATTTGTTTAATTTTTTATAATATTATTGTTTTTTAAAATTAATTTTTTAAAAAAATAATATAATAAATTTACATGTAAAGTCAGCTTGCCATAGTAACTATGCATAATATTTAATTAAAACTTTGTGGTAATATGAAAAATCGACTTGAAGAGCTCAGAAATGAAAAAGAAATTAGTCAAATAGAATTGGCAAATATTCTTGAAGTTTCTCGTCAAACTATTAGCTCTTTAGAAAATGGAAGATATAATCCTTCAGTTATTTTAGCTTTTAAAATAGCAGAGTATTTTGAAATGTCTATTGAAGATATTTTTCTATATGAAGGATAAAAATAATAAAAAGAGATGTTTTTTATGGATGAAACAAATAATAAGAAACATTTTAATGAGGAATCTATGGATAATGAAAATAATAATGATAAAACAAATAATGATGAAGTATATATAAAAAATAAAAAAATATTTGATTATTTTTGGATTATTGGGGTTATTTTTAATTATAATAACAAATATATCTACTTTATTAGTTCCAGAATTTACAGTTAATTCTTTTTGGCCAGATTTTCTTAATTTATGGGGTTTAATTCTTTTAGTTTCTACATTAGCACGTTTATATTTATTGAAAACAAGACCAATGGGGATGAGAAGAAATAGAATTGATGAATATGTTGAAAGAAACAGTTTAATAAGAGGAAAAGCAGTTTATGTAACATATATTTTTACAATATGTCTTCTTGCACTATTAGCTACAGTTTTGATTTATTTAGGCTATGCTTTTTCTGCAACTTTAATAACAATCGTATTATTTATAGAATTTGCTGCCTTATTAATATTCACTAAATATTACGGTAATAAACTGAAACTTTACTAATAAATTATTTTCTATAATAATATTTATTATTTAATTTTTATTTTAATTCTAATTTTAGTTTTAATTTTTAGTTTTATATTATTTATTATTTTTTATAATCAATAATTATTTTTTTAGTTTCTTTTTAAAAATTATTTTTATTAATACTTCTAATTAAATAGAGTATAATTATTTATAAGATGAGATACTAATGAATTAATATAAATTTTTGTTATGAAAATAAGTTTAAAAAGATAATTAATTAAATTTAATTTATTAGGTGGTAAACTGCAAAGTATTAAGCATTATTTTTCTTTATTTAAAAATGAAATAAAAAAGTTTTTGTGGAAAATAGAGTTATAGTTCTATTTTCAGCGATTTTATTTTTAATCCCAATGTTTTTAGGGTATTTTTTTCGCACCATACATTACAGAAGCATTGAATCCTATGGTTGATTCATTTCGTGACAGAGTTTAAAATGGAGATATTAAATTAACACATGATTCTATATTTTTTAATAATGTATATGTAGGAATAATTCTTTATTGTGGAGCTATTGTTTTTGGTTTAGTTATTGTTTCCATTTTAATCAGTAATGGAGTTTTCGTTGGTTACTTTGCAGCTCAAATGGAATTAGGTCCATTTTTACTTCTAACACTTCCTCATGGGATATTTGAAATTCTACTATTATTATTGCAGGAGCTAGTGGATTTGTTATGCTTAAATTTTTAGTTGAATTCTATTAAAAATATAATTTGGCCTAAAGTTGAAGATATCAATTGTGATTTAAATATTAATATGAGTTTTAAAGATAAAATAGTTAATTCAGTTAATATGAATATTGATAGATTAATACAATCATTCGTTTCATTGGTTTTATCCATGATTCTATTACTTATAGCTAACTTTCATTGAAGCTTATTTAACTATTCCAATAGCAGTCTTTTGATGTAGTGTTATTAAAATAATTACTTTATTATATAATTTAGTATAATTTTATTTATCAATTTACATATTTTTATAATATTTTTTAATTTATTTCTATTTTCTAGATAGTATTAGAAAATCTTTTTAAATTAAAATTTTTTAATATTGTGTATTGTTATCCATATTTTCAAATAATATAAAAGTATAAAAAGTAAAAATAGGAAAAGCGTGAAAATTATTAGTTATTATATTTAGTAGAAATACGATATAAAAATAGTACAAATATTTATTAATAAAAAATTACATACTTTTAGTATTGTTTATAAAAATGATAAATTTTAAATTAATTGTTAATTATTATTTATTCCTTTTATTAGTTCTTATTGAATAAAAGGATAGCAATCTTATGTGATTTTATGATTGAATGTGTGAATTGTAATGCAAAATATGATGATAATGAAGTTATTTACAATTGTAAAGAATGTGGTTCTGTATTAGAAGTTGCGGTTAATACTGATGAAATAAATATTAATAAAGAAACTTTTGATTGTAGAAAAGATACTTTATGGAAATATAAAGAATTTATGCCGGTTGATGAAACTAAAATTGTTTCTCTTGATGAAGGTGGAACTCCATTTTGTAAATGTGAAAAATTAGGTAAAGAACTTGGTGTAGATCTTTATGTTAAAGTAGAAGGATCTAATCCTACTGGCAGTTTTAAAGATAGAGGCATGAGTGTTGGAATGACTAAAGCTATGGAGCTTGGAGTTGATACTGTAGGTTGTGCTTCTACTGGAAATACTTCTGCATCTCTTGCTGCTTATTCTGCTAGGGCAGGACTTCGTTGTGTTGTTCTTCTTCCAAGTGGGAAAGTAGCTCTTGGAAAATTGGCTCAGGCAATGTTTCATGGAGCTGAAGTACTCTCTGTTTATGGAAATTTTGATGAAGCACTTGAAGCTATAACTGTTCTTGCCCTTGAAAAACACCTTTATCTTCTTAATTCTATAAATCCATATAGATTAGAAGGACAAAAATCAGTTGGATTTGAAATAGTAAATGAATTAGGTTGGAAATCTCCTGATAGGATCATACTTCCAGTAGGTAATGCAGGAAATATTTCAGCTATTTGGAAAGGAGTTAGAGAATTTCATAATGCAGGATATATAAAAGATCTTCCTATGATGACTGGCATTCAAGCTGAAGGAGCTTCTCCTATAGCTAATGCTTTCAGAAAAAACACTATGGATATGGTTCCTATTGAAAATCCTGAAACTGTGGCAACAGCTATCCGTATTGGTGCTCCTGTTAGCTCTATTAAAGCTTTAAGAGCTATTTATGATTCAAATGGTTATTCAGAAACTGTAACTGATGATGAAATATTAGCTGCTCAACTTGAATTGGCACGAAAAGAAGGGATTGGAGTTGAACCAGCATCATCTGCTTCAATAGCAGGTCTTAAAAAACTTGTTGAACAAGGAGAAATTGATAAAGGCGAACAAATAGTTTGTATTGTCACTGGTCATTTACTTAAAGACTCAAACACAGGTATTAATGCTTGTTCTGAACCAATTGAAATTGATGCTGATGTCGATGCTTTAAAAAAAGTTTTACTTAATAAAGATTAATATT
Organism: Candidatus Methanobinarius endosymbioticus; assembly: GCA_003315655.1. Lineage (GTDB taxonomy): Archaea > Methanobacteriota > Methanobacteria > Methanobacteriales > Methanobacteriaceae > Methanobinarius > Methanobinarius endosymbioticus. The sequence goes on from NIZT01000001.1 coordinate 29,764, forward strand.
TAACTTAATACATATTATAAAGAATTAATATATCTTTATTATTTTTTATTTTTATAATTCCTTTTGTTTTCTATATATTTTTATATTAATCTATTTTTTATATATTCTTTAATTTTTATATTATTATTTTCACTGTTTTTATTATTATTTCATTATTTTTTGTATGTTTTTTTTATATTGGTCTATTTTTCCATGTATTCTTTAATTTTTATATACTTATTTTTACTATTATTTTTTATTTTTCATAAATTATATTAATTTTAAATATTTATTTCTAATAGTTGACTTAATAATTAGTATAAATTATTCCATAATAGTTATATAATTAGTATTAAAATTATTATTTAAAAGAATATAATTATTATTAGTCATGATTATTCATTAAGAATTATTTTAAAAAAAGTAATAAGTATTTATGGATAAAGAACTATAATATATTATTGAAATAAAATCATTTTTATAATTAGCATATGTTGCTTTTAATAATTGTATGTGTTATTCATATCTAATTTTTAAATTTTATATCTAATTTTTAAATAATATGAGGTGTTATATATGATAAAAATAGATAAAAAAATATATATTGAAAGAAGACAACAATCTATAGGATCTGAAATTGTAGATTTATTAGTTGAACAAATTGGTCATGAATTATACAACCATAATTTATACAGAACTTTTGCTAACTATTTTGCTGTTAAAGGATTACATAAATTAGAAGAATACTATGTTGGCAGAGCTGATGAAGAAGTAAAACATCACCAATGGATTGTTGATAGATTAAACTATACTGATGTATCTTACAAATATCCTAATATACCTGCTGTTAAAGTTGATATAAAAGACGAAGAAGATACTTTTGTTCAAACTTTCGATAAAGAACTTGAAACCACTGCTTTAATTTATAATATTGTTAAAGCTGCTGAAAAAGAAGGTGAATGGGGAACCGTTAAATGGTTACAAGATACTCTTGTCGATGAACAAACTGAAGAAGAACATATTAGTAGAAAATTCTTAAAAATAGCTAGACAAGATATTGATTGGGTAACAAAAGAAGATTACATATTAGATTATTACCAAGCAGCTCAAGACGCTGATGATTAGATGGTGAATAAATTAGTATAATTAAGATAATTAATAAATAGATTATAATTATTATATTAAAATTATTTTTATTGATTGTATTATAATTACATATTTATTTTATTATTTTATTTATTTTTTTATAGATTTGTTTTTTGCATTTTTTATTCAATAGTTTCTTTTCTATAGTTTATTTTTTAGATTTTTTATTATATTTTATTAATATTTTCTAAAATTTCTAAAATTTATTTAAATGTGATGATAATTGTATACTCATATTTTTTGTTCTATATTTTCAAAATTATAATTGAATTGTCTATAATGTGTCCTCATTTTTTAGAAATTTTATTCAAATTTATTCAATTAGATCATATTGTTTACATATTGAATTATGAAAAATTGGAATGTTTCATATAAAATTACCTTGACAAAGTTATCGTGATATTGAAATTTGGTGATCCTTGACCAATATCTTTATATATGATAAAGAATACACTTATAATTATAAATTTATGAGGTGAAAACATGGAATTACCAATTGCTCCTATCGGCAGAATCTTAAAAAACGCTGGTGCTGACAGAGTCAGTGATGATGCTAAAAAAACATTAGCTGAAGCTATCGAAGAATGTGGAAACGAGATTGCTGTTAAAGCTGTAGGCTTCGCAAGACACACTGGTAGAAAAACTGTAAAAGTAGAAGATATCAAATTAGCTACCAAAACTTGCAGTTAAATATTAATTAAGTGGAATTTTATAGTTTTACTATTGATTTTTTCAATTAGTATTCCTATCATGTTTTACTTTTTAAATACACAGAATATTTTCTATTTTATTTTCTATTTTATTTTATATTTTATTTCTATACTCTTAATTTTGTTTTTAATGTTGATTTACTATTTTTTGTTTTATTATAACTATTTAAAAATTTTTTATAATTTTGATAAATATTTTTTAAGTATTCAAAGATTATTTTTAAATCATTATTAAAAAACTTTTTAATATATAAGAATTCTTTAAATTTTAATTAAATTAAGTTAATATTAATATTTGTTATTAAATATTCAAAATAAGTAATTAAATAATAGAAATTATTTTAATTTATAATATTCAAAATTTTAATAATATTATATTTTACTAATATTATATTTACTAACTAATATTAATTTTATAAAATTATAATATTATATAATAATTTTTCAAAATAAAATTGTAAAAATATAAATAAATAAATAAATGAAAATATAATATATATAAAAATAAATAGAATAGAAATAATATGCATATAAAATATAATAATAATATAATTCATGATTTAATAGATACATAATTGTTGAGAGGTATTCATATAATTAATCTATATAATATATGTAAGTTACTAATATCTAAATAGTTTTATTATTTCTTTTAAAATATGAATTATATATTGAAAAACTTTATAAGCTATAAAAATATATTTATTATTGTCTATTCTCAAGACTTTAATTTCATTAAATATTTTCACTGATATTTTGAACAATTCTAATTGAATTTTTCCAATAATTAGTAAAATTCAGAATTTTTGAGATTATAAGGCTATAATTGATGCAACTAGTCTTTGACTATTGTGTAATGATGTTTTAGCTAAAGTTAATCATTATTCTTATGAATATTTCAATTGATATTTTAATTTTAGCTTATTTTGAATCTATCTATTATAGTTCTTTTTATAGACAATTTATAAAAATATTTAACATTAATATATTTATTATAACAGCAGATGTCTGTAATATAAGATACACTTTAATTTGTACTTTATTACTATTACTAAATGATTATAAAACTTCTTATAAATTTTTTAAACTGCAGTTATAATATTTGCCGATGGATGGCAAATGCCAGATGAAAAAGGAGGTAAATAATATGGCAAAAGCAATTTATGTAAAATTTGATACCCCGGATGAAATAGCTGAAATAGCTGAAGAAGCATTAGAAACTGCGAGAAATACTGGAAAAGTAGCTAAAGGAACTAACGAAGTTACTAAGTTTATAGAAAGAGGAAATGCAGAACTTGTTGTAATTGCAGAAAACGTTGACCCTGCAGAAATAGTTGCACACATTCCAGTTTTAGCTGAAGAAAAAGAGATTCCTTTCGTTTACTTGCCTACCAAAGAAGAAGTTGGTGGAGCTGCAGGTTTAAATGTTGGTACTGCTTCAGCCGCTATTGTCGATGCTGGTGAAGCAGAAGAATTAGTCAAAGAAATTGTAGAAAAAGTCGAAGAACTTAAAAACTAATTATTTTCTCGATCTGTTTATTAGCATAAATTTCTAATTGGTAATTAAATTTTAGAGAGTTTAGCTATAATCTATATTAACCGGTGATTATATGGAAGAAGGAACTCCAGCAGAAGTCATTGAAGTTTTAAAAAGAACTGGAATGACTGGTGAGGTCATGCAAGTTAAATGCAGAATCCTCGATGGAAGAGACAAGGGAAGAATATTAACTCGAAATATCATGGGTCCTGTTAGACAAGGAGATATTTTGATGTTATTAGACACAATTAGAGAAGCTAAGGAGATTAAGACTCCATAAATGCTTATTATGCACAGTGGATATTCTTAATTAACTTAAATTCTAAAGGTGAATATAATGAGAACTTGTTCATTTTGTAAAGAAGAAATAGAAGAAGGCACAGGAAAAATGTATGTGAAAAAAGATGGTTCCATATACTTCTTCTGTACTAGTAAATGTGAAAAAAATATGATTAAACTTGGAAGAGTTCCAAGAAAAGTTAAATGGGTAAAAGAAAATTAATTTGTGATATTGTTTAATTTTAACATGTTAAATATTTCTTATGTAAATATTCAGCTGTTAAATATTAATATATTAAATAATATTTCGATTAATGTTTCTTAATCTTTTAATTTAAATCATAAATGATATTTAATATCAATATATAAATCAATAAACTCTTTAATTGTTTTAAAAAGATACTTTATTGAATTTATTAATTTAGGATATTAATGAATCAACTTATTAATTTAATCAGATTATTAATTTAATTAAAAAATTATAGTTTATGAGGTTAAAAATGATGGAAAAAAGCTTCGTTATGATGAAACCTGATGCTGTACAAAGAAGAATTATGGGAAAAATTCTAAGTCGGTTTGAAGAAAAAGGTCTTCAAATTGTTGCTTCTAAACTTTTACAGGTTGATGAAGATCTTGCAAAAAAGCATTACGGTGAACATTCTGAAAAACCTTTCTTCAATGATTTAGTTAGCTATATAACTTCATCTCCTTCATTTGCAATGGTAATTGAAGGTGAAGATGCAATATCATTGATTCGAAAAATAGTTGGTGCTACTAATCCTAAAGAGGCAGATCTCGGAACCATTAGAGGGGATTTTGCTATGGATATGGGTAGAAATATTATTCATGCTTCTGATTCTCTAGATTCAGCAAAAAGAGAAATTGCTTTATTCTTTGATGAAGATGAAATATGTGAATATAAAATTGCTGATGAAACATGGATTTATGAATAGATAACTCTTATTAAATTATATCTTATTAAATTATAGTTTTTTATAGGTGTATTTGTTATTGATATTTTATTGTAATTTTAATACAATTTAATACTAATTTATACGAATATTAGATTAAAAATATTAAATTAAAAATATATTTAATATAATAATTAATATATAAATTCATTTAAATATAAAAATAACTAAAAACTGAAAATATGAAAATTAGATCTCCTATTGTATCTGTACTTGGCCATGTGGATCATGGTAAAACCACTCTTCTAGATTTTATTAGAGGAAGTACTATAGCTTCTAAAGAAGCTGGTGGAATAACCCAACATATTGGTGCTACTGAAATTCCTATTGGTACAATAGAAAATATCTGTGGAGATTTTATTGGTAAATTAACTATCCAAAAAGATATTCCTGGTTTATTTTTCATTGATACTCCTGGACATGAAGCTTTTACAAGTCTTAGAAAACGTGGAGGAGCTTTAGCTGATTTAGCTATTCTTATTGTAGATATTAATGAAGGATTTAAACCTCAAACTTTTGAGGCATTAAACATTCTTAAAATGTATAAAACTCCTTTCATCATTGTTGCAAATAAAGTTGACAGGTTATTTGGCTGGGAATCATATGAAAATACTTTATTTTCAGAATTATTTGCTAATCAAGCAAAAAGTGTTCAATTAGATTTAGATAAACAAATTTATGAATTAGTTGGAATTTTACATAAAGAAGGTTTCCAATCTGAAAGATTTGAGCGTATATCTGATTTCGCTTCACAAATTAGTATTATTCCTATCAGTGCTAAATCTGGTGAAGGTATTGTAGAATTGCTTGCAATGTTATTGGGTCTTGCTCAAGAATATTTGACTGAGCAATTGAAAATTAAGGAAAATTCACCAGCTAAGGGAACAGTTTTAGAAATTAAAGAAGAAACTGGTCTTGGAGTTACTGTAGATACTATTATTTATGATGGAATTCTTAAAAAATATGATGAAATAGCATTGATGGAAACAGGAGATGTATTAACTACTAAAATTAGATCAATCCTTAGACCTCTTCCTTTGGAAGAAATGAGGGATTCAAAAAAGAAATTTAAAAAGGTTGATGAAGTAGTAGCTGCAGCTGGTATAAAAATTGCTGCTCCTAATCTTGATAATGTCATTTCTGGTTCTCCACTTAGGGTAACAAAAGATGGAAGTCGTGTTAAAGAAGAAATTTTACAGGAAATAGAAGATATTACTATTCATACTAATGATAATGGGGTAATGGCTAAAGCTGATACTTTAGGATCTCTTGAAGCTCTTGTAAATCTACTTCAATCTATGGACATTCCAATTAGAACAGCTGAAATAGGGGATGTATCTAAAAGAGATGTAATTAATGCATCTATTGTTCAAAAAGAAGATCCTTCTCATGGTGTTATCATAGCTTTTAATGTTAAAGTTCATCCTATTGCTCAAGAAGAATTGGATAATTCTGATATAAAATTGTTTTCTGGTAATGTAATATATCAAATTGCTGAAGAATATGAAGAATGGATTAAAAATAAGGAAAAAGAGCAAAAGCAAAAGTGGTTGGATGCAATTGTTAAACCTGCTAAAATTAGAAGTATTCCTAAATTAATATTTAGGCAAAGTAAACCTGCAATTGCAGGAATCGAAGTCCTTAGTGGTAATGTTAAACAATCTTCAACTCTTATAAATGAAAATGGCGATCTTGTTGGAACTATTGAAAGTATGCAAGATAAAGGAGACAATTTACCTTCTATAAGTAGAGGTCAAAAAGTTGCAATGGCTATTAAAGATGCTGTTGTAGGAAAAAACTTTGAAGAAGGAGATACTCTTTACATTAATATTCCTGAAAAACATTACAAAATTTTAGAAAGAGAATTTAAAGATAAGCTTACTGAAGATGAATTTGAAACTCTTAATGAAATTTTAGATATTAAAAGAAAATTTGATCCTGAATGAGGGTGCATTTGGACTTTTTGAATAAAATTTTAATTAATAGTTATTACCAATAAAAGATTAATAATATAAAAGATTAATAATGTTTAAGATATTAAATTATAATATAATGATATAAAATTAAATCAAAATTAGATTGATGATATATAATAATACAATTATATGGTATTCTAATTAACCATTAAATTAGATTTAAATTCTAATTAAATTAACAATTAATATTAAATTAATATAAATATAATTAAGTTTCAAGGAGGAATTTTTTGGCATTTAAAGTTGTTGTTTCAAATAAAGAAGAAACTCATCAAATAGAATTAGATTCTAATGAAAAACAAATTATTGGATTAACTATTGGTGATGAATTAAGTGGAGATTTATTAGGTCTTGATGGATATACATTGGAAATTACTGGTGGTAGTGATAAAAATGGTTTTCCAATGAAAAAAGATGTTGAAGGACCTAGAAGAGTAAAAAGTTTATTAACCGGTGGGGTTGGTTACAAACCTAAATTTAATGGTGTTAAAAGAAGAAAAACACTAAGAGGAAACACTATCTCTGATGATATTGTACAAATCAACACGGTTGTAACTAAAGCTGGTAACAAATCTATAGATGCTATACTTAACCCTGAATCTGAAGACGAAAGCGAAGATTCTGCAGAAGAATAATTATTCTGCAAATTTGGTAGTATAAATCAAGTATTTAAGAATTATTATATATGGAATTGTAGAATATTTTCAAAATAAAAACACAACAGGTGTAATCTGTGAAAGTACAGTCTGATGTTAACATAGGGCTAGTGGGTCATGTCGATCATGGTAAAACAACTCTTACCAAAGCATTATCAGGTATCTGGACAGATACTCACAGCGAAGAAACAAAAAGAGGTATATCCATACGTTTAGGATATGCGGATATTGCATTTAGAAAATGTAATAATTGTGGTGAATCATTGTGTTATACTACAGCATTGACTTGTGAACATTGTGGTGAAGAAACTGAACTTTTAAGAAAGGTTTCTTTTGTAGATGCTCCAGGGCACGAAACTCTAATGGCTACTATGTTATCTGGCGCTGCTATAATGGATGGTGCAGTGCTTGTAATAGCTACTAACGAATATTGTCCTCAACCTCAAACAAAAGAACATTTAATGGCTCTTGATGTTATTGGGGTTACTGATGTTATTGTTGTTCAAAATAAAATTGATATTGTATCTAAAAAAAGAGCTGTTGAAAGTTATAAGGAAATCCAAGACTTTGTAAAAGGTACATGTGCAGAAGACGCTCCAATTATTCCTGTTTCAGCTCAACAAGGAGCTAATATTGATATTTTAATTGATGCAATTGATAAAAAAATTAAAACTCCAAAAAGAGATCCTGATAAACCTTCTAGAATGCATGTTGCTAGATCTTTTGATATAAACAAACCAGGTTCTCATCCTAATACTATTAAAGGAGGAGTTATTGGAGGAACTTTAGTCCAAGGAACTTTAAAAGATGGTCAGGATATTGAAGTTAAACCAGGTATTGAAAATAAAAAAGATGGTAAAAATGCTTGGATCTCATTAAGTTCTAAAATCGTTGGTTTAAATACTGGTGGAGAAGATGTCAATGAAGTTGGGCCAGGAGGTCTTGTTGGTGTAGCTACTATGCTAGATCCCTCTCTTACAAAAACAGATTCATTGTCTGGATCTGTAGCTGGAGAACCAGGAACTCTTCCTGATGTTTTACATAGTTTTGCAATGGAAACTCATCTTTTAGATCGTGTTGTTGGTACAAAAGAAGAAAGAGATGTAGTTCCAATTAAAATAAAAGAACCTTTAATGATTAATTGCGGTACAACCACCACTATTGGTGTTGTAACTAAAGTTAAAGGTAATATTGAAGTCACATTAAAGTTACCAGTTTGTGCTGATAAAGGTGATAGAGTAGCTTTAAGTCGTAGAGTTGGTGCTCGTTGGAGATTGATTGGTTATGGAATCATCCAATAATAATGGTAAAGAGGAAATACATAAAAAAGAACTTGTTATTGATACAAATTTTTCATGATTCCCTTTCAGTTCAATGTTGATATAATTGATGAACTTGAAAAAGCTTTACCTTCTTATAATCTAACTACTACTCAATTTGTAATTAATGAGTTGATTGGTTTAAAGAAAAATCTAAAAGGCAAAAATAGGGTTGCAGCAGGAATAGCTCTTAAAATAGCTAAATCTAATTCTATCTCAATAAAAAACATTTCTCTTAATAATGGAGAATCTGTTGATGATGGTTTACTTAGGATTTCAGATGTTTTGGCTACTAATGATATTGAACTGAAAAAAAGAGCTAAAAAAAAAGGAATACCTGTTGTTTATCTACGTCAAAAAAAATATGTTGCATTTGATGGCCATATTGATTAGTAATCAAAGAATTCATTATAAATATTCATTGAATATAAATGATCAAATAAAATAATGGTGGAAATATGAATTTATGGACTGAACTAACTCCGGGATCTGAATTTCCTGAGGTAATAAATACAGTAGTAGAAATTCCAAAAGGATCAAGAAACAAATATGAATATGATAAAGATATGGAAGCTTTCACTTTAGATAGGGTATTATATTCTTCAGTGATTTATCCAGCTGATTATGGGTTTATTCCTCAAACTATCTATGATGATGGTGATCCTATGGATGTTATGGTATTGATGGATCAACCAACTTTTCCAGGATGTGTAATTGCTTCAAAGCCAATTGGAATTATGGGAATGATTGATGGTGAAGATAAAGACTATAAAATATTAGTTGTTCCAGTAAATGATCCTAAATATAAAGATATTAATGATATATCAGATGTTCCATCACATATTTTAGATGAAATTGCAGAATTCTTTAAGACTTATAAGAATCTGGAAGGAAAAGAAGTCGAAGTTCTTGATTGGGAAAATGCAGAATCAGCTAAAAAAGAAGCTAATCGTTCTAGTGAACTTTACAAAGAAAAATATTAATTTGATTTATAAAATTTATAACATTTACACTTTATTAATTCATATTCATAAAATTACATTGAATAATTATGAGGGATTTAGTTGTACTATTTAACAAAAATTGAGGATACTGTGAGAATTCCTCCTTATAGGTTTGAAGATCCTCTAGAGGAAGTAGTTATTGAAACTCTAAATGAAACTTACAATGGTAGACTTGATAAAAAATTAGGTTTACTTGTAAGTGTAAATGATGTAGAGGACATTGGTGAAGGAAAAATAATAATGGGTGATGGTGCTGCTTATCATGAAGTAACTTTTAATGCGGTATTTTTTAAGCCTGAATTGTATGAAATAATTAATGGTGAGGTAATTGAAATAGCTGAATTTGGAGCTTTCATTAGACTTGGTCCAATGGATGGTCTTGTTCACGTTTCTCAAGTTACTGATGACTATATTAATCATGATTCTAAAAGAGGAGCTTTACTTGCTAAAGAATCTAAAAAGAATCTTGAAGAAGGAAACTCTGTTAGGGCTAGAATCGTTGCAGTTAGTTTAAAAGGTAAATCCACTAAAGAAACTAGAATTGGTCTCACAATGAGACAAGCTGATTTAGGTAGATTTGAGTGGATTGAAGAAGAAAAAAATAAAGGCAAAGATAGTAAAAAAAATAAAAAATAATTTGTCTATTATCATTAGGAAGTATTATAATGAGTATGAAAGCTTGTACTTCATGTAAAAGAATATCTACTAAAGAACGTTGTCCACTTTGTAACAACCCCACTTCTACTAATTGGAGTGGTCTTTTATTAATTGTAGATCCAGAAAATTCAGATATAGCTAATGAATTGCATATTGAATTACCTGGTGAATATGCATTAAGAGTAAGATAAAATAAAACTAAGAAAATAAATAAGATTAGAAAATAAATAAAATAAAACCATATAATAAATTAATGATAATTTATTTATATTGTTTATTATCTATTATTTATTTAATTTTCATTAAATTTAAGAGGTTTCACAGTGTTAATATTAGATGAAAATTCAAGAGATGAATTTAAAAAACCATTAGGAGAAGTTTATTCTGATTTTAAAGATGTTTTACCTAAAATTCGCTCAGCTAAATTTTTAATTACAGTTGGAGATGCTACTACTAATAACGTTCTTCAAAATGAAATTCATCCAAATATTAGTATAATCGATAACCTTATTCAAAGAAAAGATCATAATCATAATATCACTCATACAGAAAATATTTTAAATGCTAAAAATCCTTCAGGAACTATTACTGAGAATCTATGGGAAACCATAGAATTAGCTATTAAAAAAGTAATGAAAAGTAATGAAAAGCAACTTATTGTTGTTGAAGGGGAAGAAGATCTTGCAGTTCTTCCATGTATTCTTCTAGCTCCTGAAAATGCTGTTGTATTATATGGACAGCCTAATGAAGGATTAGTATTTTTAAATGTTTTTGATGTAAAAAACAAAGTTAATGAACTTCTTTATTTGTTCAAAAAAATTAGCTGAAAATTAATTGATAAATTATTATTAAATTAACATTATATTAAGTTAAAGAGGCTTAAAAATGGATATTGATATTTTAAGTAAAAAAAAAAATAAAACATTAGATAGAACTGAAGTTAAATTCGATTGTATTTATTCTGGTGAAGCTACACCTAAAATTTTAGATGTTAAAAGTAAATTAGTAGCTTTATTAAATACTCAAAAAGAGTTAATTGTTGTTGATTCAATTCAACCTCAGTATGGACAAGCAAAAGCTGCTGGCTATGCAAAAGTTTATGGTTCTAAAGATAGTTTAGAAGACATTGAAACTGAACATATTGTAGCTAAAAATAAAGAAGCTGAAGTTGCAGATGAGGAAGAATCTACAGATTCAGAAGATATCAGTTCTGAAGAATAGTTTTTTTGGAGGGACTAAATTATGAAAAAATCTACACTTTATGAAGTTGATGAAGACAAAGTTAAAAGGAAAAATCCTTTTTGTCCTCGATGTTCTGGAGGCGTATTTATGGCTGATCATGGTGATAGATATGCTTGTGGAAAATGTGGATACACTGAAATTAAAAATAAAGAATAATTATTAATAATATCATAAAAAGATAAAATTCTATAAATTTATATTTTATTTGATAAATGTTTATAGTTTTTATTTTTTATATTTCTATACTTTTTTATTTTTATAATGGTTTTTTATTTTTTTATAACTTTTTACAACTTTTTATTTTATATTATTTAATATTTTTATATTTCTATAATTTATCTTATTTTATAATATTTATATTATTAATTATACATTTTTAACTATTAATTAACTATTATTAATTTTTATCTATTTTATAATCGTTATATTTGAATGAAATATATTTAATAAGAATATTATATATTTAAATAAATAATTATTGAATAAAAATTTATACAATATTGAATAAATTCATATTTAGATAGTTAACTATTATAATAGATAATTTAATAATTAAATAATCGCATAAATAAAAATTTAATAAGTATAAAAATTTAATAAATAATTATTATAGATAAATATTTATCATAAATAATATTTGGATAAATAATTTTTAGATAAATTATTAAATAAATTTATTATCAATAAATCTATTATTTAATAGATAAATCATTATTTAATTGATTAAAATATATTGTGATTAGTTAATTATATGGATTATGATTTTTAAAGAGCTAAATGAGGGCATTTAATTGAACTTACGAAGTGGAAGACTTAATAAAAAAATGACAACTGGTGCTGCTGAATATACATCATCACTTGATTCTGATAGATATCTTTTTGATAGTGATGTAAAATGTAATTTTGCACATGTATTAATGTTGAAAAATGAAAATATCATTGATGAAGATATTGCTGATAAAATACTCGAAGCTTTAACTAAATTAAGAGAAGAAGGTTTTGAAAGCTTAGATTTTAATCGCTCTGTTGAAGATATTCATATGGCTGTTGAAAATTATGTTACTGACATGGTTGGTAGTAATGTAGCAGGATTTATGCACACAGCTAAGTCAAGAAATGATCAAGTAGCTACAGATATTAGATTAACACTTCGTGAAAAAATTATTGAAGTTCAATTAGGGATTCTTAAATTTATTGAAAAACTTGTTCAAAAAGCTGAAGAACATAAAGATATTGTAACTGTTGGTTATACTCACCTTCAGCATGCTCAACCAATAACTATTGCTCATAGTTTCATGGCATATGCTCAATCATTAAAAAGAGACTATGAACGTCTTTCTGATACTTATAAAAGAGTTAATCAAAATCCTCTAGGTTCTGCTGCAATGACTACAACTAGTTTTCCTATTAATCGGGAACTAACAACTAAACTTCTTGGTTTTAATACTTATTTAGAAAATTCTATGGATGGTGTTTCTGCAAGAGACTTTATATCTGAAACAGTCTTTGACTTATCTACTTTAACTACAACTTTGTCTAAAATATGTGAAGAGTTGGTGTTATGGAGTACATATGAATTTGATGTTATAGAAATGTCTGATGAATTTTCTTCAACATCTTCAATCATGCCTCAAAAAAAGAATCCGGATGTTGCTGAAGTAGCTAGAGCTAAGTCTGCTGTTATAAATGGGGAATTAGTCACTATCATGACTATATTAAAAGCTATTCCTTATACATATAATCGTGATTTACAAGAAATAACACCTCATTTATGGAATTCTGTGGAAATTGCATATGAAACATTAAAAATAGTTAGTGAAATGACATTATCAATATCAGTTAATAAAAATCGATGTTTAGAATTAGCTGGAGCTAACTTTGCTACAGTTACAGATTTAGCAGATGTCATGGTTAGGGAAAGGAAAATTCCATTTAGAACAGCTCATAAAATTGTAGGTAGAATTGTTAATCTATCTATTGAAATGGATTTGGATATTGGTGATATTGATTCTAGATTTGTAGATGGAATAGTTAATGATTTAGGTTTTGATAAATTAGAGTTACCAACTGACTTAATACAAAAATCATTAGATCCAATAGAAAATGTAAAAATGAGACAAGTTCCAGGAGGACCTTCGCCGGAAATGGTTCAATTAGCTTGCAATAATATGAAAAACTTTTTAAAGGAAGAATTTGATAAAAAAGAATAATTAAATAATTAAATAATTAAATAATTAAATAATTAAATAATTAAATAATTAAAATAATATAATTAAATAATTAAATCAATTTAAACTATTATACATTAATATATTATATTAAATGAATACAAACAAAAATTAAATATAAATAAATAGGGATAAAAAATAGATAATTTTAATAAAAATTAATTTATATTAAATAATCTTTTTTGTCTCTAAAATTTATTTTTTTAATTTTAAAGATCAAGTTCATCTAATCTTCTTTCTATTTCTTCATCTTCACGATCTTCTTCTATTTCATCTTCTTTTTCTAATTTATGTTTTTTAATTCTTTTTTCGATTAAATTTTTTTCTTCTTTTATTTCTTTAGCTAGTTTCTCATCACCTTTGATAATTGGTTCGGTATAGTCAAAATCTTTATATTCCCATATTGACCAATTTTGAGGAATTATCCAGTCTATATTTCTTGATCCACATCTTGGACATATTTTCATTTTATTTCCCCATTTTTTTCTAAATAATTTCATGTTTATTATAATTCAAAGTACCTTAACTATATAAAACATATTTTAAATTATTATGTATTTTCATTTTTATTACTTTATTGGGATAATATTATATAAGACTTAATACAAATTATATATTATGTCACACAATAACACAAATTTGGCATTAGGAATTATTGCTATTATTGCGGGGATTCTAGTAATTGTTTTTCCTAGCATTGTTTCATATGTAATAGGATTAGTTCTAATTGTTTACGGAATATTCAACTTTTTATAATCTTTAATTAGAATTATAATTAGTTAAAGTTATTAAAAGTTAATACTAATAAATATATAATTAAATAATTATTTTATTAGATAGCTTTTATTATATTTTTATTATTTTTAATTTATTTTTTACTTTTTTAAGAATTTTAATAATTTTACTATATAATCTATAAAATTTTTCATATATTATGAGTTTTTTATATTATCATGCTTTATAAAAACTCCATATTAAATTTAAAGCTTCACCTGGTTCTAAGGCCCCAGCTCTTGTTTCTCTAAGAATTCTTTGTATTGAAAATTTTTTAAGATACGGATATTTTTTATGAACTTCATATAAAAGAGGACAACCAAATCCTTTTATTTTTTCTAGATTATATTTTTCCACAGTATTTCTTATTTCTTCTTTACCTATTGAAAGCGTAGCTGGAAGATTCAACCTAAATATCTCTTTATTTTTTTTATTTTCTATGTTTTTTGCATTAAGAATATTATTAAAAGTATCAAAATCTAAATTGTATTTAATAATACATTGTGACCCAGTTGAAAGCATATCTCCAAAAATAACCATATCTATGTTATTTTTTATTCCGTAATTAAACAAAGTTTCTTCTATAATATCTGAACATCTTCCACAGGGGTGAAATCTTCCATTTAATGAATCATTAATAAGTTCATCATAGTTTACTTGTATATATTTATGTGTTATCTCTAAATCATCACATAATTTATTTATATTATCTTTAAATTGTTTAGGTAGGACAATAGTGCCTGGATCAATGGTTATTGCAGTTGGATTAAAACCTAATTTTTTAGCTAATGCTAGTGAAAAACTACTATCAACTCCTCCAGAAAGAGCAATTATTATTTTAGATTCATTAATTTTGTTTTTATTTTCATTATCAGAATTATTATTAGAATTATTAATTATAAAATCATTTTTTTGATTAAAATATTCATCTAAACTAAAATTATACACATTTTTAATTCTTTCTTCTAATAATGACTTTAAATTTTCCATAGGCTTTATCAAAGATTCATGTTCTGATTTTTTAGTATTATTTTTTTGTTTTTTAAATTTATCATCTATTTTTTGCTGTTTTTCTTTATTTATAAAAGAATTTACAGTTTCTAAAGACAATTCCATTCTATATTTTTTTAATATATAATCTGAATAACTTTCAACATGTATTCTATTAATGTGAAGTTCTTCTCTAAGTCGTCCCACGACCCATCCTCCTTTTCCAATTACAATTGATTTATCTGGTCTATCGGGAGTTATGATCCACATTTCATCTTTTTCAGAATTATATATTATTTCGTTTATGTTTATATCTGAATCATCATGATCAAGTTCTTTTCTAATCTTTTTCACGTGTTTTATAAGATCTTCTTTTACTAGTTTCAAACTTTCACCATTGGTCTTAAAGTATAACTTTTTTCAAATTTTCTTTCTTTATTTTAAAAATTTGTTTTTTAAAAGTATATAATTTTATATACTTAAATAAATATAGTAAAAATATAATTTTCGTATGGTAAGAAATTTGGTAGAATTAATAAAAAATATTAAATATTTGGATTATTTGTATGTAAATTATCTAAATAATATATTTTAGAATATTATAAACAAATAATTAAGAAAAATATAATTATTATAACAGACTTATATATTATATAAAAAATATAATTAATAATTTTATAAATATGAATCATAGAATTGATAGGAGGTTAAGATAAAATGGCTAGTTTACTTGGAATTTTTAATGATGATAATGAAGAATTTTATCAGAAGCTAGCAAAAGAAAATATTAAGCTTGGTGTCAAGTATAAACGATTTAGTAAACCTCCTGTTTTTGGAAAAACCATTCTTCTTAGATCAAATACTGTTATTTACAATGATGTGGTAATAGGAGATGATTTTAAAACTGGACATAATGTAGTTATAAGAGAAAATACTAAAATTGGAGATGATGTCTTAATAGGAACTAATACAGTTATTGAAGGAAATTGTACTATTGGGTCTAATGTTAGGATTCAGTCTAATGTTTACATTCCTACTAATAGTGTTATTGAAGACAATGTTTTCATTGGTCCGTGTGCTTGTTTTACTAATGATAGATATCCTGTTAGAGTAGAATATGATTTAAAAGGACCTCAAATTAGAAAAGGTGCTTCTGTTGGAGCTAATACGACTTTTCTTTCCAATATAGAAGTAGGTGAAAGTGCTATTGTAGCTGCTGGAGCTGTTGTTACAAGAACAGTTCCTTCATTTTATTTAGCTATAGGTACCCCTGCTAAAATAAAACCGCTTCCAGAATATTTAAGAGTTTTTAACATGCTTTAGATACTATTTTTTTTAGAATATTTTTATTTTTAACAATTTTATTATAATTTAATTATTTAATTTAATTTTTTTAATTAAGTTAATCATTTCAATTATTTTTTTATTTTAATTTTTTTATTAACTATTGCTTTTAATTATTAACTAATTTATTATATAAATATGAATTATATAAAAAATATGAATTTATTTGTTTTTTTTTAAATTATTTCAATGAAGTGCTTTATTTAGCTTTTAACACGAATTAATACTTTTATAGTTATATGGGACAAAAAGTATTACGATTATTTAGAAAGATTTTTATATAGCTTTTTTCAATATTGTAATACAATAAAAATTCTTAACAAAATTTATTTTAGTATTACTTTTTATAAATTTCACTTATAAAGAGTAATACTTTTAATATATTTATTTTGTTAATATAATTTTTTATTATAAATATTAAGTAGAATTATGGATGATTTTCATGAAAAAAAAATATATATTGATTGTTATAGCTATAATAGCTATAATATTGGTTGTAGGGGCAATATTTTTAGGCGATTCTTCAACTGAAAGAAAAAGTGATGAAATTGTTGCAGCTGTAGGTGCTTATACAAGAGAACCTGATATGGGTTATGATCCAACACTTGGTTATGCATATTCAAAGGAACCACTTATTCAAAGTACTCTCTTTAAAAGAGATGGGAATATGACTCTAAAAAATGATCTTGCTAAAAATTACACAACTAGTAGTGATGGCAAAACTTGGACTGTGGATATTAGAGATGATGTTAAATTCCATGATGGTTCGAAATTAACAGCTAAAGATGTTGCATTTACATATAATAAATCAGCTGATGCAGGAGCTAGTGTTGATTTAACAGATTTAACTCAAGTTAAGGCAGTTAATGACACTCAGGTTGAATTTACATTAAACAAATCTGATTCTAGTTTTTTATTTAGACTTTCAGCTGTTGGTATAGTTCCAGAATCAGGATATAATAATGAAACTTATGGACAAAACCCAATTGGATCAGGACCATATAAATTTGTACAGTGGGATAAAGGACAACAGTTGATTTTAGAAGTAAATGAAGATTATTATGGTGAAAAACCTCAGTTTAAAAAATTAACTTTATTGTTTTTAGATGATGATGCCGCCTTTGCAGCAGCTAAAAAAGGAGAAGTTGATGTAGCTGAAATTCCATTATCTTATTCAGATGAAAAAGTTAATAACATGACAATGGTGGCATTAGATTCAATTGATACTAGAGGAATATCTCTCCCTAATGTTAATAATACTGGTGAAAAAGTTAATGGAATTGATGTAGGTAATAATGTTACTTCTGATGAATCTATAAGAAAAGCTTTAAATTATGGTATTGATAGACAAAAATTAATTGATGGTCCTTTAAAAGGTTATGGAAATAAATCTTTTGATGGAATTGGTTTAAATTTACCATGGTCTAATTCAGAAGCCGCTATTGAAGATGGTAATCTTGAAAAAGCTAAAAAAATCTTAGCAGATAGTGGGTGGAAAGATACTGATGGTGATGGAATCCTTGAAAAAAATGGTCAAAAAGCATCTTTCACTGTTTTATATGAAGCTAGTGATAGTAATAGACAATCATTAGTTGTTTCTGTAGCCGAAGAAGCAAAAGTAATGGGTATTGAAATTCTTCCTGAAGGTAAAAGTTGGGATGAGATAGATACTCAAAAACTTTCACAACCAGTTTTATGGGGATTTGGTACTTTAGATCCTTCTACAATATATCATCAGTTTTACAGTAAACTTGTAGGTAGTGGATGGGATAATCCTGCTTCATATAATAATTCTGCTGTAGATCAGCATATGGAAGATGCTTTAAATGCTCCAAATGAAAATGCTTCATATTCTTATTGGAGTCAAGTTTCATATGATGGTACAAATGGTATATCTCCTAAAGCTGATGCTCCTTGGTTATGGTTAGTATTAATGGACTACACCTATTTTGTTGATGATTCTTTAGATATAGGTGATCCTGTTGTACAACCTCATGGAGGTAATTTATTTGGAAATATTCATGAATGGAAAAGAGTAAATTCTACATCTAATTAATAATTGATATTTTAAAATTTTTTAATTTCTTTAATTTTTCATTATTTTTTTCTTGTTTTTTATTTTAATTTATTTTTGTTTTTTATCATATTTTTTTATTATTTCTATTAATATTTCTATTTTCATTATTTTTGTTTATAAAATTCTTAAATGATTTTTATTCCTTTTTTTAAATAAAAAATAAAAATTGTCTTTATAATTAAATTTAATAGAAAATAAATTTCTCAAAATTATAAAAAAATATAATAATAAAAAAATATTTAAATATATATTTAATAAATAATTTTTTTTAATATTTGATCAATAAATAAATTTTTACTGGTGTTTAAATGAAAAATAAAATAACTATTGAAGTAGACGATTTTACTCATGTAAATGAGGCAATAAATATAAATAAAATAAATGTTGTTGCGGGAAAAAATGCCCAGTGGAAAATCTACAATTAGTAAACTTTTATACCCTATAATAGCTCCTTCTTGTAGTGAAGGAGAAGAACTTTTAGAAGAGTTTTTAATGATTGTTAGTACAGAACTTTCTTGAAATTTAAAACAATATTCTAATTTAGATCCAGAAATCGCATCAATATTTGAAATATTAAAGAATCTTGGTAATAATTTAATAACTTTAGAAGATTGTTTATATCAAAATATTATTGACAATTTAAATAACACTGAAAAATTAATTAAAGAAAAAATTGATTCTAAAAATCTACAAACTGATATACAATGATTTGGTCTACTTATTTGAATTATTTATAGATAAGAATTATGAATTTAAACAAAGTGAATTAATACTTCAATTTTTAGTAAATGAATTTGGAAATATGAAAATTTTTTTTTGAATGGAATGATAGTAAAATAAGTTTATTTTCAGAAGATAAATCTTATGATGTTAAGTTGAATTTACCGTTAAAACATAGTAAAACTAATTCATTAAAAATATTGAAAACAATAATCTTCCTACAGTCAAAGGGAGTTCATTGATAAAATGGATATTGTATATATAGAAACTCCTTATATATTAGATGCTATTAATAATTATGATCTTATTTCATAGAAAAATATATATTATTCTAATAATCTTATTAATGGAAATTTTTTATATCATCAAAAAGCTCTTTTAAGAAAATATTCTTAAAATGTTAATTAAAAATAACCTTGATACCAATAGCTTAATCATTATGGATGAACCAGAAGTTCATCTTCATCCAGAATGGCAAATAGAGTTAGCTAAAATTATTGTATTATTATCAAAAGAGGCAAATATGATATTTTATATTAATTCTCATAGTTCTCAATTTATAGAATCAATTGAAGCTTATTCTAAGTATTATGGATTAAAAAATGAGACTAATTTTTATATTACTGAAAAAATCCTTTAAATAATAAATATGACTTAAAAAGGTTGATAGAAAAAATCTTAAAGAAATATATTCTCGTCTTGGAAATATATTTGAAAAAATTGATGAAATCAAAGGTAAAAATAATTCTGATGATATTTTAGATGAGGTTAAATAATGAATGGAATTCACTTTTCTAAACTATTTTTGAAGAGGTTAACTAATGAATGAAATTGAATCTTGTAAAGAAGTTTTTGAACATTTAAAACCTGTTTCAGATTTTTATAATACAATAACTAAAGTATCTAAATCTAAATGAGATAATCCTCAACCTGCTGTTGTTGATGAGAAAAAAATATTTTCTATAGATGATATATGTACTAAAGTACACTATAATATAAAAGAACTAAATAATGAGAATCATTCTAAACATTCAAGCGGAGATGGATTTTATTATATAATGAAAAATAATAAAATTGTACTTATTTTTATTGAATTTAAAATTATTTATTCTACCTGGCCTACAAATAGAAATTATTTAAACAATACAATTAAACCAAAGCTCAGAATAAAGTCATTAGAAACATTAAACTGTGTTTTACCTCATTTATTTGAACAATATGCTCCATAACCCTGAAAAATTACAAAAACTTCTATTTGAAGCACCTAAATATTATTATCGTGTTTATATATAATCCTGATGTTGTAAATGAAATTAATGCTCGTGATGCACTAAAATCAGATTATATTGATATGAAGAGATTATCTCATTATCTTTTTAAAAAAGTTGAACTTATAACACCTAAAAGATTTAAAAACTTTCAATGGATGAACTTGCTCCACAATATATATTAATTGAATATAAAAATATTTTATAATAATAATTAGAACAAAAATAATAAATATTATCATGAATATAATTTAATATGATATGTGTTATATAATGATTAATTTAAAATATAAATAACATATAAAAATTTATCAAGTGATTGATAGGTAATATTATATTAAAAGGAGAGAAATTATGAGTGGAAGAATGAAGTGTAAAGTTTGTGGATATATTTATGATCCAGAAAAAGGCGAATCAAGAGGAAATATTGAACCAAGTACAGAATGGGAAGATGTTCCAGATAATTTTAAATGTCCTTCTTGTGGTGCTGCAAAAAGAATGTTTAAACCTGCTTAATTATTAAATTAATTTAAGTTAATGTAAATTCATGTTAATTAATTTTAAATTCTAATTATTAGAATTTAAAATTATTTTTTAAAATTTCATATATTTTATATATTTCTATTTTTTTATTTTTTATTATATAATATAATAAAATCATATTTAATCAAATTTCATTATTTTCTTTTTTACTTTTTATCTTTTTAATTTCTCATTTTTTTCATTTTTATTATATATTATAGCTTTTTCAGTGAATTTAACAGAGAATATTGTGTTAATCGTTGTTTTAAACTATTTTTTGATTTTATGAATAAATATTCAATAAATATTATCAATTGTTCTTATAACAACAAATTTATATATGATAAAAGTTAAATTATATATTGTTCTAAGGTGGGGAATGGGATTATTTTTTCAAAGGATTTTCACTCCCTATATATTGAGTCTATTTTCCCCTTAGAACATTTACTATAAAATTAACAAAATGATCGTTAGTTAAAATAATTTATTCTTTCAATATATTCTTTTCTTTTTACTTTTCAAATTCTTTTATTGTATCAATTTTTATTTTTAATTGTCTAATTTTTAAATATATTTAAAATATAAAAAAAATATTTGAATATAATAAATTAATAGATTTAAACTATTTAAATTACTTAAACCATTAAAATTATCAAATTATTTAAGAAATTATTGCATTTAAATTATTTAATATATTAAAATTATCAAATTATATAAAGAAAAATTTTTTATAATAATAAATCTTTAAAAAACAATATTTATCATAATTTTGTAATAGATAATTATATTAATGAAAAAATATATAGAAAATTTATTAATACAAACTATAAAGGAAATATGAAAGAATGACTGAAAATGATACAAATGGAAGTAAATACTTGTGTGAAATGTGTGGATACATATATGATCCAGCTGAAGGAGATCCGGATAATGGTGTAGAACCTGAAACTTCTTTTGATGATTTACCGGACGATTGGGTTTGCCCAATGTGTGGTGTTGGTAAAGACGATTTCACAAAACAAGATTAAATGATTTTATATTAAAATTTAATATCTTATTTTTACATTCTTAATTATTTTTATTATTATTATTTTTTTATTAATATAATTTACATATAAATTTAAATATGTATGAAAAAAGTTATCATATGGACATAATATGAATATAATAGGACTATCATAGAGTATATTAATATATTTTGTTATTAGATATTATATGGATCTATAAATTATTTTATTTATCAATATTTAATTTTTTCAATTCTTTTTCTATAAAATTAGAAGATTTTAATATATTATTTTTATATTGAGGGATAATATCTTTTATAAAGTCCATAAAAGAATCAGGTATGTCAATAGAATCTTTATCAGGAGAATCATGGGAATTTTTATCATCTAAAATATTCTTTTCCTTCTTTTTATTTAGAATATCTACTTTAGAACTTATTTTTTGAGGAATATTATCTAAAAATGAATCTATCCAATCATTGGAAACATTGATAAATGGATTAACAACTTTTGTTTTATCATTCAATTGTTTTTCATGAGGTATACCATTTCCTTTAAAAAATGAAGATAATATCGATTCAACTTTTTCATCTAAAGTTAAAGGTGTAAAAACAGAATTAATCATCATGGTTTTATCTTCTTCATTTATAATTCTTAAATCATTTTTTTTTTCAATTTTATTTAATTCAATCTTTAGTGATTTTGAATAATTATCTGAAAATAAAGATGATAAATCATTGGTATCAAATTCATATTCAATAATATTTATTCCATATTTTCTACTATATGGTTCTAAAACTATTTTTAATAAATAATCTACTCTATTTTTAGGTTTTAAAATAAGAACATTATCTTTAGGAGCTATTTCATTAGCTATTATCTCTGAAAATTTTATACAAATTTTTCTAAGAAGTGTTGAACTAATTATATCCATTTCAGGATAATATTTTTTAAATATTTCTTGTCGTTTTTTAGAAAACTTAGCAAATCTTTGATCATTGATATATATCAGGTTATGTGTATAGCTAATATATCGTGTATCAATACCAATCATCCCAAGTAATTTTAAAACTTCCTTTTTTTTCTTTTTATTATCTTGTTTTTTGATCTTTGTTTCTTTATTCATGATAATTTCCATTTATAATTACAAATTAGTTTAATCTTTTATAGCTTCCATCAATGCTTTTTCCATAACATCTAATGGAGCTTCTTCACCCGTCCATATTTTAAAGTTTTCTGCTCCTTGATATAATAACATTTTTATTCCAGAAACACAGGTAGCATTAACTTTTTTAGCTTCTTTAAGAAGACAAGTTTCAATAGGATTATAAACTATGTCATTGACAATTAAATCTGAATGCATAATTTCTTTTGTAGCTACTGGAATATCCTCTACATTAAGGTGCATTCCTATAGGAGTGGTATCGATTAAAATATCAGCATCTTTTAATGCATTTGGAAGATCATCTAAACCTCCATGTTCAAAGTTTAAATCAATATGAGTAAAGTCTATTGTGATATCGTCTAATTTAGAGTGATCTGCGAAATCTGCAGAAAGAAGTGTTTTTATATCATATACTAATGATTCAGCTTTTTTAGCACTTCTATTTACCATGGTTAAGTTATTTACTTCTTCAATAGCCAATTGAAAAGCTATAGCTCTTGCAGCTCCACCAGCACCAACAATAACCACATTTTTATTTTTAAGATTACAAACTTCTTCAATAGCTTTAATTGCACCTATACAATCTGTGTTATATCCTTTAGATTTCCCATCTTTAAAATTGAGGGTATTAACTGCACCAATGAGATTTGCCATAACATCGAATTTATCTAATTCATTGATCACTTTTTGTTTATGAGGAATAGTAACATTAAGTCCTTTAATATTAAATGCTTTAGCTCCAGTTATAGCTTCTTTCAGTTCATGTTTTTCTACTTTAAATGGAACATAAATATAATCCATATTTTTTGCTTTAAATGCAGCATTAAACATCATTGGTGAAAAGCTATGTTCTATAGGATCTCCAATCACACCAATAACTTTTGTTGTTCCATATATCATTTATTTAACCCCCTTATTTTTGTTTGTTTTTAAATTTTGTTTATTGTTTTTTTATAAATTATTAAATAATATTATAATAATTTATATAATAAATTAATATAACATTTTACATTTAAATTTAGATTCAGTTTTAAATCCTGATTATATTAAATATTGACATTAATTTAGATTAAATTTAAAATTCAGTTTTTATATTAAAATTTAAGTTCAATTTTTATAAAGTCAAATATAATTATATACTTTGATTTATATATAATTTAATGTTGTAAATTTATTATAATCTTTATTATAAATTATATTTAGTAATATATAATAATTAATAATCACAATTATATCATAGATTAAATTAAATATATAATTTAATTCATATTTTATCATGGAGGAATATTATTGGAATTTAAAAAACCTCGAGGAACAAGAGACTTTCTTTTTGATGAAATGAGAGAAAGAAAAGAAACAGAAAACATATTAAGAAAAGTCTTTGAAAATTATGCTTATCAAGAAATAAAAACACCTTTATTTGAAGATCTATCACTTTTTACCACAAAATCAGGAGAACAAATTGTAGATCAACTTTACAATTTTAAAGATAAATCTGATCGTGAAATTGCTCTTAGGCCAGAAATAACAGCTCCAGTAGTTAGATTATATACTAATGAGCTTCAAAAAACTGCTAAACCAATCAAACTCTATTATTTTGGTAGCTGTTTTAGATATGAAAGACCTCAAAAAGGAAGGTTTCGTCAATTTTGGCAATTTGGTTGTGAGTTAATAGGTGCTAAATCTCCAGAAGGTGAAGCTGAAGTTATAGCTATGGCTGAACAGTCACTTGAAGATTTAGGAATATCTACAGTTGAAATTCATATAAATCATTTAGGGATTATAAGAGCTTTATTTAAACATTTCAATATTGATACTGAGATTCAAGAACAAATAATTCTTTTGATAGATAAAGGAGATAAAAAATTATTTACTAAAGAATTAACAGAAAATGATATCGTTGATGATTCTAAATTAAAAGATATATTGATTAAACTCATTGATTTTGTAGGAAATGAATCTGTTTTAAATGATATTGATAATCTTTTAAAAGATTATGAAGAAACAAATGAATCTATAGCAGAATTTAAACAATTGATTGATTATTTAAAAAGCTTTAATGTATCAAATTATACTATAAATTTGGGAATAGCTAGAGGCTTAGATTATTATACTGGCATAGTTTTTGAAATTTATGTTCCAGAATTAGGTGCTCAAAAACAAGTAGCTGGTGGTGGTAGCTATAATCTTGTAGAGCTATTTGGTGGAGAAAAAATAGAATCTACAGGTTTTGCATTTGGTTTTGATCGTTTGATGAATGTAATTGAACATGATAAAACTAAAAACAAAGAAAAAAATGAGGATACTTCTATAGTTGATGTATTTATAGCTCCTATTTCTAAAGATACTAGAGAAAAGTCCTTTGAAATTGGTCAAATTCTTAGAAATTCTAATATTTCTACAGAAATAGATCTTTCAAGAAAAAAATTCAAAAAACTTCTTATCACAGCTAATAAACTTAATGCTAAATATGTTATATTAGTTGGAGAGGATGAATTAGAGAAGGATAGTGTTACAATAAAGAATATGGCATCTGGTGATCAAGAACTAGTAGCTATTGATGATATTCTTGATTATATCAATTTATAATTATGAATTATGTACTTATATATACTTATATAATTTATTTAAAATCAAATGGTCTGATAATTTTATCAGTTTTATAATTTTATCAAATTTTTTTAATTAAAATTATTAAATATTATTTTTAAAATTATTATTTTATATTTATTTTATAATAAAAAATCATGAAAAAGTAATAAAAATAGCAAATTATTATACTAAAATAACATATATATGTATAGGTGAACTATATTGTTTTGAGGGTAAATTATAGTAAATAGTGTATATGGCTTATTAATATAAGTAAGAAAATTTGTTGTGAGGTTATATTATAAGAATTTACTCTATTGAAGACCTAATTAAAATTCTCAAAAAATTAAGAAAACAAAAAAATTTTCATATAATTGAAATCAAACATTTTATATTAAACACAGAAAGGAAATATTGCGGTATTAACATAACTTATCTGCTATTAAAAACATATGCTCCCTTGAAAATATTACATCAAGATTATAATAAATTTAAATTTTAGTAAAATTAGAATTTTTAAGAATAACTTCAGAAAATCCAAGATACAATGCTCCCATGAGTATCATTAGCATAATTACTAATGAAAACACAACCATCAATGATTATTGTTTCACTGGAAACTCTTACAGCCCCTCCTGTTGGAGCATAATTATTTTCAAAAATACAATTAAG
This sequence comes from Candidatus Methanobinarius endosymbioticus, assembly GCA_003315655.1. Taxonomy (GTDB): domain Archaea; phylum Methanobacteriota; class Methanobacteria; order Methanobacteriales; family Methanobacteriaceae; genus Methanobinarius; species Methanobinarius endosymbioticus. The sequence goes on from NIZT01000001.1 coordinate 56,599, forward strand.
CAACTGATGCCCAATAGTATTAGTCCTGAAATTAACCGCTCCAGCTGTGGTTAATGCAAAATTAGCACGAAATATACATCCAATCATAGTAGTATTGCCCCAATGAGTATCTAATGCGCTTCCTTTCAACTAAATCATCACTATCATCAAAGCCACCTTCATTATTAATAAAAGTAGAATATAAAACTTTACAGTTATCTACACCAGATCTTATAAAAACAGCTTCACCACTACCCCAGTATTATCACGAATAGTACAATATTCAATATTAATTGTATTTTTAGCAGCTATAGCTCCACCAGAGCTAGTTCCAGAGTTTACCATTTATAAAATTAATAAAACAAAAATTAACTGTTGAATCATTACTAACAATGATCATACGACTTAAACTTTGAGCATTTAATGTAGCTCGATCTGAATTAGATCTACCACTAATAGTGAGATTTTGTTTATTATTAACAATAATTTGAGCATCACTACCTAGATAAGTTCTATTACCTAATAGGATAATATCTCCATCAGAACAACTATCAATAGTAGTTTGAATATCTGAAAAATCAGTACCACTTACAACATGATCAATAGCATTTACGCACGAAAAAGAAACAAAAATAGAATGCTCATTAAAATTATAATTTTTCTATTAAATATGATCTCATTAATCACAATCTTATCATTATATATTTAGGACGAACCCATGATTAACTTATATGTCACAAATCTTTTACTTAAGTCACCCCACTTAAAATATTAAGATTATTTTCTACTTACCAAACATAAAACATCATAAAACTTTTTTTAAAAATATTAATTACTCTTATAACTTTAACTATAATTTGTATTACTTAAAATTAAATGTAAATTATATAACATATAAGCTTTTCTAAAAGTTTTCAACAAAATAAAATAGTTTTTATAAATAATAAAAATAAAATAATATAAATCTAATTTATACTTAACTAAAAGAAACAAAACTTAATAGCTAAGCATAATAGTATAATTAAGATTTAAACTTAACCACTATTGGAATATTCATATCAATAGCATCTAAAAGTATATCAGTGATTTCCAGACCTTGTTTTAGTTTAACTAATCCTTTTTTACCTACTGTCCCTGTGAATAAATAATCATCTTTAACTAAAACATCAAATTCATTACCAATATGTTCATATCCTAGGTTTAAAATGAGATGTTTACTAGATATTTCATAGGTTAATTCAAAGCTATTGTTTATTTGACCTTCAGGTTTATAGCTATTATTATTACTATTATTTTCATTATAATTAGCTAAAGATTCTATTGGTTCTACTCCAATACTAATTCCTACTTTTCTTTCAAGATCATCGATTTTTTTACCATTTTTACCAATGATTTTAGGAATATATTTTTCATTTATATAAATTTTAATTCTATCATTAGAAATTAACTCTGCAACTACTGTAGCTTTAGGAACTACTTTTTTAACTGCTCTAATCACTTTTTTTTCAACAATTTTATCTACAGCTGATTTTTTATTGTCTTTAGAATTATCTTGAACTAAATCAACATCCATCACTATGGTTTGCTCACCATAAGTATAAATCTCATTCTTTAAATCACCTGTTTCAAAATTTCGAACTTCAATGACTGGTCTAGCTAAATCAACTTCTTGCATTCCTGAAGGAACTTTTACAGTTAAATTTGTTTCATAGATAGCTTTAATTTCACCATCTTCAATATAAAGTGTTGTATCTACTATTGATGGTATAATTCCTAGCTCTATTCTTGCAGCTATTCTTTGAATAGAATCTATAGGACGATTTGCGTGAACAACACCGATCATTCCTACACCAGCTAATCTCATATCTGCAAAGATATTAAAATCATGATTTTTTCTAAGTTCATCATAGATAGTAAAATCAGGTCTAACAAGTAAAAGAATATCAGCTGTTTTTTCCATGTCTCCATCTAAAGGAGCATATTGTGTTATTTCATCTCCAACTTGTAAATCTCTAGGAGATTCCATAGTTTTAACGATTTGATTCATTTCTTCAGAGAAAAATTTAGCTATAGCTTGAGCAAAAGTACTTTTACCAGCTCCTGGAGAACCTGAAATAAGAATTCCATGAGCTGAATTTCTAAGTCTATCAAATAATTTATCAGAAAGTTTATAATCATCTAGTGAAACTTCAGCTACTGGTCTTACAGCTGTAATTTCCATTCCTTCTGAAAATGGAGGAGTAGCTATAGATATCCTATATTCTCTTGATTGAACTACAGTAGCTCCTTTTTCATCTACTTCCAAATATGTTTTAAAGTCATGTCTAGATTTTTCAATAATTTCTTCAGCTAACTTTTCAAGATAATCATAGGTACTAAGACGAGATTCTAGTTTTACAAGATTAATGTTTCCTGGTTTTCCCTTTTTAGCCATTGGAACAACATTTTCTTTCAGATGAACAGACATTGTTTCATCATCAAAGTACTTAGATAGAGAAAGTTCTTCATTAGACCTATCTTCTTGCTTGACATAAATTACATTTATTGCTTGAGCTTTAGCTACTTCACTTTGAATTTTATCAGAAGTTATTAAGGTAGCTAATTCATTTTTTGCTACATCTCTAATAATAGCATCGATTTCACCTGTTTTAGAAAGTGAAATTTCATAGTTATTAGGTCTTTTCCCAACAAAAGTAATAGCTATTTTTCCTGAGTCAGCTAATTTTTGCAGTTTTTTAAGTTCATTTAAACCTTTTTGTCCTATTAAATGACCTTTATTTGTTTGATATTCTAATTCAGCTACTACAGCTTCGGGAACTATAATTTCTGAATAGTTAAACTCATTTTGATCCAATATTTTGGATATAGTTCCTTCAATTACTACACTAGTATCTGGAACTATCTTTTCCATTTTATCTTCATTTTCATTATTATAATCTTCAAAATAATCCAATTCTTTATCCCCATGTGTTTTTAAATTTCTTAGTATTAAATTTTCATTAATAATTGTATTTTTATTATTAAATTATCAGTTATTGTCAAATTATCATTATTATAATTGATATTACAATTTATATTATAATTTATTAGTATTATAATTATATATTATAATCATTAAATTATTTTATATCTTCATTATATATGTAATAATATAATATATTAAATTATAGAATTATATATAATTAAAAATATTATTCTAGTATTTTATAGTATTTCTTTTATTTAAATTGTTTCATTCTAATAAAATTCTATTATCATTTTTTATATAATAAATAGTAAAATAAATAAATTATTTTTAAATATTATTAAATATTTTTTATAAAAACTCTCTAAAATTACTTAAATTAAAATTATATAGACTATATGAATATAAATCTATTAAAAATAAATGAAAAATGTGAAATTGAGGTTAAATGAATAAAGATATAAACATTTAAACAAATAAATGAAATCTTTTTACTCAAAAACCTCTCGCTCATTACCACACAATGTATTATTTGTATTCATTAAATATATATTTTGTTATTTTTATTATTATAATAATAAATAGTATTATAGTAATATTTTTATAAAATAAAAAACATAATTATATATGCAGTTTCACCAAGTTAAAAAAAGAAAAAAATCATTGACTATTTATATATCTGAGAAGTCTCATTACAGCACTGAATCGCTGAACATTATCCTTAAAACTTGAGGAGGTGATACTCATGAATTCAAAGTTAATATTATTTAGCATATGGTTTTTAAATAATTATTATCTTGAAATCGGAATATGTATCATAATTCTTCTTAATTTGTTTATTTAAATTATAATAAACATGAAAAAGTTGGTTTCTGCACCATAAAACCAAACCCAAAAAATTATTAAACTATTTTAAAAAATTATTTTTTTTTAGATTGTTTAAAATAATATTTTATTTCGAATAATTAATAATATAAAATAAATAATATTAATTATTGTTTTCCATAAACATCTTCGGGATCAAAAAGTCTATCAGCTATGATTTTTAGGTCTGATTCATCTAAATCTTCTAAATTTGTTTTAGATTCATTAATTTTATCAATATCTAATTCTCTAAAGAAACATGAATAATAACCTTCATGACAAGCTGCACCAGTTTGTTCTACTTTTAGAACAACAGTATCCATATCACAGTCAGTAAAAATTTCTTTTACCTTTTGAGTGTTACCAGAACTTTCACCTTTTAGCCAAAGTTTGTCACGAGAAGTACTCCAATAGTGTCCAATGCCAATTTTTAAAGTTTTAGTCAATGCTTCTTTATTCATATAAGCAACCATTAATACTTGAGAAGTTTTATAATCCTGAACAACAGCTATTACCAATTTCTGCCCATTAACATCATGTTTAAAATTTATTTTAATAATTACATCTCCAATTATAAATTTATTTTGAATATAATTATATAGAGATACATATATTAATATATTTAAATTTATTCAAAATAAATCATTAATAAAACTATTAATAAATAAATTAAATAATAAAAAAGTTAGAAATTAAAAAGATAGAGTTAAAATTAAAAAGAATTAAAACGTGAAAAAAGTAAATTTAAGCTGTTGCTATAGTTTCTGCTAAAGGAATTTTAATATCATTTAGAATACTTGTATTTGTTGTTTTAATCTCTTCACTATCTTTTATAGACAGAGTAAATCAGCATTGACAAATATTTTATCATCAGTAATTTTTACTAATAATTTTATACTTCTAATTTTTTCTAGACTATTTATAGTATTTTTTAATACATGAGATGCACTTAAGATTTCTAGTGCTATAAATTCTCTTTTTTATTAAAATCCATTATAACATTATTATTTAGCTGAATAATAGTTTCATGTTTATAATTTTCAGTTTTTATAAATAATACATCAGCATCTGAATCATAAGTATAAGATACAGATACTGGAATATTCATATTTTCACCTTTTTTCTGGAAATGTTGTGAGAATTCTTATTTCATCCATATTTGTAATAGCTATTATAATTATTAAATTATATTTATTAGATTTAAGATGTTTATAAATTTAATTGTGCATTTTTCAGGGGAGGAGCTATTTATTATCGTGAATCCCTTGCAGGA
>NIZT01000002.1 GCA_003315655.1 Candidatus Methanobinarius endosymbioticus
AAATAAGAAAAAAAGAAATCTTGTAAACTAAAAAATATATTCTATATTTGAACATAACTTTTTAAAATAATAATAATATTATACTCATTTAATTATTTATTAAATATTTTTTTAAAGGATTATTCTATAACTTAAAAAGACTAGAAGATAAAAAATATTGAAAAATTGAATATAAATTAAGAATAAATAGATGATTAGAGAGTAATAGGAAAAAATAAAATTATTAAGATTATAAAATAGGATTAATAAAAAGGTATATTAACTAATTAGAATATAATGTATGATTATGTTAAGTTAATGAATAAGAATAAAAAAATAAAAAACAAAAAAATAATCTTGTTTATTAACTTGTGACAGGCATGATGATACGAACTTTTAAGAGGTAATTACATGAAAAATTCAAACATGATTATTTCAGTTATTATAGTTTTATGTATAGCAGCTGGAGTAACAGTCTATAGTATAACTAATCCCAAAGGGGGAATATCTAATCTTTTAGGTTATACTCCCTCAGATGATGGTGACGCAGGTGATGGATCCACTGGTAGCGATGGTGTAAATAACGGAACTTCATCCAATGGTAGTGGAAATTCTGGTAGTAATTCAGGATCAAATGGAGGTTCCTCTTCGAATAGTAGAGGAGGAAATTCTAATGGAAATAGCGGTACTGGGGGAATGAGTGCATCTAAAGCCGAAAATATAGCTCAAAATGCTATCGGAGTAGAAGGGGCATATGCTGGAACCCCATATTGGGATAGGTCTAGTAAAATGTGGATTGTTAAAATCTATGACAAAAATGGAAATGTAATAGATGGAATTGGTGTTGAAGCAAATGGACACACCAATAGAGTGTAACGACCATTATAATATTTGAATATATAGTATTATATTTAATAAATATTATCTATGTAAAAAAATATTTAATATATTATCTATGTAAAAATCATATATAATAACTTTTATTTCAAATACGATGATATTTTATTTTAAATATATTTATTTAAATATTTTCTTAAATTTTTTATTATAGTATATTTAATTATTATAACTACAACAATTTAGTTATTATTAATTTTAAGATAATTATTAATATAAGATATTTCATAATAATATTAAATAAAATTTCATTAAATTATCATAAGAGACGGTTTTATATGATTAATGAAGAAGAAGCACAAGTAATAGCTTCCAGATATATTGAAGAAAAAGAAGCTGTTGCTGGAATACCAAGATTGAAAGAAGTCAGAGCAGACTTACTGATTTATATTGTTCCTGTACTTGTGAATGATATTCCCAAAGGAGAAATTCACATTCACAGTGAGACTGGTGAAAATCTTGGTGGTGCAGGTTGTTAATAGAAATACTTAAAAATTAGAGTTGAATTCAAATGATAGTGGAAACTAAAACAGACTGCTGTAAAATAGTATCTGAAGACATAGAAGATGCAATAGTACTTGAAGGATCTCCCGGTGCCGGACTTGTTGGAAACATAATAGGTTGGTTATTAGTAGATAATTTAAAAATGAGAGAAATTGGTTATATTGAATCAAAATACTTTCCACCTTTAGCTGTACTATATAAAGGAGTTGCTTTACATCCTTTTAGAATATATGAAGGTAATGGACTTGTATTATTTTTGTCAGATTTTATAGTTCCACAAGAAGTTGTTTTCGACATGACAAACTCAATCGTTGACTGGATGGATAAAAACAATAGTACAGAGTTAATCACATTTAATAGTGTTATTGTTAGAGAAAAAAGTAATCCTGCAGGAACAGTAGCTAATTCTACTACAGCTTTAGATAAACTAAAAGAAAAAGATTTTCCAATAATGCAAATGGGAAATATAAATGGAATTTCAGGAACACTTTTAACTCAAACAGCTCATAAAAATATTCCTGCTACATGTATCTTAGCAGAAACTCTCACACAATATCCAGATCCAAGAGCAGCTGCTGAAGCAGTTCAAAGCCTTAATAAATTATTGGATATGGATATTGATTATGAACCACTGATTAAAGAAGCTCAAGAAATTGAATCAAGGCTTCAAAAATTAGCTGAAGAAGTTAAAAAAGATCCACAGCCACCGATATATACGTAAGTAGCGATTAGGTATTTACAAAATTTTTTCTATTCTAATTATTCTATTTATAATTTTTTATATATTTATTTTTTATTTATTACAAATTAAAGGATATTTATAAATTTTTGATAATAACAAACATAGTTTTAAAATAAATTTTAAATGATATAATTTAAATATTAAAAAGTTCAAATTATAATTTTCATTATTAAAACTAGTTTTTTAAATAAATATTAAAAATAAATATTATTAAAAAGAGTTATGTTTATATAGTAAAAAATACAATAACTTATTATTCTGTAAATTAAAGACTTATGAACTAGCTTGATTGTATGACAAAGTTCTTATCATGCTTAAACTAGATTCATAATAATAACAGTAAACATATATATTAAGTAATAGAGAATATAACTCTAATAAATAAAAATACAATTTATATATAAGTATATGGACCGGTGGCCCAGTCTGGATAAGGCGACGGACTTCTAATCCGTAGATCGAGGGTTCGAATCCCTCCCGGCCCGTTTGTTTCTTTTTATTTCAAAATAATACTGATTAAATTATTTTTTATTCTATTATTAACTGTAAATTTATCATATTTATCTATAATATTAAATATCTATACTAATAAAAAAATACTATTTTTACTAAAATATATAGGGCTTGTAGCCTAGTCTGGAAGGGTGTGAGCCTCTTAATCTTAAGAACAAGGGTTCAAATCCCTCCAAGTCCGTTATATTTATTTGAATAAATAATATTTATCTATTTTGAAATATATTGTTATGATACTGTATATAGTGTAAATAGATTATCAATAAAGTAATATGATAATTATAGAATAATAAAATAGTTTTCATTTTTATCTGTGACAATTGCTGTTATTTTACTTCCATTAACTTTTACCATGATATTAGGATTATTTTTAAAAGTAACTTAAGTTGTTGTACTAGCTGAACTAGCTAAAAATGCACTACTTTCTACTACTTTAGCAGTTATTGAATAAGTTCCAGGTTGAGTAAAACGATAATTTTTAGTATTATTTATGAAACTACAATTTATAATATTAATTTCTCCATTATTTGCACCATCCCAGCCATAGAAATATATACAACCACCTTGAATAGCATCATCTTGATAATATCCACTTACAAAAGTCAAATTTCGGTACCCAGGTTATTGAAAATATTCTTGTTAGTCCTTGTGCGTCGAATATTACTTTGTCCTTGGTTTTTCCTTGGATGGTTATGTTTTTG
>NIZT01000003.1 GCA_003315655.1 Candidatus Methanobinarius endosymbioticus
TATTAATAATTTTTTTAGCTCTAATCATAGATCTGTTGATGATCATGAAAGAGATTCTTTATCTGCAGCTATAATTGCTTATAATAATTATAAAAAAGCTAAAATGGATTTTAATTCAAACGAAAAAAATATTATCAATGAAAATTATTATGAAATATTAAATGAGGCAAAATCTTTTCTTATAAATGACAATCCTATTAGTGAATCTATTTCTAAATCCTTTGAAATTCATGGACTTTCAAATTCTGATGAAAACATTTTTGATTTGAATAAAAACAACAATGAAGATAAAAACGATAAAAATAGAAAAATAGGAAACTTTTTTGAAAATAATAAAAACCATGAAATTAATGATAATTATTTGTTATTAAAAGAAAAGTTAATTAAAACTAGAAATATTAACAAATCTCAGGAAAAACAAATTAAAAATCAAGAGAAATTAATTGAAAAACTTAAAAATAATAATGATTTTCTTTCTAAAGAATTGAATGAAAAAAATCAAAAAATAGCTTCAATTGAAAAAGACCTAAAAGAATCCAAATTAAAGGAATCAAAAGCTATTTTAAGAGATAAAAAGGTGGCTTCTAAAATAAAACTTCTTAAAACAATTCAAAAAAAATATAAAGAAGAAAAAGAACTTAGAATTTCACTTAAAGAAAAATTGAATAAAAGATTAGCTTTTGATGATTTTACTGAGCTTTCAATGTTTACTCCTATTAAAATAATCAAATCTTTTACAAAAAATGGTCTTAATGAAGCTAATAATATTTATAAATTAAAAAGAGATGATATAGTTTATCTTTCTTCTTCTAAAGGGGAGGTTCTCAAACAGCTAAATTTTCAGTTGATCTAGGAATTAAATCTATTATAACTAGTAAAAATAATGAAAATACCTCCTCAAGCAGAAGAAATTTTTGAGGAAAATGAAATTCCAATTATTAATGAAACAGATTTAGATATTAAATTTTTTAATGATTATGCGTAGCTGATTCAAAAGAATTAAATGAAAAATAAATAGTTGGAAGAATAACCAAAAGGAAAAAAATACTCAAAAAACCCAAGCTGATCTTTTAAATGTTATAAATGAATATAGGATTGAAAGAAAGAGAGTAAACTAATTATTTTTTTATTTTTTATATTTCTCATTTTTATTTTTCCTAAATAATATACTTAATATTGCTATTTTATAAATAATTATAAATAATTAAAATTGAATAATAGAAATTAATAATTAATTTAGTTAATATCATGTAAAAATTAATTAAATCAATAAAAATTACTAAATGAAATAAAAATATTCATTAAGAAGATATTTATCAAAAACATTTAATTATTAAATTTTGATTCTAGTTAATTTTAGGAAGATATATTAGGAAGATATATTAGGAAGATATTTATGAAAATAGCTATTGTACTTGGAACAAGACCTGAAATTATAAAAATGGTTTCTATCATTGAGGAAATTAATTCTAGGGGAGATGAATTACTTCTTATTCACACTGGCCAACATTATGATCATGAAATGTCAGATCAATTCTTTGAAGAACTAGAATTACCTGCTCCTAATTATAATATTGGGGTTGGATCTGGATCTCATGGTAAACAAACTGGAAAAATGATGGAAAAAATTGAAGAAGTTTTAATTAAAGAACATCCTGATATTGTTTTAGTTCAAGGAGATACTAATGCAGTTTTAGCTGGAGCTTTAGTAGCTTCTAAATTATATATTCCTGTCGGACATGTAGAAGCAGGTCTTAGATCATACGATATTACTATGCCTGAAGAAATAAATAGAAAAGCTGCTGATGTTTGCTCAAAATATTATTTTGTTCCTACAGAAAAATCAGCTATAAATCTATCTATCGAAGGGATTCCAAGAAAAAACATATTCATCGCAGGAAATACTGTAGTAGATGCTTGTTTTAGAAATTTAAAAATAGCTAAAAAACGTTTTGAAGATAATGAACATGAAAAAAGTTCCAAACTAAGTGAATTATTACAATTAGATAATATACTCACTTTAACCATGCATAGAGCTGAAAATGTTGATAATAAAGAACGTTTAATGAATATAATTTCTGCATTAACTGAACTTAAAGATTTAAATATAGTTTTTCCAATCCATCCAAGAACTAAAAAAACCATGGAAGAATTTGGTTTATATGATAAACTAGCTAACTTAGATCACATGCACCTTATCAAACCACTGGGTTATTTAGATTTCTTACTTTTAATGTCAAAATCATTAATTATTCTTACAGATTCCGGTGGTTTACAAGAAGAAGCTATAACTTTAAACATTCCTGCATTAACACTTAGATATAATACTGAACGCCCTGAAACTGTTACAATGGGTGGAAATATTTTAGTTGGGGCTAATAAAGATTTAATCATTGAAACAGCTAATAAAATATTAAATGACACTGATTTTTACAATAAAATGAGTTTAGCTAAAAATCCTTATGGGGATGGAAGCTCTGGAAAACAAATAGTTGATATTATTGAAAAAAGTTATGAAAAAGGAGATTGTATTCTAAAATCTCCTGATGATATTATGGATGTTTTTACCACTCTTATGTCAGAAATTGATGAAGATATAACTGTTTTTGATTTTGAAAAGAAAAATAATACTATACTAAGAACAGTATTTAGTAAAAAAGATAATTCAATGAAATTTCCAGAAAATAATTTAAATTTAAATGGAATGCAAATATTATATGATAAGTTTAGTTAAATATATTTTAAGAATAAATATTCTAAAATTAATGTATATTTAAATTAAAGTATAATAATTAAAGAAAATCAATGATTTTTATAATTTTAATGATTTCTATGACTAAAAACAACAATACTTTTAATTCTAGTATTCATTCTAATAATAACTCTAATTTTAATAGCTTTGATAATAATAGTTCTAATTCAATTTTAGTTTTTGAGTATTATACTGCTTCTGGAATAAATGATCCTAATATTATTTCTGAAGCTATAACATTAATAGAATCTCTTTTAAATGATCTCACTATATTTTCTAAAAAAGAATTTTCAAACAATGATTCTTTAAATGAAAAATATTCGAATGATGAAAATATAAATATTCATTTTCTTGTTTCAGATAAATTTAATGATATTGGAAATAGTTATGATTCTATTAATAAAAATAAAATTGTTATTGATATTCCTTTAGAGGAATGGTTAAATGAAAATATATCTTTTTTTGATAGTTGTATGTTTATTTCAGCTGAAAAAAATATGAATTTATATAATTTAACTAAAATAATTGAAGATAATAATGTAAAAATTTATGGGTCTGATTCTGAGTCTACTTTACTTTCTTCTAATAAATTTTCAACTTTCAAACATCTTCAAAATATTGTAAAACAACCTAAAACTTTTTTATTTACTATCACTGATGAAAATCCTTGGGAAATTTCTATTAAAAGTATATTTGAATTTTTATATGATGAAAATAATCCTAATTCAGATGATTATAAGCTGATAGTCAAACCATTGTATGGTGTAGATTGTCAAGATATGGTTATAATATCTGATTTAGAAGATATCTCTGGTTTAAAAGAAAAATTTCCCGATGATATTAAAGTAATTGTACAAGAATTCATTCCTGGTGAAAATGTAAGTGTTAGCCTCATTTCTGATGGTAAACAAGCTATTCCTATAAGTTTAAATAAACAATATATTAATATTAATAAGGAAACCCAAGAATATCTTGGAGGAAAACTTCCATATTGTCATCCTCTTACAAAAAAAGCTTTTTCTGTAGCGAAAAAAGCTGTTGAATCAATTGAAGGAATTAAAGGATTTGTTGGTGTTGATTTAATTATCAATGATTTAAATAATTCAATTTTAAATAAAACAGATTCAAATAATTTAAATTTAAATAATATTGAAAAAAATGGAGATAATATCTACTTTTTAGAAATTAATTCTAGATTCACTACTCCTTATGTTGGCTTAAGTAAAATAGCTAATTTCAATATGGGTGGAACTATAATCGAACTACTGGATCATAAAATTGATATTGATTATCTATATAAGAAAAATATTGGATTTAATCAGTTTGATCATGTGGTTAAATTTAAAAAAAATAATACTTTTTTAGATATTGAAATTTTATAAATATTAGTTTTTATATGATATTATTAGTAAACTATAAGTAAATCATTAAATAAAAGAATGTTTCACTATTAATAATTTAATTATTAATTTAATCATCGTTATATTAATCATCGTTATATTTAGTTAATAACCAATTAATAATTTAATATTAAGCAATAATTTTTGAAAGTAAAATTTTAATAGTTTTAAATAATTATTTAATAGAACTAAAATGGAGGGATTTTTTCATGAAAATAGCTGGTTTTGATATTGGTGGTGCAAATACTGATTTAGCAATAGTGGATTTTGATGAAAATGGTGAAATCAAAAATATTGAATGTACCTTTGAATATCTTCCTATGTGGAGTAATAAGGAAGATTTAGGAAATACTCTTTTCAAACTCATTCAAAAAATCGATGATATTGATTCAATTGATGGAATTGGTATTTCTATGACTGCTGAACTTGTTGATGCATATGAAACTAAAAAAGATGGAGTTTTAGACATTGCAGAAAAATCAAAACGAGAATTTAATAAAAAGTCTTCAAAAAACATTCCAATAGCATTTATTGGTACTAATAATGTTTTTTCACTTGAAGAATTAAAAAATAATCCTCTTGAAATAGCAGCTGCTAATTGGATAGCTACTGCTCAAATAGCTGCAAAAATAAATCCTAATTGTATCTTTATAGATACTGGAAGTACAACTACTGATATTATTCCTGTTAAAAATGGAAAAGAATGTGTTAAGGGACGATCTGATTTTGAAAGATTAGGATTTAAAGAGTTAGTCTATACTGGAACTCTTAGAACGAACTTAGCTAGCTTTTTAAATAAAATTTCTTTTAATGATATAGAGTATAATGTAGCTTCTGAATTATTTGCAATTACTGCAGATATTTATAATGTTTTAGAAAAAATATCCCTAGATGATTATGTTTGTGATACCTGTGATGGAGCTGGAAAATCTAAAGAAGAATCTGCAAGAAGAATTTCTCGAGTTTTATGTGCAGATTTGGATATTCTCTCGTTCAATGATATTGTAGAAATATCTAATGATATTCACAAAAAGCAAGTTGATCAAATAGCTGAATCTCTTAAAGAAGTTGTTGAAAGAGAAAAACTTGAACTTGTTGTCACCACTGGGCTTGGAAAAGATATTTTAGCTACTGAAGCAGCTAAAAAATTAAACCTTGATGTAAAATCTATGGGTAAAATTTTAACTGATGATGAATGTGTTGTTGCTCCAGCTATTGGAACAGCTCTCATGATAAATGACTATTTAAATAAAGTTTAAAAAATAGATAATACTTAAAATAATGGGGATATAATGAAGTTATGGCATAAAATTGTTGCAATAATATTAGTTTTATTGTTAGTAATAGGTGGAATATTTTGTTCTTATGAATTCTTCAGAAAATGAAGAAATAGGGTCTAATAATATTGGATCTGTTATTAAAAAAGACATTTTCACATTATAGTGGTTCTGAACATAAAATAGCTGTTGTTTCAGGAATGCATCCTCATGAAGAACTTTCAACAGAAGTTTTATCTTCAGTTGTAAAAATGTATGCATTTTTTAACAATGTTGAAATAGTAAATTATCAAGTTACAGTAGAGGATAATCCTGAAGATTTTTATAAAAGTAGAGCTAATGGAGAGTCGTTAGTTCATGATTATGTGGTTAAAGATATAGCTAAAGAAGACTTTGATTTAGTTATAATTGGTCATGACCATGAAGAAGGTTATGGTGAAAGATTTTATATAGTTACTCCTTCAATGGATTCTAAATTAGTTGAATTAGGGGATAAAGTAATGAAACAAGTTCCTGAATTTAATTATTATAAAAGAAATAAAAGTCAATCAGCTAAAAGTTCATCTATAACTACTGTTGATGATCCAATTATAACTACTGGAACTCCCTTATTTGTTTATGAAATATTTGAATGGCTAGATTTTTCAGAAGCTTTTTCTAAATCTCATGATTTAATTTCTGCTTCTCATGAACTCCTTAATTAATATAATTGTTTTGGTTAGTAATTTTAATAATATTTTCAATACTAATTGTAATTCTATTTTGAATACTAATTTTAATTACTATTATTAATTAAAAATAAATAGTAAATAGCTATGAATCAATGTAATAAACCATTTATGTTAATAATCTGATTATAAATGTTATATGAGTTATATAATAGGTTATATAAGACCTATTAGTTATATAAATTTATTTAAGTTATATAATAGTTTATTAAAATGTATAATTGATAAATTATTTAGTTAGTTAATACCAAACGTCTTTTATTCCAATCAAATAAGCTATTATGTTGGAAATGATATGGATTATGAAAGTTAAAACTGCAATTATGATTATAACTTCTATAGCTATAGTAGTATATAATAATGCTAAGAGTAATGCTCCAGCTATAAAATCTAGCTGATCTAATATTGGAGCTGGTTTACCTTTACCTATTCCTAATCTTCTTTTAATGAAACTTCCTGCTGCATCTCCTAAAAGAGCACCAAAACTTAATAAAAATCCCACTACTAATCCATAAACGGGATCCCAAATCAAAACTCCTTCTATTGCCCCTATAAGAGTTCCAGTGATGGTTCCAAATACTAAACCTTTCCATGTCACTCCATCGCCGATGATTCTTCTACAATCAGCGAATTTTTTTCCAAAATCTATAGGGGTTGTTCCTCCGAATGCAAGTCCGCTGATATTTGCAATATAAGCGGGCATTATGAAATATACTGCACTCAGACAAATCATGACAAAAGCAGCAATGTCTAACATTATTTTCCTCTATACTCTTACTATATTAATATTTTTACTATATTTTTACTATATTCTTATTTTTTCTATCTTTTCTTATTTCTTATTATTTTCTTGATTTATAAAATTACTTATTTGTTTTCGAATAATAATTCTTTACCTTTATAAAAAATTTCATTTAACTAGTTTTTTTTGCATTTTTTTATTATATTTTTCCAAAGAACTTATTAAATTTAAATATATAATGTAATTAAGGACATTATTAAAAATACTATAATTAAAAACAATTACATTTAAAAATATATTTTTTAAAAATAAAATTTATAATTGAATATTATAATTATTATAAATTAAAATACTATAATTAAAATAAATTAAAATAATTTTAATTAGAAGAATATTATAATTATAAATTCTTAATTAAATTTAGTTGAATTTAATTTTACTTTAACTTTAATTAAATTTTTATTTTCTGATTTTTCTAATTAGGTAAATATTTAAATATAACACTTAATTATAAATATAATATGTTAGAATATATTAAGATAATATTTTTATAAGATAAATTAGAGTAATTTCAGACAATTGGTTGAATAGAGAACAATTATCGTTTAATTTTTTAATAATATTTACTAATACTTATCCTTTCCATGTTTGTTATGTTTTTTATTGATAATATTGTTTTATATTTCAAAAGAATTGTATTTATTTCTAATTTAATCATTACATTTAATATTAATTATATTCCTTGCAATTATATTTATTATTAATTATAGATTATTAAAAATAATATAACTTAATATATAATTAATAAATTTATAATTATTATAAATTAATAATATTTATAATAAATTTGTACTGTGTTGTATAAAATTATTTGGAGTATAAATCATTATATAATCAGTATAAATCATTATATGATTCATTAAATTTAAAATTATATATTAAAAAAGAGCTATTTGAGGTTATGGGTGATTATTTTGATATTTATTAAAAAAACAATGAGTTTATGTCCAACTTGTTTTGAACCAGTTGAAGCTGAAGTCTATGAAGAAGATGGAAAAATTTGGATAAAAAAAGAGTGTCCAGAACATGGTAATTTTAATAATACTTATTGGACTAATGCAGAACTTTATAAGCGAGTAAATAACTATAATCCTTCCATTAAACCAATAAAAAATCCACAAGTAGATGCATCTTCTAATGAAGAAGGTCTTGGTTGTCCTAATAATTGTGGTTTATGTAGTGATCATGAAACAGCTACAGTTTTAGGTCTTATTGATGTAACTAATAGATGTAATCTTAAATGTCCTATTTGTTTTGCTAATGCTGCGGTTTCAAAAAGATTATTTGAACCTAGTGTGGATGAAATTAGACAAATGTTGAGAAATTTAAGAGATTTAAATCCAACCCCAACTCCTGCTATACAATATGCAGGTGGAGAACCTACAATTAGAAAAGATTTACCTGAATTAATTAAAATAGCCAAAGAAGAAGGATTTTCTCACACACAAATAGCTACCAATGGTTTAAGATTAGCTAGAAAAGAATCCTTTGCAAAAGAATTACTTGATGCTGGACTTAATACTGTTTATTTAGCTTTTGATGGTGTTACTGAAGAACCATATATTAACAATCGTGGAAAAAATTTACTTCCTCAAAAAATTCAAGCTATTGAAAACTGTAGAAAAGCAGGGCTTGGTGTAGTTTTAGTACCTACTTTAGTTAAAGGTATTAATAATGACCAAGTAGGAGATATTATTCAGTTTGCTATTAAAAATATTGATATAGTTCATGGAGTTAATTTCCAACCAGTTTCATTTGCAGGAAGAACTCCTCAAGATCAAGTTGAAGAACAAAGAATTACAATGCCTGATTTCATTGATTTAGTACATACTCAAACTGATGATCAAGTTGATGAGGATGATTTCTACCCTCCAGCTGCAGCTGAACCAATTTCAAGGTTTATAGGTGCTCTTGAAGGAGAAGAACCTTCTGTAACTTTAAATTGTCATCAACATTGTGGTATAGCTACTTATATCTTTATTGATGAGGGTAAAATAATTCCTGTTACTAGATTTATTGATGTTGATAGGTTTATGAATTTCTTAGATGAAAATGCTGAAAGATTAGAAGATGGTGGCTTTGGTATCAAACCAAGAGTTTTAGCTAGGGCTACTAGAGAAATTACTAAGATATTAGATAGAAATAAAACTCCAGAATCTCTAGATATATCTAAAATTTTAGTAAATGTGTTTAAAGATAGGTCTTATGAAGCATTGGCTGATTTCCACCATAATTCATTACTTATATCTTGTATGCACTTTATGGATCCTTTCAACTTTGATGAAGATAGGATTAAAAAATGTGTTATTCATTATGCAGTTACAGATGGCCGTATAATTCCATTCTGTACAATGAACTCTATGTATAGACAAGAAATCGAAGATGAATTTTCTGTTCCATTTGAAAAAGGTCAAAAATCAAAATTAAAAGAATAATTATTTATATGTAATTTAATTTAATGTGACATATTTAGATAATTATTTTTATTTTTATTAAAATTTTTAATCATATTTTTACTTTTATATAACTTATTTAAATATTTTCTATATCATTTTTATTTTTTTTATTATTATTATTTTTAAATTATTTTATAATCAATTGTATAAATTTTTTATACAAATATTTTTTATTAATGATTTTTCAATAATAATTTTTTAATATTTAATAAATATAACTGATTTATATATAAAATATAATTTTATAAAAAATTTAATATAAAAATTAATATATTATAAAAAATATAATATATTGGATTTTATGTAATGTTCATGATAGAATTAATATATTGAAATATGAGATTAAACACAAATAAAGTCAATAATTAAAGCAAATTAATTAAAATAAAGTTTAATTGTATAATTTTATATAAATTAACTATAGGAAAAATAAGGAAAATAAAGAAATAATTAAAAATTTATTAAATACTTAATTAAATATTTAATTAACTAATTATTAAATAATTAATAAACAAATAATTAATACTTAATTAATTGAATATTAATTTATTATTAACTAGATAATGATTAATTGTTATTTCATTAAAATAATTATATTTCACTAATTTTAATTAGCTTTAAGAACATATTGATTTAGCTAAATTTGATCATTATTTATATCCTATATGGATATGATATTGTATGTTTATATTCATAAATATATTATGAGATTTAGCTATTGAACCAACCAAAGGAGCTTAATAAACATGATTATAAAAACTCCCTCTAGACTTCACATGACTCTCATTGATTTAAATGGGTCTTATGGGAGAGCTGATGGTGGTATTGGTTTAACCATAGATAAACCAAATTTCACTCTTCATTGTGATTTAGCAGATAAAGGAATTACTATTGAGTTTAATGAAAAAATCACAGATGAAGAAATAAAAAATGAAGCTATTAAAAAAATAAGTAAAGCTGCAGAAAATGTAATTTCGCACTTTAATTTTGAAGATGGATTTCATTTCACTGTTGAAGAAGCTTATCCTCCTCATTCTGGATTAGGATCTGGAACTCAAATGTCATTAGCTACTGCTAAATTAATATGTGAGTTTAATGAGAAAAATATAAGTAGTATTGAAATGGGAAGTATTCTTGGAAGAGGTGGAAGTTCTGGCATAGGAATGGGGGCTTTTGAACAAGGAGGCTTTGTTGTAGATGGTGGGCATGACTTAAAAGATAAAGGATGGTCTGTTTTACCTTCTTCTGTTAATCCTGCAAAACCACCACAATTAATTGGTAGGTATGATTTTCCAGAAGAATGGGAATTAGTTGTAGGAATTTGTGATGCAGATACTACAGTTACAGGCATGAAAGAAGATGATATTTTTGAAAAATATTGTCCTGTCCCTAAAAGAGAAGTTGAACAGCTATCTCATATAATCTTCATGAATTTAATACCATTTTTGTTAGAGAAAAATATTGATGCAGTTGGGGACTGTATTAATAGAATCCAATCGCTTGGCTTTAAAAATGTTGAAGTATATCGTCAAGCTCAAAATGTTAGAAATTTAATAGACAGCATGAAACAATTTGGAGCATATGGTGTAGGTATGAGTTCATTTGGACCAGCAGTTTATGGATTAGTTGCTAAAAAAAATAAAGATTTTTATGAAGCTACTAAAGATTATCTTGGTGATAATGGAGTAGTTTTTAAAACAAAAGCTCAAAATCATGGTCATGAACTTATAAAATAGCTAATAACTGCAAATAAATTTAATATACTAGTAAAAAAAATATTTGTTGATAACATGAATAAAATAGAAGGAAAAGTTTGGAAATTTGGAGATAATATTGATACTGATGTTATTATTCCTGGAAGATATTTACGTACATTTGATCCAAATGATCTAGTTCGTCATGTCATGGCTGGTGAAAGAGAAGATTTTGCAGAAAATGTTCAATCAGGAGATATTATTGTAGCTGATAATAATTTTGGTTGTGGATCTTCAAGAGAACAAGCACCAGTAGCTATAAAAACTTCAGGAATCTCTGTTGTAATAGCTAAATCATTTGCTAGAATTTTTTATAGGAATGCTATTAATATAGGACTTCCAGTTGTTAAAGCAGATATAAATGCAAATGAAGGAGATATTCTATCTGTTGATCCTAAAAATGGGCTTATTATTAACGACTCTTCTGGAAAATCATTTGAAATTGAACCATTTAAAGAATTTATGTTAGATATTCTTAATGATGGTGGTCTTGTAAAACATTATCTTAATGAAGAAAAGTAGTTTTATCTTTAAAATTAAGTTTTTTTTATTATGGCTTAATTGCATTAATAAATTAATTACATTAAATTAATATTTTCTTTTTTATATTTCTTCTATATTTTTTATATTATATTTTTTATAATCTATAAAATATGTTTATAATTTTTTCATGTAATTCTATAAAATGTAATTAATTCTACAAAATATAAATTATAAAGTTAAATAAATTATTATTATATAACAATAAAGATTTATATCAAGAATTACAATGTTGTATATAAAATTATAATTTAACTAAAGAATATATTTTTATTTTATAATTATTTTAAACATTAACAAACATTACAATATTATAAATCTTACAATATTATAAAACATTATAATATTCTAAAGATTATAATATAATTAACATTATAAATATATACATTATTTTAAATTATTTTGAGCTTGATTTTTGAGTTTTAAGAGGTATTAAAAATGGAATGTTCTATTTGTGGGTCAGAAAGTGTAACTACACTAAAATCAAAAAAAATTTCAGCAAAAACAAAAGAAATTAATGAATTATTATTAAAGTGTAATGACTGTCAATCTGTATTTAAAGAATCCATATCTGAAAGTAAACCTATTTCAATTAGGCTTATAATCAGTGAACATGAAAGTTCTAAGAAAACTTCTATTGATATTTATCCAGATGAAAAATTAACCAAAGGAAACCTTTTACTGTCTGATATGGGTGAAGTTGAAATCACTTCTCTTGAAACAAAAGATGGAAAAAGGGTTGAAAGTACAATAACTGAAAATATCTCTACAATTTGGACAAATTCAATTGAAATTCCAGCTAGAGTTGGTGTTTCAGTTGATTTAACAGGTAAAGTAGACTCATTTAAAGTAGAGTTAGATAGGGACTTTGAATTTGCCACTGATGATTTTATTAAAATAACTGCTTATATTATCCGTATAAATGTTATTAAAACACAAGAAAGAAAAATAAGGGATGGTTTTGCAAAAGCAAGAGTTACTCAAAGAATATATGGAAAACCAGTTAAATTTAATAATCATGATTATGATTTAACAGATAAAATCGTTTCTAGAAAAGGTTTAGAACCTAAAAGAAGATAATTTATTCATATATGAAATTTTATTCTGTACTTATTATTTTGTAATTATTTTTATAAATTTATTATATATTATTAATTTTGTAAAATTTTATAACTTTATAAATTTTTAATTATTTTTATAATTATTATAACTTATAATTAGTTATAAAATTATTAGAAATTTTTTATAAATTTTATTAGATCATTTTGTGATTATTATGGAAGTTTCAAAGATATATATAGATACATTTGGCTGTACATTTAATCAAGCTGATTCTCAAATAATGGCCGGGAATTTAATAGAAAATAAGTTTGAAATTGTCAATGTTGTAGAAGAAGCAGATGTAGCTATTATAAACACATGTTATGTAAAACAACCTACAGAAAGTAAAGTCACTAATCGAATACAAAAACTTAAAATTCAATTTCCAGACTTGAAGGTCATTGTTAGTGGGTGTATGGTTGGAATTGATCCTAAAAAATTGGATAAAATAGCTCCGGATACTTCTTGGATTGGACCTCATCAATTAAATAAAACTACTGATGTTGTAAAATCTACATTGAATGGTGAAATTTCAAGAGAATGTGATTTTTCTAAAGACACTAAAGTAGGTGTTCCTAAACTACGTTTTGATGAACTCATACATATAATTCAAATATGTGAGGGATGTTTAGGAGCTTGTACTTATTGTTGTACTCGTTTTGCTAGAGGAGTTTTAAATAGCTATCCTATTGAAGATATTAAAAAAGAAGCTAAAAAAGCTTTATTGGATGGTTGTGTAGAAATACAGCTTACAGCCCAAGATACAGTTGCTTTTGGCAAAGATACTGATGAAAAACTATCTGATCTTATTAAAGAAGTAGCTAATCTATCTAATGATCCTGATATAAAAAATGATTTTAGAATTCGTGTAGGAATGATGCATCCTAAAAATATTGGGAATGATCTTTCAAACTTTATTGAAGCTTTTAAACTTCCAAATGTTTATAAATTTATTCATATTCCTATTCAATCTGGTAGTAATAAAATTTTATCTGATATGAGAAGAAATCATACTTTAGAAGAATATAAAAATATAATTGAAGCATTTAAAAAGGAAATTCCTAGTATTACTATAGCTACTGATATTATTGTAGGTTATCCAACAGAAACAGAGGAAGATTTTGAAAAAACAGCTGAATTTTTAAAAGATGTAAAACCTGACTTGGTTCATCTTTCGAAATATAGACATAGGGAAGGAGCTCCTTCTTCTATTCTTGAAGAAATTCCTCATGAAATTATGAAGAGACGTTCAAAATATCTTACTAATATTAAATCAGAAATCACTGAAGATGAAAATAAAGAGTTAGTCGGAACTAAACAAAGAGTGCTTGTGGTAGAAAAAGGTTTTAAAGGCGGATTTATAGCTAAAACAGATTCATATATTCCTGTTGTAGTGGATAATGTTGAAATCGGAACTTTTGTAAATATTAAAATTACTGAGGCTACTAGCACATATTTAAAAGGAATTAAAATAGGATGAAAGTAGGGTGAAAATATAGAATAAAAATAGTTAAACCTTGAATAAATATAAATGAAATAAAATTATGTAAAAACATACAAAAAACATACAAAAAATATACAAAGAATATATTTATACTAATATATTCTATACTTCTTTTATATTTGTATATAATATGTCTCTTATAGCTGGTCTTCTTCCAATATCTTTACTTATTCTTTTTAATGTTTCTAGTTCGGTTCTAACTCCATGAGAAGCTCTTGAAGATTTTGAAATGTTTTCTTCTCTGAGAGTTCCTCCATATCATTAGCTCCAGCTAATAATCCTGTTTGAGCAAATTTAAATCCTAATTTTACCCATGAAACTTGTATATTTGGTATAAGATCTTGAAACATTAATCTGGAAATTACATATACTTTTAGATCTTCTATTCCTGCAGCTCCTGGATTTGCTTTTCCTTTTTTATAAATTGAAGCTTTTTCATGCATAAAATTTAAAGGTACAAATTCTGTAAATCCACCAGTTTCTTTTGGGATGTTTTTTAGTATTTCTAAATGTTTTACTCTATTTTTTACACTTTCCATGTGACCATACATCATAGTGCAAGTTGTTTTCACTCCAACTTTATGAGCTGTTGTTATAACGTCTTTCCATTCAGTTACATTTAGTTTTCCCTTACATATAATCTTTCTAACATTATCATTTAAAATTTCAGTAGCTGTTCCAGGCATACTTCCAAGGCCTGCGTTTTTCAACATTTTCAATGTTTCTTCTACTGAAAGTTCAGATTTGTTTAGATCCGTAAAATTTTTTCCTTAAAGAAAATGCATGTATATGGACATCTGAACATTCTTTTTTTACATTTTTAACAATATCTTCATAAAAATAAGCATCTACATTTTCATGAAGTCCTCTTCTTGGATGTATAATTCATTTGCGCCATTTTCATGGACTTTTTTAGCTAAATCTACAATTTCATCCAACACTTTAATAAAGAATGAATTTTCATCTTCTTCCTTTTTTTAAAAGCACAAAAACCGCATGTTCCAGAACAAATACTGGTGAAATTAATATTCCAATTATTAATGAATGTTGCATTGTTTCCTACAATCTTCTCTCTTACTAAGGGGTCCTTTTTGCAGTAGCTATTAAAACATTGATATCTTTCCTTTTATATTCATTAAATACACTGCCTCATCATATGATATTGGTTCATCAATACTATTTTCTAAAATTTTATTAGTTTTTTCACTTATATTTAGTTTGGAAAATATAACTCTATTTTATTTTAGACCTTAATATTAAAAGTTTCGATTTAATTATATCTAATAATATCTTTAGTACTATTTTGGAAATTTTGAGAATTTAAAAATCTCATTTATTCTCTTCATTGTTTTTATTAGCTTAATTATTCTTTTTTTGCTGAATATAGTTTATATATTCTCTATATTTTAGTAAAATCTTTTTTATATCTGTTTATTTTTTTATATTACATGGGGATTATATTTTCTAATAAATGAGTGTTTGTTTTGTTCATTTGAAAATTAAAGAATATTATTGAATTTATTATTGAAAATTTTTTTATATTTTTTTAATTTTAGATTATTTTTTCTTTGGTTTTTAAATTTTAGGTTATTTATTTTTTTTATTATAAAATTCTCATTTATATAAGATCATGTTTATAATATTGACTTATATTATAGACTTATAACCGATACATTTATATACTTAATAGTACAACTTTAAATTGGAAGTGAAAATATGAGTGAATTACCAATCGCACCTGTAGGTCGTATATTAAAAAATGCCGGTGCTCAAAGAATTAGTGATGATGCAAAAATTGCATTAGCAGAAGCACTGGAAGAACAAGGTGAAGCATTAGCTAAAAGTGCTGTTAGCTACGCACGCCATGCCGGTAGGAAAACTGTAAAAGCTGAAGATATTAAATTAGCTATTAAATAAGTAGATTTTTTGCTATTGGCCGTTTTTGGCCAATTCTTTTTTTATTAGTAAGTTTTTTATAAGTTAACTAATTTTAAATTTAATATTTTATTTATTTATTCTCTTAATATATTTTTTAGAGAAATTTTGGATTATATACTACTTTATAACCACCATTCTGTAACTTATATTAAAAAAATTCATCTGAAGTTTTATCAATTATTATTTAGTCATAGCTAAAAGTATGTCTAATTAAAATAATGATTCAAATAAAAATATGCATTTTGTGATTTTGAAAAAATAAATCTTCAAAAATAGAAAAGGTTATATATGAATTAAACTAAATCTTAGAAAAGTATAGGGTCGGTGGTCTAGGGGTATGATACCTCCTTGACATGGAGGTGATCGTGAGTTCGAATCTCGCTCGACCCATTTTGCCGTGGTAGTTCAGTTGGGAGAACGCTAGACTGAAGATCTAGATGTCGCTGGTTCAAGTCCGGCCCATGGCATTCTTTTTTACTTATTTTAATATAGTTTTTTATTATTTTCATGCTTAATTTTATTTTTATAACTTTCTGATTATTTTTTAAACATTTTTAATACTTGAAAACAGTAAAATTTTTATTTCTGTAATTATATAATTATAATATTACAATTTTATTTTATAAATAATTTAAAAAATAAATGGTGATAAAATTGCTGAATACATCAAAAAATACAGAAAAAGGATGTATAAAAGTAAAATGCAAATGTTTATATAGGGGATTGTGTAAATACTCCTGAATGGATTTGCCCTAGGTGTGCTAGAGTATATGAGCTCGTAGGAAAGGAGTATGTATTAAAAATTGATATTTAATACTAAATTTTTCTTTTTTTATTGAAGTATTATTTTGTTTTCTTTATAATCTGTGATTTTTTTTCAAAATTTTATTTTTGTATATTTTTAAGTTATTGGAATATTTTAATATTTTTTTATTTATATTTTTAATTTACTGATAAGAAAATTGTACAAAATTTATTATTAAAGTTTATATAAATAATTTTAGATAGTACTATAGTATGAATCTAATAAACAGACTTTTCGGATTAAATCTTTGATTTTAAGATTAAATATGTAATTTGTATTTAGTAAAATCTTTCAATTTATTTAATTTTATCAAAGTTAATATAAAAAACTATTTTATATAATTTCATTATTTTTTTTATAATATGAAAATAAATATATACTTCTAATTAATACTTCTGATTAATATATAATATTGTATTAAAGGTTGCCTATTTATGAGAATTTGGTCTATTCATCCAAAATATTTAGACAGTAAAGGACTTTTAGCTTTGTGGGAGGGAAACATTACTAGTAAAACATGTTCTTGAAGGTAAAACAAAAGATTATCGTAATCATTCACAGCTTCAAAGGTTTAAAATTCTAAAAAAACCTCAAGATGCGATAAATCAATATTTGACTTCAGTTTTTGAAGAATCTATACTTAGAGATTATAATTTTGACAAAGAAAAAATTAATTGGAATTTTTCACCTACAATACTGCCTGTAACAATGGGACAAATAGAATATGAAAGATCACATCTTCTTAAAAAATTAAAAACTCGAGATCCATTAAGATTTAAAAATTGAGTAAACAGAAAGAATTTATTCCTCATCCTATGTTTAATGTTGTAAATGGTGAAATTGAGAAATGGGAAATTGTACAATAATAGAAATTTTATTGAATAAACTTATTTGAAAAACTTGAAAATTATAAAGAAATAAAGAAAATGAATAAAAAATTGAATTAACTATAATTGAAATATTAACTGAACATTTTATTGCTATTAATCTAGATTAAATTCATTATTTTTTTATAATATTAAATATAAATTCATTATTGATAATATGGACTTTATTTACCTTTTAATATTTTTAACAACATTAGCTATAGACTCACCTGATATTACTTTAAGTAAAGGAAAAAATCTTGAAGAAGATAATAACAAAGAAAATATACTTATCTGCATTATTTTTTCAGTAGCTTACATAGTCATGTTTATAATTGGATATGTAGCTGGTACTTTAATTGAAGATGTTTTTTCAACTATTGCTCAGTTGATTGGGCTAATAATTATAATTATCAGCTTTAAAAATGGTATATGATGGTTTAAAGAAAGATTCTAGAGATATTCCTGAGAAATTTAGTATAAATGAATGGGGAAGTTTAGCTTTAATAGCTAGTATAGACTTTATAGCTGTAGGAATAACTATAAAAACTATGGGATTAAATATCTTAGAACCTGTAATTTTAGTTGGGATTATTACATTTATTTTACCAGGACTTGGAATCCTTTTGGGGGAACGTTTAGCAGAAATAATTGGAAATAAATTTGAAGTTATGGGGGGAGCTATTTTAATTTTAGTAGCTATTAGTATATTGATAGAATTTTCTAGAGAAATATTTATTTAAAAGTTAATGATAAACTAAAATTAACTTTTACCAATGTTATAATATTGATTTGAAATAATCTAAATATTTTGATATTTTCAAAAATTATTTTTTTTATTTTTTAACTTATCTTCTAATAAATCTACTGCATTTTCACTGCAAATATTATTATTAATTATTATTATTTTTCATCTACTCTAGTTAATTATAAAAACATGTCAAAATATATCTAAATATGAACTAAAAAATAAATTTAAGTTATTTGTTCAATAATGAAGATGATTAATATGCATTATAAAAAAGTCAAAGGAATACTATCTAGCAATAATGGAATGAATATATACCGTGAATGTACAAATGGTTGTGTTTATCGTGATTCTAGAAGTAAATGTTATCAAATTAATCATGACTTTGAAGATGTGGAAGTTAAAGTTAATGCAGTAGATTTATTAGAAGATAAGTTAAAAAATAAAAAAATAAATGCATGATAGGAACTGGATCAATGACTGATCCATACACACAATTAAAAAATGAACTAAGTAATACTAGAAAATATTTAGAGCTAATTGAAAAATATGGTTTTGGTTAACAATTATTACTAAATTAAATCTCATTTTAAACGATTTAGATTTACTAAAAAGGATTAATGAAAAAGCTAAATGAGTTGTACAAATTACTTTTACTACTTTTGATGATGAATTAGCTAAAATAATAGAACCCAATGTTTCAACAACCGAAGAAAGATTTGAATCATTGAAAATATTGAGGGATAATGGGATACCAACTGTTGTATGGTTATCTCCAATATTGCCTTTTATAAATGATACTGAAAAGAACATAAAAGGGCTATTAAACTATTGTAAAAAGGCTAATGTTTATGGAATTATATGTTTTGGAATGGGGCCTTACTCTACGGATGGTAACAGAGAATATTTTTATAAAAAACTAGATAATCATTTCCTAAAACTAAAAGAAAAATACATATCCAAATATGGAAATAGTTATGGTATAAATAGCCAAAATAATGAAAAATTAATGAATTTATTTCATGAAGAGTGTGAAAAAAACAATATAGTTCATAATAATAAAGAAATATTTAATTTTCTCAGAGAAGTACCAGAAAAAGATGTTCAAAAGAATTTATTTGACTTTTAATAGAATAAATTTTATTTTGTAATATTACATAAATTATTTTTATAAAATCAATTTAAATAAAAATAATCAAAATAGATATAAAGATCAACTAAAGGATATAAAACTTATAAAAACAGTATGGAACTTATATATTTAAATAGTAATTTTATATTAAATATTAATCACATTAATATTCAAAAATAATTGTTAAATTATTAAAATATTATATATTAAAAATATTAATTTTATAATAAAGTGATATAATATGTTAGATAAGATACCTATCTCTCCTAAAACCCAAAAAATTTTAGATAAAGCTCTAGATGAACCAATATCTAAAGAAGATGGAAATTATTTAATAAATGCTAATGGTTCTGATTTATTTGCTATAATTGCAACGGCTGATTATTTAAGAAAAGAAATAGTTGGTGATAATGTAACCTTTATTAATAATTGTAATATTAATTTCACCAATGTTTGCATAGTTAAATGTGGTTTTTGTGCATTTGCACGTGATTTAGGTGACTCTGATGCTTATATCCTAACTGATGAAGAAATATTAAAAAAGGCTTCTCAAGCTGTAGAAAATGGAGCAAGAGAGTTTTGTTTAATGGGTGGTGTTCTTCCTGATTCAGATATTGAATATTATGAACATTTACTTAAATTATTAAAAGACAAATTTCCAAAAGTTTTAATTCATGGATTTTCTCCCACAATGATTTATGATGCTGCTTTAAAATCTGAAATAAATATTGATGACTCATTAAAAGCTTTAAAAAAAGCAGGATTAGATACTTTACCTGGGACTGCAGCAGAAATTTTAACAGATAGATCACGGAATTTGATTTGCCCTTCTAAAGTAAATGTTTCAAAATGGATAGATATTGTAAAATCTGCTCATAAAATTGGAATTCCAAGTTCAGCTACTATGATGTATGGTCATGTAGAAAATATAGAAGAACGTGTAGAACATTTAGAAATATTAAGAAACATCCAAAGGGAAACTAATGGATTTACAGAATTTATTCCAATGACTTTTATGCATGAATACTCTCCAATTTATAACCAAGGGAATAAAAACTTGGGGACAACTGGTACACAAGATCTAAAATTGTATGCTGTATCTAAATTAATGTTTAGAGATTTGATTCCAAATATACAAGTTTCATGGGTTAAAATGGGTTTTAGATTTGCTCAAATATCTTTAACAGCTGGAGCTAATGATTTAGGTGGAACATTAGGGGGTGATGAATTATCTGAAGCCTCAGGAGCTCCAGATGGTGTTGATACTTCTATCGAAAATCTATATAATATTGTTAATGATCTTGATAGAATACCTATTGAAAGGAATTCTAAATATAGTGAATTTTATCCTATTGATTTATAAATTTAAGCTATAAACTATTTAATTCATTTGTTATTAATTATTTTTATTTGAATAATTAGAAATAATATTATATATTTGGCATTAATATTTTATTTTAACTAATTTATTCATTGTTATTATTATTATTATTCATTGATTTTAATAATTATAATTCTATTTTTCATTGGTATTTATAGAAACATTTATATATTCGTAAAACTAATTTTACATATGGAAAGAGATTTTGTCATTTCCTATTGTTAACAGGGGGAGAATGCTAACAAGAATAAGAGATATCTTTTTATCTTCTTATTATAAATTTTCAGAATATAGCTTATGTTTAAACAAATTCTGATTTATTTAATTGATGTTAATCAACAAAAAATATTCATCTTTTTAAGAGTTTTTTTTATGATTAACTTATAATTAATAATTTTTAAAATTTATTAGATGGATTATTATATTTTATTGGATTGATTATATAATTATATAAATTGAATAAATATAATTGAAATAAATTTTAGAATATATTAAAATATATATTTATTAATTTACTGAGGGGGAAATTAATGTGAAGAATTTGCAATACTTTCTATTTTAACAGTATTTTTGTTTTTAACATTATCTAATGTTAGTGCTGAAATTGTTGGTACTGGTCAAAATTCAACAGATCAGATAAATGATGCTGTTAACAGATATAATGAACATCATATTATTTTTAAGCAGAATTTAGAAATGTTTCTACTATTGATATTAATCAACCTAATATAAAAATTTCAGGTAGAAACGCTACTATAATTAGAAATGCTTCAAATTCAAGTTCATCTATTTTATTCAAAAATACTGCTGGTTATAATTTAACTATAGAAAATTTAACCATAATTGGTTATGATACCGTGAT
Organism: Candidatus Methanobinarius endosymbioticus; assembly: GCA_003315655.1. GTDB lineage: Archaea > Methanobacteriota > Methanobacteria > Methanobacteriales > Methanobacteriaceae > Methanobinarius > Methanobinarius endosymbioticus. The sequence goes on from NIZT01000003.1 coordinate 22,047, forward strand.
ATATAGTTCTAGATATAAGATTACTATACAAAATAATAATATAACTACTACTCAAACAGCTATTAACATAACTAGAGTATATAATATGCGTGAAAATAAGATAATTAATAATTCGATTCAAACTATTAATGGGCATGGAATATATGTTTATTCGGATGAAGATTTAAAGTATAATAGTTTTTCAGGAAACAATATTTCTGCTAATGGAAATGGTTTTAATGGAATATTCATTGACTCAGTTGATGGTGTTTTTGAATGTATTTTTGACTCAAATCAAATTATAACTTATGGTACTAATTATCATGGGATTATATACGTTTGAAGAGTAAAAATAATTTGTCCAATTCTTCTTTTTCAAATAATAAAATCAATTCCTGGTTATGGGTTGTATTTAGGAGGCATTGGGGATGTATCTAACAATAATGTCACAAATAATACTATAATTAGAGGAAATTCACCTAATTACTATGGAATATTTTTACATTCAACTATTTTAGTTAATAACAACAGAGTTTTTAATAATAATGTAACTTGCAATGGATATTCGAATTATGGGATCCTTTTAATTGGGAACTCTGGCAATATAACATATAATTATGTTAGAAATAACATTGTTAATACATTTAATAATTATTCTAATTGTATGTTTTTAGCAGGGAATAAAATTTCAAATAATGAATTTTCAAATAATATTATTAAGACAATGGAACTGATAGTAGTGGAATCTATTTAAATCCTAGTAGTGCTATAAATAATACATTTAAAAATAATATTATATCTACAAATAACAATAATTCGGTAGGTATTCGTATTGTAACATATTTCAATCCATCTGATCATTTAACTGGATCTATTAATAATAATATATTTTTAGATAATGCAATTTTTACTAAAGGAAATTATTCTGATGGTATTCAATTCATATCTGAATATTATCTTATTAATAATACTATTTTAAGAAATAATATAGTTACTGAGGGAAGTAATACTGTTGGTATTAATTTAAATTCTACAGTTTATAATATTACAAATAATAATATTTCATGGAATAATGTTAGTACAAAAACAGATTCTGGTTATGGAATATTATTGCATATAAATAGTGGCCTTAATGCAAATAATACTGTTTCAAACAACATTCTTGATACACTTGGTAATGGGGCGCTTATGGAATATATTTATTTGGATTTATAGGTAATCGTAATAATAATATATTTAATAATAAAATAAATACAAATGGGATGAGTGCTTATGGACTTTTTATGGATTCAAGCACTAATATTGAATATAATAATGTTTTAAATAACAGTATTAATACATTTGGAGGGGGAGCTTATGGGATTTTTTTAAGTGCAATATTTAACAAAAATAATAAAATTAACAATAACAAGATAAATACAAGTGGAAATTCAGTTTTTGGTCTTTTTATAAATTCAAATCATATTGGTGAAAACAATTTAGAATTTTTATTGATACTAAAAATGCCAATAACAGTATTGTTAGTAATAATATTATTAGTAATGGTACTAGTATTCAGGTTAACAGTGACAATAGTTCTGGTTTAAATGTTTTTTATAATCGTATTTTATCTAATAGTAGTTTTATAACTTTATCTAATCCTGATAAGGATAATAGATTCTTTGCCAATTGTTTAGGTAATAATACTCCTGATATGAGTAAAATCATTAATATTACTATACTTAATTGCATTGTAACTAATTTGTCTACTGTTTCTAATAATGTGGCTGCTGGTCAAAATGCTCAGTTTAAATATGTTATTGGTTCTAATAATGAAACTAAAGTAAATAATATGAATTTGCCATATTTTACTTTAATGTTGCGGGTAAATCTTATGATGCTCGTATAAATAGGACATTGTCTCATACTTTTGCAACACCTGGGAATAAGACTTTTGGCTTTTATGTTGATTATCAATATTTAAAAGCTAATACTATTTTAAGTGTTTCTCGTATTTTAAATCAAGTAGTCACTGAAACTATTGAAATTAATAACAGTGGTGTTAAAACATCTAAACTTAGGTATACTTTTAAAAACTTTGGTGAAGTTAGAGGTTTTAAAGTCTTTACAATTAAAGTTAATAAAAAATATATATTAACAGGTCTTAAAACAGCTGGTGATGTTCGTTATTCTTATAATAAGAAAAATGTATTTTAAAACTTAATATTCGTAACTTATATGGGGATGATACAGCTAGTGTTAAACTTGGAATTAAAAGAACTAAAAATGTTGTTTCTGGTCATAACCAAAGATTAAACAAGTATACTTATACTAATCATCTCAATAAGAATATTAATCATAATTATAAAGTTAATGTTCCAAAAGTACAAAATATCTAATATTAAAGTAAAAAGTGTTAGTAATTATAAAATTAATTCTAATGTTGTTTACAGTAACTCCACTAGTTTAAAAACTAACCAAGAAACTAAAACATTTGTTTATAGTAAAAAAATATTAAAGTTTTTTTATAGGAAAATTATTTTTTATCCCCTATTTTCACTTTTTTTTAAAATATTTATTTTTTAATTTGAATAAATTCAAAAATAAAGATTTATAAACTTATTAAAATAAAATATAAGTTATTATATTAGGAATCACATATTCCATATTTAACATTTTTATAAAATCTATTAAAAAACTTTTTTGTTGAAACAGTAGCTTTTATTGTTTTTTCACATGGTTTATCAAATTTTGAATTCATATTCATATATATTTTATTATTTTTTTTATATATTTTAGCAGTTCCCCTATTTATTTTTTTATTATTCTTTTTTAAACTATCCATTAACTTTAAGTAGATAATTATCTTTTCCTTTACTATATGATTGTATTGGATAGTGGGTTTCATTCACTTTCAAAATCTTGGTTAATGGTTAATTTTTCTTCTTTAATTTTTTTATATTTAGCTGCGTCTACATGATCAGTCATTTGAAAACTAAATATCATTGACCGAACATAAAAACAGCATTATTAATACATTTTTATAATTCATACTTTAACCTCTATAATAATAGTCAGTGTTCTCTATGAATTTTATAGTATATTAATTTTTATATTTGTTTTGAGGATCATAAGATATATGAATTATAATCAAAATAAAATCTATAAATTAAATTTTATCATGGTAATATAGTTATAAAATATAATAAATATAAAGCTTTAATAATAAAATTTAGCTAATTAAATTATATTGAAAAAATTAAAATAATTTGAATACATGTTAATATATATATATTATTAATGATATAAAATTTTAGTTAAAAATAGCTATAAAATTAATTTATCTATTATTTTGTTCTTTTAAGTTTTATACAATTTCAAAATCTTTTTCTTGATCAATTTTTAATTTAATAGCTTCTCTTTCTAAAAGACATGTTTCCCAAATTGTGTTTAGCTTTTCTCGAAATTCTTAATAATCTTTTATTTCATTAAATCTATTGATTTCATCCAATTGATTAATTAGTGGTATTAATTCTCCTTCAATTATAATAATTACTTCCCATTTCATCAGAATCAAATAATTCTTTATATTTTGTAAAATACATTTGGTTTTGTTCTTCTGTTTCACAAAATAATATCAGTTCTAAGATATTTGATTTAAATGATAAATTATGACTTCGTTCTTTAATTGTCATTGTTTCAATTAAGTTTTTAATTAGTTAATCGGAAATTTTAATTAATTATTTAATATTAATTATTTGATATTTTAATAGTTAATATTAATTTTTATATTAATTTTTATATTAATTTTTAATATTTAATTTTTAATATTTAATTTTCAATTTTTGGATAATTTTTAATCAAATTTTTAACTCATAAATCCTTTTGGACCATCCATGAGTTGTTTTTCATAGTTACGCTCATATTCTTCCATGATTAAATCTCCAGAAGATGTACCTATCTTATCTGCACCCGCACTAATCAATCTGATAGTTGTTTTATAATCATTTATTCCTCCAGATGCTTTTACTTTAAGTTTAGGGGCGTTTTTTCTAATTAAAACTAAGTGAGATGCTTTAGGGCTTTGACCACTCATTCCAGTAGAAGTTTTAACATATTCTGCTCCAGATTCTGCTACTAAATCTGTCATTTCTATAAGTTCTTCATCACTTAATAGCTCAGCTTCAACAATGACTTTTAAAATTTTACCTTCTGTAACTTCTCTTATCTTTTTAAGCTCTTTAGAGACTGTATCATAGTCTCCTGCTTTGAAAGCCTGGAAATTTATAACCATATCGATTTCATCTGCTCCAGATTTTATAGCTATTTTAGATTCTTTCTTTTTAGCTTTGGAAGCATTATAACCTAGAGGAAATCCTACTACAGTAACTACTTTAATATCAGTATCTTTTAAAAGTTCTTTTGCATATTCTACATAGTATGGAGAAACAACAATAGAATAAAATCCATAATCTATAGCTTTTTTAGCTAAATATTCAATATCTTCTTTTTTTGCAGTGTTTTTAAGATTAGTATATTCTATTTTACTAGCTAATTCTTCAGAAGAGTTTACTTTCATCATTTTATCACATTTATCTTTTTTGTTATATTTATTATAATTATTTTTGTTTTAAAATCTTTTATTTGCTTATTTTTTACTTTATTTTTTATTATTTTTATTTATTATTTTATAATTTTAATTTTAATTTTTATTTTATTTCAATTTTATTAAATTCATGTTAGTTTTTTAGACATATATGGGCCTTCTCTTTCATATCCAAATTTACGATAGTAATTTCTAGCTCCAATTCCACTAATGATTAATATTTTATCTTTTTCATTTTGGATAGCAATATTTTCTGCTTTTTGAAGTAATTTTTCACCAAATCCAGTATGTTGACCAACAAATTTTCCTTTTGAACCTAATTTTAACATATTTCCATATACATGAAGTTCTCTAACAATAGCTGTTTTTTCTGTAATTTCATTTCTGAAAGCTTGGGTAGATGGGAATCTTAGTCTTAAAAAACCAGTTAATATTTTTTCTTTTTCATTTTCATATGATAAAAATATTTCATTACCGCCATTAGTTTCATATTCTTCTTTAAAAAGTTTAAAATCTTCAAATTCAGTTTTGACAGTATTTTTTGATTTATTTATTTTATGTCCTATTTCTCTACAACGTATACATTTGCACTGAAAATTTTCTTCCTCAAGCTGATTATAAACAAGTTCCCCTAGATTAGATTTTTTAACTCCTGCTTCTATTAATTTTGCAGGTATATCTCGTTGGATTCTCATAGTTCTTACCCATTTTGGAAGAATTTTTTTAATTTTAACAATTAAATCAACAGCTTCTTCATCAGTGTAAGGATCATATTTTCCTTCTTTCCATAAATCATATATTTTACTTCCTTTAGTTACAAGGCAAGGATAAATTTTTAACATGTCTGGTTTAAAATTGGGATTACTAAATATTTCTTTAAACATTTCATAATCTTTTTCTGGATTTGATAATAATCCTGGCATAAAATGCATGGCTACTTTAATTCCAGAATCTTTAAGTAATTGATTTGCATCAATAACATCTTGTACTGTATGACCTCTTTCCATTTTTTCATAAATGTTATCATAGATAGTTTGAACACCTAATTCTATTCTTGTAACTCCCATTTTTAACATTCTGTCGATGTCTTCTTTTTTACAAAAATTTGGTCTGGTTTCAAAGGTCATCCCTATACAACGAATATTGGCTATTTCATTAGCTTTCTGAACATCTTCGATTAATACATAATCATGGGGAGGATATGTTTTAACTTTTACTTTTTCTTGATCCCAACCACATAGATCATTCATAGCTTTCAAACATTGGGAAATAAACCATTCCTGATATGAAGATTCTCTAGATGGAAATGTCCCTCCCATTATTATTAACTCTACTTTATCAACTGGATGCCCTACAGTAGATAATTGTTTAAGTCGGTTGTATGTTTGAACATATGGGTGAAATTCAAACATTCTAGCTCTAAGTGCTGCTGGTTCCTCCCCAGTATAACTTGGTGGGGCCACATCACTTTCAGGACAATAAAAACATCTTCCATGCGGGCATTTGTGTGGATGGCACATTACAGCTATAATAGCTATTCCTGAAATGGTTCTTGTAGGTTTTTTTCTTAATATTTTAGCAACTATTTCTCTTTCATCTTCTTTTGAATATTTTAGTATCTCTGTATTACTCATGAATTTAAGAAGATCAAAGTCTCTACAAGTTTTTCGTTTAGCTACTTCTAAATCACGTCTAGTATTTATCTTTCCAGACATTATGTCTTCAATTATTATTCGACATGCTTCTTCCATGCTTTTTCTCTATTATTCTTATTTTCAATAAAATTTCCATCACTTTTATATATTGTTTTTGAACATGTTAAAAGTTTTGATTTATAAGTAATTTCTTATCTAATTTCTAACAAAAATTAATCTATTTAATATTATTAAATACCATTATTTAATTTTTTATATATAAATTTTTACAAATAGTATTATAGTTTATATTTACTGTTTAAAATTATTTATTTTTTTATAAAATAATTTTAAAGTTCGGGAATTTTGTTTATTATACCTATATATAATGAAATAGAAATTTATAAGTAAATAAGATTTTAAATAAATGAGGGGAAATAATATTAAAAATAATAAAATTTTAGTTTTTTTGATTTCATTGATATTAATAACAGTGTTTTTTTCTGCAGTTTATTCTACAGAAGAAGTAGATGTGGGGGAAAGTAATGATGAATATGTTTTTCCAACAACTGTTAAAGATGATAATGTAGATGGTTTTTGTTTAGACACTGGTTTAGCCGGTCCAAGAGCTACACCCGAAAAAAGCAAAATATAATGTTTCAGAATAGGGTACTGGATCTAAAGCGACTGAAGGTAAAGTTAATAATAATGTTAAAAAACTATTATTAAATTATTATAGAAACAATAATGATAGGACAACTAATAGGGCTCTTCAAATAGCTATGTGGGCTTCTATCACTAGAGTGTGTGTGACAGATGATGCTGGCCATTTTGAAACTGGGACAACCCCAAAAGAAGTAAATTTAGCACAAAGAATGTTTGATAGTTTAAGCAGTAATAATCCTAATGTAGACACATCAAAATTAACATATAAAAATTCTGATGGAAGTATATTATCTTTTAAAATATACACAGGAGTAACAGATATAATCTCAACTAGAGATGATCAATTACAAGACATTATTTTTGTTTTATATGATTTATTAAATCCTTCTATTGGTACTAATGCTAGTGAAAACAATACAGGATCTAAAAATCCAATTGTTAAAGAAAACATGACTATAGTTGATAAAGTTGCCTATAACGATTTAGTTGTTGGTCAAACTTATACTATTGTCCGTATTTTAATGGATAAATTTACAGGAAATGCAGTAATGATCAATGGTCAAAATGTTACTGCTAGTAAAACTTTTGTTGCTAACAGTTCAAGTGGTTTCATTGATCTTGAATTTATTTTTGCTGCTAGTGATTTAGCTGGAAAATCAATAGTAGTATTTGAAAAATTGTTTTTAAATGATTTTGAAGTCACTTCTCATGAGGATATTAATGGTATTGGTCAAATTATTGAATTTAGAAATGATACTCCTGAAATAAAAACAAGCGCTAAAGAGAAAAGTACTGGTTTAAAGAAAAATATAGTAGGTAAAGCTAAAACAGTCATTGTGAATACAATTAGTTATATTAATTTAATTGTGGGAAAACAATACACAATAAGTGGAATTTTGATGGATAAATCAACTGATAATCCATTGTTGGTAAATGGTAACGAAATAAAAGCTGAGAGAACTTTTATTCCAACCACACCAAATGGTACAATTGATCTTGAATTTATATTTCATGGGAGCATTAGCTGATAAAACAATCGTAGTATTCGAAAAACTATTTTCAAACAACACAGAAATAACTTTTCATGAAGACATAACAGATGAAGAACAAACAGTTAGTATAAAACCAGAACCACCAGAGGCACAACCACCAGAAAAAGAAACAGCAATATCAAAAGCAGCTGTGAAATCTACAGGAATTCCATTCATGGCTACACTATTAAGTTTATTCAGTATTATGGGATTTATTTACAATAAAAAAGAATAAAAAACAAGTTATAAAAAATTTCCTGTAAAAAGTGTATTAAAAAAATCTTAAATTTAAGGATAAACTATTTTATCCTTTATTTTTTCTTTACAAAAGTTCATATTGCAAAATATAACTTTTGACATTAAAAAGAGAAATTAGTTCAAAAAAACACCTCCCTTATGTTTTTTTATTTTATTATTATTCCTATTTCTTGAATGAATTCCTCAATAGCCACATCATCTAAATTGAATTCTCTATTAGCTCCTTTAATTATAGATTGAGATATTTTTTTATCATAAAATCCCATTTTATCTAAATTAAACTCCCCTCCTAAGAATGATGTAGCTATACTATGACTGACTATTTCTGATGGAAACACTTTGTTGATTTGTTTTATTCCATCTTTTTCATTAGACCCACAAATGAATAAAGCTAGGTTTTTTTCCATTAATGTATTTTTATTCTTTTTAATGAAGTTTTTAATTTCTTTTCTCATTCTACCCATATAAATTGAACTTCCAATTATTATAAGATCATAATCTAAATTTATCTTATCCTTGTCTTTTAGATTAATAATATCATAATTTATTGAATTATTTTTGTTAACATTATCTTTATTATAATTCTCTATTATTTTTTAGATATTAAATTAGCTGCTTTTTTAGTAGTTCCATATAAAATAGCTATATTCATCAAATCCCTTCTTATTTTGTTAGCATCGATTTTATATCCAATTTAGATGTTTTTATTTTATATATTATTAAAATGTTATATTTATTTTTATATTATTTTTATATCTATTACAACTACTGTAATGAAATGAACTACAATAACTACTCCCCAAAATGCAGTTATCCATATAAACCACCAATTTCCAAAATCTGTAAATAAATTAATTCCAAATAAAAAATATTAATGATTGAATACCAAGAAGGTTTAAATAAAATCCTTTAAATCTTTAGATCGCTGTTCTACTTTTTTGTAATTTTTGTTCATATTATTCATATTTTACACCTTTTTAAAATTATTTCAAATATTAGATATTTTTAGAAAATTTATTTTATTATATTTACGTATCTAACACTCGATAGGTAAACTTTGTTTTCAATCTATATAAACCTATCGACTGTTAGGTAAAATATTTTTTTAATTCTTTATTATTAAATTTTTAATATACTCTCTTTTTTGATTTTACATCATTGTTTTTTATTTTAATATCTTCAATATTTCTATTAGATTCAATTAAAATACCTTCTTTATTTTCAGAATTTATTTTATTATTTTCTATAGAAACATTTTTTATAATAACCTTATTTTCAGATGATTGACTTTCTGAGAGCAAATTCACTGATTCTTCAAATGTGTTAATGGAATTATTTTTAATTTTAACATTGAATATATTGGAATTTTCGGTTTTATTAGCGTCATTAATCAATATTCCTTTTTTGTATTATTTATTATATTATTTTCAATTATCAGATTACCTTTTGTTGAATTTATAGCTATATTATACTTCTCAATGTTTAATCTTTTAATTACAATACCTGTTGTATTTATATTAAATACATTGCTCATACCATCACCAACAATGTTAACAACACCATTAGCTATTATATCAATTGATCTTGTAATATTGAGATTAGATAAAAAACTATAATCTCCTTCTGCAAAAGAATGTGTATCATTAGCAGTTTGGTCATTTAAAAAACCTTGAATTTCTTCTAGTGTAGAATTTGGATTAAATTCTACTGCAGAAACTGTAGTTATCTGTGACAAACATAGAACAATAGTACAAATGAATAAAATTTTTGTATAATTTTTTTTCAAACACTTCATATTTTTCTCCAAATTTGCATTATTTAAATGGAGGTGTCATATTTTTTATTTAAAAATATGCTGTACTTACTATTGTTTTGATCCTATAAATAATTTTTCACCGAATGTTCTGTATATTTAGAATCATTTAATATTAATCATTGAATAAAAATTAGTATATAATTAAATATTAAGAAAATATTTGTTTTTTTATGTTATTTAAAAAGCAAAATATTTTATTTTTATATAAAAAAATTATAAAATAAAAACAGAATTTGTCAAAAAAAATAAAATTATTAAAAAAATATTTAAAAAATTATTTATAAAAAAGTAGTTGATATTATTTATTCTATTAACTTAAATAATTAATATTCATTGTAAAATAAGAAATTGAAGCTATTTTTAAAAGGTTTTTAGCTTTATATAAATAATTTATTTATAATTTAAATTTGAAAGTTTTAGCCATATGGATTGCATCATCTATATCATGAGCTGTTATATTGCAAAACCATATTTTTCAGGAAAGTCAACTATTATTATATGTCCATGAACATAAAAATCATCCATTGGATTAACTTTATATATTGTCCCATTGTAATTTTTTCTTCAATTGATCTATTTTCATACACTGTTTTGCCATATTGAAAATTAAGATCCATTGAAATAGCTATAATACTTTCTTTGTTGTCATCAGTACTATAACCACTACTGTTAAAATAAGGAGTCTTTATCTTCAAAATGGAAATTAAAACTATTTGGTATTTCTACTTCAATTCTTTCATCAATAAAATCTTTATATTTCGGAATTAAATATTCATAAGCAACAAGACTGCCCAATCCAGCAATTATTATTAAAAAAATCCCTACTACTAATAATTTTCTTTTATTCATTTTAAAAACCTGTATAGCGCTCTTTATTTAAGTAAATTCCATTATCAATATTTAATTTTAATTTTTTAAGAAATTAAATCCTTAAATTTTATTTACCATGTGGATAAACTTCTTATTTAAATTTATTTAAATATTATTTATCAAGTTATTGATTTGTTAGTTGATTTTATAGGGTTTTCACTTTCACATGGAACTCCAACTAGACAAAGTCCACACCCATATGCTTTTTCTGTGTCGATTCCCAATGATTTAATATGGCTTTTTGCTTTTTTACCATGACCATATCAAAACATTTTAGCTTATCTATTCCATCTTCAGAAAGAGCATTTACTGGACATCTTTTAATACATTCTTCATATTTTTCAGCATGATAATATAAACACTTACCTGCACGGTCTTCATAATTTCGGGGATCTGTTTCGACTACTAAATCAGTAACAAAGGATAAAATCATAATAGCTCTTCCTTCTTCACTAATGAAACCACCATTTAAACAAAAAGTTCCTAGTCCACATGTATAAGCTATATGTTTTTTGAGACCAATTAGAAGAAGCATTTTTATCAGAGTTATTTGGAAAAACTCTTGACTTGCTGGATCAACTGCATTAAATCCTTTTTCTTTTAATGTATTGGTTATGTGTTTTGAAAAACCACTTATAAATTTTCCAGCATATTGTCCCATTAAAATCCATTTTTCAGAGGGCATTTTCTTTTCTTTATTACTTTCTATGATTTCATAGCTCAGAGGTAATACAACTGAAATTACAGTACCATCATTTAAAGTTTCATTATCAAAAAATAATTCATAAGCTTCAGTTGGAGTTAAATGAGATTCTTTAATTACTTCTTTAAAGCTATCAAACATAGGGTCTTTAGCTGATCCAAATCCTATCAAAGGCTTTCTAAAAGCATTTCCTTCTAAAAAATCAAAGTATGGTTTCCTTTTTTATAATATAATTATTAATAAGCTTTATTAAAAAATTTTTCATTGAAATCAAACATAATAAAATTATTATTGGAAATATTTAGATAATTAACTTTAGTTAAATATTTTAAATAGTTAATATTTTAATTTGAATAATAAAAAATTCAATTAAAAAATTAGTAATTATATATATTAAAATTCTAATAAATATTTCCATTTAACTTGAAATAAACCAAAACTAATTTTAATAATAAGTTTTTCATTTTTTTATTTTTTAATTATAATTTAATTATTTTTTTAAGTATATATTTTAATTATATATTCTATTTTTATCATTTTATAATTATTTTTTATTTATTAAATAAAAAATAATATCTTAAATTCTTGATATGCATTAGATTTGCTGTATAATTAATAAACAATATAATATAGATAATTTTATATATTTTCAATACAATGTTTACAATATAAAGGAAAATAATTTAATAATATTTGTTTATTATTATAATCATAAATCTAATTTTTAGAGGAAATAAAATGTGTGTAAAAGATTTATTAGGAATGCAAGTACTAGATAAGGATGCAAAAGAGATTGAAAAAGTTGAAGACGCTGACTTTAACGAAAATACTGGTCAAATTGAAAAATATCTGTTTCTCTAAAGAAAAACCTCTTATCTCATGATGAAGTCATGGTTCACTTTGATAATATTCAAAGTATTAGTGACTATGTTTTATTGAGAATAAATATTGATAAGGGTGATGATTAGATTATCCTTTTTATAGAATATCTTTAAATTATCGTAAATAAATTACAAATTATTGATTAATTCATTATTTATTCGTTTAATCATACCTTAATATACTTAATATACTTTAATTATAATTTAAATATAATTTAACTATACTAATTGAGGAATTATATGGAAATCAAAGATGCAAGAGAAAAAACCATTGAAATTGGTTCTTACATTCGATATACTGGAACTGGTACTACTGGTAAAGTTGTTGATCTTAAAACTGATGAAGATGAAGATCAATGGGTAAAAATAGATGATCCTAATTTATGGTATCTTAATGAAGTAGTAGAATTGATTGATGAAAAAGATGCTAAAAATAAAGAATTTGATGATCATAAAAAATTCAATGTTGATGATTTAAAAGATATTGAAAATGAATTAGAAGATGCTACTTTAACTTCTGGTGGAGCAGAAGATGGAGGATAATTTTAATTAGCTTATTATATTAAATAATAAACTATTATTTTATAATATTATATTAAAAATTGTTTAAATATATTTTAACTATTATTATATTAATTGATTTAACATTAGGGTGAAATAATAGAAAGAAAAAATATTATGGGAATCTTAGCTTTACTTTTTGGTATATTTGTAATATTGTTCCCATTTGTAAGTGCAAGTTTCTTTAAGATTGCTTCAGGTATAGCTATATCTATTTTGGGTATTTATTGGCTTATTAGAGGTATTCAACATTGGGAAACAAATAAAGCTATTTGGGTTCTTTATTCGATAATTGGTATTTTTGCTATGTTTGCAGATATAGCTATAGAAGAAAGTTGTTCTTTTTTCTTATTAACTTCTAGTTTCTTATTATACGTAATTGGATTTTTAATGATTGTATTTGGTGTAGCTGCAATAATAAACGGGCCTACAGTTAGATATAAATTATTTTCTACTGTATTTGTAGTTTTTGGTTTAGTGATCTCAGTATTCGCTAATTTAGTCCTAGACAATCCATATTACTTATCTATTCTTGTTGGAATAGCACTCATAGCTGAAGCTATTAATTTATTATTTGAATCTGGAGAGAATAAGGTTGAACCTGTAACTAGCTGATTTAAATATAAATTTTTGTTTAAATAATTCTCGAACTATTGGTTGGAGTTTTATATTATTATATTTTTATAAAATTCAAACATATTTTTATAAAAACTATTTTTATTTTTTTATTTTATTGAGTAAGCCTTTTTTTTATTTTTTGTTTTTTATTTTATGAGGGGGAATTTATTATTTTTTTATTTTTTAGGGAAATAATTTATTAAGATAATTGGATAAAAGTATTACATATTTTTTTATAGGGAGGAAAATGTAGTATATAATACTATAATATTATTGATTATATTGATGAAGGTGTTTATTTATGGATAATAGAGTAACTGTAGGGATTTTAGCAATTATATTTGGTATTTTGCTAATGGTTTTCCCAATTTTCAGCCAATTTATTTTATCAGTAATAGCAGGAATTGGAATATTAATTTTAGGGATTTATTGTATTGTTTTAAGATCTCATTTATGGGGTTCTAGTAAAGTAAGTTCTGTTCTTCATATAATTCTAGGTGTTTTAGGTATTATTGTTGGAATAATGCTTGTTGGAAATGTACTGTTGTTTGATACATTAATAAGCTTATATCTTTATATAGTTGGTTTTATGTTGTTGTTTTCAGGTCTTGTTGGATTATTCACCAGAATTATGATGCCAACAAAAGTTTCAACCAATTTAATGGCTTTACTTGGTATTATTACTTTAATATTAGGATACTTCGCTTTATTGAGCCCATTATATGCAACTATAATTTTAGGATTAATTTTAATCATTGATGGTATAGCTATTTGTATAGGAATGTATAGAGGAGTACTTGATTAATTAAAAAATGTTTAAATGTTATTAAATTAACATTTTAAAATATAAAATTTTATTTTTTATATTTTCTCTCCTTTTTTTATTTTTAATTGTTTATTTTTGGATAATTTTTTAGATTTTTTATTTTTTAATATTTTTAGACACAATTTATTTTAGTTTTTTAATAAATTTAATCTATTTTAATATTTTAATATTTTAATTAGTTTAAAATAAGATATAAAATGTATAATTCCTATTCCACTTATAAATATTAATATAGCTAATATAACTGGTATTCCTGTTTTTTTCATACTTGCATTAGTTGTTGGATTGTTATTTGTTTTATTAGTTTCATTATTATCTGATTTTGGTGTAGGTGTTGGAGATGGTGTAGGTGTTTATTTTCCTTTATTATTACTTCGTATGATGCAATAGTTTCATTGCAATTTTCACCGGTGATTGATATATTTGTTATTTGATTTCCAATATTGGTGAAATAACCATTAAAACTCATAGTAGCTTCTTCATCAATATTTAAATCTCTAATATACCATATTTGAGTATTTGGATCGTAATATCCATGAGATAAAACAATATTGTTTTCATCTAAAACAAATCCATTTGGTGAATTGATTTTTACTTGAACATTGTAAGCTATATCTTGTCCATTATTTTTAATATTTATAATCCTTTACTAGTTTCATTAAGTAAATATTCTTTTTTGTCAAAGCTAATATTTCCTGTGACATTTGTATCTGAAATAATTAAAAGTTCACCAGTTTTTGTATTTATTTCATAGCTGCCATGTCCATCATAATCTCCATTTACATGAATAATTCTTTGAGAACTGTTAACTAAATAAATTATATTTGCATATCCTTCAATAGATTCTATATTATCGATTAAAATACCATTAAGATAAAATGAAATATTTTGTCCGGTTATAGTATTGTCCATATCATTGGTTAATGTAGCATAAACATTTACTGAAGTATTATTCTTAACTTTTACAGTAGAATATTTAAATAAGTTAAATTAAGAACACTAATCTTTCCAAGATTATATATCACGTCCTAAATTAGCTATATTCTCCGTCATAAGATTTTTAGAAAGAAACATTTTAGCTCCTGGAGAGTTATAAATAGTTCCTCTATTCTCTGTAGTATTGTTTCTAAAAGTAGAATTGCTTATACATGGTGATACTATTTCTAGAACAAATTGCTCCTCCATCATAAACAATATTATTCTAAATCCAAAATTTGTTATATTAACACTAATATTTCCATTAGCAAAAATTGCCCCACCAAAATAAGCTCTATTATTTCTAAAGTTTGTATTTTTTATAATTACTCTTTTTGTTCCAGTTCTAGAAATAAATAATGCTCCTCCTCCAAAGGTACTCGCCCAAGTACTGAGATAATTTTCAAAAAATTCAAAGTTTTCAATAGTTAGATTTTCAGAACTAAATATAGCTCCTCCACTGTATACTGCAGAATTATTCATGAAAATACAATTTGAAAGTAACATACTTCCTGTTGGTGTGTTATATATAGTTCCTGCACTAGTTACTCCGGTTCCATTGATGAATCTAGAATTATAAATACTAACATTGCTTCCATAACCATTATATATGGCTCCTGCTGTAGCTGATCCTGAATTATTGATAAAATTGGAATTATTTATAGTAATATTATTCCCATAAATACTTGGCCATCCAATAACAATTGCTCCACCTAAAGCTGAATTATTAGTCAAATTTGAATTAATAATTTGACTATGGTTTCCATTAAGACAAAGTGCTCCCCCAGCACTAGCTTGATTATTTTCAAATCTTGAACTATTGATTATTAAATAATTGCCTGTATTATAGATACCTCCTCCATTTCTACTGCTACTGAGAGTATTATTAATGAAGTCACAGTTTATCATTGTTAATTTTCCAGCATTAGCTATTGCTCCTCCCATTAGTGGTAGAATACCCATTTATAAGCGTAATGTTAATAATAGTTAATGAAAAGTTTGAGGATAAATCAAATATCTTTGAAATATTTTGAGCATCTATAATCACATCTTTTGTACTTGTTTTTCCAATTATTGTGATATTTTTATTATTCACTGCAATATTGGTGTTATTAGCTCCAGAATACACTCATGATTAAAGATAAATTGTATCATAACCTCCAGATTGAGCACCTTTAATCCCTCCGGAAGTTTCATTATTTATCCTTATATCTGCTGCAATAGTATTAAATATGCATATAGCTAAAAATAAAAATATTAATATACTTATAATTGTTTTTGGTATTATTCTAACGTTTGTCACCCCTAACTCTTTTTTAAGAACCAAAATATGAGAGCTATAAATATTGTATATAAAAAGTATTTAATTAATATTTAAAAATTATCTAAAAAGTATCCAAAAATTAGTTAAAAATTATTTAAATCTTATTTAAAGTGTATTTATAAAGTTATTATGATGTATATAAATAAGGTTTAATGAATATCTAAAAAATATTTAAAACATATATAAAATATCTTCAAATTATTTCTATTACTTATTTTAACTTAATATTAGTTTGTATATATTAAGAAAACTTATATTTAATCACTCTTATTTATTTTTGATAATTTTTTAAGTTTTATAACTAAAAATCTTTTTTATATCACTTAAACATGCAGTATCAAAAATTTTAAATATTAATAATAACATATTATATCGTGTTAAATATAACAATTCTTATATAAAATAATTGTTTGTATTCTTGATTCTTAATTCATATAATTAAAAGAATGATTATAGGATATAAAAATAGAAATAATGTTATAGAATATATTATAATTTAGTAGTGTTATAATTATTGATTTTAATTTTAATCATAATTATCAAGTATATATCAATTATAATTATATATATATTATATCTTTAAATAAATTATAAATATATAAATAATAAATCATAATTATATATTAATATATTATGCAAACAGACGGAGGCTTATAAATGTTAAAAGTAGAAGTGTTTACATCACCAAGTTGTCCTTACTGCCCAATGGCTGAACAAGTTGTTGACGAAGCTAAAAAAGAAATAGGGAAAGGAATGGAAGTTGAAGTTGTTAATATAATGACTGATAGGCAAAGAGCTGTTGATTATGGTATCCTGGCTGTCCCAGCGATAGCTATTAATGGTGTTGTCGAATTTGTAGGAGCACCAACCCAAGAAGAATTAATGGCTAAATTAAAAGCTTAATTTTATATTATTAATATAATAATATAATTTTTACTTATTTTTTAACTTTTTTAATTTTTTATTAATTCGATATATTTTAACCTTTACATCTATTTTTAAGGCTTTTTACTATTTTACATAATTTTATAGAGTATTTTTACTTTTTCTAACATATTAAGAATAATTACTACAAAAATTTTATAAATAATCTTTTCTCAATAAATAAATTGTTTTCATTAATTATAAAAAAGAATTTTGTATGATTTTAAAATAAAAAAACTATCAAGATCGAAAGGTTTATTAGTGAGTACTTACTATATTATATACATGGAAATATGAATGAGTTCTCACTATTATTTTGTATATAGGATAAGTTTGCTGTTTTAACTTCGTTATAGCCATGTATAAAGAAAAGAATGAAATAAAACGATTTATTCATTAGTAATTAATATAAGTTATTTAAATATAATGATATTTATGAAAAATTATAAGAAAAAGAATAAAATTATTAAACATAATAATAATTTTACCATATTTCTATTAAAAATAGTGTATTTATAAAATTTATAAAAATTTCACAAATATTATAAATATAATCATGAAAAATAATAATTTATTTTTAAAAATTCAATTGATTTAAAGTAATTAATGAGTATAATACCTTGTAAAATCTCATATTTATAAAATTAAATGTAAGTTATACATGGGTATAAAGAACTAAATTTTTTTAGGGGATTTCAAAGAGCAATATTTAATTTAGTACTAGAATAGTTAGTATTCAATATTTTTATTAGTGAGAAGAAAATTAGTTATATTTTATTGTAGTGTAATTTTCTTCTGATTAATAAAAAATAAGAAAGAACCTTTTTCCTTTAATTATAATCAAAATGAGTGAAAAATAATTAATAGTAACTTTATTAATCAAAATAAATATAATAAATTATTCAATTGAGTATAATTCAATTGAGTATAAAGGAGGTGAAAAACGTTGAAAAAAGAGCAAATAAATATATTAACAATATTTTTCTGCTTTTCTTTATTTTTAGTTTTTTGGCTGTTAGTGCAGATGATTATGTTATTGATAATTCAACTGGGATAAGTACTAGAATAACCAATACTGAAGATGGGGCACATTAACACTACAAGAATGAATCTATAGCAAATCAACCGATCGTGGAATTATAATCAACAAAAACATAACAATACAAGGAAACAATTCCACAAACAAAGTAATCATTGATGCACAAAGACTCAATAGAACATTTTCAATAAATAATAACTCGAATGTAATTTTCATAAACATAACGTTTACCAATGCATATACAACAGGTAATGGGGGAGCAATTGTTAGTATCTATACAAATAATAGTATAACTCTGATAAATTGTACATTTATTAACAATATAGTAAGCTAAGGATCCACGGTATATCATACTGGTGGTATTCTTACTGTGATTAACAGTAGTTTTAATGATAATAATGCATCTGATTTGGTTTTTGGTGAAGCTATTTATAATACTGGTAGTAATTTTACTATAACTAATAATAATTTTTCAGATAATAATGCAGGTTCCTGTGGTGGAGTTATTTATAATCTGAGTAGTTATTTTTCTGTGGTTAATTCTACTTTTACAGATAATTTAATTAATCTTAGTGATACTTGAGTCAGGGTGTTACTATATTTAATCGTGGTTATTATTTTTCTGTGGTTAATTCTACTTTTATTGGTAGTAATGCAAGTATTGGTGGTGCTATCTATAGTACTGGATCATCAATTAACCTTATTGCGATTAATTCTACTTTTATTGGTAGTAGTGCAAGTATTGGTGGTGCTATCTATAGTACTGCTTATTCTAATGTGAATACTTCTACTTTCAATAATAATAATGCAAGAAATTATGGTGATGCTATTTATAATTCAGGTCGAATGTCTTTAGTTGGTAATAAAATGTTAGGTAATAGTGCAGGAACTAATGGCCCGATGATTTATAATGATGGTGCCATGGGTATTTTGAATTTGTCTTATCTTGATAATGTGACTGTTTATGTTGGTTCTATTAGTAGTATTATTTTGTATGCTACTTTAACTGATGATATGGATAATACTGTATCAGGACAAAATATATCATTTTATATTAATGGGACTTTAATTGGTTCTTTAGTTTCTGATAGAAACAGGAAAGCTAATATAACTTTCCATAATACCTAGTTATTTAAGACCTTATATTGTTCCTGTAACTGGAGATTATAGTGGTCATACTGGATATGCAATTAATATTTTCAATGGTTAGTTGGCTCTTACTGTTAGTACAAATTCTACTATTAATGTTTTTAATGGTATTGTGGGTAAAGATATGAATATTACTGGTGTAGCTACTGATGAAAAAGGTAACTTATTAACCAATATCATTCTTAATGTGACTGTTAATGGTGTTTCATACACTGTTACAACTAATAGTATTGGTGGCTGGTTTTTAACTTATACTCCAACTAAGATTGGTATTTTTGAAGTTGAAGTGTCTTATATTGGTAATGGTACTTATTATGGTTTGTTAATTTAACTAACTTTAATTTAGTTCCACCTGAACAATATGTTGTTACAACTGATACTAATTCTACAATTTTTACTAATGATACTTTTGTTGGTAAGTTAAGTACTATTCGTGGTGTTGCTCGAGATGTTATGGGTAATATTTTAGCTAATGTTAAACTTAGCATTGTTGTTGGTAAGACTTATAGTGTTATTACTGATGGGAGAGGTGAATGGAGTTTACTTTATACTCCAACATGCACTGGTAAAATTCAAATATCATTACAGGTAATATTGTCTATAATGGTTTCACTAACACTATTAGCTTTAATGTAGCTAAAAGAAACATTATTGTGGTTATAACTGTTAATGAAAATGATAATGGTTCTATTACTATAATTGCTAATGCTACTTATGAAGATGATGGTAGTCCAGTAGTTAATTATCCAGTTGAATTCATACTTGATGATAAAATTATTGGTACTGGTGTTACTAATAGAGGTATTGCAACACTGATTGTTCCAGCTAATAAAATTATTCCTGGACCACACAAAATAACAGTTAAAGTCATTGGTAATGAAAATACTAACAATGGAACTGCATCTACTATCTTTACAAAGACCAATAAAATTAATGAGACTAATAAAACTAGTAAAAATCCAGCTACTGCTAATGTTGTAGCTATGAAAGAAATTGGAATGTCTATAATCGTAATAATAATAGTATTAATTGGTTTAATAGTATTAATTGGTAGAAAGAAAAAACGTAAAAAACAATAAAAAAAATGTTTATAGATTTCGAGGAATAATTAACTTTTCTATTCCTCTATTAATTTTTTATAAAAAATTATATTTGATGATAAAATTAATAAATTGATTTTTTTATTAATTAAAGAATTAATAATTATTAAATGAACCAATATATGTAAATTTAAGAAGGATGATGAAATCAATGTCTTTTTTTGGATTAATATTTAAAAATTCTTTTTGAAACAAGAGCAGGGCTCTTCTTGCGATTGTCGGAATAGAAATCGGTATAGCTACAATCATTGAACTTGGAGCTATTACAGCTGGTTTAACTACAACTTTAGATGACACGCCTCACGAAGGGGGATCTAGTTTTTCTATATTAAGTAAAGAAGCTGATTCTACAGATACACCATATGGTACTGCTACCATGAATGAAGAGTGGACAGATAAAATTCAGAATATAAATGGGGTTAAAAACGTTGAAAGAGTATACATTGGTATGATACCAACTGAAGATAATCCTTATTCAATGGTAATAGGAATAGAACCTACTAATGATTTTGATATGAATTCTATGAAGATGATGTTACCTGAAGGTCGGATGATTAAAGATAACGCGAAAGAATTAATAGTTGGTAAGTTAGCTTTAGAAGATCTTAATAAGACAATTGGAGATACAATAACCATTAAAGATGATGGATTTATAATTGTAGGTACTTATGAATCTGGAGATCCAAATCAAGATAATGAAATGTTAACTTCTATTAAAGATATACAAGAAGTATTAGAAGGTCCTGGAAAAATTAATATCATTCTAGGCATATGTTGAAAGTGGAGCAAATGTAGATGATGTAACCAAACGAATTGATGATAAATATGGAGAAAATATAACCACCATTACTTCAATAATTGATGTTAAAATGGTTGCTGAATCTTTAGATATGGTAAATGCAGCTTCATGGGGAATATCATTATTGGCTATTCTCATTGGCGGAATTGGAATTATTAATACAATGATAATGTCTGTTTATGAAAGAACCAGGGAAATTAGTGTTCTAAAAGCAGTGGGTTGGAAAGGTAGAAGAATATTAGGAATGATCCTTGGAGAATCACTAGTAATAACCATAACCTCAGGAATAATAGGTTTTATCATAGGGATAATAGGTACACAACTTTTAGTTGCTTTTAATATAGTTGGAGGAATGACTCCTGTTTATACCATAGATTATGCATACAAGCATTTGCTGTAGGTATTATTGTTGGTTTGATGGAGGATTGTATCCGGCTTGGAGAGCTAGTAGACTTCCACCAACAGAAGCATTACGGTATGAATAAACATGAATAATTTAGTGGAGGTGATTTTAATGACTGAAAATAATATAGATAATAATATTGAGAAAATGAATTCTGTGAGAAATATTGTTGAGATTAGAAATCTTGAAAAGAGCTATGAGAATGGACATATAAAAACATTGAATGGGATTGATCTTGAGGTTAAAGAAGGAGAATTCCCATCGATTATAGGTCCTTCAGGGTCTGGGGTAAGTCAACATTGTTGAATATGCTTGGTGCATTAGATATAGCTGAAAATTGAAGTATTCATGTAACAGGTTATGATTTAACTAAGAACAAAAAATTAGATGAATTTAGATCTGAAAAAATAGGCTTTATTTTCCAACTTCATAATTTAATACCTAACCTTTCTGTTGTAGAAAATGTAGAAATACCACTGTTTGAAACAAAAACACCTGGAAAAGAAAAAAGATCTAAAGCATTAAATCTCTTAAATATTGTAGG
Organism: Candidatus Methanobinarius endosymbioticus; assembly: GCA_003315655.1. Lineage (GTDB taxonomy): Archaea > Methanobacteriota > Methanobacteria > Methanobacteriales > Methanobacteriaceae > Methanobinarius > Methanobinarius endosymbioticus. The sequence goes on from NIZT01000003.1 coordinate 44,732, forward strand.
ATTAAAAAATAAAACAAAAAGCAAACCAACCAAACTATCTGGAGGGGAAAGATAAAGAGTAACTATTGCAAGAACATTAACTAACGACCCCTCAATAATACTAGCAGCCGAACCCACAGGATCACTAGACTCAAGAACAAGCAAAAAAATATTAGACCAACTAAACAAACTACACAAAGAAAAAACGTCACACTAATCATGCTCACACACGACATGAATGTTTCAAAACTAGCTGATAGAGTGATTGAAGTTCTAGACGGAAAATATTAAAATCAACAGACAATTCATTGTCAGATGAAAATATAGAAATAGAAATTTAAATATTTTTATTTCTTTATTTTTTATATTTTTTTCTATTTTTCTTTAATTTATTTTCTAAAAATTATTCTATAAGTTTATTTTAAATATTTATTATCAAGTTTTTATTTTATAAAATTTTTATTTTATTTTTCTTTAATTTATTTTTTATTCTCATTATTTCAAATTTTAAATTCACTATAAAATTATTTAATATTAAATTAATTTTTAAAATAAAAATAAAATAAAATTAGTATTTATAGTAAAAAAAATTAAAAATATATTAAAAATATATCTACTAGATATATGTGTAGCTATTAATATTATATAATTTTTACAAAATAATTATTATATTATATTTTCATATAACTTATTTATTTTAATATTTCATTGTAAAATTGATTTATATTGGTTAAATTATTTTAATTTTATAAAATATATTTTATTTAGGATTATTTACTCTTTTAAAAGGATAAAATTATATATTATTAAATATAATATAATAATATCTTATATATAGGGAAATTAGGAAGAAATTAATAAAACTATTAATTTTCTTTAACTTAATTAAATGAGAGCGATAAAATGGTTGATAAAAATCAAATAAAGTTGTTTCAAAATTATAAGATTAGGAGTATTTGGAGAGAATATAAAGAAGAATGGTATTTTTAAGTGATTAATGTGGTTGGAGTATTTAGTGAGAGTAAAAATCCTCAATCCTATTGGAATACTTTAAAACAAAGACTTAAAAAGGAAGGAAATGAGTCTGTCACAAATTGTGATAAACTGAAAATGCTTTCATCTGATGGGAAATTTTATAAAACTGATGTTGCTGATACAAAACAACTATTAAGAATTATTCAATCTATTCCTTCTCCAAATGCAGATCCATTCAAATTTTGGTTAGCTAAAGTAGGTAATGAACGACTTGATGAATAACTGATCCTCAATTAGCTATAGAAAGAGCAATTAGTACTTATAGGAAAAAAGGTCATGATAAAGAATGGATAAACAAACGACTTAAAACTATTGAATTTCGAAAAGATCTTACAGGAGAATGGAATCGAGCTGGTGTTGAAGAAGGATTAGATTATGCAATTTTCACTGATGAGTTAAGTAAAACATGGTCTGGAATGATTACTGGTGAATATAAAATTTATAAAGGTCTAAAGAAAGAAAATCTTAGGGATAATATGACTAATATAGAGTTAGTTCTTAATAGGTTAGCAGAAACCACCACTAATGAATTTTCTAAAAATAATAATCCTCAATGTTTTGAAGAAAGTAAAGATATAGTTAAAAATGGAGGAACAATTGTAAGAAATACCAAAAAGAAATATTGAAAAAAGACTTGGTAAAAAAGTCATAGCTAAAAACAATAAAAATAATTCTGAATTATTAGATGAATAATAGGTAATTATTTTTATTTTTGAAATTTATTCTAATATTTTATTTATTCAAATTATTTTAAGTTAGTTATTCAATTATTTTAAATAATATTATATATTAATATATTACTATATTATAGAAATTAACTATATTAAATTGAATAAAAAGATATTATATTTTATTATTAATATAATATTAAAAAATATAATATAATTTTATTAAAAATTTTATTATTTTCCTTATTATTTTCTAAATTAATTTAATTCAAATGAACTTAGGATGTATATAGTAGTTGGTATTATGGATAATTATCAAAAAATGATTCAAAAATAGATCATAGTCTAACAACTGGAAGTTTAGCTACAGCCACTTCTCTTGCAGCTCTTGAAAAGATAATTAATCCTAATAAAGATATATCTTTTGTTAAAATAGCTACTCCTTTTAATGAATTTGATGTTGATATAGAAAGTTCAAAGTTAATTAATGAAAAAAAAAACAGAATTTTCAGCTATCAAATATCCTTATAATGATCCTGATGTTACTGTGGATGTGGAAATAATATCAACTCTTGAATTATTTGATAAGAGTAAATTTAAAGATTCTAATAATAAAATTAATAATAACAATAATTCTAATTATCAAGAAAATAATATTATAATTGAAGGTGGAATTGGTGTAGGAACTGTTATTAAACCAGGTCTTCAGATTCTTCCAAATCATTCAGTTATCAATCCTGTTCCTTTAAAAATGATTAAAGAAAATCTTAAATCTTTAATTCCTGATGGAAAAATAGCTAAAGTGATTATTTCTGTTCCAGATGGTGAAAAATTAGCTAAAAAAACTATGAATCCTAAATTAGGAATTGTTGGTGGAATTTCTATTTTAGGAACTACTGGTATAGCTAGAGCCATGTCTAACAAAGCTTATAAAAATTCTCTTTCATGTCAATTAGATGTAGCTCTTGCTATGATTTCTAAAGGTGAATTTAATAAGGAAGATATAGTTTTTGTTCCAGGTAATATTGGAGAAAAATTAGCTTTAAAAAATCTAAAAACTAAAAATAATATGGGTATAAGTAATAAAAGGGATATTCATAATAATGGTTCTATTAAAAAAGATCAAATTGTTCAAATGGGAAATTTTGCTGGCTTTATGTTTGAAGAAGCTAAAAAAGAGGCATTGATAGATTAACTTTATATGGTCATATTGGTAAACTTGTTAAATTAGCTGGTGGTATTTTTAATACTAAACATAGTATTGCTGATGGTAGACGTGAAATAATAGCTGCTCATGTTGGTTTATGTGGATTAAATAAAGATTCAATTAGATTAATTTTTAATTCAAAAACAACTGAAGAAATGATAGATATTCTTTTAAAAAAATAAAAATTTAGATGTTTTAAATAGCTTTAGTCTAGCTATTAGAAAAAGGTGTTTAGAAAGATTTGATTTAAATCTTAATGTTATTATGGTAGATATGAAAGGTAATCAATTAAATTCAAATGTTTATAAATCAATAGAATTTTAATAGAATTATTTTCAAGTAGAATAATTTTTAAAGAATTACTTGTCACGAACTTGGAAAATCATTATTAATATAATAAAATATAAGAGATGAATTGATATTATCTCTTATAATGTAGGGATATAAATGAAGATAGCTATGGTTGGTCAATTTTCTCCACATATTGGAGGTGTTGGAGCACATATTCAAAATTTATCTAAGGAACTTCTTAAAAAAGGAGAAGAAGTTTATGTAATAACTTATCCTCATAAAGACATAAAAAATGAATCTAATAAAAATTACATGGAAAATGATGGGATTAAAGTAATTGGAACTAAAGGTATTAATATTCCAGGTCTTAGAAGTTTATTTTATCTTATTTTTGGAACTATTCAGCTGATTAGAATTGTTAGAAAATATGATATTGATGTCATTCATGGTCATTATCTTTATCCAGCTGGCCTTATAGCTGTTTTAGGTGGATTATTTACTAAAAAGAAAGTTTATGTAACTTCTCATGGTTCAGACATGTTTTGTTTATATCCCCAACATAGATTTATGAGGCATGTTATTAGATTTGTTTTAAAACGAGCAGATGTGGTTTTAACTGTTAGTGAATCTTTAAAAGAAGAAATAGTAAAAACAGGTGTTCCTAATATTGAAGATAAGTTGAAATTAAATTGGAATACTGTAGATATAGATGAATTTCAAATTCCTGATAAAACTTGTAGATATAAATTTAAAAATGAGATTAATATTCCTGAAGATAAACCCTTTATTTTATTTGTAGGAAATATCATTAAAAGAAAGAATGTAGCTACTATATTGGATGCAAAAAAACATGTGAAATCAGATTGTGTGTTTGTTGTAGTAGGCGATGGTCCTCTTTTAAATACTTTAAAAGAAAAAGTAGAAACTGAAAAAATTGAGGATGTGATTTTCACTGGTGCAAGAAATGATATATGCAATGTTGTTCAAAGCTGTGATCTTTTAATTCTTCCTTCATATTCAGAAAGTTTTGGTTTAGTTTTAATTGAAGCTTTAGCTTGTGGAAAACCAGTTATTGGAAGTAATGTTGGAGGAATAAAAGAAATAATCACCGAAGATGTTGGATTGTTAATTGAACCAACTGACCCTAAAAGTTTAGCTAAATCTATTGATTTGATTTTATCTAATAATGAAATAAGAGAAAAATTTGAATTAAATGCTAGAAAAAGAGCTGCAGATTTTTCAAATGTAGATATCCCCTATTAAACTAAAAAATTCTTAAATATTATAACATTTATAATAATATTTTTAAATTATTTATAATTATCATGTAAATCAATAATAAATCTTATTAGTAATAAATACTATATAATTAGTAATAATATTCTTATTTTATTAATTTATATTTAATTAATTATATAATTATTTGTTATTATTTAATAAATATAATATAAAATATTTTAATTATAAAATTCAATATATAAAATTATTATGAAATAATTAGAATTCATTGTTTAATGATTATACAAAATCAAATTAATAAATAAAATAACTATAATATTAATAATATTATTAATAATAAATTAAATGGATTGATTAGATGTCAAATGAAGCTTTTACACATTTAACAGAAAAAGGAGTACATATGGTTGAGGTTGGAGAAAAACCTCCTCAAAGAAGAAATGGCATAGCTACTGGAAAAATAGTACTTCAAAAAAAAACTATATCTATGATTGAAAATCAGGAAATTAAAAAGGGCAATGTTTTAAACACTGCTCAAATAGCTGCTATTCAAGGTGTTAAAAATACATCTTCTATGATTCCTCTTTGTCACCCTTTAAATATAACCGGAATTGAAGTAGATTTTAAGATAAGAAATAATGAAATTCACTGTACTGTAAGTGTAAAATCTCTTGGACAAACTGGTGTTGAAATGGAAGCTAGTACTGGTGTTAGTATTGGACTTTTAACTATATGGGATATGGTGAAAGCTGTTGAAAAAGATGAAGATGGACAATATCCTAATACAAACATTTCTAATATTTGTGTAATTAAAAAAGAAAAAATTTAGATTGATTATCATGGAAACTCTCCCAAAGGAAATAAAAAAAATTATAAATGATTGTTATCCTTATATTAAAGAATTCAATCCTGCTCAAAAACATGTGATTGATTCAGGTTACTTAGAAAATAGAGATAACTATGTAATAGCTATTCCAACTGCTAGTGGTAAAACTGTTCTTGGAGTTATGGCTACATTAGAAGCTATATTAAAAGGAGGAAAAGCACTTTATGCAGCTCCTTTAATTTCAATACAAAATGAAAAGGTTAAAGAGTTTAAACAATTTGAAGAACATGGAATTAAAGTGGGAAAACACCCATCTTCTTCAGATCTATCTGTTATGGTTTTTGAATCTTTTGATGCTTTAACTCGTTTTTCATGGGATACTCTTCGAGATGTTGACACAATTATTCTTGATGAATTTCATATGATTGGTGAATATAGTAGAGGACCTACTCTTGAATGTGCTATTACAAGAGCTAAAATAATCAATCCAAACCTTCGAATTGTAGCATTGTCAGCTACTTTACAAAATATGGATGAAATTGAGGGATGGCTTGAAGCTACCATTGTTGAACATGATTATCGACCTGTACCTCTTAATAAAGAAGTTTTAAACACAGAAATGTTTAACACAAACAATAAAAATGAAGTAGTTGTAAAGATTGTTGAAAAAGCTATTGAAGATAATTCTCAAGCACTTAGTTTTGTTTCAACAAGGTTATTCACTGAAAATTTAGCTAATTATGTTTCAGGTAAAATAAAGAGAAAAGTAACAACAGAACAAAAGAAACGATTTAAAAAAGTAGCTGAAGCTATACTTGAAGTTCCTGAAAAAAAAGGATCAAGACCTACTTCAACTTGTCTAAAATTAGCTGAATCCGCTGAAAATGGAACTGCATTTTATCATGCAGGTTTATTTAATGAACAAAAAGAAATTATTGAGGAAGAATTTAGAGTAGGTAATCTTTTAATGATTGCAGCTACTCCTAGTTTGATGTATGGTGTTAATTTACCTTCTAGATCTGTAGTTATTAGGGATTATACTCGTTGGACATCTCAAGGTTCTCAAACCATTCCTGTTTTTGACTATGAACAGATGTCTGGAAGGGCTGGAAGACCTCAGTATGATGATGTTGGATTTTCTTATCTTGTAGCTAAATCATTAGATGAGGCACATGATTTACAAGAAAGATATGTTCATGGTGAAGTTGAAAGTACTAATTCTAAATTAATTGAAAATAAAGATGCTATTTATAAACAGATAATAGCTCAAGTATCTTCTAATTTAAATAAAACTCCTGAAGAAATTCAAGATTTCTTTAAAATGACTTTTTATGGATATCAAATGAATAATAATCCATCAATGGCTCTTTTTGCTGATGATTCATTAAAGTTTGAAATAGAAAATGCTTTAGAATTTTTACTTAAAAATGGAATACTTCAAGCTATTCCTAGTGGTTTAAATGCTACTGCTTTAGGAAATTTAATAGCTAAATCTAATTACAGTGTTGAAACTGCAGTGAAATTAAAAGAATATGCTTCTCAAACTGAATTTATAGATACTAATCAACTTATTTATCATCTTGCCTCTACTTCAGATTTACCATTAATTTCATTTAAAAGTAGAAAAAATAAAGATCCAGTAAGAGAAATGATGGCTAAAAAAGGTTTATTTGCTACAGATATTGCAAATCCAGAAGCTACCACAGTAGCTTTAATTGAATGGATTGATGAAAGAAATGAATATGAAATTGAAAATATGTATAATGTTTATTCGGCATCAACAAGACGTTCTGCTTATGAAGCTTCTCTTTTAGTTAAATTCCTCAAAAATATTTTTGAAACAATAGGAAAATATAATTATTCAAAAGATTTAGATTATTTATCTGCAAGGCTTTATTATGGTGTAAAAGAAGATTTAATACCCCTTGTACTTGGTGTAAAACGTTTAGGAAGAAAACGAGCTAGATCTTTAGTAAATACATTTGGTGAAGATCTAAGGCCATACTCTGAAAAACAATTAAAAAAAGTAGAAGGAGTAGGCCCAAAATTAGCTGAAAAAATAAAGATATTTTCAGAAACATATGATAACTAAGATAATAATATTATCGGTATAGCTATCGTTAGTATTATAATTATTATTTTTATAATTTAATATAAAACCTTTTTTAATTTAATTGTCATTAAAATAAATATAATATAAAATAATCTAATTATTATAATATAAATAAAAAAAAGTAGAAATCCTTTAAAAAGGATTTTTGCCAACATATTCCTCTATAATACTCGTTTTTTATAATATATATATTTTTTTGTTTTTAATACTATTTATATAAATAGTAATATATAAGTATTATAAAACTAATATAAAGTATGAGGACTTCAATCCATTGTAGAAGAATATTATTGAAAGAGCCAACATATTCCTTACATTGGCTCTTTACAAAATGTAAAGAGGTGAGGTCCATGAGCTAGTATTTAATGCTTTTATTTATAAATGCACTGTTTTTAATAGCAATTGATATCATAAATAGCCTCATTATTTGGCTGAAATAATGAAATCTTTGAAGTCCTCTAAAAAAAGTTCTAATAGCTAGGATATTCTTAGCTATTGGACTATATTATTTATAAAATTTTTGAAATTAATTAAAAATAAATTAAAATTAATAAAATTATTAAAAATTTATAAATTAAAAATAGAAAAAAATATAAAAAAATTATAATTAAAATCCAAGGAATCCTAGACTGGTTCCATAATCTACGACACTATAAAAATTCATATGGGATTTATTAGCTGCCAGATCAATAGCATATTCTTTTCCACCTAGATGATCTACTAAACTAGCATTTAATCCTTGTTTACCTGTGAAAGGTCTTCCTTCAGCTACTTTTTTAACATGATCTACAGTAAGATTTCTGTTTTGAGCTATAAGTTTTATGAAATAATCGTATTCTTCATCTACCATTTCTTGAAGCATATTTCTTTCTTCACCAGTGAGATTTCTATAATCAGAACCTATATCTTTGTACTTTCCACCAGTAATCGAATAAATATTGGTTCCTTCTTTATCATAATACTCTGATAAATCACTTAATGTTAAGATTACTCCAATACTTCCTACCCATGAACTAGGGCTAGCTACAATATCATCAGCTCCACTAGCTACCATGTATGCTGTTGAAGAACCTGTATCACTTATTCTAGCCACAACTGGTTTTGCCGAGGTATTAACTTTCTTTAACATCTCGTCACCAGCTACTGGACTTCCTCCCGGACTGTTAATATCAAGAACAATTGCTCCTACACTTGGGTCATTCATAGCTTCATCCATTATTTGATTGAATACTTCCGGGTTAGCTACACTTGCATTTTCACTACTTGCACTATAACCAATTTCACCTGTTACTGGGACAACTGCAACAGTATTAGGGCCAGTTATTAAAGAAATCATGGGAAAAAATGATAAAATAGCCAGTATAATTGCTATTATACCAAATCCACCTAATATTCCCAATGCAAAATATTTTGTCTTTTTTTTCATTTTATCACATATCTTTTAAATACACTATTTTCCATTAAATACTCTTATTATTTGTCTATAACGATATCTTTATCAAGTTATATATACTTTTTCCGAAAAAATAATCTTTTTTTAAGTTTTTTACCTAATTTTCCTATTAAAAATGACTTTAAATCATCTTTATATATTATTAGATTAAATTATAATATGTAGAAAATTGTGTAAATAAAAATAAATATTTTATTAAAATGTATAATATTAATATAAAATTAGTTTTTAAAATTTAAAAGTGTATAATTAAATAAACGATTATTTATTAATATAATTAATTTATTATTAGAATTATTATTATAAAAATAATCTATCTAAAGAATAATTATCAAAGAATAATTGATTTACAAAAATAATTTATCTATAAAATTTATAATAAAATATTTTACATTTTTGGTGTTTTAATGAAAAAAATAATTCGTTCTCCTGGTTCTGCTACTATTGTTAATGCTATAGCTACTGGATCAGGATCTGCCTTTGGAATTAATTTGGATATTGTGGCTGAAGCTAAATTAAGAGATTTTGGAATTAAATGTTCTCCAGATTTAGATATAGATACCAGTCTTATGAGTATCTGTGCTAAGAATGTTTTTAACTATTATGATATTGATTTTGAAGGGAATAATGATATGGATGTTTGTGGAGTTGAAATTCTCACTAAATCTAATCTACCTCCGGCATCAGGACTTTCAAGTAGTAGTGCTCTTTCAAATTCAATTACTCTAGCTATCAGTAAACTTTTAGCAGAAGAATTTGATAAAAAACCTATGAATGATTTAGAAATTATCAATTTAGCTATTGATTCTTCTCTTGAAGCAAAAGTAACAATTACTGGTGCTTTTGATGATGCTACAGCTTCTTATTTTGGAGGAGTTACAGTTACAAATAATATGGATCGGGAAATTCTAATCAAGGAGAAAATGGATGACCACAAAGTATTAATATACATGCCAAACAAAGATTCAATGACTGCCAATTCAGAGGTTAAGAGGATGAAATTATTAGCTCCTTTAGTAGATATTGCATTTGAAAAAGCTTGTCAGAAACAGTACTATACTGCTTTAAACTTAAATGGAATATTATATTCCAATGCTTTAGGTTTCAATACTGAAATAGTTATTGACACATTAAGTGCTGGAGCTATAGCTTCAGGACTTTCTGGAACTGGTTCTGCATATGTAGCTGTTATTGACGATCAATCTAAAGATCATGTTAAAGATATTTGGAATTCTTATACTGATTCTGGAAGAATTATTGAAACTGAGGTAGATAATCTTGGAACATCAATTATCAACTAATGAAAAAAGTTTAAAGATGAATAACCCGGAAAAAATTCTTGAAGATTCAAGAAAAGAAATCGATAGAGTAGATAATGAATTGATTGATTTAATTCATAAAAGAACATCACTAGGTAATGATATTGTTACAGCTAAAATAGCTTTAAACATGGATATTTATGATGAGAAAAGAGAAAATATTATCCATGAAAAAACAATAAAAATAGCTAATGAAAAGATTTTAAATGATGATACTAAAAATTCAATTATTCAAATTATGAATATATTAACTAGTTTAAGTAAAACTGAACAAAAAAAGATTATAAATAAAAAATAGAGGAGGAGAAATTATGGGAAATATTAAAACTTCATTTGTAAAAAGAACTTCAAAAGAACTTATAGAAATTCATCAAGGTGTTTTCACTACAGATTTTGAAGAAAACAAAAAAATGGTAGCTGAAAAATCCACAGTCAGTACCAAACATTTAAGAAATAAAATAGCTGGATATATTACTCGATTAGTTAGACAACATGAAGCTGAAATGTAAGTTGTTTTAGCTAATAATTGATATATTTATTTATTTTTATTTATTACTTATTTTTAAATAATATTATTATAATTATTATACTTATTATAATTTATTATATTTATTATTTTTAATTAGTTTTTATTCATTATTTTGTATATTTTTATTTTCTATTTATTTGTTTTTGAATTTTTCTATGTTATTTTATATCATTTTAAATAATTTCGAATTTAAACTTATTTTGTATTTTTTTAGTTTTGTATAAATTTTTTATACAGATACTTAATTATAATTTATTATAAGAATATTTAAATAATTTTGAAATATAATTATTAACTAGTTAAAGAATTATATTAAATCATTTGAAGAAATTATTGGGAGGAGTTTTTATTAGAGAAATTAACCTTATATCATGGAATGTGAATGGAATTAGAGCAGTAGATAGAAAAGGATTTTCAGATTGGTTTTCAAAAACTAAACCAGATATGTTATGTCTTCAGGAAATTAAAGCTCAAGTTGAACAAATACCTAAAAGATTAAAACACGTTGAAGGATATCATAGCTATTTTAATCCAGCTGAAAGAAAAGGTTATAGTGGAGTAGCTACTTATTCTACTTCTAAAGCTAATGAATCTTATACAGGAATTGGAATAGATAAATTTGATCATGAAGGTAGATTTTTAAGAACTGATTTTGATGATTTCATTCTCCTCAATCTTTACTGGCCTAATGGTGGTATGGGGGATGACAGGCTAAAATATAAACTAGAATTTTATGATGCATTCCTTGATTACACTAATAACTTAAGAGATGAAGGAAACAACCTTGTTATATGTGGAGACTTAAATACTGCTCATAAACCAATAGACATCGCACGACCAAAAGAAAATGAGAATGTGTCAGGTTTCATGCCCATTGAGCGTGAGTGGATTGATAAATTCTTAGTTGATGGTTATGTTGATACTTTTCGCATGTTTAATGATAAACCAGAACAATATACTTGGTGGAGCTACAGAACAAGAGCAAGAGATAGAAACGTTGGCTGGAGATTAGATTATTTCTTTGTAAATGAAGAATTTAAAAGTAATGTAGTGGATAGCTATATTATGTCCGATGTTATGGGTTCAGATCATTGTCCAATTGGATTAAAAATTGAGCTTTAATTTTTTAAGTTATTTTTTCTATATTCTTTTTTTATATTTGGATTAATATCATTTTTTTATTATTTATTAGCTTTTAAACTTTTTATTTTTTTTATTTATTATATGCATCCCATAGGTCATTAGTTTTTAGCATGGTTGCTAAAGCTCCTAAAACTTTAATTTGATCTGTGAAAATTGCTTAAACACCATCTAAATCATATTGGGGTACTGATTCCCATATTTCATAACCGCATTCTAAACGAGTTGTATATTTTAAAAAGTTTTTTGTTTTTAATATACAATTATTTTCAGTCATTATGAGTTGATATATTTGATTTAGATCTGTAAAATAGAGCTTTAAGGCTATTGTTTCATTTTTATCGAGGATATTTATATTGTAGGTATCTACCATTCCTCTCATGAAGATATATGAATGATACTGGTTTTGGAAAATCTTAAACAAGTCCATTAGTCTGGGCATTAAATGCTATTCTCCTTTAACAATATTGATTTTTTCATAATCTTCTTTAATATTACTTTTTCCTTCAATCAAATCAAGAAATTCTTTATAATTTACTTCCCAGCGAGTGTTGTATTTGGAAAAATTTTTTTCTAATATACATTCTTCTGAATTCATTTGGATTTGGTAGGTTTTTTGATATCTTTAATAAATATATTTCTAAAATTTTTGTATTATTTAAAATATTGGAATTATATGTATCCACTATTTTTTCCATAAATATATCAGAAAAATCAATATTTTCATGTTCAGACATAAGAAAAACACTCATTTTCAATTAAAATTAATTTAGTATAGTTTATTATATTATAAATTATATATATTATTATATTCTATCATTATTCATGATATTTTATAATTATATATGTATTATAAAGTAGAACATGATTATAATATCTATCTTCTAGCAAATATTATCTAATTTTTGATAATAACTATTTTTCATGTTGTGATTAAAATTTCTAATTTTTTCTGGGTTTTAAATTTTTTTATTGTTTTATCCCCTTATTTTATGCACATTTTGAAGTATTCTTTTTTAAATTCTATTACAGATTCAAAGGTCTCATGTCTGTTTTTAGATATTCCATTTCATTATAATAATCTATGATTGTATCCCATTTTGAAATGAATTCTATTAAAGTCTCTAAGCATTTTGACATTATCATCGATATTTTTTTGTTGGAGAATGATAGTTTTAATAGAAATGAACTTTTAATTCTAAGTTGTCTTTCAATACTAAATCATTTAGCCAGTTTATTAATTCTTTTTTCCTTTTTTGTAATTTTATATTCTTTTCTGTTGGGTCTGTCTGTCTGGTAAATGATTTTTGATTTTACCCATTCTGATTTTTCCATATTATTTAATTCACAGTATATTTGACTTTTTTTGTGCTGGCCAAACAAAACTGAAAATAGAAATAAATAGTTTATTTAAATCATAACCAGTTAATGGACCAACTGAATCTAAAAATCCTAATAGTCCAAGTTTTAAAAATACTAAAAAACTCCAAAATATTCATTTACTTATCTTAATTTACTTATTATAAATTATTATAATTTTATTATATTAATTTTTGTTATTTAAATTATTATATTTTTAGTATAAATTTTTATTACTAATTTTATTACTAATTCTAATATTTATTATTAATTTTATAATTAATTTATTATTATCTTATTATTTTTCATGATCTATTTTATAAATAAAAATTTAAAAAAATAATTAATATAAAATAATAAAATAAATTAATTATTTGATAAAAAATTATTTAATAAAAATATTAATTAATGAATTTTCTATAGGATTTATAAAATATTTTTTTATTAATTTTATATTTTTTAATATATTCTTTAAGATATGCTTTCCGTTTTTAAATTTATATGTAGTTTTTATATAGTTATTTTTCTTTCTAATTACTTTTATTTTAGAAATGATATATTTTTATGGTTTTCTTTTTTAATTATAGAATAATTTATCCTATAAGATGATGGAGATTTTTTAATAGAATTAACACGCTTTAAATAAACAGGTTTTACTGTTGTTTGTATTTTTTAGGAGATTCTATTTTTTAGGAATATTTATATTAAATCCTTCAGAAACAGAAGTATATATCTCATTTCCATTATATTCGAATCTGAATTGGTTTTCACCTTCTAATAATTTATAATTAAAAATTCCCATTCCATAGTTATTAGTTTTAACCATTCCTATAAATTCATTGTTCACATAAAAACTTAAATAAGCTCTACCAATTCCATTTCCATATTCATCATCTAAATAGGATGTTAATTTGACGGTGTTTCCTGATTTAACATCGCCTTCAATATTATAAATAATACTATTATTTATTTTATTGAAAATTAATGAATTATTGTCACTACTAGAATCATCGAAGTTAATATTTCCCATATATGAAACAAAATAGCTATATATTCCAGTTGAATTTACTGTAAATGTAAATGTATCTATTCCTTCATTATTGGTAGTTGTATTTCCTATATTAATATTACCAATAAAGAACAAAACATTCATATTTTCTAATAGACTTCTTATATTGTCTTTTAAAGTAGCTGATAGTATAACACTTCTTCCATATGTGTATATTAATAATTGGAACCATTATCTGTGTACCTTGTTTGTAAATATACATATTGATAATGTTTGAATTATTGTTAGTATAAATATATTCTTCCTTCAAAAGAAACATAACAATCAAATATTCCAGTCATATTATGTAAATATGCAAAGGTAGCTATTCCTTCATTATTGGTAGTTACATTTCCTATATTAATATTAATTTTATAAAAAATAAAACAGTTTTATTAACTAATGGATTTTCATAAAAATCAGATAAATATGCAGCTAGAGGAATTTGTTTACCATTAACTTTTCTAATGGATGAATTAGTCATATTAATTGAAGTTATACTCTCATTGCAGTTATATGTTAAACTGTTTAATTCATTATTGAAATATTTAATACTAATTGTATTTGTTCCCAACTGATTAATAATTTAACATTTGTATAGGATAATTAATTATTTTATCCTATTTTTTATTTTATATTTCTTTATACTCTTATTTTTTAATTTTAAACTTAATTATTAAAGTTTTATTTTTAATTTTAGCGTATTTTTTTTACTTTATCATTTTTTGTTTAATTTAGTTTTTTATTATTTTTTATTTTATTTTTAATTTTTATATTTTTAAGTGAATATTTATAATAATTGAATAAGTATTTGCTTATATACACTATTATAATATAATCATATTAAGTCTAACTTTAAAATTATAGCTATTTTTTAATAAGAATACATAATTTAAATAAATCTTATTTTTCTGTGTATTTAAGCACTTCTTTTCCAAGATTAGTAATTTGATATAATCGTCCTTGAGTTTTTTCGGGATTTAAAACAGTTATTAAATTTTTATCTTTTAATTCTTTTAAGGTGCGACTTACATGATTTATTCTTATGTCTGTAGATTCAGCTATTATTGAAGGAATTTTTAACCCTTCTTTTAAATCAATTAATACTTTCATACGATATTTTGACATTTGTACATATGAAATTGCATCAATAGTTTCTTTGTCCATATTACTAATAAAGTCTTATAAAATATTATAATTATTAACACCAAAATCTAATAAATTTTTACCAAATACACACTAAACTATATATAAGGTATTTATCAAATTTAATTATTACATAATATATTTAATTAATAAAATTTTCATAAAAAGCAAAAATTATTTTTTGAAATAAAAAATATAATTTGAATTTAAGGAGGTGATGAAATGAATAATTTATTATTATTGGAATTATTGTGATAGTAGTGGGTGCTGTTGCTGGTGGATTTGTAGCTAATAACTACTTATCGGATCAGAATCAAAACGATGGTTTGAATTTTAATTCAAGTAATAGTTTTAGAAAAAATGGATTTAAAACTAGTGATAATAGTAAAAATATTGGAATAACTCAAAATAATAACTTAAAAATGAATAATAAAATCACTGTTATTAATATAGTTATAGTTGAAATGTGGTATCAATATATTGAAGTAATAGGTATTAAAAATAATATTAATTTTCATGATTTAGGTAGTGATTCCATAAGTGTTAGTCAATCTATAACAGCAGGGGTACATACATTCAATTTATCTGAGGGTACTATGAGTTATAGTGGTTATGCTAATAATAATGGAAGTTTTTATTCTTCTGAAATTTATAAAACTTCAGATGGTAGTTATTTTGGAATCATGGTCATAACTAATCCTAATGGAATTGCAGAAGAACTAGCTAATGAATTAGCTAACGAAGATAATTTTTCTGTAAGTAAAGACACACTTAAAAAATAGATTCTTCTGGAAGTATTGAAGTTTATAAATTTGAATCAAAAGGAATAATTCATTATATCTATAATGATGGAAATGACATTGTAATTATTGTAATAAATCAAAAAAAAAACAATTATCTATTCATGTTTATGACAGATTCGTCAATAAATGGAACAATGGATGAATCTAATCCTTATTATGCAAACTTAAATTCTACTAATAGCTCAGATTCAGATAATAATAATTTAGAAGAAAATGAAAATCAAAATAATGAAAATAACTATCCTGATAATTCATATGAAGATTATTTTATAATTTCTAATTGTAGTTTTTTTAATAATTTTGCTGGGGCTTATGGTGGTGCTATCTACAATTTGAAAGATTTTGGTGTAATAGACAATTCCAATTTTGTTAATAATTCTGCTAATAGCCAAAATGGTGCTATAGAAAATATGGATATAAATTTGACAGTAATAAATTGTCATTTTGTTAATAATTTTGCAAGTAGTCTTGGTAGAGCTATGCGTAATAATGGAGAAATGATCTAGATAGTAATATTATGAATGATAATTCTGCAGGTTGGAGGCATGTGATTTATAATAATAGAACCATGGGCATTTTGAATTTAACTTATCTTAATAATCTAAACTGTAAAAACAACAAATGGATCTATAATGACTATATATGCTACAATAATTGATGATATGGGAAATACTGTAACTGGTCAAAATATAAGTTTCTATGTTAATGGAACTCTTATTGGCACAGTAATAGCTACTGAAGGGCTGGAAATATAAATTATTTAGCAGATAATGTCCAGCTATAATTTCTGTAACTGGAACTTATAGTGGAACTGGAATTTTCCTACTAGCGCTCAGTTCTGGACAAATAGCCATTTTTTTTTAAAAACTAATACTACTCGTAATGTTCTAAATAAAGCAAAAATAGGTCAAAAAATAACTATAAAATATACATTAAAAGATGAAAATGGTAATCCTATAAACGGGGCAACTATTTATTTCCATGTTAATGGTAAAAAGATTGGTTCTAGTGTTACTGGTTCTAATGAAATAGCAAAATTAAGATATAAAAGTTTCAAAAGCTAGAACTTATAATATTTCTGCTTAATATAATGGAAATTATACATATGTATCCAATGAAGAAAGTAAAAAAACTAAAGTTTCAAAAAACTCTTACAAAGTTAAAATTACTAAAAAAGGTAACAGATATACTGTAACTATTACAGATGAAAATGGAGTTCCGGTTCCTGGTAAGAAAATCCGTGGTACTGATTTAAGAGGAAGAGTATTGGCATTTGGAATTACTGATGAAAATGATAAGTTCACTTTCAGATATAAAGGAAGCTCTATCTATTTCGAAGTATCTTTTAATGATGGTAATGTTTATCAAAACTATAAAACAAGACTTTCTATCAATCCAGATGATTCTGAAGGAAACTCTAAAAATCCACCTAAATCTGGATCTAATAATAACAACAATAAACCTGAATCGGATAGTTTAGCTAAAAGTTTAGCTATGGAAAAAACTGGAATTCCATTAATAGTAATAATTTTAGTGTTGTTAATTAGTTTAGGAATTTTAGCTAGAAAAAAGTAATATTTGAGAATAATTAAATTTAGATTTTTTTATTTCTATTATTAAATTTATATTTATTTTTTAGATTTTTTTATTTATTAAGATATTTCTTAATATTTTATTTTTTTATAATTATTATAGTTTTTTATATTTTTTATTTCTATTATTAAAAATTTAGGTGTACCTAAAAATATATAAGTGATTAAAATAAATATAACTTCAATTGCTTTTTTGATATTTTGTAATATTTTACTGAAAGCTTATCATAAATAATGGATGTTAAAATGAAAACAAAATTAAATGATATTTCAGAAACAATGTTAATTCCACTATATTCTAGATCTTGTGAAACTAGAAAAATTGATGGAATGATTCAAGATCCTAAAGCTATTGAGATGGTATCTAATATTGATCATGATTTTTCAAAGCTTGAAAACTCAAAAACGACTCAATTGGGAGTTTCTTGTAGAACATTAATTTTAGATGAACAAACAAAAAAATTTATTAAGGAAAATCCTGATGGAGTATGTATTTCTGTTGGTTGTGGCTTAGATACACGATTTGAGTGTGTAAATAATGGAAAAATAACTTGGTATGATTTAGATTTACCTGAAGTAATTGATATTAGAAAACAATTTTTTGATAATAATGATCAACAAAAAATGATTAGTGAGTCTATTTTTGATGAATCATGGATTTATAAATTGATCATAAAGGAAAAAATGTTTTATTTATATTTGAAGGAATTCTAATGTATTTTTCTGAAGATGAAATAAAACAAATATTAAAAATTATTGAAAAAAATTTAAAAATGCGTTTATATTAATGGAATTAAGTTCTAAACTCATGATAAGGTTCACTGGTAAACATGAAACTGTTAAAAAAACTAATGCAAGATTTAAATTGGGAGTAAAAAAGCTGAAGATGTTGAAAATTTGTCTAATAATATAAAATTCATAGATCAATGGTATCTTTTTGATAAATACAAAGAACAAAATACTATATCTACAAAAAGAAAATCAGCTCTTTCATTTATTTTGCCTATTTTTAATGAAATTAATAATAAAATTGCATTATATAATGTCAAATAAAGAATTATTTATTCCAATATATTTCCTTTTCATTTTTTCTCATTATTTATTGTTTATTTCCTTAATTTTTTCTTTTATTTTAATAAATTATATTTTTATTTAAAAAAATTGATTAATTTTATATATTAAAAATAATAAAGCAAATATTCTTAAATAGATAATATTATTTCAAGGAATTGGAAGGGTATTCACACCTTATTTTTATCTTTTGTAAGAGAAGTTCTTCTTACAGTTGTATTTGCTTACATCTTTGTCATTGGTTTAGGATGGGGTATGGATGGAGTCTGGTGGGGAATATTTATAGGAAGTATTGTAGGATCACTAATAGCTTACTTGTGGGCTAATAATTACATAAAAAAACTAATTAAAAATCATGAAACGTGATTTTTGTTTAAAGATAAATTTTAGTTTTTAATATTAAAATTTTTCAATATCAATATCTCATTTTGTATAAGTTTTTTATACAATTGTATAAATTTGTTATACAATTTCATAAACTTTTTATACAAAAATATAAAATTTTTAACAAACATATTCATATTTATATCATATATTTTATTTTTACTTTTTTTTATTTAAAAAGAATTATTTATTCTTTTTCATACAATTCCAACAAATATTTGTATCTGAATTTGTTTTAAAAGATTTACCACAACTGTTACACGTGATTTCTTTTAGAGTGGATTTTTATCTACAATATCTAATGAACAGGAACATCTCCACCCCATTTTTCCATTTAAAGCTGCTTCAAAAGATTTATCTTCATCAATTTTTTTGTCATAATAATAAATTTGTTTTTAATAAATATATTGTTTGTTTTAAATTAGAAGATATTTTAGTTTTAAATACATTTTTTATAGTATTATTTGAATAATAGATTCTGTTCGTATTTATACTTATTTTTTATTATAAAATTTATATAGGAGTTTTAATAAAATTAGCTATTGATCATTAGATTTCTGATGATTTAGGGGAGGGATGTTAGATAAGAATTAATCATCAAATTTTAATATGAAATTTTATTTTTATTTGTTGTTGATAGTTCTTCTTTTAGTCATTTTTTCTGTTTTATTTATAATAGAACGGTTGAAATAACAAATAACACTATTGTTGGAAATTATGAAGGAATTACTATTGATTCATTGAATAATACAATATCAAAAAATACTCTGATTAATAACACTATTGGAATAAAATTAAATAATTATTACCAAAGTGATCCTAGATATACTACAATTAGTAGTGTTAATTCAACTAACAATGTCTTTGAATATAATAGAATTGTAGATAATACTTATAATCTTCAATCAGAATACTTAAATTCAACTTATGGTAATGCTACTGGTTTAATAACTAATAATTCTGATAATTTTAACTGGTGGGGTTTGAATAATCCTGAAGATTCAATTTTCCAGAATGCTAGTGCTTTTAATGCTAGTTATTGGTTTGTGACTAATCTTAGTTCTATGCAAGATTCTGTTAATAAAAGTTCTCCTGCTAGATTCAATTATACTATTGGTCTCAATGATCCAACTGTTTTAGCTAATCCAATGAATTTACCGTATTTCACATTTAATGTAGATAGTAAAACTTATGATGCACGTCAAAACCAAGTGTTATCTAAAGTTTATAATGAAGCTGGAGATAAAGTATATGGATTTTTTGTGTATAATCAATGGTTAGAAGCTAAAGTAAAAGATTAGACGTTCCAGGACCAAATCCGACTCCAAATAATACTACTAATAATATTAATCACACTAATAATACTAATGGTGGAAATAGTAGTGCTTTAGATGTTGGTGCTAGTATGAAAGATACTGATATTCATTTAATAGCTATTCTCATTGCTTTTATAAGTACTGTAAGTGTTGTTATTCGTAAAAGAAAATAATATTTAACTTTTTAAATTTAAGAATAATTATTTTTTTATTCTTTTATATTTTCTATTTTTGTTTTTTCATTTTTTTTCATTCTTTTTTGCTTTTTTCAATGCATAATTCATATTATTCTAAACAAAACTCGTAATATAAAATTACTTATTATTTATTGATTTTAGTAGTATTTGGTAATCTTATGGGATTATTTTATAGCAATCACTAGGTATAATTGGCCTTTTTTATAACTTGTTCGTGTTCATAATAATGTTTATATATTAGTTATAACATAATATCATGTATCTCTAAATTTTGCGTGGTAGGGAGAGGCTGAATACTTATGAAATTAATGCAAAAACAAAAAAAGATAATTTAGTTAAATCCATTTTTTCAGTGACTATGTTCTTATTCTTATTTATAATTTCTTTATCCAATGTCAGTGCTGCAGATAATCTAACTATAAATTCAACTAATGGTAATGATTGGAAGAATTTAATTGATAATTATAATGGAACTGATATTATTTTTGAAGATGTAGAAATCAATAATTTTTCCTATAGTTTTAATAAAAAGTTAAAATTACAGGTAAAAACACTACATTGAAAAATGATGGTACAAAATCATTATTTGTTTTTAATTCAAATTCTAATGGTGGAAGTATTTCTGGGCTAAATTTAGGTAAATCTAGCAATGGTATAACTCTTCAAGGAGTTACTAATTTTACTATAAGAGATTTATTAATTGAAAATGCTAGCGGTGAAGGTATTTCTATAATTAGTTCTAACTATATAGATCTTATTAATAACACTATCCAATATAACAACTCTTAATAGTACTGTAAGTGTTGGTGTATGGGATAACAAACACTAATAACCTTGTTATGAAGAACAGTATTATTCGAAGTAATGGAAGACATGGATTACAAGTAGCTACTGGAAGTAACATTACTATAGCTAATAATACAGTATCTGAAAATGCTCTTACTCATGGTACAAATCTTTGGTTCCAAAGAGTCAATGGACTTTATGTTCATGGAAACAATGTTACATTAGGTGAGGGTGGTTATATAGATTCTAATACTAGTTGTGAAACAGGAATAGCTATTGATGTATATAATTCAAATGTATATATTTATAATAATAGTTCTGATAATGGAATTCATGGAATAACTGTTGGTGGAACAAATAATAACAATATAAATATCTACAGCAATTCAATAAACTCTAATGGTAAGTTTCTAACAGCAGGATATGGTATTAATGTTAATTCAGGAGCAGGAATTAGTATTTATAATAATTTGATGTTGAAAAATCCTGTAACAATTTATTTAACTAGTAGTAATTGTGCAATTTTAATATAATAAATATTACTTCTTCTTTAGTTGGAGGAAATGGTGGAATAACTATTGTAGCTGGTGCTAATAATAACAAAATATACAATAATAATTTAACAGGCAATACTAATGGTATTTCAATCACTGGTGGAACTAATAATACTATTGAGCTAAATGATATATCTAATAATAAGAATTATGGGATCAGTAGTTCTTCTAATGGTGGGAATATTTTAAACAATATAATTACTAATAATTTGTACTCTAGAATTTACTTAACAAACTCCAATAATATGATTAAAGATAATGTCATTATTAATAATTCTAGAAATGGAATTCAGGGTGTTAATTCTGATAATATAACTGTTTCAAACAATAATATATTGAAGAATAATTTTCATGATATGTTTATTGGATAATGCAAATAGAACTTTAATAACAAATAATCTTATTAAAAATAACACTATAAAAAACAATTCAATTTATAATAATTCTGGTAGTGGAATTTCTTTAAATAGACTAGTTCATTCAACAATATAACTAGTAATGATATTGTAGGAAATGCATATGGTTTAGTTATCGATATGAATGCTATGGGTAATTTTACAAGAGATAAAATTAGCAATACTTTAATTAACTATAATAGGGTCTTTAATAACACTAAATGTATACAATTATCAATTGTTTGATCATAAGAATGTAGCTACTGCAAACTGTTTAGGAGTGAACAATCCTGAAAATATCACAGGAATCGACAATATTAATTGGTTTATTGTACAATATACTGCAAGTACTTCCAGTGCAAAAATTGGAGATAAAATTACAATATATTATAATCTTGTTATGAGTGATGACTCTCACCTAATAATATGTTATTACCATTTTTTAATTTAAGTACTATGGATGCATATAATACAATTCTGGATATTGGTTCTAATCTTGATGATTTTGATGCTAGAATTTCAAATTCTTTCATTGAAACAATGACTCAAGAAGGAATCTTTTATTCAAGAGCTTTAATTGATTTTGAAGATCTTTTATTAGCTATAAATGTTAGTGAAGGAAACAAATACTAACAATACAAAAAATACTAATAATACCACTGAGCTTGTTGATCCTATTGACCCTATAGATCCAATCGATCCTGTTGATCCAAATGAACCAAGTATAAATAATATTCCTAGTGATTCTATTAATGTGAATGCTAGTATGAAATCAACTGGGATTCCTATTGTTGCTATATTATTAATTTTAATAGCTAGTTTAGGTATTTTTGTAAGAAAAAGATAATTTAAAACTGAAAATTGTTTTTATCTTTTTTATTTTTATTTTAGTTATTAATTACTTCTTTTTTTTCTTATTTTTAGTATTTAATTTTTTAACATCTTAAAATTATTTTAAAATATCATTATACGAAAAATTTCATTATATGATAATTTTTACTAAGAAATATTTTTATTAAGTGATATTTTTGTTATTTCAAAATAGTATTTTTCAATACCTTTTTATATAACTTTAAACCTATATATTTTATTGTGTAATTAATATATTATGCATATATAAAATTATTAAATTTTTTTTAATATTAAAATAGGTTTTAGTTTAAACTATAAATTTTAGTTTAAAGTATAAACTTTACTCATATGATTTATTAAGCTAAATTTAATTATAATGTATTAATATTAATTAATTCATAATCAAATTTTTAATACTTAACATATTTTTATAAATTTTAGGTGAAATAATGGCACAGTATGATGGTAATCAACCGGTTTTTATCTTACCTGAGGATACTCAACGTTTCCTTGGTCGAGATGCTCAAAGAATGAATATTACAGCTGGAAAAATTTTGGCTGAAACTATAAGAACCACACTTGGTCCAAAAGGTATGGACAAAATGCTTGTAGATAATATGGGTGATGTAGTTATTACTAATGATGGAGTAACTATTCTTCGTGAAATGGATATTGCTCATCCAGCAGCTAAAATGCTTGTTGAAATAGCTAAAAATCAAGAAGATATTGTTGGAGATGGAACCACAACTGCAGTTATTATTGCTGGTGAACTTCTTAAAAAAGCTGAAGAATTATTAGATGATGGAATTCATGTAACCACTATTGTTAGAGGTTATAAACAAGCTTTATCCAAAGTTTATGAAATTCTTGAAGATATCTCTCTAGATTCTAAAGATAAAGATACTTTAATGAAAGTAGCTATGACTGCTATGACTGGTAAAGGATCTGAAAAAGCTAGAGAACCATTAGCTGAACTCATTGTTAATGCAGTTTTGAAAGTTGAAGAAGAGGGAAAAGTTGATAAGAAAAATATAAACATTCAAAGAGTTTCTGGCGCTAGTGTAGATGAATCTGAAATTGTGGATGGTATTTTAGTTGATAAAGGAAAAGCAGATCTTTCAATGCCTAAAAAAGTAGAAAATGCAAAAATAGCTTTATTAAAATATCCTTTAGAAGTTAAAGATTTAGAAACTGATTCTAAAATTAATCTTACAAATCCTTCTCAAATGCAAGCTTTCTTAGATAATGAAGAACAAATGATTCGAGAAATGGTTGATAAAATCATTGAATCTGGGGCTAATGTATTATTCTGTCAGAAAGGTATAGATGATATGGCTATGCATTATTTATCTCGGGCAGGAATTCTTGCAGTTAAAAGAACTAAAAAATCTGACATGAATCGTCTTGAAAAAGCTACTGGTGGAAGAATCATGACTAATGTTAATGACCTTTCAGCTGATGATTTAGGTGAAGCTGGAATTGTTTATGAAAAGAAAGTATTTGATCAAATGATGATTTTCATAGAAAAATCCAAGAATTCTAAAGCAGCTTCAATAATATTAAGAGGTAGTACAAGACATATTACAGCTGAAATAGAAAGAGCTTTAGAAGATGCTTTAGGTGTTGTATCTGCAACTTTAGAAGATGGAAAAGTTGTCATTGGTGGAGGAGCTCCTGAGATAGAAATTGCACGCCAACTTAAAGAATATGGTGACTCTATTAGTGGAAGAGAACAATTATCTGTCAATGCTTTTGCAGAAGCTCTTGAAGTTGTTCCTAAAACTTTAGCTGAAAATGCAGGTCTCGATACTATTGATATTCTTGTAGATTTAAGAGCTGCACATGAACAATCTCCTTTTATGGGATTAGATGTATTTGATGGCGAAGTCAATGATATGCAAGTTGTTGGTGTAGTAGAACCTCAAAGAATTAAAAAACAAGCTATTCAGTCAGCTGCAGAAGCTACTGAAATGATTTTAAGAATTGATGATATTGTAGCTGCAAGAGGTGCTCTTGAAGCTGTTGATAAAGATGATAGTTTAGATGATAGTGGAATGCCTCCAATGGGTGGAATGGGAGGTATGGGTGGAATGCCACCTATGATGTAATCATACATCATTCTTTTTTATTTTTTACTATTACAATTCTATTTTTTATATTCTATTTTTATAATTTTTTTTTTAATTATGTAATTAATTGATTTTTTATAGTTTTTTTAAATATTTTAAGTTTTTTATTAATTTTATATTATTTTTTATAGATTTTTTTTATAAAATTTATATTTTTTATATTTTTATTTATTTCATTTTACCAATAAATTGTTATAAAGAGCTTTTAAGCTATAATTAAAGCAATCTTTAAATAGTTTAAAAAACATATAGTTAAATTTACTCTACAATTTGATAATTTGATTAAAATTCTCTTAAATTTGCTTATTCTAATTCAAAGGATTATTATTCTTTGTTGATTATTTTAAAAATGTTTTAATATTATTAATATTATTTTAATAAAATTAAAAATTATGAGTATTTTAATATAATTATAAGTATTTTAATAATATTATAAACATTTTTATATTATTATCAAATTATAATATTATATAGATGTTTATTAATGTTACTGATATTTTAAACAAATTTTAGATATGTTAGAGGCGAATATAATAATTGTGGTTGTTTAAATAAACATATAAACCATAATTATTGAGGACGTATGTCTGTTAAAAAATTTAATAGATAACGAAAGTGAGGTAGTAAATATTAATAATTTTTCAAAATCAAAATATGTTAAAATAGCTTTATTGTTTTCAATAGCTATTTTTTTAACCTGTGGTTTTAGTTTTGCTAATGAATCAACAAACGTAGGATCTAATATTCCAGAAAATTCTAACAATAGTAATAATTCTAACAATATTAATGATAATATTATTAATAATAATTTAAATGATAATTTGGATACTAATTTAGATGAGAATGTTCAAAATACTCAATCTTCTAATAGTGTTGGAAATTCTGGAAATGTTTCTGGTTTAGAAATTGGTAATGATACTGGTCTTGGATCTGGTAATAGTAGTAATTCTAATACTTCTAAAAGTTCTGAAACTAAAAACACAGTTAATAGTAAACCAACTTCTCTTTCTCCAAGCAGTGTCTTACATGCTTCTAATTTTCTCTATAATTACATGAATAAAAATGGAAAACTTCCTAATTATGTAACTATTGATGGTTATAATTACTCTATTAGTGAATATACGTATATTTTAAGTAAAACTCTTACTTACAAATATAACAAGGTCACTTCAAGTATTAAAGTAATGTATGATGTTAAAAATCCATCAAAACCTTCTGGAAATAATGTAAAGGGGGCTGTTTCTTCTAAAACTTATTATGCATATGCAAGTTATATAGTAAAATACATTGAAAAATACAAGCAAGCTCCAAATTATATTAAATCTGGATCTGTTAAAATTCCATATCAAACCATTATATATGCTCTTAACAAATTTCTAAACTATATTAATAGTAATGGTAAAGTACCTTCTAATTTCTCTATTAATGTTAAAGCTTCTCATAGTCTTAATAAATATTTGCTTGTTTATAATAAGGATGGTTCTGGCTCATCTAGAAGTTCTTTTGGATCTTTTTCAGGCAAAGCAGCTGGTGAACCTACAAAGCTTTCTCAGTCTGTGATTTTTGCAGCTTCTAAAAGTGTTAAAAGCTATGTAGATAAAAATGGTAAATTACCTAATTATGTTACTATTTCTGGGATTAAATTTTCAATGCCTGAATATATGTATTTAGTTTCGAAAGCTATTTATTATAAATGTGTAAAATCAAGTAAATCTGTTAGTATTAAATGGAATGTTAAAAACCCTTCTATTCCATCTGGAAATACAATAAAAAAAATCTTTCACTTGGAAACAATATGGTGTTTTAGCTAGAAATACTGCTGCTTATATTGAAAAAAATAACAAAACACCTAATTACATAAATACTAAATATGGTAAAATTCCATATCAAACAGTTATATTTGGATTTGCAAAAGTTGGTACCTATATAAGTAGCTATAAAAAGATTCCTACTACTCTTGATTTAAGCGTTGCAAAGACAAGTTCTTTAAATAAATATAAACCAAACTATTCAAGAACTCCTTCAACTCCAAGTCCTTCTTACAATTTGACTGCAAGTAAAAATGGTATTTGGGGTCATTCTGGAGATATGAAAAATCTTGATTTGAATTTACTAGGTAAATATGGTATTGGAAATATTTTCATTCATGAAGATATCTTTAAAAACCCAACAGAAGCAACAAATTGGATTAAATCTGCTGCAGCTAAAGGATTTAAAATTCACATATGGTTCACTACTTTATAT
Source organism: Candidatus Methanobinarius endosymbioticus (assembly GCA_003315655.1). GTDB lineage: Archaea > Methanobacteriota > Methanobacteria > Methanobacteriales > Methanobacteriaceae > Methanobinarius > Methanobinarius endosymbioticus. Next base: position 72,407 of record NIZT01000003.1, read on the forward strand.
AATGCAACTAGTAAAGTATGGACTAATCCTATAGATACTTCTAGAGGAACTCTTAATCAAAATTATTTTGATAAAGTAATTAATAGGGCGAAATATTATGCTGGACTCAGTGGTGTAGCTGGAATTCATTTGGATTATCTTAGATATCCTGGAATTAGTACTAATAAAGCTTCTATATTTAGATATAGTGGTGGAGATGGTGTTGATGCTATCACTGAATTTGTAAAACAACTTTCTACAGTTGTTAAATCTGTAAATTCTAAATTAATTTTGTCTGCTGCTTTAATGCCTGAAAAAGCTTTAGCGGCTAATTATTATGGACAAGATGCTCCTAAACTTGGTAAATATCTTGATGTTTTAGTACCTATGGTTTACAAAGGAAATTATAAAGCCAATACTGCTTGGATTCAATCAACAATCAAATGGTATGTGGATAATTCTGGTGATGCTGAAGTTTGGGGAGGACTAACAGGTTATTACTCTGATGATGATTTGAGAAGACTTTCAGTAGCTGAATTAACACCTGATTGTAAAGCTGTTTTAGCTGGTGGAGGACATGGTATTGCTTTATTTAGATGGGGAACAACTAATTTATTTAATCTTTTAGGTATTAAATAATTTTTTCCTCTTTTAATTATTTTTTAATTTTTTCTATTTTGCATTGTTATAATTAATTTTTAATATTTTTTTAATTATTCTTTTAGTGTTATTTTTTAGTGTTATTTTTTTTAATAATTTCCTTATTTTTGCTCTATTTTTCTTATTTCTAAGTATTTTTGCTTATTTTTAATTCCTTTTAATAATATTTAGATAAATTTGTTATTTCTTTATATTGTTCTAATTTATTGAATATAATTAATAATTGATATTTAAGTAGCCAATAATAATTGTTTTAACAAAAATTTTAGCTAATAGGCGGTATAATTATCTTAAAGGTATAGAAAATAAAAATATTCAAAATAGTAATATTCAGAATAATCATATTCGGAATAATCATATTCAAAAAAATTAATAAAGACAACAAAAATGAGAATATAACTACTAACAATAAAAAAAGAACTAATAATTATTTTTTTAAAGGTTTCATTGTTTTTAGTTTGATTTTAACTCTTTTTATAGCATGTAATATGGCATTTGCTGAAAATACTCAAAAATCTTTTAATATTCTTCAAACAAACGGAGAATATATTTCTAATAACATAATTGGAAATAATAAGTTAGGAATGTCTGATAATGATAATTCAGTTTCAAATATTGTAAATAAAGCTATTGCAGCTACTAAAACTTCTTCTAGTTCTAAAGTTAGTTCTAATAGTGCTCCGAAATCTTTATCTCAAAGTAATATATTATTCGCATCAAAAAATGTAAAAAAAATATGCTGGAAAGAATAAAAAATTACATAACTATGTAACTATTGAAGGCTATAAGTATTCAATACCTGAATTTACATATTTGATGAGTAAAACTATACAATATAAACTAGTTAATGTTAAATATAACATTAAAAACCCTAGTAAACCAGCCGGAACTACTGTGAAAGGAAAAATTTTCTCACTACTTTATTATAATTATGGTTTAAAAACAATCAAATATATTAATAAATATAATAAAGTTCCTAATTACATAACTGCTAATAAAAAGGTTAAAATACCTTATCAAACTACAGTTTTCATCGGTTCTTAACTATATGGATACTAAAAAGAAACTTCCAAAATATGTTTCACTAAAAATTAGTAGTTCTCATAAACTTAACAAACATGTTCCAAAATATTCTAAATCTTCTAATCCAAGATCATCCAGTTCAGGATCTTCTAGTTCGAAATCATCCAATAAAAATGCTATTTGGATTCAAAGTAAAGATTTTAACAATGTTAACTTTGCTAAATTATCTAAACATGGCATTGGTAATGTTTTTTTACATGAAGTGGCAATATCTCAATATGGAAAATCCAGTGTTCTTAATTGGGCAAAAACTGCAACTAAAAATGGAATAAAAACTCATTTATGGATTCAATATTTCTATAGTAATGGGTAAACAGGCAAATCCTGTTGTTACAAGCACAAAGTCCTATAATACAGCTCAGTTTAATAAGATTTTAGCTAAGATAAAATCTTATTGTCAGATGGATTATATTTATGGAATTCATTTAGATTATTTACGATATCCTGGAACTGCTTACAAATACCAATATTCTAATGGTGTTAGTGGTGAAAAAGCTATTACTATATTTACAAGTAAAGCAAGAGATTTTGTAGATAAATACAATTCAAAAATAATTCTTTCTGCAGCTGTAATACCTGAAACTTCATCAAATGCAAAATAGTATGGTCAAAATATTCCTCAAATGGGTAAATATTTGGATGTAATAATTCCAATGGTTTATAAAGGAAATTATGGTCAAAATTCTAACTGGATAAAATCAACTTGTTCTTGGTTTTCTAAAAATTCAGGTGGGGCTCAAGTTTGGTGTGGTTTACAGACTTATGTAAGTGACAACAATCTTACTACATCTTCTACATCAGCTTTAAAAGCTGATTGGTTAACAGCATTAGATGGGGATTAACTGCATTTTTGGACTTTTTAGGTTTGTATTAGTTTTTAAAAATTTCTAGTTGTTTATTAATTTAATTTTTTTATTGTATATTTTCTTTTTTTTATTTTTTTTACATATTTAATTATTTATATTACTTATTTATCTATTTATTTTTTAATTAGTTATTTCATTGTTTATCATGTTTATTTTTGTTAAATTATCTATTATATTTAGTTTAAAATAATATTATGGAGAAAACTAGAAAAATAATGGATTATATAAATATTAGTTCGCAAGAAATTGAACTTTATGAAAATAGGGAATTAACAAGAATGGATATAATAAATGTAAAAGAAAGATATAAACAAGAAAGAATAAATAAATAAATTAAAAAAGAAAAGATTTTAATTGCTACAAAAATGAAAACAAAGGTTTTTCTGCTGAAACAATAGTTGAAATCACAGATTTAGATTCTGAATTTATTAAAAAACTGTAAATTTATTAAATATTTTAAATTAATAATATTTACCATTAATTCCAGTGAATTTTCCATTTGTATCTATTATAATACAATTTTTAACTGTACCATCGTCTGTAATGATATTTAGCTTTAAATTTTTGTCTAAAATTTCATTTAATTCGTTTTCATCATTAAATAATATATTTCCATAGATTCTTGTTTCAACACTATCTGCTTTCATAGACTTAGCATCAATAGTTTTTTAATGAAGGTATTTCAACTTTTATTTCTTCATAAACATGATTTTTTCTTATTATCGTATCACACTTCTCATATTATTATAAATTTAATGTTAATTTATATATTTTTTATATTTACAATTTTTCATAGGATTTTTTGATAACAATATTTTTTATAATAATTTTTTAATTTTTAATTATTTTTCAAGAAAAATATATTTATCATGATTAATCATCATAAACTATATATATTGAATAAAACATAATGTATACATAATAAATTAAAGAAATTTTAAACAGTTGAATAAATTTCTATAAAAATTATATAAAATACTCAACCTAATATAAATTGTAAATAGTTAATAATTTATTATTAAAAATAGTTATATGCTAGATTTTGATTAAAATTAATCATTAGTTGATTGGAATTTTTAAATCAAAATAAATTTTTATTCAGAATATACTAAATTATTCGAAATATCTATTAAATATTAATTATAATAATTATAAATATTGAATAACACAATTATTATTCTTATAATTCTATAATTTTAAAATTGCGTATAATTCTTATAATTTTTTAATGTAAATAATAGATTAAATTGTATATTATTCATTTTAACATATTGAGGTATATAATATTTTATAGTCATAATTCTCTGGAGTTGATTAAATGGGTGAATCTGATAAAAATATGGATCAAGAAAATAAATTATCCAATAATAATGGGGATCAAATTGTACCTCCGAATAATAAAATAATTGAAAGAACCATCGTCAAAGATTGGGAAAGAGAGATACAAAAGGGGGATGACATAGAAAAGTACTGGGCTATGGAAGCAGAACAATTAGATTGGTTTAAAAAATGGGATGAAGTCCTAGATGATAGTGAAAAACCTTATTATAAATGGTTTGTTGGAGGAAAAACAAATCTTGCTTACAATGCTATTGATAGATGGATCAAAGCAGAAAAAAGAAATAAAATAGCTATTCTCTATACTAATGAACGTGGAGATGAAATTAAACTTACATACTATGAACTTTACCGTGAAATTAATAAAATGGCTAATGCTTTAAGAAATCTTGGAATAAAAAAAGGAGATACTGTTTGCATGTATCTTCCAATGTGTCCAGAACTTGTTATTTCAATGTTAGCTTGTACTAAAATCGGGGCTGTTCACAGTGCAATTTATTCAGGACTTTCTTCTGTAGCAATAGTAGAAAGAATTAATGATATTAAATCTAAAGTTGTTATTACTGCTGATGGAACATATAGGCGTGGTAAAATAATAAATCTTAAATCAGTCATTGATGAGGCTATGTTGCAATGTCCTAGTGTTCAAACTGTAGTTCTTGTAAACCATACTGGTAGATATAATGATGTAGCAGATCTTCGAGGGAATGAAATATTTTATGAACGTTTGATTGAAGGAGAAGGAGATACATGTTATAGTGAAATAATGGATGCAGAAGATCCATTGTTTATTCTTTATACTTCTGGTAGTACTGGTAAACCTAAAGGAGTGCTACATACTACTGCAGGATACATGGTTGGAATATCTACCACACTTAGGAATGTTTTTGATATTCATGATAATGATCTTTGGTGGTCAACAGGTGATGCTGGATGGATTACAGGCCATAGTTACACCATTTATGCACCTTTACTTTTAGGTTCAACTACATTAATATATGAAGGTGCTCCAGATTATCCAGATCCTGGTATTTGGTGGGAAATAATAGAAAAATATGGTGTAACTAAATTTTACACTGCTCCAACAGCTATTCGCCATTTAATGAGATTTGGTAAAAAATATGCTAAATCGTATAACTTAGATTCTCTAAAAGTTCTTGGAAGTGTTGGAGAACCTATCAATTATGAAGCATGGAAATGGATGTATGAAGAGATTGGAAAAAATAGAACTCCAATTATGGATACATGGTGGCAAACAGAAACTGGTATGCATATGATTGCACCTATGCCAGTAGCTGATTTAAAACCAGGTTCTGCTACAAAACCATTACCTGGAGTTCATATAGCTATAGTGGATGAAGAGGGTGTAGAAGTAGAAAACCGTGAAAAAGGTTACTTGGCTATTACTCAACCATGGCCTGCTATGTTTAGAACTCTTTATAATGATGAACAGAGATTTGAAGATGTTTATTGGAAATTTTTCCCTACTGGTTATTATAAAACTGGAGATATGGCTAGAATGGATGAAGATGGTTATGTCTGGATTGAAGGTAGATCTGATGATGTTTTAAAAATAGCTGGACATAGAATAGGATCTGTTGAAGTTGAAAGTGCATTTAATAGTCATCCCGCTGTAAATGAAACAGCAGTTATTGGTAAAGAAGACCCAGTTAAAGGACAACTTATTAAAGCGTTTTTAATTCTAAATGAAGGTTATAATTTAAGCATGCCTTATAAAGAAGGATATACATCTACTCTTAGAGAAGAATTAAAAAGACATGTTAGACATTCATTAGGACCAGTAGCAGTCCTTGGTGAAATGGTAGCTGTTGATAGTCTTCCAAAAACAAAAAGTGGAAAAATAATGAGAAGAATCCTCAAAGCTAAAGAAGACGGTGAAAACATAGGAGATACTTCTACTTTAGATGATTTATAGAAATATCTTTTAAATTTTATTATTTATTTTATATTTTTATAATTTTACTATTTTTTCATTTCTATATTTCATTTTTTTATTTTATAAATTTTTATAATTTTTTACCTTATATAATTCTTATTAAATCTAAAATTTTATCATAATGCTTTATTTCATGTTTAATACAAATTTACTCTTAAATTTTTATTAAATTGTATTTATTTTATTAATAATACCTTATTTTATATTTTAATAGAGATTTCATCATTGGGAGAAATAGAAAACTATTTTAATATATAAATGAAACATTATAATTATGAATTTATTGAAAGAAAGGTGGTATTCTATGGAAAAGAAAAAATTTTTAATAATTTTTGCCATCATGTTACTTACTATTTCGTCAGTGGGGACAATGAGCGCTGCGAATGAGACAACGAATACTAAAAAACAATCTTCGATACTTGTTTGGGATTATTATCCAGCAACAAGCAAATATGCTGTTTTTCATGATTATAATAATGATGGTAAATTTGATGATATAATATAAAGATAATATTATTCAAAATATCAAATCAAAATCGTTTTAAATTAATGAAAAAGGCACTTGTAAAATAAAGCTTAATTATGATGGAAATAATAATTAGTTGTCTACTTCCAAACTTGTAACAGTAAAATTTACAGGAAATGAAATTATTAAAAAATGGACAGGTACAGATAATTCTAAAGATAAAAAATATAAACGATTTGGTCATACTTATGAGAAAGTTAAATTATATGACTTCCAACAATCATTAGGTGGAAAATTATATAAAACATTTAACCGATATGAGAATATATTGTTAAGTGGAAATAAATATCGTCTTTTTAAAACAGCTAATGAAAAAATCAAGGTAAGTGGAATATCCTCTATATTTTTAAAAAATAAAATTAATGTACAAGCTTATTATGATGGAACTGATGATATTAAGTTAAACTATAGGTTTTTTATAAAAACGGAAAAACAACAAAATTAGCTGGAACAATTAAAATACATAAATATTCTACATTTTATAGGTTGGACTAATAATTGGAAATTAATGTCATTTACCTCTTCTTTAAATAGGAAATTAGCTGTTAATTATGCTAAAATAGTAGGTTGGTAATCTTTAATTGTTAATTACAAATTATTTTTTTATCTACATTTTAGTTATTTCTATTTTATTTTTCCATGATTTAATTTATAATTTAATTAATTTTATAGATTTATTATAATTTCATAAATTTATTAATTTTTTAATTTATTTTCAAAAATGTAAATGGTATTACTTTATTTTATTCTAATATTATCTATGATTATTTATTTGATTATATTAAGATAATAATTTTATTTTATCAATAGTTTTATAATCACCCTAAGACAAACATTATATTGATGATTATATATGTTGAAAGATGTTAATTTAATAATGAATAAAAGTGGCAAAAAAGTTAGTGCGAAACTATTAAACATTTCTGAGTCAAGTAATTCTTCAAAAAGCGGGGTTTTATATGATGTTAAGCTTGATTTAGAAAAAAGAAATGAAATGCGTAGCCATCGATTAGTTTTTGATCTTACTGATGGTGAAAAAACAGTTAAAAACTGTAAAATATTCAATATTGATGATAAATATATGAAATTTATTTCTCATTGAATATTTTCTCTATTTTTTTTAATTTCTAGTATTTTTAAAAATATCATGGAAATTAACTATTATCAATTTTTGAATCTATTTTTAAGTGTTTAATTAATAAACTATAATAATATTTAATTACTCTAATATTAAACTAAAATAATTTTTTAGTCTATAATATTATTTTTGATTGTAACTTATTTTTGAAATTTTTTAATTTTGGGGTATGTTTTAAACATGTTTTCTTTTTTAGGTTGACCAAAACTTTTTATATATGTTAAGTCATATACTATGTTGTAAATAAATATTAAATATAATTAAATTAATGATTAAATAATATTTATAGAATAAATAATTCAAATGATCATATTAAAGTGATAATAACAATCATATATCAAATAATTATATAATTTGTTATTGTAATTTAATTATATTAATTTCGGTTCATTTTTATTCGGTGGAGTTCATGGCAAATAAAGAGCTAAGTGAAAATATAGAAGAATATTTAGAAGTTTTGTATAAATATGGAAACAAAAAGGATTATGTTTCTACCACTAAAATTTCTAAAATGTTGGGAATAGCTCCAGGTAGTGTTACTCAGATGCTTAAAAAATTGGAAGATTTAGGATATATCAATTATGTTCCTTATCAAGGAGCTAATTTATCTGCTGAAGGATTTAAAATAGCTCAAAAAATCACAAGAAAACATAGAATACTTGAAAAATTCTTAACTGATGTTTTAAAAGTAAAACCAGAAAATGTTCATATACAAGCTTGTGACATGGAACATTCTTTATTTGATGAAGCTGAAAGAGCTATGTGTCATATTTTAGAACATCCTGATATTTGTCCTGATGATAAACCAATTCCCCCATGCGATTTCGATTTTAATTCTTGTCAAGATTGTGTTAATGATGAAACTGACATTGAAAAACTTGGTGTTAGAAAAGCTAATTTAATTGCTATTCCAGAATTATATTCTAATGAAAAAGCTAAAGTTTCATTTATCAGAGGAGACTATAAGGTTTTAAAACAATTAATGGCTATGGGTATAGCTATTGGAACTCCTGTGGAAGTAGAAAACATGGATCCATCTGCTGATTGTTTAAATATTCAGGTTTATGATTCAAAAATAGAACTTCCTAAAAGTGTTGCTAACAATATATTTGTAAAAATCTGTTAGATTTATACTTATTTAAAATTATTTTTTACTTTTTCAATCTTTTACTTTTTCACTTTTTTTATTTTTTTAATATTTTAATTTAATTAAAGAAAAAACATATTACTTCTTCTTAATTCTTTAATTTTTACTTTTTTATTTTAATTATTTTTTTTATTTAGTATTCTATTTTTATTTCTAATTTTATTTTCATGATTTATTATTATTGATATTTAATTAAATTCTTTCATGGATTAGTTTTATTCTTATGGATATGATTTAAAGATAAAATATTATATTAAAAGCTATATTTTAAATACAATAATTAAACAATAGCTAATTATATTAATGAGAATTGTTATATTTATGATTAGTATAAAAAATTAAGAAGCATATATTATTTAATAATCTTTATATAATTAATATAAAATTAATATGAATTTATTATAACTAAAAATAATTTAATATAAAATAAAAAGGTTGTGAAGCTAGTGGAACTAATAATAGCTAAGTTCGGTGGAACTTCGATTGGAAACGGAGATAAAATAAGAAAAGCAGCTCAATCAGTTGTTAATGAGTATATGAAAGGAAATAAAGTGGTTGTAGTATTATCTGCAATTAATAAGACAACTGACGACCTTATAAAGATAGTAGATGATTCTGTAGATTCAAATATTTCAGATAAACAAATGGCTGAAATACTTTCTATGGGTGAAATGACTAGTGTAAGAGTAATGTCTTCAGTTATAGAATCTTTTGGAGTTAAATCAGAATATATAGATCCTTACTGTGATAATTGGCCTCTTATAACTGACAATAATCTTCTTGAAGCTAAAATTGATTTTCCAGCTTCAGAAGCAATGAGTAAACATTTAATGAAAATATTGGATCAAGGAGTAATTCCAGTAGTTTGTGGATTTTTAGGTAAAGGGCCTAATGATGAAATTACTACTCTTGGAAGAGGGGGTAGTGATATTACTGCATTCCTTCTTGGGCACTGTTTAAATGCTGCTGAAGTCATAATTGTCACAGATGTTGATGGAGTAATGTCTACTGATCCTAATAAAATTCAAAAAGCAAAAAAACTTGATAAAATTTCTGTAGAGGAAATGAGGGACTTAGCTACTCATGGAGCTCAAGTTTTACATCCACATGCTTTAAAATACAAAGATCCATTGATTAGTGTTAAAATTATTAGTCACGAAAATGGGGATTTGTCTAATCCTGGAACTGTTATTGTGGGCCCTTATGAAGGAGAAATGATGAAAACAACTATGTTGTATCCAGAACCAATATCTGTTGTAGCTATTGTTGGTGATGGAATGCTTAAAAGAGCAGGTCTTCTTTCTAAACTAACTACAATATTGGCTAAAAACGATATAAACATTTTTGGAATCTCTGCAGGTCAGAATTCTGTTACTGTATTTGTCAATAAGAAAGATGCTCAAGATGCTTATCATTTATTACATGACATGGTTATTGATTGTAATGAATTAAGTTCTCTTTCACTTGGCAAGGAAATAGCTATGCTGACGCTTGTAAGTCCTGATTTTATTGAAACTCCGGGAATTATATCAGAAATTACAGATCCTCTTAGAGATAATAATATTAATATTGTGGAAATATCTTCTTCTCAAACAGCTGTTGTTATTTTTATAGATTGGGAAGATGGAAATAAAGCATTTGAATTAGTTAAAAGTGTTATTGAATAAAAATAATAAAGTAAATATAATAATTAATAGATAAATATTCAACAAATAGTTAATTAAATAATTAAGTAAAATAGTTATAGTTAATTAAATTTAGTTAAATTATCATGTATATTATTAGATAAAACAATAAATTAAATATAATTAAAATAAAAATAAATGGGGATAAAATATGAATTTTGAAGGTACAGGAGTAGCTATGATCACTCCATTTACAGAGAATAATGAGATTGATGAGGAAGGGTATAGGGAAAATATTAACTTTCTCATAGAAAATGGAGTTGATGCTCTTTTAGCTGCTGGAACAACTGGTGAATCAGCTACTATCACGATTCCTGAACATAAAATGCTCATTGATACATTAATTGATGAAGTTGCAGGTAGGGTTGCCACAATAGCTGGTGCAGGAAGTAATTCAACAAAAGAAGCTTTAGAACTTGTTCAATATGCAGAAAGTGCAGGTGCAGATACAGCTCTTGTTATCACGCCATATTATAATAAACCTCAATCTCATGGTCTTATTGAACATTATAAAACAGTAAATAATAATTCAGATATTCCAATTATTGTTTATAATGTTCCTTCTCGTACAGGTACTGACATTGATGTAGAAACTATAGTTTCAGTAGCTGAACTTGACAATTTGGTAGGTATTAAAGAAGCGAATCCTGATATGGATAAAACTGCTCAAATTCAAAAAACTTTAATTGAAGCAGAATTAGATGATAAATTTGCTGTTTATTCTGGAAATGATAATCTTACACTTCCTATGATGTCTTTAGGGGCAAAAGGAGTTTTTAGTGTAATAGCTAATATTGATCCTTTTAGAATAAGTCAAATGGTTAATAATTGCTTAGATGGTAGTTATGAGAAAGCTATGGATTTACATTATGAATTATATGATTTGATGAAAATATTATTCATTGAAAGTAATCCAGTTCCGACTAAAGAAGCTTTAAAAATGTTAAATCGCCCTGCAGGACATATAAGATTACCTTTAGCTCCTTTAAAAGATGAAAATAGGACTAAAATTCAAAAAACTTTAGAAAAATTAGATTTATTATAATAACTTTGGTTCTTTATAGAAAATGCTTATTTAATGATAATATAATTCAATTTAAACTATATTTAATTAAAAATATAAATTAAAGATATATCCAATTTAATATATATTCAATTTCATGGTGTTATAAAATGTTAAAAATTGCTGTAACTGGGGCTGCTGGAAGAATGGGTTCTGGAATTATTAAAAAAATTCTTGAACAAGATAATATGGAAGTAGTAGCTGCTATTGAAATACCAAACACTCCTCTTGAAGGAAAAGACATTGGTGAAGTTATTGGTATCGGAGATATTGGAGTTGAAACAAAAGGAGCCGAAAAATTAGAATCTATATTGGAAAAATCAAAAGCTGATGTACTTGTAGATTTTACAATAGCTAATGCTGCATTTCAAACTATCAAAAAAACAGCTACAAGTAGTGTCAATTTAATAGTTGGGACAACTGGTTTTACTGATGAACAATCTAAAGAAATAGTTAAAATTGTCAAAGATGCTAATATTAAAGCAGTAGTTTCTTCTAACATGGCTATTGGTGTAAATGTTTTCTTTAAAATTTTAAAAGATTTATCTCCTATTTTGCATGATTTTGATATTGAAATTATTGAAGCTCATCATAACAAGAAAAAAGACTCTCCTTCTGGAACAGCCATGACTGCATTTGAAGTAGTTTCCAAATCTCTTAATAGAAATACTGAAGAAATTGGAGTTTATGGGAGAGAAGGTATGGTTGGAGAAAGAACTAAAGATGAAATTGGTCTTCATGCTATTCGTGGTGGAGATATTCTTGGTGATCACACTGTAATGTATGTAGGTGAAGGTGAACGTCTTGAGATTACACATAGAGCTCATACAAGGGAAGTATTTATAGCTGGTGTAATGAGAGCTTTAAACTTTATAATGAATAGTGAACCAGGTAAAGTGAGTGATATGAGTGATGTTTTAGATATTTCTTAAAATTTTTATTTATCTTTTTTAAACACTAATTGACTATATTTGCCTATTTAATTTATTTAAATATAACATAATTATATTTTTTATTATATTTTATAAAATAATTATTTTAAAATAGCTAAAATAAAGTTAAAACTAATATAAAATGATTTTGAATATATGCTATTTGAAAAAAAGTAAATTGAGGTTTATTTCATAATGAATCTCAGAACTCCGCATCAATTATTATGTTGTTTATTTTAATATTTATATTTTTTCATTTTTATTACTAATCAAATATTTAGTAATATTCATATATTTTTTATTACAAATTATTAATATGGTATTACTAAGTTCCAAACGCTGTTGAATATTTTCATGGAGGAGCTCCGAATCAAGCAGTTTCTCCATTATCAACATAAGGAAGTAGCATGTCAGATAATTTAAAAATACTTTTAATAAAAGCATTTATAATAACAATTATTTGCATTACAAACCTCCTAATTAAACTATGTAGTTAGTTTGGGAGGTAGTAGAACTTAGTGTACCATATTTATGTTAATAATAGTATTAATAATTAACTAATTATTTTTATTCTTATAATAATTTACATGATAATATATATAAATTAATAGAAAAAGTATATAAATCTATTATTATAAAATATTTTAAGAGTATAATTTAAATGTATAATATTGTAGAAATATAGTTTGGTTTTATAAAAGTAAAGTATTATAAAATTTTAATATTATAATTTAGTGAAATATTTAGTATATAATAATTAATTTATTTAATTAATAAAATAAGTTTAATAAGCTATAATAATTAATTTAATGATTAATGATTCAATAATTATAAATTTTGGTGATAAAAATGGTGAATGTAGGAGTACTCGGTGCAACTGGAATGGTAGGACAAAGATTTATCCAACTATTAGATAAACATCCTGATTTTGAGATAACAGCTTTAGCTGCTTCTTCTCGTTCAGCTGGCAAAAAATATGAAGATGCTACTACATGGTATCTCGATGATGCCATGTCAGATTCTGTAAAAGACATTATTGTATCTGAAACAGAACCTTCTTCTGTTGGTAATGATGTTGAAATTTTATTTTCAGCTCTTCCTAATGGACATGCTGCGATTGTTGAACCGAAATTTGCAGAAAAATTCGTTGTTGCATCTAATGCAAGTGTAATGAGAATAGAAAAGGATGTTCCTCTAGTTGTTCCTGAAGTTAATCCTGAATTTTTGGATATTATAGATGTCCAGCAAAAAAATAGAGGATGGGATGGATTTATTGTAACTAATCCTAATTGTTGTGCTATACCTTTATCTTTAACTTTAAAACCAATTTATGATAATTATGATATAAATAGGGTTTATGTTTCTACTATGCAAGCTGTTTCTGGAGCAGGATATAATGGTGTTCCTTCTATGGCAATTGTAGACAATTTAGTTCCTTATATTGCAGAAGAAGAAGAAAAATTAGAAGAAGAAACTCTTCATTTACTTGGAAATCTCAATGATTTAGGTGTTACTCCTGCTAAATTTGGATTAACAACATCCTGTCATAGGGTAGCTGTTATTGATGGACATACTGAAGCTGTATTTGTTGAATTGGATCAAGATATAGATATAGATGATATTAAAAAGAATATTGCAAATTTCAAATCAGTTCCTCAGGAACTTGATCTATATTCTGCCCCAAAAAATCCTGTTATTGTTAGGGAGGAAGATAATAGGCCTCAACCAAGAATGGATAGAAATGCTGATGGTGGTATGGCAGTAACTGTAGGCAGGATTCGAAAAGATTCTGCATTTGATAATAGTTTTAAATATGTTTTAATGGGTCATAATACTGTCAGGGGAGCAGCTGGAACTTCTATTTTAAATGCAGAATTAATTAATAAAACTATATTATAGTTTTTTACTTTATTTTATTTTAACTTATTTTTATTTTATTTTTCATTATTATTTATTATTAATTATTTTTAGACATTTTTACTACATTTTAGCTTTTTATATATTTTTTATTATTTTATGATTAATAAATTAGTTTGTTGTTATTTTATTAGTTAGTTAATTAGTTAATTATTGATTAATTTTATATATGATTTTTACTAAATATTGTATTATTGTGATTTTCATTAAATTTTGATGAAAATTATACTTAGTAGTTTAAATACTATTAAATATATATTTAGAATAGAATTAAGTTTTTATTCAAGTAATCAAGGAGTATATTAAATATAATCATTAAGAATTTAATCAATTATCTTACACTTATTTGATTAAATAATTATATTGATTATTTGTTTAAAAGATAATTATTTTATATAAAATAAATTTTCCATGAAATTAGATATAATATATTATAAAAATTATTAAATAATATATATAGTTATTATAATTATAAATATCATATATTATTGATTATGCATGGATATTACTTATAGGGACGAACTTTGGGATATAATGGTAGGAAATGATGATGAAAAAGTCAGATTGCAGAATCTTGTTAAATCTTGTTTGTTAGAAATTAATGAGATTAAAATGGAGCTCATGAATCTTGAAAAAGAGAAAAATCTCTTAGAAAATGATGAAAGAATTGAAAAATTAGAAAAAATTAAAAAAGAAAAAGAAAAAGAAGTTAGCGAACTTAAATTCAATCTTAAAAATTTAGAAGATTCTCTAAATGATAAATATAATGTAATTAAAAATCAAGAACTTAAAATTGAAGAGCTTGGTAATTTTAAAGATTCATTTGATGATATAAAAACAGCTCTTGAACAAGATTTAAAACAACATAATGATAAACTTAAATCTGCATTATCTGCTATATCAGAAAAGGATAAAAAAATTAAATCTTTAGTATCTGATATAGAATCATATAAAGAAAAAGTTAGTGATTTAGAAAATAATTTAGCTAGTAAGGATAATCTTTTAAAACTCCAAAGAGAGATCGATGCTAAAGACAGTGAAATAAAAGCACTAAAAGATTCTTCTGTTGATAAATATGCTCTTAAATCTCTTAAAAAAGAAATCGAAGGAAAAGAAAAGAGAATAACCGAGTTAGAAGATGTTCAAACTTCTTTTGAAGAGGTTAAATCTTCTTTTGAAGATAAAATATCAGATAAAGATAAAAGAATTAATGAATTGGAACAAATTCAAAATTCATTTGAAGATATTAGAAAATCTCTTGAAAAAGATATTGAAAAACATAGGGCTAAAGAGATTGAAGAAATTAATTCAAAACTTAAATCTGCACTTGATAAAGTCACTGAAAAAGATAGTGCGATTAAATCTTTAACAACAGAACTTGAAGAAAATAAACGTGAAATATCAAGAATTAAAGATATAAACGTCTTCAAAACTGATTATGATGCTCTTAAAGAAGAAATTAAAGTAAAAGAAATGAAAATCCAAAGATTAGAAGAAATAAAAGGATTGTTTTCTGATTTAGATAAATGTTATAAAAATGAAGGTTCTCAAGCTGGAAACATTGTTGATGATTCTAATACTTCTAAACCTATAATTTCTGCTAATAATAACAATAATAGTAATAATAAAGAGATTAAAAAACTTAAAAAAGATCTTAAATCTTGTAGAAGTGCAAATAAAGAGTTAGAATCTATAAAAGATAATTATAGAAGACTCACTTCATCCCCCAAGAAAGATTTAACTTCTTTCCAATCTCAAATATATTACCTGATTCTAGATAAGCCAATGAATTTTCAAGAAATTCATAGCTATATCCGTAAAATAGCTTTTAAAGACATCTCTTATAAGAATATAATTAATATAATTAGAGGTTTAGAAAGAAAAGGATATTTAGAAATGGAAGATCCTAAAAATCCTCAAGATACTAATTGGATTAAAACAAAGAAAAAATAGATCAAAATAGATCCTTTTATTTTTATTTATTTTAATTATTTTTTTATTTTTATTTTTCATATTAATTTCTAATATTTAACAATTTACAATATTTAAAAAATTTTTCTTTACATATTATTTTTTTTATACTATAACTAAATCATTTAATTTAACTTAAATATTTTTATTTCAGTTTAATATTACTTTTTAAACTTGTACCAAGTTTAAATAATATATTAATTTAATATTATATTGACTTATGATAATTAAAAGATTTAAATCTAAAAATAAAAGAAACTTTGACCCATTAAATGATTTTTTGTTTTCTCAATATATGCTTATTTCAGGTTGTGAAAAACAATTAATGGGATTAATAAATGCCATTCTCAAAGAAAATAATGAAAAAATGATACAAGATATTGAAATTATTGATAATAAAATTATAGCTGGAAAAATTTCTAGTAAAAAGAACTGTATTCTTGATTTAAGATCAAAAGCTAATGATGGTTAGAGTAATAAATTTTGAAGTTCAGTTAAAGGATGATAATTTTTTTAAAAGAAAGAGTCAGTTATATATTTCAAGAAAATTTCCTAATTCTGTTGATAAAGGTGGACTTGAAGATTTAAACAGACACATTCTAATAAATATACTGAATTTTAAATATTGTGAGGATGAAAGAGTTAATCCAAAATTTAACATGTTAGATCCAACAGATATAAATTGTAAGTATAATGATTGTATAAAAATCATTAATATTAATTTAATTCCTTTTAGAAAGAAAAAAAGAACTGGATTTGAATAATGAATTAATTAGATGGTTAATATTTTTAGATAAAAAAGCCCCTGGAGTTAGTAAACATGGCAATATCGAAAGATTAAAACATAAAAACTGCAGAAGAAAAAATAGAAGAACTTCTCGCTAATGAACAATTATTACATGACATGCACATGCGTCAACAAGCCGACTGAAAATATTAAGGAGAAATGGCAGCAGCCAAAGATAAACGCATGAAAAAAGGCAAAAAAGAGGGCAAAAGGAAGGCATGAAAGTGGGTTGTGTAAAAGGGAATTAAAGAGGGTATTAAGGAAGGTGAATATAATAAAACAATTGAAATAGCTAGAAATCTAAAATCTGATGATAATGATATTCAATATATAGCTAAAATTACTGGCCTAAAAATAGAAGAAATAAAAAAATATAATATCTATTATAATTCTATTCGTTATTATAATTCTTGTTTAACAAAAGCTCTAATATATGAAGTTTCAGTATCTATATTTAGTGGGATAAAATAAGAATAATATGTATTTTTCAGTAATTTGTCCATATTTGTAAGGTTTTCTACAATCAAATGTCATTTTTAAGAAGCATTTTATGAATTTTGGTTTCACCTAGTTTATCTACTGAAGGAGTATCTATAGCTATTCTATAAATTTCATTTTCAATTAACATTTCAGCTAATTCTTTTGAAATACGGGGTTTTTAGTGAAATAATCCTGTTCTCCCCCGTTTGTACCATTTTGTGTTTAAAATAGATATCTTTTCTATTGAGTTTTCAATTTTAAGGTTTGTATTTTTATTATTAACTTCAATATCTTCTATTTTTATACTTCCGTCAACAATTTTTTTTGTTTTTATAATACTGGCTTTTCCTATCAATGTTTTTAAATTTAAATCTTTTATTTTTTTTCCATTATTAATATAATGAAAAGGCCCATCGATATGGTTCCTGTATGGGGATTTCCACTTATTTTGGATAAAAAATAATCGTCATTTGTTTCGGTGATTTTTTTATAACAAACTCAGGATCTCCAGGATAAATTCCTAGGTTTTTGTTCAGTTCGTGACTTAAATCTATATATTTCATTATAATATCTCGATTAATTATAAAATAATGTAATTGACATATAAAATAATTATTATAAATTTTTAATTTATATTTCTATAATTTTTCATGATATTTATAATAATATATGTAATTATAACTATTATAATTAAAATTGATCTACTTTATTAAATTAATATATTAATTATTTTATTTATTATTAATTAAATGTTTATTTAATCCTAATTTTTTAATTTTTTCATTTTTATAATTATATAATTAATTAATAGTAAACTTTATATATAACCTCAAACCCATTTTATATTGTGAAATTTATTAAAGTTAATAGAAGTTAATAAATTTTAAATATTTCTAATATCTGTATATGCTCAAAATAATTATTCTTTTTTCAATATAAGTATTATTAGATCATTAATACTTAATTAGATATTGTAAATGAAATAATTGTTTTAATGAAGTAAATATACTATATTAAATGAGATTATATTGAATTTTAAAAAATTTTTAAAATAAATTATGAGGTGATTTTAATGGCTCAAGGCCAAGGACAACCTATTTTAGTTTTACCAGAAGGTACTAATAGAATTTTAGGAAGAGATGCTCAAAGAAATAATATTTTAGCTGGTAAAGTATTAGCTGAAACTGTAAGAACTACACTCGGTCCAAAAGGAATGGACAAAATGTTAGTGGATGGATTAGGAGATATAGTAGTTACCAATGATGGTGTAACTATCTTAAAAGAAATGGATATCGAACATCCTGCAGCTAAAATGCTTGTAGAAGTAGCGAAAACTCAAGAAGATGAAGTAGGAGATGGAACTACTACTGCTGTTATAATTGCAGGAGAACTCCTTAAACAATCTGAATCATTATTAGATATGGATATTCACCCAACTATTGTAGCTATGGGTTACAGACAAGCAGCTGAAAAAGTTCAAGAAATTTTAGAAGAAATTTGTATCGATGATGTAGGTAAAGAGACCTTAGTTAAAGTAGCTATGACTGCTATGACTGGTAAAGGAACTGAAAAAGCACGTAAACCATTAGCTAATTTAGTTGTTGATGCAGTTCAACAAGTAGCTGAAGGAAACAAAGTTGAAACTGATCATATTAAAATCGAGAAAAAAGAAGGAGCTGGAGTTGATGATTCTGCTTTAGTTCAAGGTGTAATCATAGACAAAGAAAGAGTACATCCTGGTATGCCTAAAGATTTGGAAAACGCAAAAATAGCTTTAATCAATTCTCCTATTGAAGTAAAAGAGACAGAAATGGATGCAGAAATTAGTATCACTGATCCTGCTCAAATGCAAGCTTTTATTGAACAAGAAGAAAACATGGTTAAAGATATGGTGGCTAAAATCGCAGATTCTGGTGCAAATGTGTTATTTGCTCAAAAAGGTATTGATGATTTAGCACAACATTACTTATCTAAAGAAGGAATCATGGCTGTAAGAAGAGTCAAAAAATCTGACATAGAAAAGTTATCTAAAGCTACTGGTGCTACTGTTGTATCTAACATGGATGATCTTTCTGCTGATGATCTTGGTTTCGCTGGAGAAGTAACTGAAAAGAAAATATCTGGTGAAGATATGATCTTTGTAGAAAAATGTAAAGAAGCTAAAGCTGTTACTTTACTTGTAAGAGGAAGTACCAAACACATAGTTGATGAAATCGAAAGAGCTATTGAAGATGCTATTGGTGTTGTAGCTGCAACTATTGAAGATGGTAAAGTTGTTGCTGGTGGGGGAGCTCCTGAGATAGAAATGGCTAAAAAATTAAAAGATTATGCTGAATCTATTAGTGGAAGAGAACAATTAGCTGTAACTGCATTTGCAGAATCTTTAGAAGTTGTTCCTAAAACTTTAGCTGAAAACGCTGGTCTCGATAGTATTGATTCTTTAGTAGATCTTAGAGCTTCTCATGAAAATTCTCCATATATGGGTCTCGATGTCTTTGAAGGAAAAGTCACTGACATGAAAGAAGCTGGTGTAATCGAACCAAAACGTGTTAAAAAACAAGCTATTCAATCTGCTTCTGAAGCGGCTGAAATGATTTTAAGAATAGATGATGTAATTGCATCTGCTGGTGGTGGAGCACCTGATATGGATGGTATGGATCCTGCTGCTATGGGTGGAATGCCTCCTATGATGTAATTTTTTTACATCTTTTTTCTTTTTTCTTTTTTTATTTTTAATTTTTGTTAGTTTTTTTTTTAAATTATTTTTGTTATATTTTTATAAGGTTTTATAAAATTATTTTTTTGTTAATTATGGATTATTTATTTTTAATTAGCTTTTATATATTTATTTTAATTAATTATCTATAAATATTTATAAATTTTAAAAAAAACTAACAAAAATTAAAAATAAAAAAAGAAAAAAATTATTATCAAAATAAGTAGTAAATATTAATAGCTAGTTTAAAAAAGAAAAATTAGAACTTAATAAAAAAAGTGCGGCTGCCGGGATTTGAACCCGGGCTGTAGGCTTGGAAGGCCCAAGTACTAACCAGACTATACTACAGCCGCGATGCGGCGTCCGGGATTTGAACCCGGGTCACTGACGTGGCAGGCCAGAGTCTTAACCAGACTGGACTAACACCGCAATAGCATTTAATCTACATAAAATACAATACAACTATACATTATTTGTTATCATATATAAAATTTTGCATTTCATTTCTTAGATTTCTATTTATTTTCTCTGATTTTTAATTGATTTAATATAAGTTCTTTAATTTTTTTTAATTTTAACATTTTTAATTTTATTTTTTCACTAATGTTATATTTTTATTTTTTATTTACAAGTTTATCAGTTTCTTTTCTATTTATTTAATTTTTAGAAAATTTTTCATTATTTGTGATAATGTAGTAATTTGTTGATTAAATATTTAGTAATCTATTTAATTGAAAAATTGTTTTTTTATATTGTCTATATTGAAATCCATTATTTTGATTCATTATAGGAAACCTTAATATATTATAAAAACAAATAATATGTTATTAGATGATATTAACAAATATAATTAATCTAAAATTAATTTTAGTCTTTCAATAATTTAATCTTTATATAGTTTAGGTCTTTTTTAGGGGGTGATTTTGATCTTCTTTTCTAAAGTCTATATTCTATAAGGATTTATTCTTTTTAAGAAAACAACATTCTTAATAATTTTAGTTATTTTAAAAATTATATATGAAATTATAATATTATTATAATAAGTTTAATAGATTCTGAAATCTATTTTATTAAATGACTGAGATGAATTAATAATAAATTAATAATAATTAAAACAATAATTATGGTGTGATTTTATGGCAGGAATTATAGGATACGGAGCCTTTGTACCATCATATAGAATAAAAGTTGAAGAAATAGCTAAAGTGTGGGGAGATAATCCACAAGCAATATCAAATGGTCTTGTGGTTAATGAAAAATCTGTTCCTGCACCAGATGAAGATACAGCAACAATTTCTGTTGAAGCTGCTAGAAGTGCATTAACTAGAGCTCAAATAGATCCTCAAAATATTGGGGCTGTTTATGTAGGTTCTGAATCTCATCCTTACGCTGTTAAACCAACAGCAACTATTGTGGCAGAAGCTGTAATGGCTACTCCAACCATGACTGCAGCTGACCTTGAATTTGCTTGTAAAGCAGGTACTGCTGGTATGCAAGCAGCTATTGGTTTAGTTGATTCTAAATTCATTGATTATGGTTTAACTATTGGTGCAGATACCTCTCAAGGTGCTCCTGGGGATGTTCTTGAATATACTGCATCAGCTGGTGGAGCTGCTTTTATTATAGGAAAAGAAGGTGCTTCGAATGGTTCAATAGCCGATTTTAGAGATCTTTATAGTTTTACTACTGATACTCCTGATTTTTATAGGCGTGAAGGTGAACCTTATCCATCTCATGGTGGAAGATTCACTGGAGAACCAGCATACTTTAAACATGTTTTAGGTGCTGCTAAAGGAATATTTGAAAAAACTGGAACCAGTGCAAAAGATTATGATTATGCAGTTTTCCATCAACCTAATGGTAAATTTTATTTAAAAGTTGGTAAACAATTAGGATTCAATAACGATCAAATCAAAGATGGTCTTTTAACTCCGGTAATTGGTAATACTTATTCTGGAGCTAGTCCTTTAGGATTAGCTTCTATTCTTGATAAAGCTCAAGCTGGAGATGAAATTTTAGCAATTTCATATGGTTCAGGTTCTGGTAGTGATGCATTTGCTATGACAGTCACTGACAAAATTGATGAAAAAAGAGAATTAGCTCCTAAACTTGCTAATATGATTGAAAATAAAACTTACGTTGATTATGCAATTTATGCCAAATATAAAGGTAAATTAAGAATGTCTTAATTTATTTGATTAAAAATAAACATTTTTTAACAAAGTATATTTTTTAACAGAGTATATAATATTAATATACTATATAAAGTTAATATGGAGATAAGATAACATGAGAGATGTTGCAATTATCGGTGCATCACAAACAAAATTTGGTGAATTATGGGATGCATCATTTAGACAATTAATAGCTGAAGCAGGACTTCAAGCTATAGAAGATTCTAACATAGTAGGAAATGCTTTAGATGCTATGTTTGTTGGAAACATGACTGCGGGTTTATTCATACAACAAGAACATATTGCGGCTCTTATAGCTGATCATACAGGTCTTAACCCTGTTGCTTCTACTCGTGTAGAGGCTGCATGTGCTTCTGGAGGACTTGCTCTTAGACAAGGGATAATGGCAGTTGCTTCTGGTTACAATGATATAGTTATTTCTGCAGGTGTAGAAAAAATGACTGATGTTGTAGATGCAACACCAGCCATTGCTACTGCATCTGATCAAGAATGGGAAGCTCAACAAGGGGTTACTTTCCCATCTCTTTATGCAATGATAGCTAAACGTCATATGTATGAATATGGAACAACTCGTGAACAATTAGCTGAATTTTCAGTGATTAATCACAAAAATGCTTCAAAAAATCCTAGGGCTCAATATCCATTTGAAATTAGTGTTGATAAAGTTTTAAATTCTACAATGGTAGCAAATCCTTTAACTCTTCTTGACTGTTCACCTGTAACAGATGGTGCAGCAGCAATAGTTTTGTGTCCTGCAGAAGACGCAAAAAAATACACAGATACTCCTATTTATGTAAAAGCTTCTGCTCAAGCTTCTGATACAATAACATTACATGATAGAAAAGATATTACAACTATTGGATCTACTAAAGTAGCATCTAAAAAAGCTTATGATATGGCTGGTGTAACTACTAAAGATATTGATGCTGTTGAAGTTCATGATTGTTTCTCAATTAATGGTATTTTAGCTATTGAAGATTTGGGATTTGTTGAAAAAGGACAAGGTGGGCCTGCTGTTGAAGAAGGAATAACTCAAATTGATGGCGAAATTCCAGTGAATCCATCTGGAGGACTTAAAGCAAGAGGTCATCCATTGGGTGCGACAGGTATTGCTCAAACAGCTGAAATTGTATGGCAATTAAGAGGAGACGCAGGTAAGCGTCAAATTCACGGGGCAGAAATCGGTATGACTCATAATATTGGTGGTACTGGTGGAACAGCTGCAGTTCATATATTATCTAGATAATTATCTAGATTTTACTTTTCATTAATTTATACTTTTTAATTTTTTTCTATATTGTTTTTAATATTTCCTTTTAAAATTATTCATTTTTAGTCAATTTCTTAAATATTATTTTTTCATGATTTATAAATTATCTAATCTAATGATTATTATTTAAAATTGTTATTTTTTATAGAAAATTAATTTTGAAGAAATTCATTTAATTTTTTTGTTTATATTTAACTTATTTTGATAATTGAAATTTTAGATCTGAATTTGCTTCTATCTTAATATAATAATTTAATTGTTTAGAATAATTAAAAAATATAATTATTTAATTTTAGACAAAAATAAGTATTTTTTAGGTAAAACTAATTATTTTTTAAAAATAAAAATAATGAAAGGGGATAAATAATCTACTTCTTATGAAATCAATTTTTATAGTCATTTTTTGAATTTAACAGGAGTTTTTATTATTCCCTCAATTAATTTATACTATTATTGGATACTTTTTTTATCTTTGGGCTATTTTATAATAGTTTTACAATAAACTATTAATAAATAAATTATTAATAATATAAATAGTATTATAAATGGTATTGAATAATTTGATAAATACTTATTTTTAATTTAACATTACTAATTTTCAAATTAATTAATTTTTATTAATTAAATCATCAATAAAAACCATATCCAGATTTTTTTCAACTATTTCAGCTAATCTATCAATTGAATAGTCCTGTTTTGTTTCATAAAGATCTAATCCAGATTGTTCTTTTAATTCTTTATTTCTTCTTATGTAATTTAAAAATTCTCTTCTGAAATTATAATTATGGAAGATTTCATGGAAATAGTTACCAAAGACAGTTCCTCTTTTTGCTCCATCATATAATTGGTCTTTCGATGTTTCTTTTTGATTTCCTATTCCTTTATTTATTTTTAATAAAGGTTCTTCATCATTTAGTATCGTGATTCCTTCATGAATTTCATAACCTGATACTATTTCTCCAGTAATTGATGAAAAAATATTAAGGATATATTCACATCATTGTTTTTCATTGAAGATTCAGCATGATTTGGTATAATAGCTTCACTTTGCTCAACAATTTTATCTTCTGAAGAATTATTTTTGAAATATGTTTCTATATTTAATAGTCCAAGACCATCAACTGAGCCTTCAGATGATTCTTTTTTATCTTCATCATATATTTTTTTACCAAGGAGTTGATATCCTCCACATAATCCTACAATTGGAATATTTGGGTTATTATTAGCTATTTCTCTTATTTGATTAGCTAATCCGGAATTCTCAATAGATATCATAGCTTCAGTCGTGTTTCTAATTCCAGGTAATATGATGGCATCTAGAGTTGTATTTCCGTTTTCATCTACTATATTCTCATTTATATCAATAAGTTTCAATCCTACATCTTTTTCAAATTCAAATGGATCTATATCTGTAAAATTAGCTATTTTAGGAAGGTGCATAACTCCTATTGCTATATCTTTATTTGAATCAAATTTGTGTTCAAATAAAGATGTAGAATCTTCTTCAGGAAGATGAAGATCATGATCACATGGAAGAACTCCAAGAATCGGGGCATCAATTATTTTTTCTATTTTTTCTATTCCTGGCATTAATATATCTAAATTTCCACTGAATTTATTTATGATCACTGCTTTTAGTCTAGATCTATCATAATCATCAAGAAGAGAAAAAGTCCCAGCTATTGATGCAAACACTCCTCATTTATCAATATCGCCGACTAATAAAACATCACCATCTACCATATCGGCTATTTCCATATTAACTAAATCTTCTTCGCGCATGTTTATTTCAGCTGGATATCCTGCTCCTTCGATAATAATGTCATACTCTTTTTCAAGTTTCTCCAATGATTCTCTTATTGCAGATATGATTGTTTCTCTGAATTTATGTTGATAATCATGAAAATTCATATCTGCAATTGCCTTACCTTGTATAATTACTTGTGATGTGAAATTTCCCTTTGGTTTAAGGAGGACTGGGTTCATGTGTATACTAGGTTCAATATCTGCAGCTTTTCCTTGAAGAACTTGAGCAATAGATATTTCTCCATTTTCTTTTATAGTATAAGAATTAAGAGACATGTTTTGTGATTTAAATGGAGCCACTTTATAACCTCTTCTAGAATATATTCTACAAAGAGCAGCAACCGTAACGTTTTTTCCTGCGTTTGATGAAGTTCCTTGAAACCATGATACATTTTGCCATTTTTATTTACCTTCTGGATTATAATTATACTTTTAATGTATATTGTCTTTTTTATATTTTAATAATCTATACTATTAAAATATTTATTGATTATTTTGTTTTTATTCAATGATGGATTTAATTTATCTAATTTCAAATAATTTTATCATAATTTTATCATAATTTTATCATAATTTTGTATAGAATGTTTTATATTTTTATAAATTTTATTATTTTTAATATTTTAATATAATTTTTATATATTATAACTTTAGCTTTATAAATATTAAACTTTAATTGAAAATATCTTTAATTAAAAATTCATATTAATTAAAAATAATTTATAATTATTAAAATATATTTATTAAAATATACTTTAAATATAGATTTAAAATGGGATAATAGTATTTGTATTTATATATTAATCATTTAATAAGCTTGATTATTTTTAATTGAATTAAATATTTTTTATTGGGTTAATAATTCTAATATTAAAAATCAATAAGAAATTTTACAAGATATTTATTTTAATTACTTTTATTTACTAAAATACAAACTTATATATATGTAGAATTACATATTGTAATTTAACATTATATATTATCATACTATATTGGCATTTTATTAGAAAATCTGGGGATTTTTCTAATTTTCTCAGAGTTGTCTTATATTAATAATGATTAATTATTAACAAAAAGTTAATTATAGAATGATAATACAAAACATTTATAAAGAGAATTAATTAAATGAAATCATAAAATGAATGAAATATAAATAAAATAAATCTAAATCAAACTAATTGGAGTAAATGTGAAAAATTAATACGAATCATTTAATATAAATTTGTTTCATTATTAAATTCACTAGAAATGTTTGGTAAATAATTCAAAAATACATTCAATAATGTTATAATATTTAATAATATTGTTGAAATAAACTACTATTAAAATTCTTAAGTAATAAAAAAATTTAAAAATTAATTGATCCTATAATTTAAGTATAAACTAAAATATAAATTAAAATATTTTATTAAATATAATTTAATAATTTAGATTTAATAAAAAAATTTAATTAAAAAAATAATAAAATAAATTTACAATAAATAACTCAACTCTCCAATTAGGAAAGAGGCGATTAAAATTACACTTGATAATAATCATAATCTTACAGAAGAAATGGAGAATGATGACATTTCTAAAAAAGAATCAGAGAATGAATTAGTTGATCATGATAATAATGGTGTTCTTCATGAAGAAAATCAACAGATGTTAGATTATGAAAATATTGGAAGTACTCAAGATATAGATGTACCTCCTCTTCTAATCGATCAAGTTATTGGTCATGAAGAATCTGTTGAAACCATTAAAAAAGCAGCTAAACAAAGAAGAAATGTTCTTCTCATTGGTGATCCTGGTGTTGGAAAATCAATGCTAGCTAAAGGGATGGCAGAATTGCTTCCTCCTGAAGTTCTTCAAGATGTTTTAGTTTATCCAAATGCTGAAGACTCTAATAATCCATTAATTAGAACTGTTCCTGTGGGTGAAGGTAAAAAAATAGTAATGGGGAATAAAAACACTTCAAAGGGTTATGAAGAGAAAAAGCTTCTTGTTACCATGATTCTAATTGCAGGAGTTTTAGCTCTTGGATTTATATATAGAACTCAATTACTCTTTGCAATTTTAGCAGCTATTTTCATATTTTTCATATCAATGCAAATTAAACCAAGAAATATGACTATGGGTCCAAAACTTTTAGTAAATAATACTGAAAAAAGATTTGCTCCATTTGAAGATGCTACTGGTGCTCATGCAGGTGCACTTCTTGGAGATGTTCGTCACGACCCTTATCAATCTGGAGGACTTGGTACTCCAGCACACGAACGTGTTGAACCTGGTATGATTCATAAAGCTAATCGTGGAGTTTTATATATTGACGAAATTGGTACAATGTCAATTAAAACTCAACAAGAATTACTTTCAGCTATGCAAGAGAAAATGTACTCTATTACTGGTCAAAGCGAAAACAGTAGTGGTGCAATGGTTAGATCTCAAGCAGTACCATGTGATTTTGTTCTTGTTGCTTCAGGTAATATTCAAGTCCTTGAAGGTATGCATATTGCTATGCGTTCTAGAATTAGAGGGTATGGTTATGAAGTTTTCATGAAAGATTCTATGTCTGATAATGAAGAAAACAGGAAAAAATTAATCCAGTTTGTAGCTCAAGAAGTTAAAAACGATGGTAGAATTCCACATTTCTCACCAAAAGCTTTAGATGAAATTATAAGAGAAGCAAAAAGAAGAGCTGGTAAAAAAGATTCTTTAACATTACGTCTTAGAGATTTAGGAGGACTTGTTAGAGCTGCAGGAGATGTAGCTAAAGAAGAAGGATCTTATCTTGTTAAATCTGCACATGTTTTAACTGCTAAAAAATACTCTAGAACTCTTGAACAGCAAATTGCTGATAGATCTATCGTTCAAAGAAAAGAATACGCGGTATTCAATCCTGAAGGCGGAAAAATCGGGATGGTTAATGGTTTGTCTGTTATTGGCGATAGAAGTGGTTTAATGTTACCAATTGCTGCAGAAGTTGCTCCTGCTCAAAGTAAAAGAGAAGGAAAAATTATAGCTACTGGTAAACTTGGTGAAATAGCTAAAGAATCTGTTCAAAACGTAAGTGCTCTTATTAAAAAACATACTGGAACCGATATTTCTCAATACGACATTCACATCCAGTTTTTACAAACTTATGATGGAGTTGAAGGAGACAGTGCAAGTGTTTCAATTGCAGCAGCTGTTATATCTGCTATCGAAGAAATTCCAATTGATCAAACTGTTGCTTTAACAGGTTCACTTAGTGTACGTGGAGATGTGCTTCCAATTGGTGGAGCTACTAGTAAAATAGAAGCTGCAGCAGAAACAGGAATCAAAAAAGTTATTATTCCTAGATCTAACATGAAAGATGTTATGATTGAGAAGAAATACGAAGATGAAATTGAAATTATTCCTGTTGATACTTTAAGTGATGTTCTAGAAAATATCCTTATGGGATGTAGTGAAAAAAGTAGTTTAATTAAAAAAATGAAAGATATTAGTAGTGCAGTTGCTGAAAAAGTTCCTAAAAGATCTTTAAACAGTCACGATATTCCTAGTAAATCTTAATATTCATTTTTTTATTTTTAAAATATATTTTTTTATATTTGTTGTATCTATTAATTTTTTAATAATCTAATTTTAATAATCTAGTTTTTATAATCTAATTTTTATAAATACAATTTTTATTATTATTTTTATTCTCATATTTATTTATTTTCATTATTATTCTTATATTAGTTTGTTTAATTATCTATTTTTTCCATTTTAAAATATTATTAATATTATTATAGATATTAAAATATAATAATAAAAATAAGCTGGAAGGAGGTAGTTCTATCTTAGAGATTTTGCTATGGTTTTAGCTATAGAAATAAAGCTAACTTCAGACTTTAAAGAATCTGTTCCAGCAATATTTTTAGCTCCCGCAGCATAGATTTTTAGAACTGCATCATTAACAAGAATAGGATGAACACAACAAACACTAATTGATTTAGCTCCTTGTTCTTTGAGAATGCCTATTGCATTAACAATAGTTCCTCCAGTAGCTATAATATCGTCGATAATAATTGTTTCTTTTCCTTCTACAGATTTTATATCTACTTTTTTTTCTTTTTTATTTAAATTAGCTAGTTCTGGATCATCGGTAGGAAAATCATATCTAATATCTGCAATAGTTGTTTCAACTTTATCAGGTCCAAGTCTAATCTTATTCATATATGTATAACTACCGTCTAATATTTTCGCTATTTCTTTTGCAAATCCTAATGCTCCTTTATCAGGAGCTATTATTATAGGATCTTCAGCTATAGAATCTACGTGTTCAGCTATCGCTTCCATAGCAGAAATATTTTTACTTGGTATTTTGAAAAAGTCCCTTATACTACCTTCATGAAGATTTACAGAAATTATTTCATCGGCTCCAGCATTTTCTATTAAATTAGCCACTATTTCTGCGGATATAGCTTCTCCACTTTTAAATCTCTTTTCCTGTCTTCCATATCCAAAGTAGGGAAGAACTACCTTTGTTTTTTCTACTCCAAGATCTTTTAAATTTTTTATTAAAAATAATAACTCAATAAGGTTTTCGTCCTGAGGATATCCTGTAGATTGGATTATAACTGCTTCTTTGTCAATTTTTCCTTTTATGCGAATATATCTTTCTCCATCGGGGAATTTTTTTGTTTCAATTGGACAAAGCCAATCATTAAGTTCTTTTGCAACATTGGCTGCTAATTTTTGAGATGCTGAACCACCAATTATCAATAATATCACCATTTACCTATAATATTGTAATTTATATTATTTATATGTTTAGTTTTTCCTTTTTTATTAATAAATCACTCCAGTAGAAATAATTTATTTAAAAATTTATAAAATATTCTAATATTTCTAAGATATAAACACTATTAAATACTATAAAATTATTTTAATTATTTTTATAAATATTATATAAAATTTTTATAATAAAACTTATTAGTTATGGAATATAGATAATTGTTTAATGTATGAATTATAAAATATATTGAGTTTATTATTAGTATATTTAATTTATATTAATTTGACTTGTATCTATTATTATTCAAACTTAAAAATATATTAGATCTTTATAATTGTATTTTAATTATGTTATAATTAATTATGATTATATTATTTATTATATTAGATTTTAATTAGACTTATTTTTTAAAGAGGTGTATTAATGCATGAATTATCAATGACAGCTGGTATATTAAAAGCAGTCATCTCCAATGCTGAAGAAAATGACGCTACTGAGGTTACAGAAGTTATAGTTGAAATTGGGAAATTAGCTCTTCTAAATCCAGAACAAGTCAAATTCATGCTTGATGTTCTTAGTGAAGATACAATAGCAAAAGATGCAAAATTTGTCATGGAAGAAATTCCTATTGAAATTAAATGTAAAGAATGTGGATATATTGGGGAAGCAGATAATGATGATCTTGATCATTACGCTCCAATGGTGGAATGTCCTAAATGTGAGAACAAACTAATTGAAATTACTAATGGTAAAGATTGTATTGTAAAAAATATAATCATTGAAAAACCAGATGATTAAATTATATTAATTACAAATATTAACTGATAAAATTAATAAAGGATGATTATTATGCATAAAGTAACAGAAATTGAAGTTCAACATAATATCATGAAAGCTAACAAAAAGTTAGCTGATAAAAACCAAGCATTATTTGATAATAACAATGTTTTCTGTGTTGATTTTGTAGGAGCTATTGGTTCTGGAAAAACATCACTTATAGAAGATCTCATTGATAATATGAATGGATCTATAGGAGTTATAGCTGGTGATGTAATAAGTAAATTTGATGCTGGTAGATTTGAAAAACATAATGTTCCTGTTGTAGGATTAAACACTGGAAAAGAATGTCACTTAGATGCACATCTTGTTGAACATGTTCTTGATGATATTCCTATGGATAAAATTGATTATCTCTTCATTGAAAATGTGGGTAATCTTATTTGTCCAGTAGATTTTGATTTAGGTTCTCATATGAGAATTGTGGTTATAAGTGTTAGTGAAGGTGATGATACAGTAGAAAAACACCCTCTAATATTCCAAAGTGCAGATCTTGTTATTATCAATAAAATTGATATAGCTGATGCTGTTGGTGTTGACAGTGAAAAAATGGTAAATGATGTTCATGAAATTAATCCTAGCGTTGAAGTCATAGAAACTAGCCTTAAAGAAGTTAAAGGACTAGACAAAGTCATTTCAGCTATTGAAGAATTCAAATCAAACTGATTATAATATACTTCTTATATATTTTATTTATTTAAATATGAATTATTAAATTGTTTAAAGGTGATTATTATGAAAATATGGATAGATATAACAAATTCTCCTCATGTTCGATTTTTTAAAGATATAATTCGATATTTTCAGAATGAAGGAGAAGATTTAATAATTACTGCTAGACAATTTGGTGATATTTATAAATTAATGGATATGTATGGTTTTGATTTTATTTCTGTTGGTAAACATGGTGTTAAGTTACATGAAAAATTAAAAGAAAGTACTGCAAGAGTGGATAATCTTGTAGATATACTTGCTCATGAAAAAATTGATGTAGCTTTATCTAAACATTCTATTGAGCTTCCAAGAATATCTTTTGGGCTTGGAATTCCTAGTGTTTATGTTTTAGATAATGAACATGCTGAAGCAGCTAATAAACTTACACTTCCCTTATGTGATAGACTTATAGCTCCTGGAATTATTGATATGTGGAAATTAATAAGTTATGGTGCTAATCCTAATAAACTCATTAGGTATAATGGAACTTCAGAAATAATTCATTTTAAAAGTTTTCAATATAATGAAAATATTTTTAATGATTTAAATTTGAATCTTAGTGGGTCTAAAACTATCTTAATGAGGCCTGAACCATCATTAGCTTCTTATTTGGATGCTAATTGTAGAGAATCTGTTCTTTCTCCGATTGTAGAAGTCTTGAAAGATTATGCAAATATTCTCATACTTCCTCGTTTTAAAGAACAAGCAGAGATATTTGAAGGAATTGAAAATGTCACCATACTTAAACCTCCAGTTGATACTTCTAGTATAATTAAACGTTGTGATCTTGTTATTGGGGCTGGTGGAACAATGAATAGGGAAGCTGCTGTTCTACATACGCCAGTTATTTCTTGTTATCCAGGAACTCTTTTATCTGTTGATCAATATTATATTAACAAAGGTTTAATGTTTAGATCAAATGATACTGATGAAGTTATAAATAAAGCTCTTAGCTTTCTTGTTAACTCTGCTGATAAACCAGAAATTCATCATGATGACTTATTTAAGCTAATTATTGATAATGTTTATGATTTAGCTGAAAATGGAAAATAAACTATTAAATTCTTCTACTTAGTATTATTTAGCTATATTATTTTTTATAATTATATCTTAATAATTTCTAAAAATATGAGTATATAGAAAAACTTTTTATAAAGTAAGTACAAATATAATTTTAGCTGAATTTATTCATGCTGTATTTATTTAATATATTTATTTATATTGTATAATCTATTATGTACTATACTTTTGTTCATACAGTATTTGTTAATTTAATATTTCAAACAATTATAAGCAATTATAAAAATTATAATTAATAAAAATTATAATTAAATGTTTTATATAATCAAAATTATAAAATTATTATGTACTATGTTTTTATATAGAATAAGTTTTCATATAGAAAGCTTTTTTATGCAAAATTATTATATTATTCAATTATTAATCTAATAACAATTATTAATCATATTAAAATCATTTTAAAAGGGAGTTTTAAATGTCTTTAATAGCTCAAAATCATTTTCAGTTTATATTAGAAATAGGGACAATAATATTTGCTTTAGTGACTTTTACAATTAATCTAGTTCCAATTTCATTAAGTGTAATCACTTTCTTATCACTATTTCTTTCAATAGGATTTACGCTTCTTTTTGGAGCAGATCTGGCTATGCTGGTTTTGTCCTTTGGACAAAGTGAATTTACTCATCCATTCGGGCCACTTGCACTTTTAGCAATTATAACAGCTTTAGCTTCATTAAAAGTAATGGAAGATTCTGGTGTAAATGTAAAAGGATTACAAAAGTTTATATTTGCATTATTAATAGGGATCACTGTATTTGGTGGATTGATGCATAGATCTTTCTTGCTTCTATGGATATTAGGTTTATTTGTAGGTTATTTCTTAATATCTAAATCATTTAGACAAAAATCCTTTTTAACTTTAAAACGGATTTTAATATTCTTTGGACTCGGTGGAGCTGCTTTTGTTGCTCTTGAATTATTTTCGATTATAACTAGTATGGAAGTTTTCTCGCCATTACTTAGGATTTCAAGGCTTGAAACAAACTCTATTGCAAGTTTAAAAATGATATTACATAATATTCAGTTAATTGGTCATACTCCTGGGTCGGCCTATTGGGGAGCAGAAGACACAGGATTTGCTTCGGGATATATAAGTCTTCCAATGTCATTTATTCTAATGTTTGGTTTACCATTTCCACTTTTTTATGGTCTTTTGGTAACTAAAAAAGATACTATTGATTATATGCTTCCAGGAATATTTGGTTATTCTTTTGACTTTGGATATCTTGGATTAATAGCTTTACTAGGATTTACTCTTTTTACAATAGTATTAGGTCTTATAGTACTTAAAGAGTATATAACTAGACGTGAAAAGAATAATAAAAAATATTTGGGAAAAGAAGTTCTTCTAATAGGATCTCTTACAGCTTTCATAGCTCAAGCTTTAATTGGAATGTTTATATTTAATCGTACTATTAATGGAACTGCTCTTTTAACGTTTATATTCTTGTCAGCTTTAGTTATTGCTCATGTTGTGTCGCTTAAAAGGGATTGACAAAATTAAACAACTAAATGTTGATTAATAGTAATTTGATTAATATGGGAATTATAAATAAAACATGTGGTGGATAATTATGAAGAAAGCTTTGATATTATTAGGATGTCCAGAATCTCCATCTCAAACACCTATGGCTGTTTACGCTGCTCAAAAATTAGAGAAAATAGATTATGAAGTTTTAGTGGCTAGTACTCCTGCAGCTTCTAAATTATTAGAAGTTTCGGATCCTGATAAATATTATATAAAAAATAAAATAGATATAGAATCTTGTTTAGATAATCTAGAAAAAGATCAATATGACTTACTAATGGGTTTTGTTCATAAAGATGCTGCTGCTTCATATTTCATCACATTTTATCATATATTACAATGTGAATCTATTGCATTAGTATTTGAAAAAGATCTTGAATTATTAAATGAATTTACAGAGATGGTTGAAGAAAATACAGATGCTAAAATTGTATCTGTTAAAGCTTTCCATAACCCAACTCCTTTAAGAGTTAAATTTGATAGAGTTTTAAAAGATTTATAGAATTTTATTTTTTCAATTTTATATGGTATTACATTTTTATGCTGTATTATCATGTTGATTTGCTGTAATATGTTAATATTGATTAAATAAAAAGAAATTATTGGTGATTATGTCATGTCATTTTGCTTAGATACATACCTTCAACAATCTGATGATTATGAAGTTTTATTAGCTCGTGCAGGTTTTAAAGAATGTGCAAAAATAATAAAAGATCGAGCTACTGAAGTTCTTTATATCAATCCAGGTGATAAAATTCTTGGTGCACGTATTATAGGTGTTCCTCCAATTCCAGTAGGAATAAATAAAGATAAAGGAACTATAATACTTTCTTATACAAAACCTTGTCATGGAACAGCAGCTATAGAATTACCTGTAGATGAAGAAGAAATAGAAAATATAAGAAAAATAGCCATAAAATAAATTTCATAAATTTGAGGACTTAAATGATTAGTACTGTTGTTGGTAGTTATCCAGTTCACATGGAAAAAGAAGAAAGCTTAAAAGATAAATTTTTATCCTCAATTGGAGCAAAAGATCCATATAAATCAGCTATTAAATATGTAGTTGAATCACAATTAAAAGCAGGAATTGATGTAATTTCTGACGGCCAAGTTAGAGGTGAAATGGTTGAATTATTTACTAGTTCAACTCCTGGTTTTAAAAAAGAAGGCAATACTTTTATAATTGATTCAAAAATTTCTAGTGGTCAAAAATCTTTTGGTTCAAATGATTTAAAATTAGCTATTAAATTTATGGGCGATTTTTTAAAGAATAAATCATTATCTAAGGAAGAAAAAACTAAAAATGGTGTTAAAGGTATTATAACAGGGCCTTGTACTATAGTACAATCATCTAAACTTGGTTCAATATATAAATATAAGAATATGGCAATTATTGACATGGCTTATGTACTTAAAGATGACGCTGCTTCACTTGAAAAAAACGGAGCAAAATTGATTCAAATTGACGAACCTTTTATTTCCACCGGTTTAATTGATATGAAAACAGCTAAAAAAGCTATTAATATTATATCTGATGAAATTTCTATTCCAGTTTCACTTCATTCATGTGGTGATGTAAGTAAAGTTTTCAAAGACTTATTGTATTTCAATGTTGATATTATTGACTGTGAATTTGCAGGGCATTCTAAAAACTTAGACATTTTAGAAAAATACTCTGTTGAATTAAAAGAAAGTAATAAAAAAATTGGATTAGGAGTTATTGATACTAAAAAATCAACAGTTGATTCTGTTGAAGATATAGCTAAAATAATTGAAAAAGGAATTAATATTTTAGGTAAAGAAAATCTTTATATAGATCCTGACTGTGGTATGAAACTTCTTCCTGATAATGTAGCTTTTTCTAAACTGAATAATATGGTGAAAGCTATGAATTCTTTTGAATAATTTTTAATTAATAATTTTATTTTTACATAATACTATTTTTATAAACTAATTATATGATAATTTATATAATTATAAATTTATTAATTATATAAATTTTTTAATTATATAATTTTATTAATTATTTTTTTAATTTTTTCATCTAAAATTATAAATATTTTAAAAATAGAATATAATATAATTAGTAGGATATAATATTTTATATTGGTATAATATATTTTTATATTAAATATAATATTAATACAATTATTTTATAATAATTATTTTATAATTGTCTAAAATATATTTAAAATATGTTTAATAGAGTTTGGAGAAATATTAATGGCCACTTTAGTAGAAGTTGATGAAATAGCAGATGGATGGGAAACATTAGTTAAAAAAATAATTAAAGAAGGTAAAGATGTTAATGATGAAAGAGGATCATTAACTAAGGAAATTTTAAATGTGATGGTTTCTATCAAAAAACCTTTAGGAAATACTAATAGTGGTGATTTTTTTAATATTAAATCAAAAGTCTCTGATATTTTAGATATTAGGGTTCCAGAAGGTTATTTTTGGGAAGGAGACAAACTTAAAACTTATAGTGAGCAATTTATAAGTAGTGATAAACAAGGATTTGTTTATACTTATGGAAATCGTTTTAGAGCTCATTTTGATGGAGTAGATCAAATTGATGAAGCTATTGAAAGACTAAATAATTGCAGAGAATCAAGAAGAGCTTTATCTATTACATGGGATCAAGTAATCGACACTCAAAATGATGAAGTTCCTTGTATGATTTTAGTTGATTTTAAAATAAGAGATGATAAACTTTACACCACTGCGTTATGGCGAAGTCAGGACATCTATGGAGCATGGTTTCCAAATGCTGTAGGTCTCACATATTTAGCACAATATGTATCGGAAAAAGTTAATGCTGAAATAGAATCTATAACTATTCATTCAATTAGTGCTCATATCTATGAAGTAAATTTTCCAGAAGCTGAAAAACTTTTAGAATGATTTATTTAATATTTTAAATAATTATTTTTTTATTTTTACTTTATTTCATTTTATTTTATTTATATTTGTTTTAAACGTTTTCTCTTTTTTATTTCTATTAAAATTTTTTAATTCTATATTTATTTTTTTAGAGAGAGAGAACGATTATTCTCTATTTTTTTAAATCTAATATAGTTAATAGTTTTTATTAATTAGTTTATATTATTTTTTATTTGATATCTATATTGTTTATTTTTAATAAAAAAAATTAAATAGTAACTATTACTTTATTTATATTTTAATATAATTATAAATAATAATCATGGATATAAAATAATCATATTTATTCTCAAAATTAATAAATGCACACCCTTTGATTTCTATATTTGTTGATGGAGGTGTATTTATGCCTACAACCTATAAAAAAACTGTAAATTATAAAAAATTTATTTTATTTATGATAGTATTATTAACTGTTCTATTTTATTTTTCTACGTCTGTTTTTGCTACTGATTATACTGTTACAAGATCTAATCACAACAATATTCAGAGTTATATTGATTTGTCAAGTAATGGTGATAAAATTCTTCTAGGAACTGATGCTTATGCTAGTTCTGGTAATACTATGGGAATAGATGGCAAGAATATTACTATTAAGGGGCAGTCTAATGGTAATCGTGTTAAATTAGATGGTTGTAGTTTGTATCGTATTCTTATTGTTCGTGAAGATACTACTGTCACATTAAGGTTTATTGATTTTGTTAATGGTAGTTCAATTGATTATCATGCACTAAATATCAGAGGATCAGTAATTATAGAAAATTATAGTTTTTCTAATTGTTATGGTGATACTGGTTCAGCTGTTTATTTTTTTGAAGAATCACAAAGTGCAACAATAAAAGATTGTAGATTTTTTAATAATCATGCAGCTAACACAGGAGCTAATAACTATACTGTGGGTGGAGCTATATGTTCTCAAGGGTCTAACCTTAAAATAATCAATTGTTATTTTGAAAATAATACTGCGTTAACATATGGAGGAGCACTAGCTTTAAGAAATAATGGTATAGGTATTAGAGATTATAAATTGTAATTTTGTTAATAATTTTGCACCAGACGGAGGGGTAATATATGTATTAGCCTCAACACTATCACAAATTCAATATTTAAAAATAATAAAGCTACTAACAATGGAAGGAGCCATATATACCACAGGATCTAATAGCTTAATTATCTTGAATATTAGATTTGAATCAAATAAAGTTAAAAATGGAGGAACATTATATTTAACAGTTCCAACAAGAATCACTTCTTCAACATTTAAAAATAATCTAGCTAGTAAAAATGGTGGAGCTATATATTCTAAAAATGTTCTAAATATTAGTAAATCAGCAATTTCTAAAAATTCAGCTAAAACTGCAATATATTTATCAAAATTTTATAATATAATCATCAATAAGAATGTTTTTAAGGATAATTATCAGGCTATTAATGTAGAATCTGCTAAAAATTTAAATTTTACTAATAATAATGTAGAAGGTAATGAAATAGGTACTCAATTCAGTGATCTAGAAAATCTTCTTATTCAGAATAATAAAGTATATAAAAATCAGCATGATGGTATTTAGTGTGGATTCTTCTAAAAATGTGAAGATAATAGAAAACACTATATTTTCTAATCAAGGTAATGGTATTACATTCACAAGCACAGATAAATCTGATGTAAATTTAAATACAATCTATACTAATACTGCTAATGACGATTATTTTTCTGATTCTTCAAATAATCTTATTTCAAATAATAATATCAAGGATGGTGACTCTGGTATATATGTTGAATATGGACGTGGAAACATCATAACTAGAAATATTCTTTCTCATAATGTTTATGGAGTAAATATTTATGTGGATAATAATAAAATTAGCTATAATCAATTTCATTCTTCTGTATTCGATGGAATACTTGTTAATGGCTATGGAAATAACATAGAATATAACAACATTACTAATGCTTATTGGGATTAATATTGAAGGTTCTGAAAATAAATTTAATAAAAATAAAATAATTAATCCATATATTGG
>NIZT01000004.1 GCA_003315655.1 Candidatus Methanobinarius endosymbioticus
TGAAGTTGTGTTTTAAGAAGCTATTAACTTCTTTTAGTTATCTATAGTTCTCATTTTGTTGAGAACTTTTAGACAATTATTTCAAATAATTAAATTTCTATTTTAACATTAAATTATTAATTTTATACATTATATTCTATTTAAATAGTTTTCATTAAAATTTCATTATATTAATTGTATAAAAATATTATACAACTGTATAAAAAAGTTATACAATTAAAACTATAATAAAATAAAAATGAATATGGATCTTATAAATGAATTTTAAATATACAGAATTAATAGAATTAATAAAAAATGAAAATAATATTTAAATAATTCCTTTGGTACTTGGAATGGAATCATGTTCTATTTCACAAGCGTCTTTTAAGGCTTTTGCAAATGCTTTAAATATTGCTTCTGCTTTATGATGG
The DNA here is from genome assembly GCA_003315655.1 of Candidatus Methanobinarius endosymbioticus. Classification (GTDB taxonomy): domain Archaea; phylum Methanobacteriota; class Methanobacteria; order Methanobacteriales; family Methanobacteriaceae; genus Methanobinarius; species Methanobinarius endosymbioticus. The sequence goes on from NIZT01000004.1 coordinate 414, forward strand.
TCATTAGATCCTTCAGCACTAATATTTAAATTTACTTTTCCAGAGCTTGTAAAAGATTCAAAGAAATGAATAATTGTATCACTAGTCATATCTCCAATTTTATCATTGTTAAATGAAAAATCTGCTCTTAAATAACCACGTCCACTCATGTCAATAGCTAATGTGGCTAGAGAATCATCCATGGGGACAATGGCATGAGACATTCTTCTTATTCCAACTTTCTTTCCAATAGCTTCTAAAAAAGCTTCTCCAAGCAATATTCCAATATCTTCTACAGTATGATGATCATCAATATCAATATCACTCACTGCTTCAATATCAAGGTCTATTAAGCTATGTTTTGAAAAAGATTCTAACATATGATTAAAAAAATTGATTCCTGTGTTAATATTGTATATTCCATTTCCATTTAAATCTATCAGTATTTTGATATCTGTTTCAGATGTTTTTCTTGAAACTTTAGCTGTTCTTATCTTTTCCATTATAACCACTATCTTTTAATTTTATATTTTTACTAATTTATTTTCACTAATTCTTAATCAATGTTTAACTATTACTTAAAATTATTATTATATTTTAGATTTATTTTTATTTTAATAATTATTATTCAATACCTAACTTATCTTTTTTATAAGATTTTACTTTTTTAATCTTTCTCTTTCTTTTTCATCATTGGGAGGCATTTCTAATCATGGTTATCGCTCCTTCTGGACATCTTGATGCACATATTGTACACACATGGCAGTATTGTAAATTATCTGCATGGGCTATTTTATTTATAGTCCAAATCTTCTGACCTTTAGGGCATATATCTTTACATTCTCCACATGCAGTACATTTATCCTTATCAACATCTATTTTTAAAATAAGAACACCTAACAAATTAAAGTTTTAATGTAGCTATAGATACAGCTTTGAAACCAAGATATACTTCTTTTCCTAATTTAAGATTTAAATTTTCTGCTGCTGAACGTGTAATGTTAGAATATAGGTAAATTCCATCAATATCAACTTTAACTCTTATCATTTCACCACTCAGACTTATTTCAATGATTTTTCCCTTAAACATGTTTCTAACACTTGATTCCTGAGGTTCTAACATTATAAATATATTATCATAGCTAATTAGGGCTAATATTTTGTCTCCAACTTTGTATTTTTCGTTTAAAGGTATGGTTATGTCAATATTATTCATTTCAATAGTCATAACCCGTTTTTCTTCATCTATATTCATGATAATAGCTTCAAGCTCATTTACTTCTTTATGAAGTTCCATAATTGCATTAATTTTTTTACATTCTTTTAAAATTAATGTTCCTTCTGATGTAAGCTTTGCACTACCACCTCCTCCTTTTCCACCTTTTGTAGTTGAAACAACAGCTATTTCTAATGAAGACTCAATTTTTTCAATGTAATTAAGAGCTGTTCTATAAGATATCTTTGTTAGCTTAACTGCATCTGTGATAGATCCCGTGATATTTATATAATTTAAGAGATTAAAGATGTAAATTATAAT
>NIZT01000005.1 GCA_003315655.1 Candidatus Methanobinarius endosymbioticus
CAAAAACATAACCATCCAAGGAAAAACCAAGGACAAAGTAATATTCGACGCACAATCCCATTACTAAATATTTCATAAATTACATCATTATCCTCTATTTTTAAACTTTATGAGGAAACTTTAATTGTTTCATCATCTTGTTGATAAAATTGGGATATTGTTAGATTTAGATTATTAACTATGTAACTTTTTTGTTTTTTTCTGTATACTTGTTTATTTTCTTTTCAATGTTTAAAAATCTTTTTTTCATCTGACATTTTTAATTCTCCTAACTAATATTATGTATTATATTTAACTCTTTTTGTTAATAATATTTTTATAATTTATTTATTATATTAATAATTTATATTGTGTTTATTCTGTGTTTTCATTATTTTTATTCTAAATATTTTTTCTACAAATTCACTTATATTAACTATTTATATCTTATTAATCAATAGATTATAATAATGGTATAAAAACCCCTTAGTATATTTTTAAAAATAATACAATTTTTAATATGAAAAACTATAATAATTAATACAATAATTATTTATAGATAATAGTTGTTTATTAATTGATTATTTCTAATTATTTCTAATTATTTCTAATTATTTACTAATTAGTTATTTATTAATTATTATTCATTAATTATCATTTATATATTCAATAATATTTGATAAAATTATATCGAAATTTAATTAATTTTCACGTGATTTTATGGATGATTTAGAAAAAACAATTTATAAACATGCTCTTTCAAATGCGGTTAAACATAAAGGAAATGCTAATCCTGGAGCTGTGATGGGAGCTATTATGAGTAGTGAATCTGATCTTAGAAAAGAAGCTAAAAAAATAGGTCCAATGTCTGCTAAAATAGTTGCGGAAATAAATGGTCTAACAGTTGAAGAACAAGAACAAAAAATAGAGAAGCTTGGTATTGAAATAAAAAAAGAAGAAAAATCTAAAGAAAAAGAAGAAGGATTAGTTGATTTACCTGGAAAACATAAAGGAGTAGTTATGAGATTTGCTCCTAATCCTAGTGGTCCTCTTCATATTGGACATGCAAGAGCTGCTGTTCCTAATGGGGAATATGTTGATAGATATGATGGAAAATTGATTCTTCGTATTGAAGATACAGATCCAAAACGTATTTATCTTCCTGCTTATGATATGCTTCAAGAAGATCTTGAATGGTTAGGTATTAATATAGATGAAATTTATTATCAAAGTGATAGATTTCCTATTTATTATGAATATGCAGAAAAATTAATTGAAAATGGTGCTGCATATATGTGTACATGTGATGGGGGAGATTTCAAAAAATTAAAGGATGAATGTCAAGAATGTCCATGTAGATCTAACTCTCCAGAAAAAAATATGGAAATTTGGAATAAATTTTCAGAAATGGAACCTGGTCAAGCTGTACTTCGTATTAAAACAGATATTAAACACAAAAACCCTGCAATTCGTGATTGGGTAGCTATACGTATTGTTGAAGAAGAACACCCTCGTATTGGTACAAAATATAGAATTTATCCAATGATGAATTTTTCTGTGGCTATAGATGATCATTTAATGGGAATGACACATGTTTTAAGGGGCAAAGATCACTTAGCTAATAGTGAAAAGCAAAAATACCTCTATGAACATATGAATTGGGAAGTACCTGAATTCATCCATTATGGAAGGCTTAAAATGGAAGATATTGCACTTAGTACTTCTAAAGCTCTAGCTGGAATTGAAGAAGGAAAATATTCTGGTTGGGATGATCCTAGATTAGGAACTCTTAGAGCTATAGCTAGAAGAGGGATTCAAAACAAAACTATCCATGATTTAATGGTGGAAATTGGGATTAAAATGTCTGATTCAGCTATTAGTTGGAAAAAAATATATGGCCTAAATAGAAATAATTTAGAAGAAAAGGCAAATCGTTATTTCTTTGTTCTTAATCCAAAGAAAGTGGAAATAACTGGATTAGATAATATTTTTGATGAAAATTTTGATGAAGAAATAATCGAAAGACCTTTACATCCAGACCATCTAGAGAGGGGAAATAGAAAACTTGTTTTTGATGGTGATGTTTATATTCCTAAAGCTGACTTTACAAATGGTATTACTCGTTTAATGGATGCAATAAACATTAATATTGATGAAAATAATGTTAGTTATAATAGTAAAACCTTTGAAGAAGCAAGAAAATTAAAAGCTAGAATAATTCAATGGGTTCCAGCTAATGACAATATTAAAGCAAAAATAGTGATGGATGATGCTTCTATTGTAGAAGGTCTTTGTGAAATCAAATGTATGAATCTTAAAATAGGAGATATATTGCAATTCGAAAGATTTGGATTTGTAAGACTTGATGAAATAGCTGCTGATGAATTGATATTCTATTTTGCTCATAAATAATTTATTATTTCACATTTCTATTTTTTTATTTTATTTTTATATTATTTTTATTTTTCATATTTAATTAACTACCAAACGTTAGTTAGATTAATATTTTCTTTATATTTTTCCTATTTTATATAAAAAAAATAGATTAATATTATAATTATATTTAATATAAAAATTATAATAATAAAAACTTAAGAATAGTAGTTTAATATTTAAAATATTTATTGTTAATTTAAAATATTATTGTTAATTAAAATTTTTTATAAAATAATTTTATTAAATCTATTCATGAATAGAATATTATAATCGAATAAATATTAATAATTAATGAATTAATAATTAAAAATAAAAATAAAAAGAATTTTAATAGAATTTAAAATACTTTTTTAATATCAGAAAAACTTATCCATTTTTCTTGAGCTCTATATTTTACTCTTATATTTTCGTGTTTGATTTCTAATATTCTACTGGAATAACTTTCTCCATTATAATTGAATATTATATCATCTCCCACTTTTAGATTATAAGATTTTCCTCCAATTACTACTTGTTCACCCATAGCAAAAACTTCCTGATGTTCTAATGGCTCTTTTTCATAAGAATTATAATTTTCTGATGTAATATCAGAGTTATATTCATTTTCATTAATTTGGTAGGAGTTAAAATATTCTTCATCATTTTTGTTAATATTTTCGTATTTATCATAATTAGATGAGTAATATTCATTTTTGGTTTCATAGTCATTTTGTTGATAATTTGAATCTTCTGATTTTGTAATTCTAAAATTACTATCATTATTTTCTCTTAAATCCATATTGTCGATATTATCAATGTTATTATTTCTAGAATTATCATTGAAATTTGTATTATTTAATTCATTATCATCATTATTTTTAGGATTGTAATCATAATTATAATCATCAAAATCAAAATATTGGAAACTTTCTATATCTTCTAAGTTGTCTTGATTATCATATTCTTCATTTTCAAAGTTATCAAGATTACTTTGTTTATTTTCATTAATATTATCATTCATTCCCACATTTTCGGTTTGGATATATGAAACATTTTCTTGTTTTTCATATTCTTTGCTCATGATATCTTGATGTTTAGTGTGCATTGGTTCTTGAAATACTTTACTGGCAATTCCATTATTCAATTCTTTTTTTTTACTCATAGGTTCTTCCCATGATTTGGTTACAAAACCATGCTCATTTGAATCCTCTGTTTCTACAATATCATCATTAATAGGTTCTTCCCAATGTTTACTAATTATTGAGGGAAGTTCGTCTGACAAATCTGAAACTTCAGGATCTTTGTAGAATAATTTAACTAGTATAATAGCTATTATTCCGATCACAGCTATTGTAATAATTATTGGAAGTGTTATAGGATTCATTCTTATCATTGATTTTGCAATTGGTTTATTATTTCAAATATTTTTAATTATATTAGTAAAATACATTTTTCTTAACATCTATTCAATTATATCATAATTAATAACATTAATCATAATATTAATGTATTCATAATAGTTAATTATTATTGTTATTATATTAACATTTGTATATTAATAAATTTGTGCATGTTAATAAAATTAATTTTTAATAATTTATTATTAGTGTAATTATCTTATTTTAGTTTATTTTTTATTTTATTTATTTATTTTAAATTTCTTAATTTTTACTAATTTGAGGATTTATTTTAAAATTAAAATTATTATTAAATAGAAGTAACTATAATGATTAAAAAAAATTTATTAGATACTTTTTACAAAATAATAATGTTATTTGATTATTATAATAATAATTATATAGGGTATAATTAAAAAATATGGTAAAATATTTTTTAATGACATTTTAATGATATGACACTAAATAATCAGGTATCCAATTATGGTGGACGATTTATGAGTGTAAAAATTAACGAAAATTATCTTTTATTACAAAATAGCTATTTATTTATTGAAATTGCTAGAAGAGTGGAAAAATTTCAACAAGAAAATCCTGAAAAAGATATTATACGCATGGGTATCGGTGATGTGACCAAACCTTTAACAAAAACTGTTTTAAATGCATTAAAAATGCTGTTAATGAAACGAGGACTGAAAAAACTTTTATGGGTCATGGTCCTGAGCAAGGTTATTCATTTTTAGCTGAATCAATCATTAAAAATGATTTTAATCCATTAGGAATAGACTTCAATACTGATGAAGTGTTTATTAGTGATGGATCAAAGTGTGATGTTGGTAATATACAAGAAATCTTTGGTTTAGATAATAAAATAGCTATAACTGATCCTGTATATCCAGTTTATGTGGATACTAATGTTATGGGTGGAATAGCTGGAAATCTTAATGATAATGGGATGTATGATGGATTAGTTTATCTTCCTTGTGTTGAAAAAAACAATTTTATTCCAGAATTACCAAAAGAAGATGTTGATATTATTTATCTTTGTTTTCCTAATAATCCTACTGGTACAACTCTTACTAAAGATCAATTAACTAAATTTGTTGATCATGCTAGAAAAAAACGATTCAATAATTCTTTTTGATGCAGCATATGAAAAATTTATCATTGAAAATGATGTTCCACATAGTATTTATGAAATTGATGGGATTAAAAAAGTATCTATTGAATTTAGAATTTTAACTAAAACAGCTGGATTTACTGGAACTAGATGTGCATATACAGTTGTTCCTAAAGATCTTAAGGCTATTGATAATAATGGAAATAAGCAATCTTTGAATGAATTGTGGAATAGAAGACAAACAACCAAATTTAATGGTGTTTCTTATCCAGTTCAAAAAGCTGCTGAAGCTACTTATACATCTGAAGGAAAAAAAGAGATACAGGATAATATTGATTATTATATGACAAATTCTAAAATAATTCGAAAAAATTTAACAAAAATAGGACTTAATGTTTATGGTGGTATTAATTCTCCATATATCTGGGTTAAAAATCCTAATAACATGAATTCATGGGATTTTTTTTGACCTACTTTTAAATGAAACTAATGTAGTAGGTACTCCTGGTGCAGGTTTTGGGCTGAGTGGGGAAGGATATTTAAGATTTACAGCTTTTAACACCTTAGACAATATTAAAAATGCAATGAAAAGAATTTCTGAACTATCTTTTTAATAAAATGAACTATTTAAGGATATATTTTATAATATTGATTAAAAGTTAATATCTTTATATTTTATTAATAATTTTCATATTATTAAGTAGTTTTAATATATTTATTACTTAAATTTTTAGTTTTAAATTTTCATCGTTTTAATTCATTTATTTTTTATTTTTTTAATTATTAAGAATTTAATTTAAGAGTTTAATATAATTTAATTATTAAATGTTAATATTAAAACTATAAATATATTTATTATGGGAAATGTTATTTGAAATATTATTATTGTTAGGAAATATTTTATAAGGAAATGATTTTTTGTTCAATGGAGAACACATGACTTTTTGGTTAGACAGTGCAGAAAGAACCGAATTTCTATCTCTTAAAGATGGAATAGAAGTTGACGTGATTATAATCGGAGGAGGAATAGCTGGAATATCAACTGCTTTCATGCTTAAACAACAAAGATATAAAGTAGCTTTAATCGAAGTTAATTGTATTGTACGGGATATTACTTCAGGAACAACAGCTAAAATCACATTTACTTCAAGTTTAATTTATGGAAGTATATTATCTAAATTTGGAAAAAGTTTTGCATTAAAATTTTATAAAGCTAACTTAGATGCTTTTAATACAATTAAAAATATATTGGAGGAAAATAATATTGATTGCGAATATCGAAATTCTCCTCTTTATCTATATGCTTCAAATGAAAGATATTTTGTATTGATTCAAAAAGAACATGAATCATTAACTGAACTAGGGATTGATTCAGAGTTGGTGGATGATCTTCCTAGTCCTCATAATGGTTTTGGAATTTGTCATGAAAATCAGGCTGAATTATATCCTAAAAAATATCTAAATTTTTTATCTCATTATATTGATGGTGATGGTTCCTTTATTTTTGAAAAAACAAGAGTTTTAAATGTAGAAGATATTGATGAAACAGATTTAAATAATAATATTGCGGAAAATAATAAAAATAACAAAAATAATAAGAATAATAAAAAAATAACTCTTTAAAAAAGATTACTATTTATAAAGGGGATATATTTAGAAACTTTGTAGTTGTAACTACGAATGCACCAATTTATGATCCAGATTTTGTATGTAATTTTATGTATCAAAATAAATCATATGTAGTAGGACTTTATCCTAAAAAACACATAGTATGGGTATGTTTGTAGATATAGATCCATTTTATTCTTTTAGAACAACTCCAACAAAAAAGGAGAAATGCTTATTGTTGGTGGGGAACATCATAGTATTGGTGAAATAGATAATACTTGGGGCTGTTATAAAAGACTAATCGATTATGTTGAAGAAACATTTGATACAGAAGAAGTAGAATATTTTTGGTCAAATCAAGATAATAAAACTGAAGATGGAGTTTCTATAATCGGTGAAACATCTCATAAAGGAGTTTATATAGCTACTGGTTTTAATAGTTGGGGAATGACAACTGGAACATTAGCTGCTAATATAATTTCTCAAATGATTTTAGATAAATCTAATAAAATTAGAGATCCTAATGATCTAGATATTAATATTGATTATTATATGGCTATATTTGATCCTAAAAGATTTAAAGATAGAAAAAAACCTAAAAATCTTAAAATAACAAAAATTATAATTTAAGCAATGAGCTAACTGAAAAAGAATCAAAATATTTAAAAGATAATTTAATGAATTTAGAACATGAAAAAGCTAAAATAATTAATATTAATGATAAATCTATAGCTATTTATAAAGATGTTGATTCCAATGTTTATGCTGTAAGTTCAAGATCTACTCATAGTAATTGTGAACTTGTTTGGAATACGGCTGAAAAATCATGGGAATGTCCTGAACTTGGATCAAAATTTAGTTATGATGGAAAAGTCCATCCATGGGCCTGCAATTCATGATTTGAAATAATATATAAAAATAGGAAATAATTAAAGAGCAACATTCTGAAAATATTTAAAAAATAGCTAAATTATAAACTATTCTAGAAAATTCCTGCAGCTATTAATGTATTAACCACATTGAAATTCATGAAATTATATAAATGATCTACTTTATGTTTTGCATAAGATTCATATGTTTTTGGATTTGGGTTTCCTTGTGTATAAACCAAAATAAGTTTCTTATCATCAAAGTTTTTTGTTTTACTATTGAATACACTGTAAAATCTATCTGTAAATAATTTGGTTTGGGATGAAACTTCTCCATAATATATTGGAGATCCAATAATAATATAATCTGCGTTTTTAATTTCATTATGTAGTTTATTCACATCATCGTCTAAATCACAGCTTTCATTTTCTTTACAATATCCACAATCTTGACAAGGATTTATATTTAATTCATTTAAAGTGAAAAGTTTAGTATCATAATTATCTTCTTTTGCTTTATTGAGTATTTTATTAAGAATTGTGTTTGTACTTCCGGTCCTTGTTAGGACTTCCTGAAAAACCTATTACTTTCATGTTATCACCAAAATAATTATAAAAAAATTCAATAAGTATGTATATTAGCTAATTAATACAATTTTTATTTTAAATGCTTTATTTTAATATTTTTTATTTAAATATTTCTAAAATTTTTATTATTAGCTATTGTTATTTTTCTTATTTTATTCCCCCTTTTAATATAGTTTTCCCATTAGTATTATATAAATTTAACTTAGTAATATTTTTCATGATAATATAAGATATAAAAATTATTAATATCGAAAATGATTATATTAATTAAAAATAATTATGCACTGATTATTTACTAAAATTATATTTAATGATAATAAGTTTTACAAACAAATAATTAATATCAAATAAATTAATAAAATGATATATTAAAATAGTAATATTAAAATTAATAATATATAGATATTTATAAATATATAATAGTTCTAAATTAGATCTATAAATCAATTATATGATTAAAATGATATTAGAATAATTTTCTATTAGTAGGAGGGTTTATATAGTTACAGATAAAGATCTTTTTGATGGAATAGATGAAAATAATCAGAAAAAGTATAAAAAAGATATTATCAATCGATATGGAAGAAGATCATTTAAAAAAGCTAACAAACAAATTAAAAAAATGAGCTCTGGAGAATGGGAAAAATACCAATCAAATCTTAACAATATAATTCAAGATATAGCTAACTCAATGAATGATAATGAATACAATTCAAAAAAAAATTCAAAAATTAATAGCTAAACATTTTAAATTAGTTGGAACATTAAATCCTATTACAAAAGAATCCTATATTGAATTAACTGATCTTTACTCAGAACATGAAGATTTTATAACTTTCTTTGATAATTATAATAAAGGACTTTCTGAATTTATGTCTAAACCAATGATATATTTTGCTAATAATGATCAAGATTAATAATTTATTTTCGATATTCTTTTTTATTTAAATTTTTTCTTTTTACTTAGCTTTACTTGGTTTTTTACCTTATTCTCTTATTTTTTTCAATTTTTAACTATGTTTTAATCAGTAATTATATATACTGATTTATATTAATAATAATTCATGAAAGAAAAGGCAATTGAAATAGAAAAATCAGATTCATTTCAAAAAATATTCACAAAATATGGAGCTTTTGCTTTAGATAAACAAGAAAGTTTATTTGAAGTTATTGGAGATAATATTGGAGAGTTAGATATAGATAACGGAACAATTTCATTTGGAGAGGAACTTGAATTTCCTATTCAAATAATTGGTACATTATCTAATGAAACTAGTAAATGGCATTGGGCATGGGACAATGAAGAAGTTGGAATTCCTAAAAATCTAGTTAAAGAAGCTGAAGATGTAAAAAAAATCGGTGAAAAATATGATATAGGCCAATTCACTACTGATATATTTGATGCAGACCTTCTTGAATCGCATATAATAGCTATGACTGTTTCAGGTATAATGAATGATGATGCTTATTACGCTGTTGATTTTGATGATATTGTTTTCTTTGTAACTATTAAATCTGATAAAATTCCTCATGTTGAATCTATAGAGAGATTTATTAACACCTATGATAAATTTCAAAAAGAATTTGATGTTAAAGGAAGACTTGCATTTGAAGGTTACACAAAATTAAGAGGATATCAATATAAAGAAAGAGAAGAGTTTTCCGTTGCAAAAATAGGCGAATCCAGAGTTATAGTTGGATTTACAGATAGATGCAATGTAAATCTTATTCAAACAATGTTAGGATAATTTTATTCTTTTTTCTTTTATTAAGATAATCCTAATATTTTATTTTTATATGCTGTATAATTTTGTTATTAAATTTTTATTTAAATATTATCTAAATATTTATTTAAGTATTTATTGAACTAGAATATATTTTATATTAATATTCATATGCTCTATACTAATCTTATAATGATATTCAATATTTTAGTCAATTTAAAATCGTGATTTCATGAATAAAGAATTAATCGAATATATATCAATAGAAGTATCTATTTTAATCAATTCAGGATTTTATAATAAAGATGAAATTCTAGAAATTATAGAAGAACAATTTATTGATGAAGATATTTCTTTAAATGAAATTAAGACAATTATTTTTGATAAATATAATAAAAAAATTGAAGCTGAAGCAAATTGGGAAGAAAAAACTGATTTTGATAAACTTAAAAATTGTTTTAATCATCTTAATAATAAAAGCATTTTAATGATACATAATGCAGGATATTCTGTAGATGAAGGAGTTCATGACTCTTTTGAAGTGTTTCATCATCTTCAAATCAAAAATATAGTTCCAGAAGGATTTTGTTTTTATCATTTTCAAGATATTGAGTATGCATTAGAATCCAATATACTAAGCTTAGCTTTTGAAGATTTTCAAAATAATAAGGAAAAATCTTTAAAAATAGGTAAATTAATAGTTAAAACTCTATATAACAATGATTTCATAGTAAAATGGAATGAAGATATAAATTCACCTATCAAAATCAATCCATTCCATTGGAAAAAGAGATTGGATGATGATGAATATGAAATGGAAGGAGCATACAATTCTTTTTTAGATAAATCTGAAAATTAATTTTAAAAGTAGTATTAAATTTATTAAATATAATTAATAGTAATAAAACGTGATTAGATAAATTTATTAATTTATATTAAGTAATTATTGGACAACAATGAAATAAAAAACATTAAATCTATTAGAGGAAGCTATTTCATCTGCTGGTTTATGGGTTTGGGTTGAGCTAACTGATGATTCAATTCAACTATAATTTGATCATATTCAATTATATAAACCAATTCTTAAAGAAAACATTAAAAAGAATACTAATATTAATACTTATAATAATGCTATCAGTAATAATTATAAGCTAAATAATGAATTTTTAATTCATTCCTAGTGAATTAACTATTTGTCCTGCTAACAATGCTTTTTTCACTATATTTTATAATAATATAGATGATATTATTTTTCTTGAATCTAAAGAAGATTTTTCTCATGAAATATTGAAAAATGGTTTGAAATTTCAAAACTCTGACTCTTTTAAAAAAATAAACAAAAATTATTCATATAATAAAGATATTTTAGGAAAACTGAAAGAAGCTATTGATAAAATAGATTTTTTATTAACTATTTCCTTTAAAAATTTTGCTATTGTTTCTGAAACTAATCAATTAGATTTTTTCAATGATTTTGAATCATTAAATGATGAAGCTATTAACAAACTCTCCAATCAATGGTGGGTTTATTGGCTTAATTATTGGAAGGCTAAAAAATCAGGAAAAAAATATGAATATGATCCTGCATGTGAAGTATTTCCTATTGATATAAAATAAGTGATTATTAAAATATTAACTTTTAAAACCATTAAGATAACAATTAATATAACATTAAAATATCATAAGATAAATAATTATTTTAAAACAGTTTAAAATATTTTAAACTAATTTTAAATATTTTTATTTATTTTTAATAAATAATTTTAATAAATAATTATATTATTTTTAAAAAATTATAATTATTAAATATATAGATACCATGAATTCTAACTCCCGTATTAAATCAGAAAATTTGAATATAGAAGATATAGCTAACTGTTTAAATGACCTAGAGAATATAGATTCTTTTTTTATATTAGAACGAGGAAATTGTAGTTATCTTCAATATATTAATTATATGGTTATATACTAATCGAAGAAAGAATTTACAGTGAAAATGGATTTAAACATTTTGTTTTAGCTAAAGATCATATAAAAAATAGTAAAAATAGTAATAATAATAAAAATACTGGAAACAAAAATAATAACACTATTGAATTTTCTGAAAATAAATTAATTATTGACGATGATAATTTTAAAAGGTTTTCAAACGAATTATTTTCTATAAAAGAAGTTATCCGATCTGTTTACTAATTATTATACAAATATGCCTCTGAAAAATATTAATAAAAGAGATATTTCTGATGAATTTGGAAAATTAGAAAATGGTTTTGTTTTTATCCAATGGCTGAATTCTGCTGTTGACAAGTCAAAGAAAATTTAGATGAATTTGTGGAAATAATAGAACCATTCGTGATCGATGAACTAAAAAAAGATTGTGTTGGATTATATAATGCCTATTGAAGATATTAAAGGATTAGAAAAAGAAGATAATGAGAAAAAAGAACAAAGCTTTAAATGCGTAGTTTTTAAAGTCATTGATGTTAAATGGGCTATTGAGTCAAGTATTGAAATAGCTATAAAATATGAGTTTTTAGAAGATATTCATATACTCAAAAAAATAAAATAAACTCAATGATGAAACTTTTTTTAAGCTTAATCCAGAAGATTTTAAAAATTACTTATTTTTTGTTACTATTTATTATTTTTTATAATATCGATTTAAACTATTTATAATATTTATTACTATTTATAACATTTTTAGTAATTTTAATAATTTTGGTCATTGATTATGATATATTTTATTTAATTTATTTTATATTTAACTTAATTTATCTAATTTATCTTCATTTATTCCTATTTAATTTTATTTATAATAAAAATCCTTTTATAACTGCTGTGTTGTCATTTTTCTTATTATGTTTAGGTCAATTTTATCATGGACAGATACTTAAAGGAATATTGTTTATGTTGATAGCTATTGTTTTAAGATATGTTAATGGTATTATTGGATTTTTATTCATACTTTATGCAATCTATGATGCATATAAAAATGCTAAACAAATAAATCAAAATAATGGTAATTATTTTCATGATGAAAATCTTAAAAATGGCAATAGAGTTTAAAAATGGTATTTGATGAATTTGGAGAAAAATTTCATAGAAAAAATGCAGATTTTAGCTCAAAATTCCATAATAAAATTCCATGCTGGAAAAAAGGATATATTGGGGCAAAACACTTTTAAGATGGTTTTTAGTGCTTATTATAGCTAATATTTTATTGTGTGTGAGCACTGTTTCAACTATTGGTAATAATAATATTTTTGGAAACTTTGGACAATCAGGGAATGATGATTTATTTTTAAAAGAAGCTAATGTTGGGGGAATTAATTTTCATATTCCTGATGGCTATTCATTAAAAAGCTCAAATAATGGAAGTTATATGAGTACAGATTTATATATGAAGGATTCATCTTCAATAAGTTTTATTGTTAATTTTAAAACCCCTATTTTCTTTAGATCAACTTAAAGTATCACAAGAAGAAGGTGTTTATACTACCAAATATTCTACTATTGGAGGATCTTCTGGTTTTGAATCAATAAGTAATGCTACTACTATAAAAACATTTTATTTTGAAAAAATGTTGCCATTGTAGGAATTTTATTATCTTCTGATTTTGAAAAAGATATTAAAAAAATAATAAAATAATAAAATATATATAAATGTTTGTATTTAATATTTTAGACTATTTTACCTATTATTTTTCATTTATTTTTATTTTTTAGTTTATTTTCTTTATTTTTTTAATTATTTATTTATAAACGACAAATATTTTGTAAATTTTATGGTTGTTTATTAGCAACATAAACAACATAATTAAATTAATTATATATTTTACCTAAATTTTATTGTTATTTTTTCATTTTAATTATTTTTTTATTATATTTAGTTAAAATCTATTTATAATATTAAATATAATATTATTAGTATATTGATAATATTTAGTTTAAAAAACTTTAGATTTAAATAAGATTAATTAACAATATAATAAATAGAGCTTATAATTTCTTTAAGTTCTTTTACTTATTTGTATTATAATATTATAATAATTAAAGGGGAAATAAAAATTTCATATTCGTTTAATAAAAATAATATATTTGGATTATTTGTAATAGCTATTATTGTCGCAGTGTTAGCTACAAGTTCTTTAACTTCAGTAGATGCAGCTACTATCCACATAAATAATAATGGAAATGATGATACTGGAGATGGTAGTTCAAATAATCCTTATAAAACTATAGAAAAAGGAATTAAGAGTTTATCTGTAAATGATAATGTTTTAATTATTGGAGATGGAATATATACTGGAATTGGAAATAAAAATCTGATTATTACTAAAAATATGAGTCTTTATAGTGCTAAATATAAAGGACTTAGTAATAAAGATACAATTATTGATGGTGAAAATAATGGTGATATATATTTTATAGGTACAAATATCACATTACATTTCTATGGAATCACATTCCGAAATTTAAATCTGGTATGGGTGCTGTGATTTCCGATTTTGATCATAGTGTAAGCTATAATATTAGAGATTGTACCTTTAAAAATAATTTTGCTGTTTATGGTGGAGCTATATATAATTATATTGAAGATTCAGATAATGATCAATATTTCAATGTTATAAACTGTAATTTTATAGGTAATTATGCACATGCATTACTTAATTCTGGAACAATATACAATGCACTTAGAAACAGTAATCAAGTTTTCAATGTTCGAAATACTAATTTCACTGAAAATCAAGTTATAGGTTCTGCAGCTGGAATTTATAATTCTGTTCATGGTAATCAAATTTTGAATGTTTTTGATTGTAATTTTAAAAACAATATTGCGATAAATGATTCAGGAGCAGCTATATATAGTATGGATGGATTAGGACAAAATAGTACTATATTAAATTCTAATTTCGAAGATAATCATGGTACTGATGGACAAGGTGGAGCAATATCTAACTTTCGTAGTGATAATTAAACATTTTTTATTTCAAACTGTAAATTTATAGGAAACAGTGCATCTTATTTTGGTAGAGCTATATTTAGTGGTGATTTACAGCAGGTATCCAAAATTTGAGAATAATTAACTCTATATTTAGGAATAATAATGGTAATAGAACAGGTGGTGCAATTGCAATTCATGGATATTCTGATAGTAATATAACAGCCATTATTTCTAATTGTATTTTTTCAAATAATATTGCTGTACAAGGTGGAGCAATAAGTAATAGTGGAACTCTTTCAGTTTTAAATATTAATATTATAAATTGTGATTTTACTAATAATAATGCTGATTATGGTTCAGCTATTGCTGGATTAGTCAATGGTAGTTTTGATATTAAAAGTTCTTCATTTGAAAATAATCTAGCTAATATTTATGGTGCAATTTATTTTACTGATAATACTAGTGCAAATATAAAATATTCAACATTCATTGATAATAATGGGAAGTATCAATTGTTTAGTGATAGTCCTAATTATGTTAATGCTGATTATAATTGGTGGGGATCTAATAATATTAATAATAAAATTTATGGATTGAAACCAAATAACTATTTTGTTATGAAAATAGCTAGTACTGTAGCTAACAATAAATTAGTTTTATTCAAGTTTATGGAAAACAAAGTATTATTTTGTATTAAATGGTACTAATAATAATGCAGGAGCTAGTAATAACTTTAAATATTTCACAAGTAATTTGTATTATAATGGAAAACTTTTAAATCCATTGATGGAAGAAGTAATAGTTCTCATATGTAAGGCTAAATACTTTAAGTTCTAAAATCACAGCAAAATTGGATAAAGCAGAATCTAATATTGTTTATAATGCTAAATTAAAAACTATAATTACAATTAAATCAATTTCTAACTCTAAAAGACTCACTGCATTTAAAATGATTTTAAAAGATCAAAATAAAAAAGCATTAGCTGGTAAAACTATTAAGATTTATAAAAACAATAAATATATTGGTAAAGCTAAAACTAATAAAAAAGGATTAGCTGTATTTAAAGTTAAAAAAAGTCTTGTTAAAGGGATTAGTAAGTTTTTAACAAAATATACTGCTACTGGAAATTATCTTTCTAGTAAAACAGCTAAAAAAGTAAGAATAAGATAATATATAAAAAATTATATAATAATTTTTAATCTATTATATATTTATTATTTATTTTTATTTTATTTTTTTTATTCTATCTAATTTTTTTATTTATTCTATTTTTTTAACTATATTCTATTCTTTTATAATCCATGTTAATTTTCTATTTTATTTTTTATTATTTTTATTTAATTTTATTATTTCAATATTTTTATAGTTGAATATTTTATAATTATATAAAATATGGATAAATATAAAAATAATTAATAACATAATATAATTATTAAAGTTATGATTTAATATTATTATAAATAATGATTAATGTGTAATTATTATTGGAGATATGACATGAAGGACTTTAGAAAAGCTAATTTAGCAGGTTCTGATTTAAGAAATAAAAACTTCGAGAATATTATTTTAGAAGAGTAAATTTAAGTAATGCTGACATATCTGGAGTTAATATTCGAAATTGCGATTTTACTTGTGCAAATCTCAAAGATGCTAAATTGAATGGTTCTAATTTTCATTGAACTAATTTCTGTGGTGCAGATATGAGTGATTGTGATCTTAAAGACATGGATTTGACTGGTGTTGATTTTTCAAGAACTAAATTAATCAATGCTAATTTAAATGGAACAAATTTAGATAAAGCATATATTAGAGGCACAGATATTAGAGAGGTAAACTTTGATAAAGTAAATCTTGAAGGTGCAATTATTAAACTTGTCTATGATGAAAATATAAAAGATTAAGAAATTTGTAGGTCAGAATACATAAATTAAATATAATCTAAAATATAACAATAATATTTTAGTAATATTTTTTCATTAAATTGGTATTTACCAACAATTAAATTAATATATAACAATTTAATAATAATATAATTGGCTTGATTGGTTTTAATTTATAGGAAAATAATGAATTAAAACTTGATCATTTTACTTTAAATAATCTAAATAAATTTTATCTTGTAAAATATCACATAATAAGATTAAATTTAATCATTAATCATTTATTAAATATAAATTTTAGTATTGATAGGAATTTTAAGATTCAGGAGATTTCGATGACTTGTAATATTTTAGTTGGTGGGGCTTGGGGAGACGAAGGTAAAGGAAAATGTATTACTTATCTTTGTGATAATGATAAACCTAATATAATAGCTCGTGCGGGTGTAGGACCAAATGCTGGTCACTCTGTAGAATTTAATGGTGAAAAATATGGTTTACGCCTTACTCCTTCTGGTTTTGTAAATAGAGAAGCAAAACTCCTTATTGGTGCAGGAGTTCTTGTTGACCCGGAAGTATTTTTTCATGAGCTTGATTATCTTGATAAATATGACATTAAAAGTAGATCATTTATGGATTATAGATGTTCTATGATAAATTCTGAACACAAAGACCGTGACCGTGGTTCAGAACATCTTTTTAAGAAAATAGGTAGTACTGGCACTGGATGTGGCCCAGCTAACTCTGATAGGGTTTTAAGAACAGCTAAAATGGCTAAAGATCTTTCTGAACTTGAAAATTATATCTCTGATGTTCCTTTGGAAATTAATGAAGCTATTGATAATGGTGAAGATGTTTTTATTGAAGGTTCTCAAGGCTTTGGACTTTCTCTTTATTATGGGACTTATCCATATGTCACTAGTAAAGATACAACTGCTAGTACTTTTGCAGCTGACGTTGGTGTAGGACCAACTAAAATTGATGATGTAATTATTGTATTTAAATCTTATATAACTAGGGTAGGCGAAGGTCCTTTCCCTTCTGAAATGCCTCAAGAACAAGCTGAAGATATGGGTATTGAAGAATATGGAACTGTTACTGGAAGAAGACGAAGAATAGGTTCATTTGATATGGACTTAGCTAAAGAAGCTTGTATGATAAATGGTGCTACTCAAATAGCTCTTACTTGTGTTGATCGTCTTTACCCAAGTTGTGAAAGAACTCAGGATTATTCTGCACTTTTTGGAGAAACAAAAGACTTTATTAATGAAATTGAAGAAGAAACAGGTATTCCAGTTACAATAATATCTACTGGTCCTGATTTGAAAGCTACTATTGATCTTAGAAAAGAATTATTATAATAATTATTATAATAATTATATTGTATCTTTATAGATCAATTACTTTTCTTTTTTTTATTTCTATTATAAAAGAACTATTTCCAATTCTTAAATGGGGAAAAACTTATAATAAAAAATTTTTAAGATTAGATGTTATAGCTGGAATTACACTTGGACAATTATTATTCCAGAAACTATTGCTTATTCTTCATTAGCAGGTTCACTCCTCAAGCAGGTTTATATGCTGCATTTGCTTTTCTTTTAGTTTATTTTATATTTGGAACTTCTAATCAACTTTCAGTAGGTCCAACTTCAGCTTTATCTATTTTGGTAGGTTCTACAATTGGTACACTTACACTAGTTAATCCTTCAAATTTTTGGGCAACTGCTTCTTTTGTTGGTTTATTGGTAGGTTTATTTTCTATAGCTGCCTGGTTACTCCATATGGAATTCATTTCTAGATTAATCTCTAAAACAGTATCGACTGGATTTTCTACAGGGGCAACAGTTTATATAGCTGTAACACAATTACCTAAATTAATAGGAATTCAAGAAACAAATAGTGGGGTTTTTACAAGATTATTATTTATTGGATCTCATATTAATGAGATAAATCTAATTACTTTAGCAATTGGTATAATAGCTATTATTTATCTTTTTTTAAGTGAAAAATATATTTCAAAAATTCCTAATGCATTGATTATAGTGGCTATACCTATATTATTGTTTTTATTTGCTGATTTAAATTGGTTAAGTGTTAATTTAACAGGCATAATTCCTGTTGGACTTCCAACATTTGAAATTCCTAAAATTCCAATGATAGATTTAGGATTAATTATAAATTTAGCTACTTTTTGTTTTATATTAAGTTATGTTGAAGGAATGGGTGCAACGAAAATGTTATCAATAAAAAATGAAGATGATTCTGTAGACAATAATAAAGAATTACTTGCATTAGGTTTAGCTAATGTTTCATCTGGTTTAGCTCAAGGATTTCCAGTTGGTGGTAGTCTTTCACGTTCTGCAATAAATGAAGAATCTGGTTCAAAATCTCCTTTTTCAAGTTTAATTTCTGCATTAATTGTAATTTTAGTAATATTATTTTTAGCTGACTTTTTTAGCAATCTTCCTGAAACTATATTGGCAGCTATTATTATTGTAGCTGTAACAAGATTTTTTAATTTAAATAAATTAAAAAGATATTATAAGATAAGTAAAAAAGAGTTTGTATATGCAATGGCTACTTTTTTAGGAGTAATATTCTTTGGAATTTTAGAAGGAATTATTATTGGAATCACGATATCTGTTTTAGGAATAGTTTACAGTGTTTATAATCCAAAAATTGTGGAATTGGGGCGTGTTAAAGGCACAAAACTATATAAAAATGTTGAATCGCATGAATCGGAGGAAAATTCTCCTGATATATTAATTCTTAGAATTGAAAGTGCACAAGTTTTTATTAATTCAGAAAATATTAATAGAGAAATATTAAAGAGAATAAAATCTAAAAAAGGTGTTTCAGTACTTGTATTAAATATGGGAGATACAGATTATTTAGATATACCTGGAGCTGAAAATCTTGAAATTTTACAGAACACTCTTGAAAAAAAGGCATTGAACTTAGATTAGCTCATTTAAATTCTCAAGTTAAAAAAATTTTTGTGGAAAATGGGATTGAATAAAAAATTAAACATGTATAAAGGAATATATCCAACAATCGATGATATTGTAAATAATTTGGAAAAAAAGTATTATTCTGAAGATGATATTTAAGATAATATAATATAAAAAAAATTTATAAAAATAATTTACTAATAATAATAATTTATAGAAAAGGTAATTAATTAATAATTGGATATTATTTAATCGAACGTATAAGTTTGTTTTAGAGTACCATATTCTCCATTTTTAATTGAATTTTCTATAAAATCTAGAGATTTTTCAATAGAAATATTTAAATCACTTTTTTTTATCATATAGCCTGTTAAAGCTGCTGAAAATGAACAACCGCTACCATGAACATTTTTTGTTTCAAAAAGAGTTTTTTTAATAGTTTTTATTTGGTTTGTTTTTTTGTTAAAAATGGTATTTATGCCATTGAGATGACCTCCTGTGATTATTACATTGGAAATTTTTCCAATTTGGCATGCAGCTTCCATGGCATCTTCTTCATTATTAATTTCTATATTAGAAAGAATTTCTGCTTCAGATATATTAGGAGTAACTATTAAACATTGTGGTAATAGATATTTTTTAAGAGCCTTTGAAATTTCTTCTTTTACCTGTTCTATTTCATTTTTTTCTTCTAATAGTGATCCTCCTGCACTTGCAACCATGACAGGATCTATAACTATATTAATATCATATTCTTTAACTTTTTTAGCTACAGCTTTAATTATTTCTTTAGAATATAACATTCCAGTTTTTCCATAATTAATATATTCACTATATGCATCAAAAATCGAATCTATTTGTTCTTTAATATAATTTATATCTATTGGCATAAGAGAAAAAACTTTATTAGGATTTTGTGTTGTTAAAGCAGTTATAGCAGAGGTTCCATGAATTCCTAATGCAGCAAATATTTTCATATCAGCTATTATTCCGGCTCCTCCTGAAGGATCAAATCCTGCAATTGATATTCCCATCATATTAATCAATTATTTTTATTAAGTAATATATTTCTTATTAGAATATTTTTTAATTATAATTTATTTTTTTTTTCTTCAATTGATTCTTTAATTTTTTATTAATAGGTTCTTATTAATTAATTTAATTTTTTAACTTTCAATCGTTCTGCACCATGAACAGATTCAACTTCTATTTTTAAACTTTTTAAATAGGATTGTGTTTCAGATCCAGAACCATGAATCATTATTTCACCAAGATCTTCAGTAGTATTTACATCTAAAGACATATAGAATGAATCATAAATAATTGGGTCGAAACCATTATTATTTGCTTCTTTGACATGATTTTTGAAACTAAAATTTCCAAATTTCATATCTATAGCTAATGGTTTAATAATAAGTCCATTTGTCCCCCCTCCTTTTGAAGGAGCGATAATAAAATCAAGCACTTTTGCTGATTCTATCAATGCATCTATGTTCGCTTTAGATATAAGTGGAATATCTGAAGGAACTATAAATACTTTTTCGGTTTCATGTCTACACCAATCCATAGCTTGCTCAATAGCTGTATTTAAATTTAACACTTCATTTTCTACTAAAGTTAATACTTCAAGTTGATTTGCATATTCTAAGACTTCTTTATCTGCACTTATTATTACTACCTCATCAACAATAGGTTTTAAAGTTTTAGTAACATCTTTAAGCATTGCTGTAAGAAGATTTTCTCTTTCTTTTAATTCTAAAAAAGGAGATAATCGTGTTTTAGCATTTGAAAATTTGGATACTGGTATAATTGCGTATATTTTATCCATTTAAATCTACTCTTTTGTTTTGACCTTTTTAACGTTATTTTAGTATGTTTTAGCCATTAAAGCAGTATATTTTCCTTCTTTTTCGCAATGAATACATTTTTTATTTTTAGAATCATTTTCATCATCTTTGTTAGAACTATCTTTAGATTTATTTCCAGAATCTTCAATTAATATATTGCTAGATTGTGTTCCAAGAATATCTATATCGGTTATTTCTTCAATAGATTTTCCACATTCTTCATCTCCACACCAACTGATTGAAACTATCTTTTCATCAGCTATTAAATTTTTAATATTATCAAGATTATCAGTAGCTACAATGGAATCTTCTAGTTTTTCCCAAACTT
The DNA here is from genome assembly GCA_003315655.1 of Candidatus Methanobinarius endosymbioticus. Classification (GTDB taxonomy): domain Archaea; phylum Methanobacteriota; class Methanobacteria; order Methanobacteriales; family Methanobacteriaceae; genus Methanobinarius; species Methanobinarius endosymbioticus. The sequence goes on from NIZT01000005.1 coordinate 21,653, forward strand.
TTGACTTCATATTTTGAGTTATATCTTCAAATAAATTTTTTATTGTATTAATATAGTCTGAACTTAGGTCCATTTTTATTTTTTCCGATGTGTCTCTTCTAACAATTATTGCTTTATTATTTTCAAGATCTCTTGGACCAATTTCTATTCTTAATGGAGCTCCATTTAATTCCCATTCATAAAACTTTTTCCCTGGGCGAATATCTCTATTATCTATGTTTACTCGAATATTATTAGATTCTAAAGAGGTTTTTATTTCTACACATTTAGCTAATACTTCTTCCCCTCCTTTTTTGAAAATAATGGGGATAATTGTCACTTGATTTGGAGCTATTTCTGGTGGAAGACTTAATCCTTTTTCATCGCCATGAATACCTATTACTGAAGCTATTACTCTATCCGAAAGTCCATAACTAGTTTGATAAACATATTCATATGTGCTTTCAGCTGTTTCATAAGCAATATCAAAAGTTTTTGCAAATGTTTGACCAAGATTGTGAACAGTGCCAATTTGAAGTGTTTTTCCATCAGACATCAATGTATCAAATGCCATAGTATAATCAGCTCCAGGAAATTTATCCCAAACAGGTCTTTTACTTATTGTATATGGAATAGCTAAAATATCAAAGAATTTTTTATAAATTTTAATGGCTTCTTTTATTTGTTCATCTGATTCTTTCTTAGTAGCATGAACAGTGTGTGCTTCTTTAAAAGTTGTAATTTCTCTAACTCTTATAAGTGGCCTTGTATGTTTTGTTTCATATCTAAATGTATTTACTACTTGATAAAATCTCATTGGAAGATCTATATGTGATCTTACCCATAATGAAAACATAGGATACATCCCAGTTTCACTAGTTGGGCGAAGAGCTAATTTTTTATTTAATTTTTTCTGTCCTCCATGAGTTACCCAATAAACCTCATCTTCAAATCCTTTAACATGTATTCCTTCTTTAGCTAATTCATCTTCAGGTACAAGTAGAGGAAATAATACTTCGTCATGATCTTTATCTAAGATTTTTTTAAGTGAATCAATAATATGTTTTCTTAATTTAAATCCATTAGGTAGCCATACACTCATTCCTTTAATTGGGTATCGTGAATCAATTATTTCTGCTTCTTCTAAAATATTGTGAAACCATTGGCTGAAATTTTCCATTTAATCACCGAATTATATAAGAATAATTTTATTATATTTAATTTATAGTATATTATATTAAATTATTTATATTATAATTTATATTATATTTATTTAATTGATTTAGATATATCTAAACTCATTTTTAATTAATTAACTTTAGTATTTTAACATATAATCTTATCATTAATATAATTTCTTTAATATATTTTTTTACTTAATACATAATAATACTTAATATATTGCTTAATATTTTATTATTTAACTTGTTTTTTGATTATTCAATTTTTGATTTTTTAATAAAATATTTTTTATAAAAGAATGTCCATAAAAGATTTTGATAAAGAATTTTTTTAAATATTTCTTATTAATATATTTAAAAATAATTACATATTTTTAAAATTTTCAATTTATACGTAGATTTTTAATGAAAAATACAAAACTTATTTTATTAGTGGAGATAAATATATAAAATTAGTATTATAGGAGAAAATTATGGGTTCTAAAAAAATTCAAATGCCTCGTGAAGTTCATATTGGGTCTGATGTTATAAACGATACAGGAAGTATTTGTAAAGATTTACGTTTTAGTGGTAATGTATTAGTAGTTACTGGTCCTAACACTCTTAAAATTGGTGCTAACAAAGCTATTGAAAGTCTTGAAAATGAAGATTTTTCTGTTGAAGTTTCTAAAATAACTACAGCTACCTCTGAAACAGTAGAAAAATTAGAAGAAAAATTAAATGATACTTCTCTTATTGTTGGTGTAGGAGGTGGGAAAGTTATTGATGTTACTAAAATGGCAGCTTCTAATGCAGGAATATATTTTGTTTCTGTTCCAACAGCAGCTTCTCATGATGGTATTGCATCTCCTTTAGCTTCAATTAAAAACAATAATGGGTCTGTTTCTTTAAAAGCTCAAGCCCCTATTTGTGTTATAGGCGATACAAATATAATTCGTAATGCACCTTTTCGTCTTTTAGCTGCAGGATGTGCAGATATTATTTCTAATTATACTGCTATAAAAGACTGGCAATTAGCTAATAAACTTCAAAATGACTTTTATAGTGAATCAGCAGCTGCTCTTTCTCTTATGACTGCTAAATTGATAATAAAATCTTCAAAATCTATAAAAAAAGGTTTAGAAGAAAGTGCTAGACTCGTAGTTAAATCATTATTTAGTAGTGGGATGGCAATTAGTATTGCTGGCTCTAGCCGTCCTGCAAGTGGTTCAGAACACAAATTTAGTCATGCATTAGATAAAATAGCTAAAAAACCAGCCCTTCATGGTGAACAATGTGGAATTGGAACAATCATGATGATGAATCTTCATGGTGGGGATTGGCAATTTATAAAAAATGCATTAAACGATATGAAAGCACCAACAAATGCATATGATTTGGGAATTGATCCTGATGATATCGTTGATGCTCTTACATCAGCACATACTATCCGTCCTGAAAGATATACTATATTAGGTGATAGAGGACTTTCAAGAAATACTGCTAAGAAATTAGCAATAAAAACAGGAGTGATTTAGATGATAACTTTAATTGGAGAAGATTTAGCTGAGGTGGGATTATCTTTTATTTTTGATGGGCCTGCAAAAGTTTGTGAAAGTTGTAGGTTTAAGGCGTCCTGTGTAGATTCATTAGAAAAAGGTAGAAAATATATTATTAATAATGTTAAAGATATTACTCAAAAATGCCCTATTCATGATGGTGGAATCGTGAAAGCTGTTGAAATTGATTATGGTGATGTCAAAGGTTTAATTGATTCTAAAAAAGTATTTGAAGGGTCAAATATAACACTTAGTCTCCCGGATTGTGATCTTGATTGTATTTATCATCATTTATGTTTTCCAGAAGGATTGTTTGAAAATGATAAGTGTATTATAATTAAAAATTTAGGAAAAAATGAATCGGGTTGTTTAAAAGGTTTTCAACTGACTAAAGCATGTTTAAGAATTCATTTATAATTAATTTATTAAACTATAATTAATTTATTGAAATATAAAATTAATTATGTTGTTGTTATTATTATTATTATTTAATGGATGTTTGAATATGAATCTGAAGAAAATAGCTGGTTTTGCTGCTGCAGAAGAAATTAAAGATGGCCAAATAATTGGTTTAGGAACTGGTTCTACTACTCATTACTTTATAGAGAAAATAGGTAGTAGAATGAAAGAAGAAGAAATGAATTTAATGGGAGTTCCTACTTCATATCAATCATTTCTTTTAGCAAAAGAATGGAAAATACATGTAACTACTCTTGAAGAACATGATGTAGATATAGCTGTAGATGGGGCTGATGAAATTGATCCTGATTTTAATCTAATCAAAGGAGGAGGAGCAGCTCATACATTGGAAAAAATAGTCGATTACTCTGCTAATGAATTGATTATTATAGCTGATAATTCTAAAATGGTTGATCAACTTGGAAAATTTCCTGTTCCTTTAGAAATCATTTCAGAATCTACTAAACCTGTATTTTCAGCGCTTAAAGATATGGGTGCAGACCCACAGATAAGAATGGCAAAATATAAAGATGGGCCTGTAATAACTGATAGTGGAAATTTTGTTGTTGATGCAGCTTTTCACACAATTGAAAATCCTATTCAATTAGAAAAAGACTTAAATTCTATTCCTGGTGTTGTTGAAAATGGTATATTTTCACAAATGGTAGATAAAGTTATTTTGGGAACTAATGAAGGAGTTAAAGTTTTAAAATAGATTTTATATTATTAATATTCTTAATATTCTTAATATTTTTAATATTTATATTCATCATTTTAATAATCTATATTATTATTAATATTTCATTTTAATAAAATTTTTTATAATAATTTTTTTATAATTTTTAATAATTTTTCAAAAAATAATAATTTATTATTTAATTATTAAAATATTTTTATAATCATGATTAATATTATAATTAATATTATAATTTCACATTTTTTTTCAATATAATTTAGATATACCTAAATACTTATATACTAGTAAAACAATAATATGCAATGGTGATATCAAAACAAATGGATCATCGTATCACATAGTTTGTCCTCAAAATTGATATCTCATGAATAATCAATAATCTATCAACTCCTTTATTCCTATTATGACCTAAGGAAAAAAGTCAATTTGAGGACATCTCTTTTTTCGTTATTTATATTTAAAATTAAAATTTTTAAATAAAAATTAATTAATTTATAAGATTTTTAGTTAATTCATAGATTTCAAAATTAATTTATTGGATTACTAAGTTATTTTAAAAACTATTTTTAATTATTTATCTATATTCATGTTTAAAATTGGGATCTTATAATTTCGAAGCTTTAAAATCTCCAGGATCTAAAACTTCTCCTACAACTATCATTGCTGTTTTAGTGATCTTAGCTGCTTTTACTTTTTCTGCAATATTGGCTAATGTTCCTTTTACAATGTACTGATCTTTCCAAGAAGCTTTTTTTACTACAGCTACAGGAGTATTATCATTATAACCTTCTTTACCATTGTAACCACTTTTAAGCTCTTTTACAACTTTATCAACCATTCCAACTCCTAAAAATATACATATTGTAGCTTGATGGGTAGTTAAAATGGCTAAACTTTCTTCTTTTGGTTTAGGTGTTCTTACTTCAGGTCTGGTTATAATTACAGTTTGTGAAATTTCAGGGAGTGTCAACTTAGTTTCAAGAGCAGCAGCTGTTGCAAAAACAGAACTAACTCCTGGAATTATTTCATAAGGTATATTTCGTTTTTTTAACTCTCTAATTTGTTCTCCAATAGCTCCATATATTGAAGGGTCTCCAGTATGGACTCTAGCTATTATTTTTTCTTCATTAATTCTTTTTTCTAAAATGGATATTATTTCATTAAGATCAAGCGATGCACTATTGTAAACTTTAGCATCTTTTTTTCAATGGTTTTAAACTTCTGGATTAACTAGTGAACCAGCATATATAATAATGTCTGCTTTTTCAATAGCTTCATATCCTCCGATAGTTAATAGTTTAGGATTGTCTGGGCCTTGCACCTACAAAAATTACCTTTCCTTTAATTGTATCACAAAATGTAAAAATAATTAGTTTACCTTTTTAATAGGAATTTTTTCTTCATAAATCTCAATTGCTCCATTTGGGCATTCATGGACACAAATTTCACATACTCCACAAGATGCTGGATCAATCATAGCTTTTCCTTCATCATTGTATTCTATTGTTTCAACACCTGTTAATACATTTGGACAAGAATTTAAACAAGCATTATCGCATTCTGCATATCCTTCACAAGTTTCTTGATCTATTTGAGCAACTTTCCAAGTATAGCCAAGAGCTCTTTTTATAGCTTCTTTTGTTTTATAGCTGGCAAGATGGAGTATTGTATCACCAGTAATATTATCATTGGCCATTGAAGCAACACATGGAAAATTATGGAGTTTATTATTAGCTTCGAATTCAGCGTCTTTAACGGAAATTCCATTAATATTTTCTACTATAAACCAAGTCGATCCACAAGGAGCTCCTCTTAAAACATTTATAAAGGTTATGTTATTATTGCCTTCAATTTCTCTAGATTCACTATCTGTTTTTATTTCAAATTCTGGTTTTCCAAATTTCTCTGTAAATTTATCTATAAATTCATCTCCTATTGGAGTAAGTCCGCAAAATGGCTTTGGAAATATGATTGTTATTTTTTCATCTAATTTACTATCTAATTCGGTTTTTATTTCGTTTTGAAGACCCAAAGGTAGTTGTTGAGGATGATAAATAGGAGCAATCACTGATTTAGCTCCAGATTCTTTAACAACATCTGGAATTACCATATTAATATCACCAAATAATCCCACAGCTATTATAAGATCTGATTCAGGAATATTTTCTGGTATATAGCTACTTACATCATCAATAAATTCAGGTAAGTCATCTTTTGAAGGAAATTCATGTATTCCTACAATATTACTAGCAAAACCATAAGTAGCTATTCCATTTACTATTTTAGACCCATATTCTCCAGAACTTAGTATAAAAATCCTCATATTATCAACCTTTACATAATTATATACAATTTATTATATATTATAATTGTCATATCACTCAATATTACTTATTGGCTCTTTTTCTTATTTTTACTTTAAATTTTAAGATTAATTTCAATATTTTTCTATAAATTTTAATAATTTTCAATATATATTTCATTTGGTTAATTATATTGATAAATTTATTGTTGATTATCTTATTATTTTTAATAAAATGTAATATATTAACTTGTCATAATGAAATATAAATACCTATAATTTTTTATATAATTATTATTTGTTGATAAAATCTTATTCTAAATATAAATTTTTGATTTTATTATCAATATAAAGCTTACATAACAAAATAAATAATATAAATAAATATTTTCTTTTAAAATCAGTAAAACTTTTTAATTAAGAAATATATAGTTTTTTCATCTTCAAAAGGGATATATTTTATTGATTTTATATTTTCAATTTTTTAGCCTTGATTATATCTATTTCAGTATTTGGTTTTATTAGCAGTGATTTAGAAAATCAAAAAATTGTAGAAGAAAATATTCATGGAAGAATTTTAGTGGATGATATTGCTAATACAATTAATCAAGTTAATTCTAATATTGGTCATTTTCAAGAAATTGAAATTCCCAACAATATTTCTGGAAAATATTTTGTCATAAACATAAAACAAAATGAGGTTATATTATCTTTTGGAGGCAAAAAAACAGAATCTACAATATTTTCTATTCAGATGATTTCTATAGAAGAAAATCATATTGCTGATATAAAATTATATCCTTCAGAGAAATATATTTAATAATATTACTAAAATTCAGATTTATAAAATTTAAGAGATAAAATGATTTCAAATTTAAATATTTTAGATAATAAAACAATTATCTTATTGAAAATAAGGGACAAGGGGCTGTTGAATTTCTTTTTTAATAAGTATTGTTTTAATAATAACATTAAGTTTAGCTAATTTTTAGCTCAAGACAATGATCTTAATTTAACTTTGACTGCTGCTAAAGAAGGTATTGATATTGGAACTAATGGGGGAAGATTAGCTGTTTATGATGATGAAGCATATAAAAAATATATAGCAGGAAATATTCCTTTAACTCATCCTAATTCAATAAAAATAATTAAAATAGAAACAATTAATAGAAGATTCATGATCGATACAATAGAACTAGTATACAATCACGAATATATGCATCATGTCCATCATTAAATTCAACAGATGATAAACGTTCAACAGGGGATCGAATAGCAGTCAATGTTAGAAAAAGTATTACTATGACTTTTGATACATATAAACTAAGTAATTCATTGTATAATCCTTTTTTCAAAAATAAATACGTTTCACCACTTCTACTGTTCAATGGGGTTAAAAATCTTTTTATATATTTATTTTTATATCTTTTTATCATTTATCTATTTATAGAATAATTATTCTATTTATTTTATTTATTCAATTATTATACAATTTAAATGATAATCATTAGTATAACAGAAAATAATATCTTATTAATTTAATAAATAATTATATAACAAAAAATGAAAATATATATTAATAATATGTATTAAAAAATTCAAATTATCTTATATATTATATTTTTAGATATTTAGTTATTTTTATTTTTATTTTGAGTGAATAATCTCATGATTAATTTGAAAAATAAGGGTATTATCAATTTTATATTAGTTTTAGTTTTCTTATTTTGTATAATGGGATTTAGAAATTCTGCTCCAGGAAGGGGAAATAAAATGGTTGATACAAATTATGTATAAAAAAACAAAATTAAGTCCAAAAAAATATTACAAACAATTTATTATTTAAATAAAGTTAAGATATAATATATTTTTGATAATAATATATAATTTTTTAATTATAATTTTTTAATTATATTATTTTTCATTTTATTTATAAATAATCTTATTTTTGTAATTATTTTTTTAATCAAACCTATTCAATCAGCTAAAATTAAATACATAATATAAAACATCTTTATATTTTATGAATTGTGCTAAAGTCGTGTTTCTTATTATTTCAGGCATTATAATAGCTACAATAATTCCAAGTATTCCAAATACTATTCCTATTCCCCAAATGATTTTCACAGCATCTTTTTCATTAATAGGTTTTTTAAGGACTAATCTTATCAATGATTTAAATCCTTGATCAGGAATTATTAATTTTCCATCATCATTTACCTCAGTTGGTCTGTGTTGTTGTCTTTCCATAACTCCTGCACTATAAAACTTCATAGCTGCATCAATTATATTTGGAATTAAAACAATAAAAGCTATTAATTTTATTCTTCCTATAAATGCAATTGCAGCTATTGTAGCTCCAATAATTAATGTTCCTGTATCCCCTGGAAATACACTGGAAGGGTACTTATTATAAAGTAAAAATGCAACTAAAACTCCTAACATACTCATACTTATAATTGCTACATCATATTTTCCAAGAATGATACATGAAATTGTTAGTGATGTCATAGCTATTACACCAAGACCAGATTCTATCCCATTCAATCCAGCTAACATATTTGTAAGATTAGCTACTATTGAAACAGCTATTGGAATTAAAATGAGATATAATAATCCTACATTTGGGGGTGCTATCCATATTAAAGGAATGCCTGCTAAAAATAATAAAATAAATTTTTCTTTTGAAGATAATGTTAATAAATCATCTACCATTCCTATAATTCCTACTAAAAGAATTACAATAAGAACTACACTTAATTGAAAAGTTAAAATGGGGTGTAAATATATTCCAGCAAATATCCCAATTACAAAACCAAATAATATTCCAATTCCACCCATTTCAGCTACAATAGGTTTTGCAGATTTATGCATGTCTTTTCCAATAATATTTGCATTTTCGAGTTTTTTGATTAATCTAGGCATAGTTAATCTAGTTACAAAAAATCCTAAAATACCACATATTGTTGAAATCAGAACAAGAGTAAAACTAGGGTTAGTGATCAAGATGGTCAATTTTTCACCTTTATTATTTTTTATTATCTTATTATAATGTTTGATGGATTAGATTTAATAATAATTTATAAATATTAATTTTATATTATTAGTAATTTATATATTGATGATTATATTTTAATGATTAATTATATTACGGATTTATTTATTATTAGATTATTTATTTTTAATTTATATATTAATTATCTTTTTATTATTATTTTATATTATTAATTCATATTATCCATTTTTTATACAATCAATTTTTTAATAGTAATTAATTCTTTTTTTATTTATTATTAATTAAGTTTTATATAATATAAATAATACTAATATTTTTTTATCATATAATAAATTGTTCTAAGAGGAATATTTTCTCTTTTTGATATTTTTTGTGGAGAGATGCCAGATTTAGCTAAATTTTTTACGTTTGTCCATATGGAATCTGAATATTTACTTTTTTTTCCTACTTTTAATTTAAGACTTTCATCTTTAAAACTATTTTTAATATAATAAATTGTTTTTAATGGCAAATTCACTTTTTCAGCTATTTGTAGTGGAGTTTTTCCTTGTTTAAGTAATTCAAGAATTTCTTTCTTTTTTTCATCACTATATTTTTTTCTATTTCCCCAATTATGTTTTATTTCTACAATTATGCCTAATTCTTTTAAAACTTCTAAATATTTTTTAGAAATTCTTTTATATATACTAGGTGGGCATGTAATTTTTTTCAAATTAGGATATTCATCCATTAATTCTACAATTAATTTTGAACTTAATTGAGAGCTGATATGAATTATTTCATCTTTTTCCAAACTTTTGGAGCTTAAATTTTTATTATATGAGTTTTCATCTGGCATCTTAGATAACCATAATGTATTTTTTTTAAAAATTATTTGTTTTTTATAGTTATTTATTTAACATATATTAATTTATTATTAGTTTATTTGTAATATTAATTATTTTTTTATCATTTCTAAGAATTTTTTTGATTTATTGGTTTTTGGATTTTTAAAGGTATTTATATTTTTTATTTCTTTTTCAACACTTTTTTCTGTAACATTAAATGCTTTTGAAGATAAAGAAACAGATATATTGCAATTTGAACTGATTATTGCTGCACCCATAGCAACATAATCAATTTGAATATGGGATCCTTTTATTTTTCTTTCTAGGTTGAATTTTTTATTTAATAATAAATCCATATTTTGAAGTTCAATAATTTTTTCACTTTCATTTATTTTTAAAATTTTGACTACTTCTTTATTCATATTTTCAAAGATTTTTCTTTGTTTTCTATCAATATCACTTCTAAGGTAAGGGAAAGGCCCTCCATATCTTTTTCTTCTATCGTAAGAAGTTGTTAAATAATATTTAAATATATCCCAAATTATAAGAGTTGGACCTACTTCTGAAAATAGATTTTTTTCTACAGTTTTTCTTTTTTTCATATCTTGAAGCAATTGTGGATCTAAATTTTCTCTTTTACTCATTAATCCGACAGTTTTTAATCTGTTTTCAACTTCAAACCTTTGCCATTCTTCTAAAGAATCTTCTTCTACAATGAATTTAGGACGTTGTAATTTAACATCTCTAACAATTTCATCATATTTGGCTAATTTATAAATATTACTAGTTTTATCTTTTAATATTGCTTCTTTATTGTTCTGCACAATATTTTCTGCATATTTTGAATAACCAATAGCTAATGCCATTCTAGCATGTTTATCATTAATTATGGTAGGTTTTGTTCTATGAAATTGCAAAAATTCAATTCTGACATTTTTTCCATATTGTTTTCTTATTTCTTCTTCATAACAGTCTACATATTCTGAATCTAAAGTTACTCTTTTTTTAATCCATCTTTTGTTTTCTTTAAATCTAATTACTGCAGAAACTGTTTTTACAACGCCTTTTCTCTCTTGTTTTAGAAGATTTAAAATTTTTTTTAATGCTTCTCTTCCCCAACTTGTCATTTCTGACATTAGAACCATATAATTTCCAGATAATGGTAAATAAGGTATGATTTCTAAACGATAAACTCCAGTTTTATTAATTTCAAATTTAAATTCATTGGTTCCACAGCTACATTCTTCTTTAGAATTTTCTGAATAATTTTGATCGTATTTAAACTTTTCTTGTTTGTTGGAAGTGTTATCATCATTTTTTTCTGTATGGTTTTTATCTTTTAATTGTTCTTGTTTAGATAATCCCATATATGTAGAAGGTTTATATGACTTAGAACAAGATTCACATTTAAAAACTCCGTATTCTTCTAAATGACCTATAGCTATTTTATGAGCATCATTGGCTGATTTAACTCTATTTAATATATTTTTTTTAGCTGTTGCTTTCATTCTGAAGTATTGTCCATGTCGATTGACTTCATTTAATTCTTCAAAGGCAATGTCTCCTGGAACATTAGATCCATATTTATTTAAAGAGCGATATGGTGCTGTGTAACCTTTTGAATCCATATCTTCTTTCATTTCTTGTAATTTATTTAATCTATCTGTTAACTTACAGTATGCTGACTTAAAAACTTTAAATTTATATATACTTTCTAAGTTTATATGTTCCTTTTGAATTTCGTTCAAAAATTTTTCAGTATTACTTATAAGAATAGATTCATCCATTTAATCACCGTGAGGACCTATCAATTACAATAATTAAGAATACGCCAGTTTTTTTATTGTAGTGATTGATATTATAGGATGTTATAACTGTATATCTTTAGTTATTCCTTTTTTCTTTTTTTAAAAGTTTTATTTTATTTTAATTAGATTAGATTATTTAAAATATTACTAGCTTATTTTTTCACCTATTTCACATTCATCTGGACTTAGTAAGGCTGCACTATCACTTGCAAATACCATTCCTTCAGACTTTACTCCAAATAATTTTGTAGGAGGTAAATTAAATAAAACAACCACTTTTCTATTTAAAAGTTCTTCAGGAGTATACCTAGTTCCAATTCCTACAACTATTTGTAATTATTTTTTTTTACATCTACTTTCAGCTTCAATAGCTTTTTGGATCCTCCGATTTTCTCAGCTTCTAATATTTTTCCTATTCTAATATCCATTTTTGCAAAATCATCTATAGTAATTTGATCACTCGTTATTTCATTCCCCTTTCTTTTTTGAGATTTATTTTTATTATTTTTATTATTTTCAGTTTCTTTTTTATTCTCTTTATTTTCTTCATCTTCTAAATTTTTATAAAGATTTTCTTTTTCTTCTTCTATAACCTTTTCATCAATTTTTTTAAATAGTGGTTTTGCTTTTTTAAGTTCATGATTCACTTCAAGAGGAATTTTAGCATCATTCCATCTTGTTTCACTTGATATATTTAATATATTTGCTATTTTTTCAGCTTTATTTGGAATATATGACTTCAACATTATAGCTAATACTTTTGATAATTGATTACATAGATATAAACAGTTACTTGCTTTTTGTTTATCTTTTTTTATTGTTTTCCAAGGTTCTTGGTCATTGAAATATTTATTTCCTTTTTTAGCTATTTTTATTATTTCAACTAGTCCTTCTCTGAACTTGAATTCTTCTATCAATTTTCCAACAGTATTCGGTACTTCCTCTATTTCTACTTCAAATGATCTATCTTCATCAGAGGGGTTTTCATATTCTGGAACTTTGTTTTCAAAGAATTTATTTGTAAATGTAAATGTTCTATGTAAAAAGTTTCCCAATACATCAGCTAGTTCATCATTTATTCTTCTTCCAAAATCTTCCCAAGAGAAATCAGTATCTTTATTTAATGGGGCGTTTATAGTAAGATAATACCTAAGTAAATCACTATCATATTTTTTAACAAAATCTTCTACCCAAATAACCCAATTTTTACTAGTTGACATCTTTTTTCCTTCGAGTGAAAGATATTCTCCAGCAATAATGTTTGTTGGAAGTCTACACCCATAACCTTCAAGTAAAGATGTCCAAAATAGTGCATGGTGGTAAATTATGTCTTTTCCAATAAAATGAATTGTAGTATCATTCCAATAGTCTTCCCATTTTTTTTCTGTTTTTCTTGACCATTGTGCAGCAGATGATATGTATCCCAAAAATGCTTCTCCCCATACATATATTATTTTTCCCTCTGCTTCTTTAAGTGGAATTGGAATACCCCAATCCATATCTCTACTTAATATCCAATCATTTAATCCTTCTTTAAGCCAATTCATTGCATAATTTTTAACATTAGCTGGCATATCTTTATTTGAGTCTATATATTGTTCAACACTATTTTGAAAGTTACTAAGTCTAAAAAAGTATTGGTTAGATTCTTTTATAATAGGAGTATGGCCACAAGTTAAACATTTTGGTTCTTTTAAATCAACCACATCTAAATGTCTTCCACAACTTTCACAATGGTCTCCTCTAGCTCCTTCACTACCACAAAACTTACAAGTTCCTTCTACATACCTATCTGGTAAAAATTTTTCACATTTTTCACAATAGAGTTGTTTTATTTCTTTTTCATATATCAAATCTTTATTATATAAATCTAAAAAGAAATTTTGAGCTATATCATAATGAATTTTATCAGTAGTACGTGTAAAACTATCAAGAGATATATCGCATGATTTTAAATCATTAACAATCCTGTTGTGATATCTTGTAGCTATTTCAATAGGTTCTTTTCCTTCTTTATCTGCTTTAACTGCGATTGGTGTTCCATGTTCATCTGTTGCACAAACAAAAAGTATTTCATTATCAATCATTCTATTGTAACGTGCATAAATATCTGCAGGAATATAAGTTGATCTTAAGTGCCCTAAGTGGCAGGGTCCATTTGCATATGGTAATGCACATGAAATAAAAATTTTAGACATATTTCCCCCTATTAATAAATATTTTTATCTTTAAAATTGCTTTTCTGAATATTTTATTATTTTGAGTATTGTCTATAAATTGTTAACATTGCTCTATATAGTGCTTATTATTTATAAATATCATCTTTAATATCTAATGTTACCTATTATATTTTTTATTTTTTTAATTTATACTTATTTTTGTTGTTTTCAAACTTTATAAATAATTTTTATGTAACAATACTCTCTATATTTAATTATTTGATAATTTTGATTTAATACATAAGTATATAAAATTTAGAATTAATATATAAAAAATTAAATATGCTATATTTTTGCTTTTTTTGTTATATAAATTTGATGATTTAATCTGAGATCTTTTTTTTACTATAATTTAATTTAAAACTAGTTATTTACTATATTATTTTAAAGATTAGTATATAATACCACAAATTTAGAATCTATTTTATTGAATAATAGTTATTTTTATTGAATAAATAAATAATATAATAAATTAATAGATTTAAATTATAATTCAATAGATTTATTTATCAAATATAAACATTAAATATAAAATAATTATAAATATCAATATACTTTTATAAATAAAAATTAGTATAAACAAATAATTTTTTAAAGTTTAAATACAAATATAATAATATGGTTTCATTATCATTTATAAATCCTCTTTCAGAAGAAGGACAAAGAATAGTTAAAGAAAAAGGGGATCTTAATAGTATTTTTTCAATCAATGAAGATTTAATAGACATAGTTACGCATGATCAACGTCAAAATATTGATGATGATTCATTAATACCAAAAAGTTATGGTTATTTAGCTATTAAAAGAATTCAATGGTTTATTGAACGAAAAAATAACAAAAATTTTATTAATGATGACTATAGTTATCTTTTAAATGATGAGATAGCTGAATTTGATGTTATTTCTTTTCATTTAATCTCTCAAGCTATAGCTACTAATTTCAATCTTAATTCTCGCGAAGTTAGATTATTTGTAGAATCTCAAGGAAAACTAGTTGAGGAAAGATTAATTAAATTAATGCCTCAAGAAAGAAAAGAGATTGTTAATAAAATATTGATTCAATTAATATTTGAAGAAAATATTAGTTGGACATTTTTAAAAGATTTAGTGGCTTCTAAAAAGATTTCTCTTACAGATTTGGTTCTTAGCAATGGAAAGATAATACTTAATAAAGAAGACTTTATTGATCGTTTTGGAGATAAATTTAAAGATAGGGCTCCAGATAGAATGTATGAGATTATTATTGGAGATAGTATTAAAGAACTAATATTAACTACAATGATCATGCAAAACACTGAAAATTATCTTCAAAAAATAAAAGACATGTCTTCTACTATTGAAATTCATCCTGCTATTTCTGAACTTGCTGAAGAGATAACTAAAACAATTTCCGAACTAAGTTCTAAATATAGTGAATTTCATGGACCAAGTGGTCAAGAAAGCTATATGAAAATTGGAAAATTAATTAAAGATGCTTTTCCTCCATGTATAACTAATACAGTAGAAGGTGTTTCATCTGGAGGAAGAAATGATGCAATTGTTCTTCTTTTAACTTCTTTTGTTTCATATGCACGTTTATATCCTGCAATTTTTAAAAATGAAGGAGTTGATGTTAAAGTATCTGACATAGATCCTAATCTTAATATCACATTAAATGAAATTTTGCCTCTTATTTATGAAGCTGCAAATAATTGTTCTCCTCCTTTATTTGATGATCAACCTCAGGAAAAAATTAATATTACTTCAAAACTTGGTTTTGGAATGCATAATGATCCTGATATTGAAAATGAGGGAGAAACTACTTGGTACACTCCAATGAGTTGTGAAAAAATAAAAATGCATTTACCTCAACTATGTAGGCCAGATAAAACATGTGAGAAGATTGGAAATCCATTATCTTATTATTCAAGATCTAAATGGCAGATGCAAAAAGAAGAAAAAACAAAACAAGCAAAAGAAACAAAATAAACATAGTAAAATAATAAAAAACTTAAAATTAATCTAATAAATAAATTTGGTATTTTGATGGATTAATTATTTAATTATTAAATATTTGGTGATATTATTTTTGAGCCAGCTACTTTGGAAGAAAGAAGAAAATATTATAGGAATGAATGGTTTGATAAAAATCTGCCTGAATTTATATTAGATGGTCTTAGTAAACGTGAGTTTGGATTTGACCATTTAGGGCATGGACCTAATGATAGGTATAAAGTTTTTAAAGGTAAAGATTCTCTTAGACGTTTTCTTAGATATAAAGCCCCTTTTGCAGCTTATATTTCTGTTGCTTTTTATGAAAATCCTAGAAGAAGAGGGGATTGGATAAAATCAGAATATATTTTTGATGTTGATGCTAAAGATCTTCCTATAAGGTCTTGTAATTGTGATAGTGTATGCGAAATATGTCTTGGTGAAGCTCTTGAAATTGTAAACAATTTAATTGATACATTAGAAGGGGATATAGGTTTAAATAACATTCATCTAATATATTCTGGAAGAGGGTATCATATAAGGATATTAAATAAAGAAATTATGGATTCTGATAGTGATCTTAGATCAGAAGTATTAAAATATGTAGCTGGAGCTGAAATTCCAAACTTGCAATATAGTAATCTTGAAGGTGGAAGTGGAAGTAGCTATAATTTTGAACATTTTTCTATTCCAATAGGTTATCCAAAAGTCTTCACTGATAGAATTAAATATAATATTCAACATTTAACAGGTAAAGAATCTATCGATGGTATTAATCCGAAACTACTAAAAGACATTATTAAGAATAGAGATTTTCTTGAAGATAATCAATGGGGAATTTTTAAAAGTAAAATAGGTCCAAGAAGATATAAAGACATGGTTAAAGCTATGGCTAGAGTTAATTTAGCTACTATTGATGCAAAAGTTACTATTGATCTTAAAAGAATTCTTAGACTTCCGAGTTCTCTTCATTCAAAAGTCAGTATGAAATGTGTTGAAGTTAAAGATAGAGAATGTTTTGATCCTCTTAAAAGTGCTGTTCCTAAATTTGTTGAAGAAAGAGAATAGATTTTTTTATTTTAATAATTTCAATTAAAATAATTTAATACTCTATCATTACTCCAACATTCGCTAGAAGTAACAATTCAATTATTAAATTTTGAATAATGATCATAGCTATAAATATTACTAATATTTTCCAAACAGAAACTGTTTTCTTCCTGTTAATTCAAGGTCATGAAAATAAATACTAATTTTAGTATCTAATTCATGGAATTTACTTTTTAAATTTTCATTGTAAAAATAGTTTCCATTATCTCTATTAATAATTGAAGCATTTCTATATGCATTATAAAAATTGTATATAAAAAACAAGAAAAATCATGCTTAATGTATCTGTAATTATATATTGGAATAGATGTAATGCTTTGCAAATTACTTAATAAAAGAAATATTCCAACAAATACAAGTCTTTTTAATGTTTGTCCATTATAAAATTGTCCAAAACCGGGAAATATTAATATTATTAATGCTGCAAACTTATTTTTGTGATAAATGATTTCATTACTTTCATTTGGATTTCTATATATAATATTTTCTCTTTGTCTTAATTTTTCTCCGCAATTTTCACAAAAAATAGCATATTCTTTTTTACAGGTTTTCCACAATTTTGACAATAATTTTAGTTTTTTTCATTCATTGTTTCGTCTTTGTTATTTGTATTGGTTAGTATATTCTATTTATTGTTTTTAAGATAATTATCTTTTTAATAATTGTCCTGGATTTAAAAAATCATCTAAAAAGTTTAAAAAACCATTATTTTCTTGTATTTTTTCTTTTTTCAATAATTTTTTAATTTTATTTAATTCACATGTATTTATTAAAAGATCATTTAGATTCTTACCTACTTTTATAATGTGGATGTTTTCTTGAGTTAAAACATTTTTTATGAATTTTTTTGCTGTTGTGTAATGCCTTTCTTTATTTAAAACTAACATATCTTCGATAATATAATAATCTTCGCAATGGGACGCTATGAATTGATCGCACGCTTTTTTATCCCATATTTTTGGACCTTCATGAATATAATATTTATTTTGTTTATATACATTTAGTTCAAAGATAAAAATAGCTTTATTTTCCTCATCAGTCCAATAATCACTTTTAAAAACTGAAAAATCATTATCTTCTAATTTTTCACTTATAGACTGTTGGGTCTTTTTTAATTGTGGATGAAGAGAATCAGCTGGAACATCCGGAATATCAAAACTTAATGTAAGCGTTTTAGTATCTCTATCTTTAAATTGCTTAAACATGTTCTTGCATTGGGGTTTTTTATCAATAATATGGAAAAATTTTATTTTTTTATCATCTTCTGAATCTAAATAGTTTCTTGAAGCTATGATGAATTCACTCATCCTCTGTTTTGTAAGTGCAGCCCCGACATTTCTATTTTTATCAGTAGGATCTATAGCTATCAATGGATCTTTAAATAATTTATTTGTTTTATAATTTTCTAAATCAATAACTGTTTTATTTTTCCAATTACTAGCTGCTTTTAAGGTTTTTTCAAAAGTATTATATCTTAAAATTAGCATTTCACAGAGATAACCTGCAAAACCACCTACTTTAAATTCAGATCCATAAGTTCCGATTTCATTCATGAATTTTTTAAGCAGTAAAACTTCATCTTTTTGTTTTTCATCTTTTAGATGGGTTTGGATATATTTGGTATGAAGAACAGTTCTATCTACTGCAGATTTTAATTGATTTGCATTAATTATTTTATAACATGGAACAAAATCTATATCATAACCTTCAATACAAGTTGTGAGATATGGATGAGATGCATAGTGTTCTTCTGCTTCTCCTTTCATATATTCGCTACATTTGTATCCCAAATAAAGACCTTTTTCTTTCAGATAATCTTTATCTGCTTCAAGTGGAAAATTAATAAATATGTCTATATCTGAATTTCCAGATAACCAGGTTCCTTTAGCTATTGAACCAACAAGAATAGCTTCAACATTGATGTTTTCTTTTTTAGCTATTTTGTTAATATAATTAATAGATTTATCTGCAATTTCATGAACTTCTCTTATTTCAGGATCAGTAGGTTTAATTTCATTTAGTATTTCTTTATAGTTCATAAAATCACATTTAATTATTAATTTTTCTATATTTTCTTTTTAATATCTATTTTTATACATTTATAGATATAATAATTATTATTAATATAATTTTTTATTTAAAATATATTTTATTTAAATGTTAAAATTTGGGGCTTTCCTGGAGATTTAGGTAAAACACTAGCACTACTAATATACAAACCTTTAATTTTTGTTTCTAAGTTTTCATTTACAATTTTTTCAATTGCAGCTGTTTCACCCGGATGAGCGCCTCTTAAATTGGTTGAAACTATATTTTTTTATTACTTTCATTCTTTTTATTAATTCTTATTTATTTTTTATTTCATAATTTTTAACTTAAAATATGTTAATTTTTCTATTCAAAATAAAATTAGCTTTAAAAAATATAATATTGGTTAAAATAGTTCTATAGGATAATTTACATGATAAATAATGGATATTGTCAAACTTCTTATTGAATAATCATGAAAAACTATAAATATTAAATCATAGATATATAATTATGAAAGTAGTTCATTAGAGCTACTTTAGTTTTCCACGACTTATCTGATTGTAAGCTCTAATGAGATTTCTTTCAGATATTAAAGCTTTTTTTTATTAATAAGAATATATATTCTTATTTCAACAATTTTTAGCTTTAAATTCACGAAGTTTAACCTTCATTAATTCTTGTCAAAGTTACTTTCAGGTGATTTCACTTTAACAATTTTATATTATTCTTTATATTATAAACAGTAATACTTTTTTATAAATAAATATTAATTTATAAATATAATATTTTCATGAATTTTTTAAATTCAATATAAATTATAAAATAAATATAAATAAAATTAAATAAATTTAATAGAATTGAAATTTAAAAAGAAAAGTATTTAAAATGTATACAAAAAAATAATAATCTAAAAATTAAAAGTCTATTATTTAATTAGTTAAATATTAAATATCTTAATATATTGGTCCATTTGGGGTTAATTCACTTTTCTTTAAAGAAATTTTAGAAATATTCATATCACCAATATTGATATTTTCTAATTCTTTAATTTTGGCTGTGAATTCGTTTTTATTTTTTAAATTTCTTTTTCTACCAATGGTGAGATGTGTTTTAAAGTTTTTTTCTTTTTTAAAGCCTAACTTTTCAAACGCTGAATCTAATTCTTTTTGTAAATTTAAAAGAAAACTATTATTTTTAGTACCTATACATAAAACTTTAATATAATTTTTATTAGGAAAAGTACCTATTCCTTCAATAGCTATTTGTTTTTTATCTCATTTTCAGAATTATCGTTTATTGGATTGGCTTTATTGTTTATATTAGCTAAAAATTTTTCAATGGATTTTTTTATTTCTGTGATTTTATTTTGACTTATATTTCCAAAAAATTTAAGTGTAAAATGTAGATTTTCTTTTTCTACATATTTTACATTATTGTTGGTTTGTTTAAATTCTTTTTGAACTTTTTCAACTTTTTTTTACTAGATTTTGGTCTATATCAATAGCTAAAAAAATATCTGAATTCAGCAACCATAGTTTCACAGTATTATTTTTTTCACATATTATTTTTCAATGATTGGTTTTTCAATAGACATTCCAAAATGTCTGGCCCATTGATCAATAAAAACCTTTAATTTATCTCCAACTTTTAAATCAGATACTGAAACAGCTTCATCAGTGTTATTGACTAATCTTATTGTTTCTGCATTTTGTAATAATGATTTTATTTTAATATCTTCATATGCTGCTTCAATAAGTATAAGAGGTCTTTTTTCAATTTTAACTCTACCAACTATCACTGTTCTACTGTCTCCATCTTTATCAACAGCTAAAACTTCATCTCCAGTTTCAAGTTCTGAAAGGTATTTTGTTTTATTTCCTGGAACCATTACATAAGCTTGAACAGGTCCTGCATTTACTCTAAATGGTCTTGAAGCTACATATTCGCTTTCAAGAGACTCACTATGAACTAAAAACATCGATTTTGAATAAGAACCTATTAACATTCCTTCTCCTGGTGATAACATTGAAGTTGTATCAATACAAACTCTATCTCCAGTACCAACTGGTTTAATATTAGTTATAGTAGCTTCTTTCAGATCATATTCTTCATGACTTGCATCTTCAATGATTTTGGACATGTCTTTAATTTGTTTAAAACTATTTGGTCTAAAAATTACTCCATCAGTCCCAGTTTCTAGTGTTTCAATAGCTATTTTAGCTTCATCAGGACTATTCACGGAAGCTATTATTTTCACTTCTTCTTTTTGAAGATCAGCTATTATATTTTCAAGGGGGATAACTGTCCAATTTTTTCCAACAAGAATTAAATAATCAACTACTTTTCCAAGGATTCTAGCTAATTCTTCATGTTTTTTGCTATTAATTTCAACATAAGCTACTACTTTTTTTCCTTTATTTTTAAAGTTTTTAGCTACTTCTAAATCGTTAGAATTTGTTAAATCAACATCAGAATCTAAATGAAGGGTTCCATCTCCTTCTCCTTTTATACCAACTAAAAATATGTCTGCATTTTCGTCTTCGCTTATAACTTTTATATTTCCTATTTTTTCTATATTTTTCATGTCTTTAAGATCTAAAACATGATCAATCCCAAACTCAAGTCCAGTTGTTATTAATTCTTTTTTTTCTTCCCATTTTATATCAGGGGACATTATCCAAGCGAATTTATTTGTCAAAGGTTAATCTCCTTTATGAATATATAGTTTAAAGATATGGATTTATTCTAAGATTTTTAAAGCTTCTTCAACATCCATATCATTATGAACAACTTCGGATATAGCTTTTGTGATTTTTCCAGGGGATTTAGCTTGGAAAAGATTTCTTCCAAATGCTACACCTGCTCCACCAACTTCTAATGAATCTCTTACCATTTCTAAAAGTTCTTTATCAGTTTCTACTTTAGGTCCACCAGCTATAACTACAGGTACTAATGCTCCATCAACCACTTCTCTGAAACTATCTGGATCTCCAGTATAATTAGTTTTGACTATATCTACTCCTAATTCAGATCCGACTCTTGCAGCATGTTTAACAAGGTCTACATCATGTTCATTTTTAATTTTTTGACCTCTTGGATACATCATTGCGAGAAGTGGGATTCCCCATTGGCTACAAGTTTCAGCTATTTCTCCTAATTCCATTAACATATTTGCTTCAGTTTCTGATCCAATATTAACATGAACAGATACTGCATCTGCTCCAAGTTGAATAGCTTTTTCAACAGAAGTAACTAGTACTTTATTATTTGGGTCTGGACTAAGTGAAGTACTAGCTGAAAGGTGTACAATAAGACCAAGATCTTTACCATATCCTCTATGTCCTTGTTCAACAATACCTTTATGCATTAAAACAGCATTAGCTCCTTCACGAGATATTCCTTCTATTGTCTCGCTCATATTTACAATACCTCTAACAGGTCCAATAGATACTCCGTGGTCCATAGGTGCGATAATTGTTCTATTAGTTTTTCTATCGATGATCCTTTCCGCACGGATCCTTTTTCCTATCATTTTAGCTAATCTCCATAATTGTAATTTATTAATATAATTTATCTAATTTATTAATTGTTATGATGTATAATGTAAAATTTTTATAAATTATATTTATATTTATTTAACTATAAACATTTTTTGATATAATTATTTAATTAATTTTGTATAATATATGCAATTAATTAAGAATATATTTATTTTTTTTATTTTTTTTTATTATTATTTAATTTTGAACTCCAAAGTTCAAACTCTTTTATTTGAGGAGGAATACCTTCACTTCCGCAGGATTCTAACCAACATTCTTTTGATTCTATTATCTCTTCAGTTTCTGAACTTCTTACAAAATCAATTAAACCTCTATTTCTAATTAATGTAGTTTTAGGTTTTAATACAGATGCCCATATAAAATAAACTTTAAATGTAGTATCTGGATGATATCCTCCACCTAAATCTACAGAAAGAACATCACATTTATCTATTTTTTTGACTACTTGTTCTAAAACATCATGAAGTCTGACATCTCCACTTATAAATTCTATATTTTTATTTTCTTTAACTAGAGAATTCATTTTAGGTATTGATTCTGGGCTGTTATCTAATGCAAATAATTTACCATTTTTTATTGTTTTGGATATTATTTCACTAGTTTTTCCAACATGACAACCTAATTCAACAACAGTGTCATTTTCTTTTAAAATTTCTTCTAATTGTTTTCTGTATATTTTGATATCATAGCTAATTTTTATCATTTTATCAAAAGAAGCATAATATTATGTCATTTTTGTCAAATATAAAAAACTATAATTTCATTAATAGATTCTTCTTCCATGATGATGTATTTTATATATTTCAAAATCATAGAAATTATTAATAGTATTATTATTTTCAACATTTTTTATATTTTCTATACTTTCTATATTTCTTATATTTTCTAGATTTTCTTTATTTGTAATGGCAAATATAGTATTTCCAAGCATTGCCATAGAAGCTTTTATAGAATAATTGTTTAAATCATTTATTGTATTTAATAATTGTTTACTCATTAAATTGGTTTTAATTGCAAATTCATATGAATAGTCTAAGAAATTTTCTATAGTTGGAGAATCTATTATCTTTTTTTGCATAATTAATCCTATTTTATTAATCATACTTTGATGTTTAGGATTTTGGATTATACTAGAAGTATCTATTTCACCAAAAGTTTTTGTTATGACTCTTAGATCTTCAAATATATTGTCTTCAATATTATTTTCCTTTGTGTTTGGAGATTTATAATATGAATTAAGCTTCGTTATTTCTTTTGTTTTTCCAATTCCTGGAGCTCCTGGAAATTCTCTAATCACAACTCCTTTAGATGTTTGAGAAAGTATATCTCCTAAACCACTTCCTAATGAAATTTCTGCTAAATGAGCTATTTGTTCCATTTGTGTTTTAGATATATTTAAATTAAAATATTTTGAAATTCCAATAGCAGTTCCTAAAGCACAAGAAGCTGAGGTTCCAAATCCTGCCCCAATCGGAACATCTATATAATGTTCTATCCTAATTCCTTCTTCAATTTTTAATTTTAGTTGTTTTTCTATAATTTGAATAGTTTTAAGAGTTATTTTTTCGTTTTTCGTATCTTTTTGACCATTTATAAAGATATTTATGAAATTATTTGTACTTTCATTATTCTTCTTATTTTTATTATTTGTAGATTTAACTTGTGTTGTGACTCCTTTATCAATTAAGACTCCTGTTCCACAAGAACCTTTTTTCAGAGGATTTTTATCATTTTTTATACTAAAAAATCCTGTTATATGACTAGGTATAAAAACAGAAACACTCATTATTTTCACTTTTGATATTGTTTAGTTATTTATTTTTCCATGGTATAATCTTATAATTTTGTTATATAACATATTATAATATATTTATTATACTATAATTTAATAATGTTTTATAATATTTTAATAAACTATATTTATCAATAAAATTATATATCTAATTAACATATTCAAATTAAGTATATATTTGATTATTAAATTTATCTATTTATAATTTTATATCGATTATTTAAAAAATTAGATAAAAATAACATTTAAACAACAATTATATTATTTTATAAAAAACATTTAAATAAAATTTATATTTATAATAAAAATTTCAGGAGACATTTTTTTGAATAAAAGAATAGATTTACACATGCATAGTTTATTCAGTGATGGTGAATTATTACCTTCAGAATTAGCAAGACGTGCTTCTGTTTTAAATCATGATACAATCGCTATAACTGACCATATTGATTCTTCTAATGTTAGCTCTGTTTCTAAACTTGTAGGTGCAATAGATGACATTAATAGTAATTGGGATATTAATGTTGTTGTTGGTGCTGAAATAACTCACGTTCCTATTGAAATTATTGATAAATTAGCTATAAAAGCTAGGGATTTTGGGGTTGATATAATAGTAGTTCATGGTGAAACTTTAGCTGAACCAGTTATTGAAGGAACTAATTTAGCTGCTGTAAATTCTAAAAATGTTGATATATTAGCTCATCCTGGTCTCATAACTATTGAAACAGCTAAAATAGCTAAAAATAATAATATATTTCTCGAAATTAGTGCTAGAAAGGGCCATAGTTTAGCTAATGGTCATGTAACTAAAATAGCTAATGAAGTTGGCGCAGATCTTCTTATTGATACTGATGCTCATTCACCTAGTGATTTAATAACTTTTGAAAAAGCTAAATCTATTGGTTTAGGTGCGGGACTTAATGAAAGACAAGTATTAACTGCATTACTTGATAATCCTTGGAAAGTTCTTAAAAAGAGAAATTTAATTTAAATTTAATTTAATATTATTTATTTTATAATCAACTAATGCTTCATCAATATATAATTTATTTTTTCGTTTCTTTTATTATATTTTACTATATTTTAATATTCTTTACTATTTTTTACTTCATTTTTATTTTATTTTCATATATTTTTTCTATTTCAATTATTATTTATTTAATTTAGAATATAATTTAAATAATAAAAGTAGTAAAATGAAATAAAAATAAAGATTAAGAAATAATTACATATTTGTATAAAAAAGTATACATAAAATTAAAGTTCTAAAAATATAAAAAAATCATTATAATTAGAAAATTATGTTAATAAAATTTATTAATAAAAATAATTTAATAAAATAATATTGAAAAAAATAAAAAAATAAATCATGAGGAATAAATCCTCTTAATTGTTTAGTTAATTGAAAATCTTTTTTTAGATTATTTAAAAACCTTAGAAAGTTATTTCAGCATATCTTCCGTATACTGAAGCAGTGTTTCTATTCCAATTCTTTATAGTACCTAATGTATTTTTAACACTTGTGGTATCAGCAATAACCCATTTTCCATTAATGTATACTTCTGCCCAGACATGTCCATATCTGATTCCACTACTAAATGTAGCTTTACCGTTAACATATCTTGCAGCTATTCCACTTACTCTTAAAAGAGCATTAAGTAAATGGGTTTGATCAACACAGTTTCCTGATTTTGTAGTTAATGTTCCTACAGCACCTTTTGCTGTGTTATAATAGAAGTAATAAGAAATTTTATCTCTTACATAGTTGAATATTGCAGTTGTTTTAGCTAAATCTGTTGTTAATCCAGATGTTAATTGTTTTGATAATGATTGAATATTAGCATTAGTCACTTTACAATTTTTTGTAGCTTTTAAATATGCTGCTAAACTACTATTACTACTGGTAGAGTTATTTACACCGCTATATTCATTGGACCTATTAGAACTACCAGTTTCTCCATTAATCTTATCATTACTATTTATACTCAAGGTTAAATAATTTGGTAATTTTCCTTCACTATTTGCAAATTCAAGGATTTTTGACAAACTTAATACTAAGGTTTGGAATTGCATGTTCCCTAGCGGTGAACTTGCATAGTTTGGAGCTTGACCATTATTAAGCATATAACTAAAAACTCTTGAAGCTAAATTTATAAAATCACTTTTATAAATATCTCCATTAATTGAGCTTCCACTTGGTTTTGAAGGGTTTTTAAAGGTTTTAGCTATAATGTCACTATCAATACCTTTATTTATATTCACAATAGCAGTTGATGCTAAATATAAAAATTCAGTCATTGAATATCGCTTTCCAGCAATAGTAACATAGTTAGGTAAAACACCATTTGCTTTTGCAAATGCTTCTACTCTAGCTCCTGCATCTTTTATATTAGCTAAACTTACAGCAGAAATTGAACATCCTCTGCTATTTCTACTAATTGTTAATCCCTTGTTACCATTGTAATTTGGAATTACATTATTTAATTTAGTAGAAATTGTTTTCTTGAAAGAAACGTAATTAGGCATAGCTTTATTTAAATCAAAGTAGTTAACTATTTTAGCAAATCCATATATTATGTTTTGGAATTGTATATTTCCTAAAGTTGAGCTTCCATAGTTTGGAGCTTGTTTATTAGTGTCCATGAATGAAATAATTCTTTTTGCTAGATCAACATAATTGGCTTTATAGAAATTACCATTTGTTATGCCTCCGTTAGGATAATTTGGATCTTTATAATTTCCCATGGTCACATCAAAATTACTATTTCCACTATTCATATTTACAATTGATTTTGAGAGTAAATATAAAAAGTCACTCATATATATTTTACTACTAGAGAGAATTAAATAAGCTCGGAGTTTACTATATTTTTCAACATATTTTTTCAATTTACTAACTGCAGAAATGATGTCTTTACTAGTAAATTTCAATGTTGAACTTCCAGCAGCAAAAAGTGTAGTTAAAGGATTTTCATTAGAACTACTCTCAGCTTTTGTAATGTTTGAGTTAACTGGATCAGTTACTGAAACATTTTTACCTATTTGGTTTTTTTCATCAGAAATGTTTTCACTTGGATTTTCATTTTCACTACTATTGTAGTTTGAATTATTATTAGTATTTGTTATTTCTGAATATGAATCTATTGAATCACTTGTTGAAGATTCGGTATTGTTTTGATTTTCATTAATATTTTCATTAGTTATATTAATAATACTTCCGTCGGAATTGTTAGTTGTATTTATTGAATCTTCGGGCAAATCACCCGCACTTAGTGTAAAAAGATTTTCGGTTGTGTCATTATCACTATCGGCGTAAATTAAACCTCCGTTTGCTACAACAAGAAGTATAATAAATGCAAACAGTATTTTCACTCTACTCGATATTTTTTTACCTCCAATTACTCACTTAAAGAATTTATTAAATTATAAATTATTTTTAGATTTTCTAAAAATTTATTATAATTTGGCTCTAAAAGTAAGCATCATTTAGTTTTATCATTCAAACAATATAAAACTATTGTTTTTTCCTTTTTTGAGGCTTATTTTTCTATTACATACTATTTTGTAGGTAAATTTATTAAAAAAGAGTGTTTGTTTTTATCTTCCATTTTGGATATATAAATATTTAGTTAGTATTCATTCTTAATAAAAACAACAATAATGTTAATTGCTAATTTGAATTTTTTTAAATTATTATTAGATATTATAATTTAAATTATATCTAATATATCTAAAACAAACAATTTATACTAAAATATTCATTGTTTAAACTATTTTTATTGAAATAATTTCTATTTTACTAATTTAATTATTTATATTTCATATTTAAATTTTTTTAACAATTTATATAGTAATAGAAATGTTTTAAATTTAAATAAATTTAAATAAAATAAGTTTATAATTAAGTTTAAAATATTTTTAAAAAGTAATATTCTGTTTAATATTATATTAATAATTAAATAAATCTTAAAAAAATAATAAGGTAAAGTTTAGAAACTAATTTCTGTAATTTCACCTGATTTGAGAGCGTATGTATTAGAATTCCAATTATTAACTGATTCCAAACTATTTTTTGAACTTGTAGTATCAGATACTGTCCAAGTATCTTCTATTAAAACTTATACCAAAACATGTCCATACACATTTCCACTAGAAAATTTACATTGTCCATGAACATATCTTGCTGCTAGTCCTCCTGCTCTGTAGAAAGCTATAGATAAATGTGCTTGATCTACACAATTTCCAGTTTTAGCATTATAAGTTCCAACAGCTCCTTTTCTAGTATCATAATAGAAACTGTAATCTACATTCTTTTGCATCCAATTATATATAGCAGATGCTTTTTCTCTATCTGTATTACAATTTCTAGTTATACTTGTTGCCAATGATCGTATAACAGAATTTGTCACTTGACAATTTTTCGTAGCTTTTAAATATTGTGTTAATGATTCTACATTATATTGATCATTTAAAACTGTAGTTTGAGATGAGCTACCTTCGTTAATACCTCCAGAATTAATTGGATCATTGGATTTCACATTAATAGTCACTGAATTAGGTAAATTTTTATTTTGAGATACAGATTCAACTAGTTTAGAAAATTCAGAAACTAATGTTTGGAATTGCATGTTTCTAATAGGAGATTTTGCATAATTAGATGCTTGTTTATTAGTTTTTATAAGGTTTGTAACATTTTTTGCAAGAGCTAAATAAGTTGATTTTGATAATTTGCCATTAATTGAACTTCCTACGGGTTTATTTGGATTATTAACAGTTATTAAATTTATTCCAGCTGTTGAACCACTATTGGTTATTGTAATTGTAATATTTAATAGATATAAAAATTTTGCCATGAGTATTTCTACATAATTAGGCAATACATATTTCTGATTAACATATGCATTTACTCTAGCAGCAGCATCTTTAACATCATCTTGATTCATTCTTCCATTACTATTTTGAACACCAGTAATAGGTCTGATAGCTGAAGAAGTTTTAGTATGTTTCGGTAATACTTTATTTAGATTATGTTTTTTTGCTATATTTATGGCTGTTTTTTGGTATAACTCCTTTTTTGTTGAAGCAGTATATAATACACATTGTTAAGCATATGAATTATAGTTTGATATTGCATATTCCCTATTTTGTTTTAACAGAATTAGGAGCTTTATTATATTTATCTATGTATTTTATAATATATTTAGAATAGCTATAATATTGTGCCTTTGTTAGTTTACCTTTTATATTAACTCCTGTTGGTTTTGAAGGATTATTAATATTATATTTAATGGTTACTGCAGTATTTTTCTTGTTATATTTATAATATATAGCTTTGCTCAAAATATACATATATTCTGGATTGAAAATTTATATCCTGCAATAGTTAGAAAATTAGGTAATTTTTTATTCTTTTTACATAGCTATTTATGGATTTAGATGCTTATAGTATTTGACTTTGTGTCAATTTTGTAGGCTCTCCACCAGCAGCATTACCTTTTATACTAGTTTTATCGTTAATTTTATTATTATTATTATTATTTTTGTCATTGCTAGTATCAGTGTTTGTTTTATTATTTATATTATTCAGATTAGTATTAGAAGCAATATCTCCATTTGGATTATTTTTCATCAATATTTGAATTATTGCCATTTATCTCATTAACATAGCTTCCACTTATTCCCGATAAAGAATACACAAAATGTAATCAAGATAAGGGCTTTTTTATTAATTTTAATCCTCTCACCTCGTTCCAAAGAATATCTGATTTAATAGATTTTTTAATTAGAATTTTTAATATAATTTGTTAAATTTTTAAATTTATTATAATTATATTAAATATTAATTAAAATTTAATAATTTGATTAAATATGTTAAAAATAGTCGAATAATCTTTCAAGTTATAATAAGCCAATATTTCAAATAATAAAATAGTTACTATACTAGCTATTTGATTAAGATTATCTATAAATTGCTTATATATTAATTACTCAATTATCAATTCACACGTTTTTTAATTTTATAATTATTAATTTTATAATATTTTTATTTAATAATTTTAAATTATATTTTTTTTAATAATTAAATGTTTTAAAATTTTTAGATTAAATTTTATTATTTAACATATTATTTAAGCACATATTTACTATTAAAGTTAATAGCTTATAAAGTTTTATATAATAAAATAAGCTTATAATCTCTTTTTTTAGATTATAATTACAGAACTTTATACTCAAGTATTAAATCCTTTCCTAATTGGTAGCTATTTTTTAATTCAAGGTTAATAGCTTCATTCATAAAATCAAAACCTTCTCCATCAAACAGAGTTTTAGCATATTTACCTCCAACAACTATTGGAGCTATACATACTCTTATTTCATCAATTAAGTTTTCTTTTATCATAGAAAAGTTTAAAGTAGATCCTCCTTCTAACATTAGGGTCTTAATATTTTTTGAGTAGAGATAGTTCATCAATTCTTTTAAGTTAACTGATGATTCTTTCGAATGAAATATATTAGCTTTTTTACTAAGTTTTTTGCAGTGTTCAAGAGATTTTTTGTCTTTTTTTACCTTATTAGAAGTTGTTATTATGGTTTGAGCATCATCATTCAATATTCTGGATTTGAGAGGGATTCTTCCTTGATTGTCTACAACAATCCTAATAGGGTTATCTGATTTTATTGAAGGTATTTTATGTACAGTTAATCTCGGGTCATCTACAAGAACTGTGTTTATACCTACCATTATTCCATCAACCTCTTTTCGAAGTTCATGAACTCTTTTCAGATCTTCTTTACCAGATATTTCCAAACTTCCAGTTTTTGTAGCTATTTTTCCATCAAGGGTCATAGCTGCATTTAGTATTACATAAGGTTTCATTATGATCATCATATTTAATTGAATTTCGTTTGTCTCACTCATTTTTTAGTTTTTTAATAAGAAGATATTATAAAATTGTTCTATATTATTATATTATATTTGAAAATAATTTTTACTTATTGTTGTTATTTATTATATTGGGATATAGAATAATTTATTATATTAATAATATAATATTAAATTAAATAATTAATATAATTAATTTATAATTTATTAATGTTAATATATTATTTATAATAGATTTATAATTTAATAATAGAGTTATACACAAATTTATTTTATTCTTATTATTTTGATATTCTGGTGATCTAATGGAAAATAAAAATTGTGAAGCTAGATATAAAAAAGGAATGAATGTACTTAAACAAATTAATAATAATGCAATTGAAGATTTATTCAATGAATTAGAGGATGTAACAGCAGAGTTGGGTAAATTTGTGGTTGAATTTCCTTATTCTGAGATATATACTAGAGAAGGCCTAGATTTAAAAACAAGAGAATTAGCGACTGTAGCTGCACTTACTTCCATGGGAAATGCTAAATCTCAATTACAAAATCATATTAATGCTGCTTTAAATGTGGATAATAGTCCTAGTGAGATCATTGAAGTTATAATGCAAATGTCTGCATATGCAGGGTTTCCAGCATCTATAAAAGGAATAATGGCTGCTAAAAAATATTTGAAAAAAAGGATTACTTCCTATAAAACAAAAATAAAAAATAATTAAATAGAATCGAATAAATTTTATTTAAATTTATTTTAATTTATTTTAAATTATTTAATCTATATTAATATAATTTAAATATTTTAAACTATTTTTTAATAATCTTTAATTACTTCTGATTATTTTTAATATTTAAAATGGTATTTTAAGTGAAATTATGGGTGATAAAATGTTTATGGGTGCATCAACTAAACAAGGTCATGATATAGCTAATAAAAGTAGAGAAATAGTTATATCTTTGATAAAAGATGATAGTAAAGCTCTTTCTAAAGAAGAACAAGATATTGTGGAAAGAATTGTTCATTCTACTGCAGATTCCGAATATGCTAAATTAGTTTCAATTAGTTCTAACTTTGTTGATAATAACTTAAAGGCTTTAAAAAATAATAAAACTTTATTAACTGATATTAATATGGTTAAATATGGAATTACTCAATATGATGGTGTTGTTGAATGTTATATAAAAAATCCAGATGTAATTGAAATAGCTAAGAATCAAAAAATAACAAGAGCTGCAGCAGCTATACAATTTGCAGCTAAAAATGATTTTAAAGGAATAATTGTTGTTGGAAATGCTCCGACAGCTCTTTATGAAGCTATAAAATTATATGAAAATAATGAAATAGATCTTGCTTTTATTGTTGGTGTTCCAGTTGGATTTGTTGGTGCTGCTGACTCAAAAGAAGCTTTGAAAAATAGCAAAATTCCGAATATTATTATTAAAGGTCCAAAAGGAGGAACTCCTGTAGCTGTAGCTTGTGTTAATTCTTTGATTCAAACTATGAAAAGTAAGTGATAAAAATATTAATAGATATTTTAACTATATCAATGAATATAAATGACATTTATTTTATAAAAAATAATCTTAATTTGGTTAGATATTATGAATTCTAAAAAATTATTCAATGAATCTAAAAAATACTTACCTGGAGGGGTCAATTCTCCAGTACGTTCATTTAAACCTTATCCAGTATTCATTGAAAAAGGATATGGTCCTAATTTATGGGATGTTGATGGAAATAAATATATTGATTATTGTTTAGGATATGGTCCCTTGATATTGGGGCATGGTAATTCTAATGTTGTGGAAGATGTTTGTAATCAATTAAAAATAGGTACTACATATGGTGCACCTACTGGAAATGAGATAAAATTAGCTAAAATGATTATTGAAAGGATTCCTTGTGCTAAAATGATTAGATTTACAAATTCAGGAACTGAAGCAACTATGAGTGCTATAAGATTAGCACGTGGTTTTACTGGAAAAGATAAAATAGTTAAATTTGAAGGTAGCTATCATGGAGCTCATGATTATGTTCTGGTAAAATCAGGTTCTGGAGCTGCAACACTGCCTGATTCTCTTGGAATTCCTAAAGACACTACAAAAAATACTCTGAGCTGTCCTTTTAATAATGAGGATGCTCTTTTGAAATTAGTTTCAGAAGAAAAAGAAAATATTGCTGCTATTATTGTAGAGCCAGTAATGGCTAACATTGGTTGTGTAGAACCAAATAAAGGATATTTAGAATTTTTAAGAGAAATTACAGAAGAAAATGATATAATTCTCATATTTGATGAAATTATTACTGGTTTCAGACTTTCAAAAGGGGGAGCTCAAACTTATTATTCTGTTACTCCTGATATTGTTACCTTAGGAAAAATTATTGGTGGTGGGTTTCCGATGGGTGCTCTTGCAGGGAAAAAAGAGTTAATGAAAATGTTAGCTCCTCAAGGAAATGTTTATCAAGCTGGAACTTTTAATGGAAATCCTGTTTCTGTTCAAGGGAGTATATCCACTTTAAATCAATTAGATTCAGAATTTTACAATAATTTAAATAAGAAAGGAGATTATTTGAGAAATCAGATTGGGGATACTGTAGAAGAATTAGATTTAAATATTCAACCTGTTGGATTATCTTCAATGTTTCAAATATATTTTAACCCAGAAAAAGTTACTAATTATGAATTAGCTAAAAAATCTGATGTTGATAAATTTTCAGTTTATTTTCATGAATTGTTAAATAGAGGTATTTATATTCCTCCAAGTCAATTTGAATGTAATTTTATATCTTCTTCTCATAGTTATGACGACTTAGATAAATTAGGAAATTCTATTGAAGAGGCTCTTAAAATAGCTTGGAAATAATTTGAATTTATTTTTTTATTCTAATTAACTATATTTTTATTATTTTAGTTTATTATTATATTTTATTCTTTTCTTATTTTTTTAATTTTTTTAATTTTCTATATTTTGTATAAATTTATTTACAATTATATAACTTTTTTATACAATTATACTAATAATTTTTATTTTTATTTTATTATTTTTTAAATAGATATCAATTAGTATAGTAATAATAGTAATAAATAATAATAGTAATTATTTATGATAATAATAAATGGAAGAAGTTTAATTCAAAAAATTAAATTTAATCTAAAATAAAGATTAATTGAATAAAATAGAGATTATAGAAAAATAGGAGATTATTGAATAAAAATTAGTAGAATAAATATATAATATAATAAAATAGTAGTTAATAATCTTCTCTTTAGGAATAACATTTAAAAAAATAATATTGAAATTTAATTTAAAAACAATATTTAAAAAATTATAAAATATAATTTTAGGCTAAATAAGTTAAAATTTAGCCTAATAATTTTAATTTATTATTTGTCTTTATTTTATTTTATATTTATTTTAATGATTATAGGAGAGATCCTAAACTTTTAGAAGCCATTAAACTAGTAAATGAACCTTGTGGAATCATTAGTATGTTTCCTTTGGAATATTGGTCTAAAGCTGTTTGAACCATTTTATTACGTATACCTTCATTATTAGCTGCTTGTGAAAGAGCTTTAGCTAATGCCATAACTCCTTCTCCTCTGGTCATACCTCCACCATGTAATTGATCGTTTTCTCTTACAAGGTCTAATGCACTAATCTTAGTTTCTGTTCCATTAATTTTAACAGGGCCAGCAGAACTTATAACAGCATTTAATCCTTTAGTGTTAACAGCTACTACACCATCTATGTTCACGTTAACTTTTGCTTCAACAATCTCTTTTGCATGTTTCATACCTTTTTCTGTATCTTCATACCATAATGAATCGTGAAGTAATAATTTACCTCCGCCTCCTGCTTCAGCAGGTTCAGGCTCTGAAGGATGTCTTAAACCTCCAGGATATATTGGGCTGTATTTAGCTATATTTCCATTCTTCATATGAACAACAAATGCCATATCCACAGCACCCAGACCTGGTCTTTCTTCAGTTTCATCAACAGCTAGAACTAAAATCATTCTATCGCCTTGAGTTAAATCTGGACCTGTTAAAAAAGTTCCCCAAACAATAGCTAACATCCCTACTGCAGCTACAATCATAATTGCAATAATAAGTTTATTTTTCTTTTCCATGTTTTACCCCTTCCAAAATCGTGAATTTAAAAATTGCTTTTTATTTTTTATTTCTTTTTTATTTTTTTATTTTTAATTTTTTAGCTACAATTTTTTAGCATGAGTTATATTATTAATTTTAAAATGATATTATGTATTTTTATTATATTTAAAATTAACAAACTCTATTTACAATCAAAATTGTTAGTTATAGGATAAATAACATATTTTTCCCACTATTTTTAAAAATAAACTATCTTAAAAAGTCATTATATGATGAACAAGTAAATCACTAATAACTATTTATAATTATTAATAATGATCTTTCACTTATTCTATAAACAATATGTTTTTCATTAAATATAATCTTTTCTATTCTTATTAGTTAATTTGTTATTATTTCCATATATTATTAACTAGTTCTGTTGTTAGTATTATAGTAATAATATTGTTCTATCATTGAAATTATATTAAATTTTGAAGTTTATATTGATTTTTATACATTACAAATATATTTTTTAAAAATATGATTAAAATATGTATTTTAAAAAATTTATATTCAAAATTATAATCGAAAATTTTCAAGCTTTTAAATTTCTAAAAATATAAAAATAATAAAATAAATAAATAATATTATGGTAAATCTTGTTATAGGCTGTGGTGAAAATAAAAATGTTTTAAAAGCAGCTAAAACACTAGAAAATAATGAAAATCTTAAAATAAATATTGTTTTTTCTGAAAAAGAATTAATTTCTGCATTTGAAGATGATAGTGTTGATACAATTGTTAGAGGATCTTTAAAATCTTCGAATTTAATAAAAGAAATTAAAAATTTAAATAGTAATTCTACTCAACAACCTATAAACAGAATGAGTTTTATTAATTTTAAAAAAATTAATCAAAATTATACTAAAAATAATTCTAAGGATAATGCTAAAAATAGTCATATATCTGATTCTAAATTAGATGGATTCTTATTAGGACCTGTTGGTATTGATGAAGGAAACAATATTGATGAAAAATTAGATATAGTTATTCAATGTTCTAAATTTCTTTTAGATATGAAAAAAACTCCTAAAATAGCAATTTTAGCTGGTGGAAGAAAAGAAGATCTTGGTAGGAGTTCAACCATTGATAAATCAATTAAAGGTAGTGATAATTTAGTAAATTTGATCAATGAAGTTTTTTATAGTTCATTAGATACAATTAATGATTCTTCAGAATCAATGACTAAAAATTCTATAAAAAATATTGATTCTATAAATTTTTCTGTAAAAAATTATTATATCTTATTGGAAAAAGCTATAATGGAAAAAAATAATATAATCATTGCTCCTGATGGAATAATTGGAAATATAATATTTAGAACTCTTGTTTTATTAAATTCTTGGGAAAGTAATGGTGCAATTGCATTTGGAACTAAAAAAATTTTCATTGATACTAGTCGAGATCAAAG
The DNA here is from genome assembly GCA_003315655.1 of Candidatus Methanobinarius endosymbioticus. Classification (GTDB taxonomy): domain Archaea; phylum Methanobacteriota; class Methanobacteria; order Methanobacteriales; family Methanobacteriaceae; genus Methanobinarius; species Methanobinarius endosymbioticus. Next base: position 58,593 of record NIZT01000005.1, read on the forward strand.
TAAAGAAGGATATATTAGATCTTTAAATTTTGCTCAAAAATTAGCTATTAAAAATCTTAATGAAAATTTCTAAAATAATTTTATATAAAATAAAAGTAATTAAGACTTAAAAAACTAATAATAATACTAATAATAAACGCATTAATGAATATTTACTTATTTTAATAAATTAATTTCACCTATTCTGTTAACACATTTGCTTAATTATTATTTTATTTATTTTGACTCATTTTTTATTGATTAAAATAGTATATTGTTATTTTTTTCTCAATTGTCAAATAAATAATTATATATGATGGTTAACATAATTAATATATGTTGAGATTATTAGGGATGACATTATTTATTTAATGATTATTAATTAAATAAATTATATTTTTATATTTTTAGTATATATTATTCAATATTTTTTTATATAAACTAATAATTAATATTAATAGTTATCATAAACAATATTTATTATAATATGGTATTAAATAATATTTTTATTATAATATTTTTGTAAATAGGATAATATAATAAGGATATATAAAAATATAATAATATAATAACAATATACAATAATTAATAAAAACATGCTATAATTATTAATATACTATAATATTTCACTATTACAGCTAATTTATTTAAGGAAGAAAGTATGGAATTAATGAAACCAATTTATCAACTTTATGAATGGTATATTTCACGAGGATTGGATCCTAATAGTATGCCTAAACATATAGCTATTATCATGGATGGAAATAGGAGATATTCAAGAGTACAAGGGAATATCAATGTTATAAAAGGTCATGAAATTGGGGTAGATACCTTAGAAAAAGTTCTTGATTGGAGTATTGATTTAGGTATTGAAATAGTAACAGCTTATGCTTTTTCTACAGAAAATTTTAATAGACCTCAGGAAGAAGTTGAAGGTTTGATGAATTTATTTGTAAAAAATTTTAAAAGAATCGTTTCTCATGAAAAAATACATAGAAATGAAGTAAAAGTTAAAGTTGTGGGAAGATTAGATCTTCTACCAAGTAGTGTAAGAGAAGCAATTTTAGAAGCAGAAGAATCTACTTCTCATTATAATAAAAAACTTTTCAATTTAGCTATTGGTTATGATGGTCGTTTAGAAATAGTGGATGCAATTAAAAAGATAGCTAAAGAAGTTGAAGATGGAAAAATTTCTGTAGATGAAATAGATGAGAATTTAGTTAGTGATAATTTATATACTGCAGGACTTGAAGATCCTAACTTAATCATACGTACTAGTGGTGAAGAACGTCTTAGCGGATTTCTTTTATGGCAATCATCATATTCTGAACTGTATTTCTGTGATAGTTTATGGCCAGAACTAAGAAAAGTTGATTTTTTAAGAGTTATTCGAGATTATCAACAAAGAGAAAGAAGGTATGGTGTTTAAAATGATTGATACACATTGTCATGTTGATTTTGAACCATTTGATGAAGATAGGGAAGAAACAATAAAAAGAGCTAAAGATAAACTTACAGCTATTATAAATTCTGGAACTAGTCTTGAAGGAAATAAGAGAGCTTTAGATCTTTCAAAAGAATATTCTGATTTCATATATCCTACATTTGGTTTTCATCATATAAACTCTGCAAATATAAGTGATGAAGATTTAGATAAAACTATTAGCTATATTGAAGATCATATTAATGATATTTTAGCTATTGGTGAGGTAGGAATGGATTATTTTTATGTTAAAGATAAAGCAGAAAGAGCTAAACAAGGTGAAATATTTACTAAATTTATTGAATTAGCTAATGAAAATCAAATACCTCTACTTATTCATGCAAGAGATTGTGAAAAGAAAGCATATAACGTTGTTAAAGAATATGATAATATTCCAAGTGTAGTATTTCATTGCTATAGTGGTAGCTTAAAAACAGCTAAAAAATTGATTGACGAAGGTTATTATACTTCTTTTTCCACTATGATTTGTTATTCAAATCATCATCAAGAATTAGCTAAAGAAATTCCAATAGAAAATATATTAACTGAAACAGATAGTCCTTATCTAGCTCCTAAAAGAGGAGATAGAAATGAACCAGCTAATGTAAGTTTCGTGGTAGAAAATTTGGCTGAAATAAAAGAAGAATCAATAGATTTTATAAATAAATGTACTGAAAAAACAGCTAAAACTGTTTTTGGAATTAAATAATTTTTTAATATATTAAACATTTTATTATTTAATTTTACAACTTTTTTTATTTTTATTTATTTTTATTATTTGTTATTAATCTTCTATTTTTAGTTTTTTATTATTTTTTAATTATTTGTTTTTATTTGGATTTTTTATTATTTTTTTGAGATAAATTATTTTTTTATTTTTATTTTATTGAGTGGGGGAGGGGAGCATTTATATTTGATTTTTAGCTTTATTTTATTTATTTTTAGATTTATTCTTTGATTTTAGTCTCATCTTGTTTGAAAGTCTGTTATTTTTCGATATATTTAAATACATGATTGTTAACTATCTAAAATAGGGAATACTTAATTAGCATTCTCTATTTATATTTTAATGATTTCAAATAATTTGATATATGTTCCTAGATAATATAATAACTAATTTAATAATAATTTCTAGTTGATATATCTCAAATAAATCTAATAATGTCAATAATTTATGATTTAAATTAACTTATGTTAATTATTGTCTGTAATTAATCAAAATGTAATGATAAAAGATTTTTTGGTATATTAAAATATAATGGTGGTAAAGAAAATGGAAAAGAAAAAAATTCACAAAAAACTTAACTAGTACTTTAATTGTATTAACTATTATTTTATTAACATTTATAAGTTTACACGGAGTTTTTGCAGCTACAGTGAATGTTAACAATACAACTGCAGGTGGATGAATAATTCAAGGACTTAATAGTGTTAATAATAATGAAAACACATTATTATTTGTTGAAGGAACGTATAAAGGAACTAACAATATCAATATTATTATCAGTAAAAATATTACAATACAAGGAAACGGGCCTAAAGAAAAAGTAATAATTGATGCACAGAAACTCGTAGATATTCATAATATATAACAACACTACTGTAAATTTCATAAATATAACATTTATCAATGGTAATGCTACCTTATTTCTGGAGTGACATTAGATTATGGTTGGAGGGGCAATTTATAATATAGGTAATAATCCTATGATATTTACAAATTGTGTTTTTACCAATAATACTGCATTAAGAACATATTATTCTGGTTCTGGTGGAGCTATTGGTCCTACTTCTGATATTACTGTAGGTTTGGTAAATGTTATTAACTGTACTTTCATTAATAACACTGTTTATAGTGGTGGTGTTATCAATGGAATAGAATTAGGAAAAATTCTTCAAAGAGGAGGAACTTCTGGAGTAGGAATCTATTCTTTCGATACTGGAAGGACTTATCATTGATGATGGTCATCCCATAGCTCAAAAAACGAATTTTTACCATCATCTGCTTCAAAAACAAATCTTCCCCATTTAATTGGAAAATATGATTTTCCAGAAGAATGGGATATCATCGTACCCATACCTGAATCTGATACCGTTATGGGTCAAAAAGAAGTGAATATATTTCAAAAATATTGTCCTGTTCCTAAAGAGGATGTTGAACAACTTTCACATTTAATTTTTATGAATTTAGTTCCATTTCTCTTAGAAAAAAATATAAAAGCTTTTGGAACCATGATTAATAAAATTCAAAATCTAGGATTTAAAAAAGTAGAAGTTGAACTACAAAAAGAAAAAATTCGAAATTTAATGAATTTTATGAGAGAATTTGGTATATGGAGTAGGTATGAATTCTTTTGTACCAGCTGTTTATGACATTATTGATAAAAAAATAAGAATGCTTTTAAAGCAACACAAAAATATATTGGAAAAAAAGGACTTATTTTCAAAACAAAATATCAAAATCATGGCTTTGAATTTGAAAAATAACTAATTAACAAATAATTAGAAAATTATAAAAATTAATAATTAAAATTAGTAAATAATTAATATATCAATTAGATAACAATATAATTTAAATTTTACTTTGAATTATTAGGCCCACAATTTGATAAAAACAAATTTAAATTTTTCTTAGTTAATTTTCTTAAATCAGAGTTAGGTTTAGCTAACCAACATTCAATTATTCCTTTAAGAAGAGATACTGCAAAAACAGCTGCTTTTTTTGAATTAATATCTTTATCAAATTCACCCTCTCCTTTAGCTTTATCAATTAATTATTCATATATATATATATATATATATATATTTAAAAGTTCTGTGTTGAATTTTTCTAAAACATATAAATGTTTATTATTTCGACGAACTCTTTCCAAATATAAAAGATAATAGTTTTTAGTATTTTTCATATCTTCTGTTGAAGTATTTAAATTTTCTGAGTCAATTTTGATACCTAAAGTATAAGCTAATAATAATTCCAATTTTTTTCTAATAGTTCCTTCCATTTCTTTAATATTTTTCATTGCATCATCAAAATAGTGGAGAACATATTTTTCATCCCCATTTCTTTTAACAAATCATCTTTACTATTAAAATAATGATAAAATCCACTACTTGTAATATTAACTTCTTTTTTATTTCACTCATTAAAACCTTGTCAAAACCTTTTTTTAAAAATAATTTTAAAGCAGCCTGATTTATTCTATCTTTGGTATCTGTTTGGGGTTTTTCATGATTTATATCACTCTTTATATTTTATATATTCGCGACCCTCCCTTATTATATAGTATTTAATTGTTTAAATAATTTTCTTAGATAAAATAAGTTTTCATTGTCTAATATAAAATATATAATTGTAAAAAATTAAAGAAAAAGAAATAACTATAAAAAGAGAATAAAATAAAAATATGAAAATATTTAATAATCTAACTAAAAAACTATCCTTGTTTAGCTATACAATATCTACACACAGCTTTAGGATTATTACTATTGTTTGCTTTTACTGGGCAATAATATACACTATTTTCATATTTAACTTTTTCATGACCTGGGAATACGCTTCCTTCATGATGAATAGGTTCATCTAAAACAAAAGTTGTGTATATGCAGATCAAATAATATATTAATCTATAAGAAGAAGAATCATCTGCATATTCTCTTTTTTCATCTTGCTTCTGAAAATAATCAATAGCTTTTAAAAATAGCTTTTTATTAACATGACCATCATATCTATTTTCATCCATTTTTATATCTTTTATACGCATGTAAAAGTTTTTAACGTATATATCATCAAAATGGCCCTTATATTCATCCTGAACATATTTACATGTATCCCTAAACCTAGAAGTAGAATTCATTATATCAAAAACAGAAATATTTTTAGCATATTTCTTTAAAACTTTTAAAATATCATTTTTTAATATTTTTTCATTATCTTCTAAAGATTTTAGATCTTTAAACATCATTTGATCACAACTATTTTTAAAAACAAAATGTAATGAATAAATATAATTTCATATGAATATAAATCTAACGGTACAAAATTAAATTTAATAACATTCATTAAATTGTAATATATGAATTAAAATTTCAAAAACAGAAAAAATGTTTAAAGGAATAATATTTTAACTACTCACTCATCAAGATTCATTATCTTTAAGGGGATGAAATGAATACTTTGTTAATATAATTTATATTGATAAATTATATAAAAGTAAATAATATAATTACTAAAGTAAGAATAACATATTCCAATAATATGTAAAAAATAGTATATAAAGTTATTCATTATTAGTAAAATAATATATTAAAAAAAATTATTATAGAATAATATATTATAAATAAATAATAATTACAAAATTTTGACAAATAAATTTATAAAAAATGAAAATAAGAAATAAAATATATAATCTTATTTCTTTTGAAAATTCTTCTTATCAAAATATTATACTTATTTTTTCAAATAATAATAATAATTTTTCTTGTTATTTTTAACAGTATTTTTTAATAAAGATATTTTTTTCTTTATTGTAATCAAACCATATTTATTCTTTAAAATACTATTTTTCATAGCTTTAAATAAGGTTCCTTGATTTTTTATTCCATAATTTTTGCTGGATGAAATAGTATTATATAATAAAATAGTTGATTTTCCTTTATTGTAAATAGCATTTGTATTTTTAGTTAATGTATTTTTTTCAGCTTTGTTTTTTGATCCAGTGATAAATAATCCAAATTTATTGTTCTTAAAAGCATTATTAATATAGAAACTACTGTTCCTTTACTATACAACCCTCTTTGGTTATTGTTAATGGTATTTTTATTTATATTTGTATATTTATCAGTAGTTAAAATTCCTATTTTATTATTAGAGATAGTATTTTGATTTATTATAGCATTTTGACCTTGATTATAAATTCCATAATCATTCTGAATGAGTTTATTATTATTTATCTCTGTTTTAATTCCATTTACTCTATTAAAAACACCATATCCATTCTTTGAAATAGAATTATTAAACATTTTCACATTAGATACAGAATTATCAATGCCATGTTTATTATTATAAATTTGATTATTTTTTATTACAGAAGAAATATTATTATTTAATATAGCTTTTGAAAATTTTTCTATTTGGAAACCTTGAACTAAAACATTATTAGCTAAAATATGTATTCTAATTTTATTATCTTTTATACCATTTCCAATAATTTTTGCTCCTTCACTTATTAATTTAACTGAATTAGAAATTGTTAAGCCATTATTATAATTATAATTTCCTTTTTTAAATATAAAAGTGGAAGAATCTCCTCCAGTGTTAATTAACTTTTGTGTATAAATATTGGAGTAATTAGGATGAATATAATAAATATTATTTTTTATACTAGCTATTTTATTTTTTGAGTTAATTGAACCATTAATACTATTATCAAAAGTGTTTGAATTGATTTTAATATTAGTTCCTTGACTTTTTATTCCATAATTTCTATTATTAGATATAACATTATTTTCTATTTGAGTGTTGTCACTGAAATCATATGTTACTATTCCTGAACCTTTATTATTTTGAATATTATTACTTTTTACTTTATTATAGGAACCAGTATCTACAATTCTATCTTTAGAATTAGATTTTATATTGTTTTTTTCTATGGTTAAATCAACCTCCCATCATTATTATACCAGAATTTTTATATTGCAATATCGTTATTTGATATGATTAGTCCCTCCACCATAATTATATATTCCAGAGCCATCATTTTCATTAATTTCATTGTCTTTTATGGGAGAACCCCAGTTCCTTCAAAGTTGTAGATTTCTTCATCTTTGTTTTTAGATATATTATTATTGATAATATTAGCTGTACTGAATGCATTTGTAACTCCATCTCCATTATTATCTGTAATATTGTTAGATTCAATGTTTACACCATAAGTACTTCCTAATCCTACACCATTAAAAGAATTATTTTTTATTTAATGTATTCTTGTTTAAATTATTATTATATCCAAATATTATTACTCCATATTTATTATTATTAACAATATTATTTGAGATTATATTTTTATTTGATTTAACAAGAATTCCTTGCACATTATTAGTTAAAGTGTTACTTAATAATGATACAGAATGACCAGTATTTTGGATCCCAATTTTATTCTTATTTAATGTATTTTTAGTTATTGAAGACCTATTTCCTGTATTATATATGCCTTTATTGTTATCATTAAGAGAATTTTGATTTATTATTTTTGCTTTCTGACCTTGATTATATATCCCATAGAGTGTATTTCCAGTTAATTTATTGTTATTTATCTCTACATTATCAGCTTTTAGTTTGTTGAAAATTCCATATTTGTTTTTGGAAAGTGTATTACTGATTATTTTTATAATATTTCTATAATTTTTAATACCATATCGATTGTTATTAATAGTGTTAGATTTTATAGTTACATTTTTAGCAAAGTTTTGAATTTCAATATCATTATTGTATATATTGTTTGATACTATGGTTATATTGTCAATATAGTTTATAATTCCAATAAGAGTTCCATAAATAGCATTTCTATTTATAGCAATATCAGAACCATTATTCAATATACCAACACTTTCTTTTCCATTAATAGAATAGATTTTATTGTTAATTAGTTCTGTTAAATAGGTTCCTTCATCATTAAATATTCCATAAGAAGCATTTGTAGAACTAGCTGAATTGAAAATATTATTATTTGATATATAAGTATTTGAAGAAGATCCAGTATTTTTAATTCCATAAATAGCTCTTTTGATAGTGTATAAATTAGAAACAATGTTATTTGTATATTTTATATTTGTTGAACCAGAATTAAAAATCCCCATTACATTAGAAAGTGATTGAAGGTCAGAAACTGTATTATTATTAAATTCTGTTTTATCATTTCCACATGTAAATATTCCATATACCTCCTAATCCAGATAAATCTTTAATAATATTATTTTTAATTTGATTATTTGAACCTGCATATATGTATAATACATATACTGGTGAATTATCAGAAGATATATTTAAAAAGCTATTACCATCTACAATATTATTACCATTTCCAGATCCACCATTAATTAAAGCACCATAAGACCTATCAGAGCCTCCTTGGACATTATAAACAACATTATTGGTAAAGTTATTGTAGGAAGCTGCATAATTATATAATCCTCTAGAATTTCCAATACTTAATATATCGTAAACAATATTTTCATTTATAACATTATTATTACTATTTGCAACAACTCTGCCATTAGATATTCCAGTAGAAGCATGCTTTAAATTATTAACAGTATTTTTATTAACAAGATTATTGTTAGATCCAGATGCAATATGTATTCCATATACACCATATCCAGTTCCAGTTCTTAAAAAGTTTGAAATATGGTTATCATATATTTCATTATCTATAGAATTGTTAATTAAATAAATTCCAGTTATTTCCCTATTAATACTATTTATATTAGATATATTGTTGTTGTTGTTTTTACTATTATTAACACTTATTCCAACAATAATATTTGAAGATCCACTAATTTTTGATATAGTATTATATTTAATAACATTTTTACTTCCTGATGATTTTATACCATAAGTAACTTTACCAGAAATTTTATTTTTACTAATAGTAGTATTATTTCCATTATTTTCAATAGAAACATCATTGTTTATAAATGTATTTTCTTCTACTACATTATCTTTAGCTTCTACAAGACCACCTTGTTTATTGTTATTATATTCATTGTTTGAAACTTTAATATTAGTACTATCTTCAATCTATGTACCAATATTATTATCAGATATATTATTGTTAGTTACATTATTTGTAGAAGCATTATTAACAATTCCTAATGTATTTTACATTATTTGATATATTTGATAGTTGTTTGATGCATACAATGCTTTTATTTGGATTAATTGTATGTGTTATGATGGGAGCATATTTATTTAGCATAGAATATACAGAAAATACACTTAAAACTATATTGACAATTCCTATTTCAAAATTATCATTTATTACAAGTAAATTTTTAATATTATTCATTGCAATAATTTCAATAATGTAATTTCATGGGGAGCTATGCTTGTTTTAGCAGGTATTTATCATTTTAGCTTTGGAATAGTTGGATTTACTTCTACAATTGCGATAGAATTTCTTATTAAAATGATAATCGGAGGTATTCTAATGTTTTTAATAATATCTCCATTTTTCTCCATATCTGTATTGACAAAAGGAATAATAACACCGATAATAGCTGCAACCATCTTTGTTATGGGAAATGTTGGATTAGTCAATGAATCTATAGGAGCATTGTATCCCTGGACATCAATTTATTTACTATTAAATGGAGGAACATATCAAACTGGTTATTCATGTTTATTGTATATTAGCCTAATCCTCATTGTATCAATAATAGGGTTTATTGCAAGTATCTTATACTTTAAAAATAAAGATATTAATTGAAAAATTAAATATAAATAATTAAATAAAAATTATAAAAAATAATTACAATAACACAACTTCAAAGAAGATAATATAATAAAAATATAAAAAAAATATAGAAAAATAAAAAATAAATATATGAGAATATAAAATTATGAATAGCTATTAAATCATTTATTTGGAGAAAAAAATATGAAAATTGAAGTTATTAAAAAAAACAAAATATAATATCCATATCTAAAAACGTTAAAGTAGATGAAATACCAATGTTATTGACCCTCATTTATGAAATTAGGAAATTATATCCAAAATCAAAAAGCTAATATTTAAGGGCACCCATATGTTGCTTATAAAAATATAAGTTCTGAAGGAACATTAGACGAAAATAATATATAAATTGAAATAAGTTTTCCAATAGATAGAGAAATTGCTAGTGAAAATGAAATGAAATTTTTTGTTTTACCACCATATAATGCTCTAACTACACATTATAGTGGAAACTATGAAGATATGGTTGAAACCTATGATAAATTATTTAAAGAAATAGGTAACTTAGATAAAAAGTTTAAAGGAATAACTTATGAATAATTTATTTAAATGGTGAAGAAGTTCCAGAAAATAAGCAAGAAACAATAATAGAATTAGTTTTCGAATGAAAAACTGAATGAAATAAAAATTATAAAGATAATAACAAGATTATTAATGAAATTATAAAAGGAGCAAAAATCTTATTAAAATCTTGGTTAATATGGATCACTCTAATTCCTCTTGTAATTTTAAATGGTATATTAAGAGATGCTGTTATAGTTCCATTAATAGGTCTGCATATGTATTACCTTAAGTGGAATTATATTAAGATTATTGGTTTTTATTGTTGTTTATTCATTACTTCCTTTTTTAGGAGATGGAACTCAAAAACAATATTTAATCATAGGTATAGTCTGGGTATTTTTAACCATGATTTTTGAAACTTTGTTGAGTTTAGCTATGGGAAAAGTCCTTATTCAGAAATAATCAATTCCTATAATATTTTAACAGGAAATATATGGTTATTAGACATTGTATTTATAGGAATTGCACCATATAGTAGCTAAAATTCAAAATATTATATGATTAAAGTAACTCATAAATAATAACAATAATAACAATTATTAGTTATTATTTATATTTTAATTATTATGAAGTTTCTGCTATTATTTTTCCAATATTATTTTGCAGTGATTTTATCTAAAACAATATTTAGATTATCTTCAAATAATTTTTTTAAATCAGGATTTGGAAGAATAGCTGCTAAATAAACAATTCCATTGACCATAGTAGTTAAAAACATAGCTAACTCACGAGAACCATAATCAGATTTTATCTCACCATTTTTTCTAGATTCATCAAACATTTCTGTATAAATATCAATTATTTCTAAGTTAAAGTTTATAAAAACATCACTAGATTTATCATTTCTACGAACACAATCTAGATATAAAAAATAAATATCTCGATCAACTTGATTATGAGAATCTTTTACTTCTTTATAATCAGGATCAAAGCCAATGGTATAAGCTACCATCATTCTTATTTTTTCTACAAAATTACCTTCTGTTTTTTTAATAGCTGCTACTGCATCAGAATAATGTTTTAAAATGTAATTTCTTTCAACTGCAGCTATTAATTCTTCCTTACTTTCAAAATAATGATAAAAGCCACCACTTGTTATATCAGCCACCTTTTTTATTTCATTTAATGAAACATTATCAAGTCCTTTTTTTAAAAACAACTGATATGAAGCTTCCATAATCCTATCTTTAGTATTCATAAAGCACACCCAAATAAATTTATTAAAAATTTAATATATTATATAAATACAAATCGTATTGTATATATAATTTATAATTATATTGTATATTTTAAATCCTAATATAAATACTTTAGCAAAAAAGATCATTAATTTTCTAATAGAATAATTTAATAAATATTTTTATATATAATATACTGATTTTATTATTAAGATTAAAAAAACAGAATAAATAGATGAATAGCTAAAAATAATAAAAAAAGATAAAAATAATATACTTAAAAAGATTATTTAAAGTTTTTTCTTATAATTATCCCTAAATTAGTTAATAATATTGAAATAATAGCTAGTATAGGCATTTCAGTTTCTTTCATAGCTGCAAAACCCTTATTTGATTCATTTTTAGCTAAATATTTCTGATTTGTTGAATGTTCACCTTTAATTTTCACAGTCATGTTTTTTTCATCAGGAAGATAGTTTTTACCAATATCTGAATTACGAGCTGTAATCACATGTTCACCAGGAGCTAAACCAAAAAGATCAAAAACAGGTTTAACATATTCATTAGTAATTACATAAGTAAAAGACTTACCATCAACAAAAAGATTCACCCTACAAACACTAGCAAGAACATTATTATCATCCCTTAAAATGACAATAGCTAAATATTTCCTGCCAGTCTCTTTATAAAAATGACACCACACCTTTACTATTAGTAATAACACCATAATTCTTATTTTTAAAATTAAGTAAAATTTTTTGATTAAAAACTTTAAAATTCTTTGACAATAATTTTTATCTAATATTACTGATCCAGCGCTATAAATAGTATCAGCTACATTATCACCAACATTTAAAGAAACATCAACAATGCTTTTTCCTTCATTGTCAATCCCTCCTCTAAATGAAACAGATGAACTTAATGATTTAGCTTTATTATTACTAAAACTTGTATTAGTTAAATTTAGGTTGTTGTTTGAGTATATTACGCTTCCATAATTTGCACTGCTGCTGGTGAATTTAGATCCTGTGATTTAAGTTGCAGCAGTTACATCTATTGTTCCTCCATTATAAGTTGCAGAATTACCTACAAGATTACTATTACTAATACTTAATCCATTTACTGAATATATTGCTCCTCCATTGTTTTTAGCTTTATTATTAGTAAAATTTAAAGACACAACATTTAATCTTGTTCCAGCTGTTATTGTTCTAATAACACCACCATTAAGAGCACTATTATCCTTAAAACTACATCCAAAAACTAAATTATTAGTTCCAGCCATAAAATATAATGCACCACCATTAATAGTAGCTTGATTATTTGTAAAAATAGAATTAATGACTCTGAGATTATAAACGTACGAATCTACTGTTTTTCCCCCACCCCCACCGTTAGAATTAGAATAAATCGCACCATTGTTAATGAAAGTGCAAGCTTGAATCAAGATATTATTAGAACCATCATTTAAAAGTATAACCCCAACCATTCCTTTATTATTGATAAAATCTCAATTAACTATGGTTAAATTAACACTATTAGATGTAACAGCTCCACTAAAAATCTTTGTATCCATATTCCTAAAAATTAAATTTTCTAATCGAACATTATCACCACTAATCCTCATAATCCCAGAACCACTACTACTAGCATCCATAATAGCCTTAGAATTAAAATTAGTTCTAGTTATATTTAATAAACCATTTTGAATATTGATAGTATAATTTGTATGTCCAGAATAATCCCCATTAACTGGTAAAAGTCCTGCAGCAGTTGGAATATAAGTTATATTTTCTTTACTTTCATTAACATTGACAGTTCCAACTAGTACATCATTTACATAAAAACTGATGTTTTGTCCAGTAATTAAATTACCCATATCAGCAGTTAATTTTGCAAACAATATTATATTGTTACCACTTTACTTGCAATAGTTGAATTATTTATATAAGTTAAATTAAGAACACCCATTTGACCATTATTAAATATCATATTACCCCCTAAAGCTGCGGTATTACCATTCATGATATTTCGTGAAACAATCATACTACCTCTTTGCAGCATTATACATAACGTCACCTCTACCAACAGCAGAGTTATTGATGAAATTAGAGCTTATCACAGAAAGCTTATTCCCATTATTATTATAAACTGCACCACCAAAAATAGTTACTGAATTGTTAATGAAATTTGAGTTGATTATAGTAATATTGTTAGTAAATACTCCATTAAATACACCATCACCATATTGTGCTTTATTATTATAAAAGGTAGAATTATTGATAAATATATTGTTACCAACTACGACTATTATAGCCCCACCATATTCAACTGCACTATTATTAATGAAAGTAGAATTACTTATAGAAACATTATTTCCATTTCCAATGTAAATAGCTCCACCATATTGACCTGCACTATTATTAATGAAATTAGAATCCTTTACAATCATAGTCCCATTATTATCAGCAAATGTACAATTATTTATGATGAGAATTCCAGTTTGATGATTATTAACAGCAGCACCAATACCATTCGAATATCCATTAGAAAGAGTTATATTAATAAGAGTTAATTGACCACCTTCAACATAGAATACCCAATTAGTATTTAATCCATTATTATTGTAGAATTATTACCTATAATAGTAACAGTTCGGTTAGATAAATTGATATTATTATTTCCAGTACTATTGTAAGTCCTATCATTTAAATAAATAGTACCATTTCCACCATACCTAATATTTAACTGATCTAAGTCGTAAATTATAATACTTTCCCCATTGATAGTGACATTACCACTGTCATCATCAATAACAGCACCATTAACCCTATCAATAGCACAAACAATGACAAAAATGCAAAATCCTAGTTGTAGTTAAAAATTTTTTGCATAAATATCATAAATATTCACCTCCTCACCCAATCATGCAAATATTTAGAGCTAATTATTACTTTATAATAAATATTATATATTGTGATGTGAAAAATAGAAATTTTCATAATAATATAAAAAATTATAAAAATAACATGATAAACCAATTTTTATAAAATAAAAAATTATTAATAAATATAAAAAATAAAAAAAGCAAATTCATGCTTAAAAAAGAGAAATAAAAATAAGATAAATTAAAAATAAAAAAAATAAAAGGATATTAGAATATATTCCGATAAATTATCTAGATAATAGTATTAGATAATAATTATTCATCTTTTAATTGTTTAGCTATTTCTTTTCCAATATCATAGCATTTATCTAGCTCTTCTTCAGTAGGAACATATGTGAGATCATATTGTGCAATAACATCAAAACCTGCTCCTTCAAGATCTGAGGTGAGTTTTTTAGTAGCTCCACCACCCCAACCTTTAGAACCAAAGACAACTGCTTTTCTTTGATAACCTGTCTTTTTGAAGCTAAGAGAGGTGAAATAATACATTAAATCTCCTAAACTAGGGAAAGGATTATTCATCATAGTAGGACTACCTATAAAAACTGCTTTACTATTAAGAACATCAGTTACAACATCACTTCTCCCATCAGTATGAAGGAAGCATGATTTAACTTCTATTCCTCCACTCATAAGCCCTTCCATCATTGAATGAGCCATTTTTTTAGTAGAATAATGCATTGTATCATATAAGAAAGTTACTTTGTCTTTACATTCTCCAGAAGCCCATTCTTTATATTTATCTATGATTTTCATTGGTTCTGTCCATATTTGCCCATGAGAAGGAGCTATCATTGTTATTTTATCTAAAAGACCTAGATCTACAACTTCATCTAGTTTTCTAAGTACTAAAGGAGATGAAGGTGTTACAAGATTAGCATAAAATTTTTGAGCATTTTTGATTAAAAAATTCTCTGGAAGTTCATGATCATATCTTTGACTTGCACAGATATGTTGACCAAATACATCATTAGAAAATAAAATTCCATCTTCAGCTAAAAAAGAAAACATATTATCAGGCCAGTGCAACATTGGGGCTTCAAGAAATGTAAAGTTTTTACCACCAAGATCTAGAGTATCTCCTGTTTTAACTACATTCATTTCAAAGTTTTCAAATGCAGAATAATGTTTTTTAAGACCAGTTACTGCTTTAGAAGTACAATATAATTCAAAATCTGGAAATTTCTTTATAAATTCAGTTAAACAACCACTATGATCTAATTCAATGTGATTTTGAATAATAACATCTATTTTCAACTCTTTTCCTTCTTTTTCAAATGCATCACCTATTCTTCCCCATAGCTGAGAAGATGATCCAGGATATGTATTATCAATTAATGCTGTTTTTTCTTTACCAAAAACTAAGTAACAATTATAGGTTGTACCATCCAAAGAATATCCATGATAATCTCTTAAATCCCAATCATGAACTCCTACCCAATAAACTCCATCTGTAATTTTCATTGCATCTGCTTTCATTTTAACACCATCATAAATCTTAATAGTTCATGATAATTTGTAACTTTAATAAAATATATATTATCAAGTGATTAAAATACATGTCATTTTAACATTATAATAATTTAATTATTTAATAATATTTAATTAATATTTATTTTGTATAATATTTATTAGTTAAATTTATTATTTACTCTCATTATTTAATTTTATTATTTATTTTTTTAAAATTATTATAATTTTAATTATCAAATAACTATTATATTACTTGATAATATTTATATAACTTAAAATATTTATATTTGTCTTTCCCTAAATGAAATTTATTATCAAGATAAAATCTAAATTATAATCATGAAAAACAGTATCATTTGAAATTTAAGAATTAGTAAACATATAATATTTGAAAATAACCTAATATTTAAAAATGACGTTAAAATTATGAATAACTTATATTAATTGATTAAAATCGTTGAATAATAAATTTTAGAATAAGTATAATAATATGAATTAAAAACAAAACATATTTCAAAAAGAAGAAAAGAGAATGTCCTCCGATTTGAATTTATTTCCCTTAAGTTATTGTAGGAATAAGAGGTTGATAAATTATGGATTATTTATGAGGTACAAATCTGAGAACAAATTGTGTGATACGATGATTCATGTTTTGACATCACCATTATTAACATATTTTCTTCTAGTATATAAATATTTAGTTATGCCTAAAATATATCTAATTTATTTTTGAATAAATTTATTTTTAAATTTAATTCATAATGATAAATTGGAAAATAAATATTAATTGTATAAAAGAAATATAATAAATTAGAAAAAAAATTATTATTATTAAAAATAGAAGTTATTAGAATAATTAAAAATAATAATTAAAATTAATAATTAAATAATAATAAAAAAAAATAATTATATAAAAATAAGTATTAGAAATAATGAATGAAAATGATATATTATTAAAAATACAATCTATGTAATAAGAATATTCTTATTAAAAGTGATTTTATGAAAAATGTGGAAAAAATGGTGTGTTTAGTGGATGGAGAACATTATCTCCCAGTTACTAAATCAACAATTGAACTATTAAACAATATAGAACATGTAGATGTAGTAGCTATGGTTTTTATTGGGGGAAATGAAAAATTAAGAACAGATGATCCAGAAAGCTATGCGAAAATGATGGGAATGCCAGTTCATTTTGGACCAGATGAAAATGAAATTCCCTATGATTTAATTGTTGAAATGATTCAAGAATATGATGCTGATGTTGTTATGGATTTAAGTGATGAACCAGTTCTTGATTATTCAAAAAGATTTAAAATAGCCACAAAAGTAATTGCAGAAGATACAATATACAGAGGCCCTGATTTTGAATTTCAACCATTAACAGAATATGAAATACCTGAAAAACCTTCTCTTAAAATACTTGGAACTGGAAAAAGAATAGGTAAAACAGCAGTATCTACTTTTACATCTAGACTCATAGATGAAAATGATTATGAACCATGTGTTGTAGCTATGGGTAGAGGAGGTCCTGAAGAACCAGAGATAGTTAGAGGAGATGAAATGGAAATAACTCCTCAGTTTTTAATGGAACAATCTGATAAAGGAGTTCATGCAGCTTCTGATTATTGGGAAGATGCTTTAATGAGTAGGATAATAACCATAGGTTGTAGAAGATGTGGGGGTGGAATGACGGGTGATGTTTTCATGACAAACATGAAAAAAGGAGCTGAAATAGCTAATAAATTAGAGTCTGAATTTATTATATTCGAAGGTAGTGGTGCAGCTATTCCCCCAATTAAAACAGATAAACACATTTCACTTATAGGAGCTAATCAACCACTTTTAAATATAACAAACTTTTTTGGACCTTTTAGAATAAACTTAGCTGATTTAGTAATTCTTACAATGTGTGAAGAACCAATGAGTTCTCCAGAAAAGATAAAAGCTATTGAAGAATTTGTATCTGAAATTAATCCTGATGCGAAAATTATTTCAACAGTATTTAGACCTAAACCATTGGGAGATATAAGTGGTAAAAACGTTTTATTTGCAACTACAGCTCCTGATGAGATAAAAGATGTTTTAGTAAATCATTTAGAAGAAAATCATGATTGTAAAGTTGTTGGAACAACTCCTCATTTATCTAATAGGCCTCTTTTACAAGCAGATATTGAAAAATATATCAATCACGCAGATGTTATGCTTACTGAACTTAAAGCTGCTGCAGTAGATGTAGCTACAAAAGATTCTCTTGAAGCAGGCCTTGAAGTAGTTTATTGTGATAATATTCCTATTCCAATAGATGATAAATATCCAGATCTTAGTGAATCCGTACTTGAAGTTGTGGATGATGCTATTGACAATTTTAATAATAAAAAATAATATTAATAAATATAAGAAAATTAATGTAATAATATAACAATATTACTTTCCATAACTTGGAAAAGTATCATTAATATGCAATTATAAAAGAATAAATGCAAAAATAATAAGAAATAGATAATAATATTGAAAATAAATAGGAAAAATAAATTAAAGAGATTAAAAATGGCTCTTGTATCAAGAATAGAAATTATAAAAAAAGCAAAACAACCTGTATTAGCAATTAAAAAAACCATCAATGTGGAAAATTTACCTATAGTAATAGGTGAAAGCTATGAGAAAATTCAAGATTATTTAAATGAAATCAGAGAATATTCTGGAGATATTCCGTATGTCAAATATTTAAATATGGATATGTAAAAGCTATTTACACCATGTATAAAGGAGCTTATCAAGAAATGGGGCCTTCTCATGATAACTAATGAAATGGGTTGAAGAAAATAATTTTGAATTAGATGGTGATTTTATTGAATATTACTACAACAGCCCTGATGATGTTTCAGAAGATGATTTATTAACTGAAATTATAATGCCTATAAAGTAAGTGATCCTAAATAATAATTGGGATTATCATAATAATATCAATAATATAATTTTTTATTATTATCTTATTATTTTTATTATATTTCTTTATATTATTTTGTATCACTTTATATAGATTATAGTATTTTATAATGCCTTATATTTTTTTATATTATTTTTCATTGCTCCATAACCCATATCCATATTTTATATCCTGTTATACTAATATTTCTATCAAAATAAAATTTAAAAGGTGTTTATTTGAAAAAAGAAGATATAAAAAAGATTTTAGCATTTACATTAAGAGAAAAAGAAATAATTAAAAATCTCGATCTTCCAGAAGAAGTATTTTTGCCTTTATTTTTTTCAGTACGTTTTGGTGGAGATTGGAGTAAATAAAAACTCAAAAATTTTAATGTCAGTAAAAAAAGTAACTGAATATGATGAAGAAAAAAAGAAGGATACACACTAGAAAAATATGTTTGTTTGTTAACCCAGATATATTAGCAAAAGAAGGAAAAATATATCGAATGGAAAAATGTGGAAATAAAAATGAAAGAGAATTAGTTGAAAGACATATTCTATTGTTATTAATGGAGAATTTATTTTAGAAGCTACATTAAATCCCAAAGATATGAAAATAATTGTGAAACATCTTAATGGTCCTTTAAAATTTTCTGGATCTGGAGCTTATGGAGTTTCTCATGAAATTGAACATCTTGAAAATGGAGAAATTCAAGGAATACCATTTTAGGACTTCGAATATGTATTAAATGAATAAAAAATAGTTTTTGAATATAAAATAAAAATAAAGTTTAGTGGATTAATTAGGGAATACCTTCATCATCATTAATTACGAGTTCACCAGAATAAATAGAATCATCTTCTTCTAATTCAGTGATGATTTCTTTTTGAAGATCAGTATAAGCTATTTTACCCACTTTAGTAAGAGGTAATTCTTTTTTAAATATAAATTCTCGAGGAATACTTCATTTACTCGAATATTCCTTACATCTAATAATCAATTCTTCTAAAACAATATATGCCCTTATTTTTTTCAATTTGATAAGGATCTGGAACTCCCATAACACAACAATTATCTGCTGCTTTATGATCAATTAAAACATTTTCAATTTGAGTAGGAAAAACAGAATATCCAGAACTTTTAATAATTCGTTTAATTCTTTGTTTAAAATAGATAAATCCATATTTGTCCATACTTCCTAAATCCCCTGTATGAACCCATAAATGACCATCATTATGTTTTTGGAGAACTAAATCACTTTCTTCTTTTTCTTTATAATATTCAATCATGACTGATGGACCAGATATACAAATTTCTCCATTTTAATCAGGAATACAAGTTTTTTGAGTCCCAATTTTACAAATTTTGTAAAGAGTATCCGGGAAAGGTATACCAATACTACTAAAATGATATTCAGTTGTAGGGGTTAAACAACTAGCTGTAACTGTCTTTGTTAAGCCATAACCTTCTCTTATCGTGACAGTAGATCCTCGTTCTGCAATAAAATCTTCAAATTGCATTTTAATGTCATTAGGTAATGTATATGCACCTGAAAAAACTCCTTTTAATCAAGAAAAATCAGAATTAATTATTTTCTTACTTCTAGTTAAAGCAGTAAATAAAGTAGGAACACCAGCTACAAATTCTGGTTTGTGTTTACTAAAAGTTTTAGCAAAATCTTCTACACTGAAATAGGAACAAGAATTATATTTCCTCCAAATGATAATGCTGTGTGCATGGATACTCCAAGACCAAATCCATGGAAAATGGCATTATGCAGATCATTTTATCATCAATTTCAACATCTGCTTGAGATCCTGTTTGAAGAGCAAGTGCATTAAAGTTTAAATTAGAAAGAACCACTCCTTTTTGTTTACCAGTTGTTCCATCAGTATATAAAATAGCTGCAGGGTCTTCTTTTTTGATACTTGGAAATTCTTTAATATTTTCATTAATAGCTATTTTAAGAAGATCTTTCCACTTAATAATGTTATCTCTTTTTGGTATTTCTGGTGTTTTTCTTCCAGCAAAAATTCCAGTATGCAGCACTTTTTTAAATGTCCCAAATAATCCCGAACACCACATATTATTATATTATTTAGATTTACATTATTTTTTATCTTTTCAAAATTAGTAAAAGCAAAATCAGTAGTAATACGAATTTACTATCAGCTAAAGCTAAATAATACTCAATTTCTTTAGGAGCTGATAAAGAATGAATCATATTAGAAACAGCACCGATTTTATTAATAGCATAAAAAGCACTAATAGCTTGAGGAATATTAGGCAAACATACAGTAACATTATCTCCTTTTTTGATACCCAATTTAATTAGAGATTGAACGCAAGAATCAATTAGATTCAAAAGCTATTTATAAGTTAATTGTAACCCCATAAACTCTAATGCATTAGCATTAGGAATTTTATACACTACAAATTCAATCATTGATACATACTTTTTTCAGGGTATTCAATATTTGGAAGAATATTTTCCGAATAATACTTTAACCAAGGCCGCTCATAATTTAAATTATCATCAGCTGGTTTTAATATAAACTCGTTTAAGTTTTTCATATAAACCTCAATCCATTTTAAGATAATAACTCTATTAACACAATCCTATATAAAATTATCATTTTATTCTTTTCTTTATCAAAAATATATCATTTTAAAAAGAAAAATAATATAAAAATAATATAAAAATAAAAAACATGAAAATATTAAAACTAATGATAATTATTACATGAATAATTTAGATTTAGACAATTAATTATAAAAATAATTATAAATTTTTATTTAAAATAAATTCATTATTCATCAATAGGAACTTCTTCTAATCTCTCATCAAGTTTTTCAGGATGATTTAAAATATCTTGAAGTAAATTCCAAGTTTTAATTAAATAAAAACCATCAGTTACCTTTTCATCCATAGTAATTGAAATTTTCACCTCATATCTTTCACTTTTTTCTACCTTTCTAATTTTTCCAATTGTTATAAAAACAGAACAAGTCCCTCTATCATACAAATGATGAAGTGGAACTGTTGGTAAATTTATACTTCTAAGATTTGATACAAAAGCAGAACATTGCATAATATCCATTTTTCTGAAAAATTTAGGAGAATGACCAATAACAATACAGAAATTCATAAGTTTTACAACAAAACTTATTATAAAACCTGGAAATTTGATAAAAGTATCTAAAAAATCACCATGTTCATCATCACTACTATCTTTAACTCCTTTAATAGTAGGACTTATGATATTTGAAACCTCATCTATATTAGAATCTCTTTCAAAAGTTGAAATAGTAACAGATTCTTCACCTTCATCACTAAATTGTTTTTTTACAACGTATGCAAGTTTAATGTTATGACGTTGATAAATTTTTTTACCAGCCACAAATCTATTTAAATGCAGTCTTAAAGCTATTATTCTAGTGATAGCTGTCATGAAAAAATGATTATAATTATATTTAGAAACAGAAGTAGATAAAATAGAATTATTATCAATCTTATCAATTTTATTTAATTCTTTATTTTTGTCATTTAAAAAATTTACTAAATTAGTTGCATCAAAAGAATCCTTAAAATAAACACTCGAAGAATCTCTTGTTTTCATTAAATAAGGCATTAATTTTTGAACAGCGGGAATATTTTTGATTAAATAAACCATCCAACGATCTTCTTTTTGTTTTTTCGTTTAAAATCATTGCTTTTATTAATAGATTTATTATTAAGTTTATTATCAGATTTGTTATTATGT
>NIZT01000006.1 GCA_003315655.1 Candidatus Methanobinarius endosymbioticus
AATAAATTTATTATTAAAATTATTTATAATTTTCTAATTTTATAGCAAATATAAATTCTATTAATTAATGAATTTAAATTAATAATTATATTAATTATTAAATTAATAATTAAATATTTAAAATAAAATTAAAATTAAAATATAATTTTTACAAAAAAACATGAAAATATATTTAGTAGATTACAAAATAAATATCCCATTAGGAGGATAATTATGATTATCAAAACTCCATCAAGACTTCACATGACTCTAATTAATTTAAACGGATCATATGGAAGGCAAGATGGAGGCATAGGTTTAACTATACAGAAACCAAGCTTTTATTTGAGATGTGAAGAAATAGAAAAAGGAATAACTATTGATTTCAATAAAAATATAACAGATAATGAGATAAAAAAAGCAATGTCAAATCAAAATAAAAGATTCTGCTAGAAAGATCATTTCCAATTAGAAACTAGTTTTCGTTTTAATGTTGAAGAAACTTTTTTTCCTCACTCTGGATTAGGTTCTGGGACTCAAACAGCATTAGCTACTGGAAAATTAATATGTGAATACGATGACATAGCTATCAATGGAATAGTAAATGCATCTAATTGTATTTTCGAGAATAATCAAGCTATTTATACTTCTTCTACTGATTATAATCATGGCCTGGGTGGAGCTATATCTTCATATTCTACTAGTGTCATATTTAATTGTACTTTTAATTATAATTTTGCTGGTCTTATGGGGGTGGTATTTTTGATGCTCATAACATATCTAATTCCACATTCAACAATAATACTGCTCCTTTTGCTTATGATGGTGCTATATCTTCTGTTGGTGTGATATCTAATTGTACTTTCATTGATAATACTGGTCGTCATTGTAGTGCTGTTAGGGATGCATATTATATATATAATTCTACTTTCAATAATAACATTGCGATTGTTGATATTGGTACTGGTGATTATTGACATGGTGGTGCTATTTATAGTGCATGGATAAAAACAATATCTAATTATACATTTAACAATAATACTGCTTATCGTGGTGGAGCAGTCTATGTAGCTTGGAATCATTCTATAATAGAATATAATAATTTTATTAACAACATTGCATATCATGGTGGATGAATTTTCCTTGATTATATGAGTAATAATGATACTGTCATTATAAATGTAAATAATAATAGTTTTACTACAAATAAAGCTGAAGAGTATGGTGGTGCAATTTTCAATAATGTTTCTAACATGACTCTTTTAGGAAACACTATGGATAGTAATACTGCAAGTATTCTTGGTAATATTATTTATAATAATGGTTCTATGGGTATATTAAATTTGACTTACATTAATAATAGTACTGTTAATGTAACTAATGGTTCTGTTATAGTATTATATTTTGCATTAACTGATGATATGGGAAATCCTATTACAGGACAAAACATGATATTTTATGTAAATGGGATTAATATTGCAAATATAGTATCAATTGAAGGTTATGAGAATACGACATATACAGTTATAGGATCTTCTGGTGATAACTTACCTGTTAATGGTTATTATGATGGAATCAGGGATTTTGACATAAACACAAAACAAAGTTTACTCAAAATGCCTTTAATAAAAACTAATTCTACTATAATTGTTCTTAATGGTACTGTTGATAAATCTGTAAATATTAGTGGCATAGCTGAAGATGAAAATGTTGATCCATTAGCTAATGTTCAGCTTAATTTGACTATTGATGGTGTAGTTTATAGTGTTTCTACTAATAGTTTGGGAGAGTGGAATTTGAGTTATATTCCAACTCATAATGGTAATTTTGGTGTTCAGGTGTCTTTTATTAGTGATAGTACATATTTAGCTTTTATTAATTCTACTACTTTTTCTGTAGTGAATAATTTTATAGCTCTTAATAATACTACTCCGATTAATAACACTCCAATTAATATTACAGGTATTCCAGGCCTTACTTTGACTAGAAATGCTCTTACTACTGAGAGAGTGAAAAATACTTTGACTTTTGCAAAATCTTATGCTTATAGTAATTTAGGTAATAAGCTGGGTTCTAAGTATTTTGTTATAAAATTTGGTAAGAGATATCGTTTGTTGGGTCTTAAATTACCTTCTAATATTATTCATGAGTTTAATAGTAAAACTAATGTTTTGAGAGTTTATATTAAGAATCTTAAGCCTGGACAGAATGCTAGTGTTAAATTCCGTGTTCAAAGAATTATGGGGAGAGATATTAAATCCTATAAGAGAATTAACTTGATTAGTAAAACTTTTATAAATACTAGAAGTTTAGATAAGGCTACTTTAAAGAAGAAGTTTATTTATAAGAATTTCAATAAAGTTAAGATTTCTAAGTCTATTAGTGCTAAGTTAGGTTCAAATAAACATTACTTTGTTAAAACTAGTAGTCGTGCAAGTTATACTTTTAATGAAAGTAAAAACATGCTTAAATTCTTGATCAAAAACTTATCATATCAACAAAAAGCTATAATCAAGTATTATGCTAGCAGAAACTCAAAGTATAAAACAAAAAATTTATATTTTTTATGGGAAATTAGTTACTTTTCCCATTATTTATTTTTTAATAAAACATATATTTTTTATAATATATTATAGTTTTTAACATTGATTATAGATCCTTTCTTTTTTAGATCATTATAACAATATTATTACAATATTCATTTTCTATGACAATATCAATGTTTAACAGTAAGCAAAATTTTTTATCATTAATTAAAAAAATATTTTTATATAAAAATATAGATTGTATAATAAATTTATAAAACTAATTAAACTAAAACTAAAAAATTTTTAAAATTATAT
>NIZT01000007.1 GCA_003315655.1 Candidatus Methanobinarius endosymbioticus
AATAACCATAATAATTAATATAATAATTTAACATATAAAAATTAAGATTTTTAAGAAATAATTTATTAATTAATAATCTTTAACATATAAAATAAGATTATAAAAATAATGATATAAATAATGGGGATATATATGAAAACTAAAAAAGTAGCATGGGGAATCACTGGAGCTGGAGAAAAGATTGAAAAAACATATGAAACAATGATAGATATTCAAGAAAAATATCAAGATCAAATTGATATAAGAGTTTTTGTTTCAAATGCAGGAAAACAAGTTTTAAAGTTTTATGGATTATATAAAAAGATCAAAGAGAATTTTGAACACGTTTCTTTTGAAAAAAACTCAAATGCTCCATTTTTATCTGGAGATGTTCAATTACATAAATATGAATTTTTACTTATTGCACCCTGTACTTCTAATACAGTAGCTAAACTTGCAAGTAGAATAGGAGATACTATGATTACAAATGCAGTTATTATGGGTCAAAAATCTAGAGTACCTATTCATATAATGCCTGTGGATTTTAAAGAAGGAGTCACTGTAACTAAAATTCCAAATGGTGATGATTTAGTTCTCGAGTTAACCAAAGAAGACATCGGTTGTGTTCGAAAAATAGCTAATATGAAACACACTCATGTATTTGAAGACACAGATGAAATATATAATGTGTTTGAAAAATATTTTAAAAAATAACTATAAATTTTAAATAATAAAAAAAGAATGAAAAAGAATAATTAATATATGAAAATTTATATGAAAATTATTTTTAATTAATTTTTAATTATTTTTATTTGTCTTTCCATATTTTTGTTCATTTACTATTATTTATTTACCCACAACCACAACTTGGAAGCTCATCATCGTCATATTCTTCTTGTAATTCTTGTAAGGTTACTGATAAAAATGAATATCCGAATCCTGCTTCATCAGTTTGTTGTAAAAGAGGAGCCATACCTTTAAAGTAACATTTAACTTCTCCAGTTTCTCCAATATCATATGTTAATGATTCAGAAGCTTTGAATCCTGTAAAAAATGTTTTTATTTCATCTATATTTTCAGGAGGAGTTCTAAAGTTAACTGTTAATATTCCTTCTTGTCTAGCTTTTAAACCAACATATTTTTGAAGAACTTCGATTTTTTCACCTGAATCTCTTCTAAAAGTAACATTGTCGCTTATTTCTGACATAATTTCACCTATAGATAATAATTTCCATTAAATAATATTAATTTTTATTATATTCTACAATATTATATTTTATAATAATCTAGCTTTATAATTAATAGTCTATATTAATCTAGTCTATAATAATTATATTATTATATATTGAAAATAAAAATAAATTTAAGAAATTATATTATAATTAAATTATGTATATTAATTAATAATATTTAAAAAATATTTTTTTATATTAATATAATTAATTTTACTATATTTTTATCATATTTATTTCATTCGAATTTGACGAAATATCCTCTGATTACGCAGCCTTCATCAGTGGATGATTGATTATCTATTTCACAATCAAATAACATTCTTCCATTGTTTAATTTAATATCAAATTTTTCAATTTTTTTAATTGTATCTAAATCTTCTTCATCCTTTAATAAAGATGTGAAAAATTTTTCATCAATAACTATATTTTTTAAATCATAGGTGTTTTGTACATCTATTACTTTTCCACTACCTAATTTTTTGCTCATAATAAATCCCCTCTTTTAA
>NIZT01000008.1 GCA_003315655.1 Candidatus Methanobinarius endosymbioticus
ATTTTAGTTTATTTTAGTTTATTTTAGTTTATTTTAGTTTATTTTAGTTTATTTTTTATAAATTGGATTCATCTATTAATATAAATCAATTAAGTTAATAAAATTGTATAAAATTATTATTTATAAATTTATTTTAAATTAAAAAATTTATACATAATTTTATATAATGATTTTATACAATTTTATTATAATATACAATATAATTTACTAATAATTATAAAAAAATTATAATAAAAATTATAAAAATAAATTAAAATAAATGGAAAATATATTAATAAATTATACAGAATTTTTGTTTATACATAAACATATAAAAAATATAAAAAAAATAATTATTAGTAAATTTATTTTTTAAGAATTTTATATACATATATAATATAGATAATTATTTCAATAATTCATTAATTTCAAGAATATAAATAATATATTAAAAATAATAATGACTTGATATTTTTAATATGAGTGATATTTTGATAAATTATGATGTATTTAGAAAATAGATGTATTTTAAAACTTTTGAGACTTTAGCTGATATAGGAATTAAGGGATCGAATGAAAAGTATAGAAAAGATTTTTCAAAAGTATGGGGCTAGTGGGGATGGTTTAACCAAAGAAGAGGTTAATAATCGTCTAGATAAATATGGTAAAAATGAATTAATGGAAGATGAAAAGGATCATCATATTAAGTTATTTATCATGCAATTTGTGGATATTTTAATTGCACTTTTAATAGTAGCTGCAATAGCTGCATTTTTTGTGGGTGAAGTAATAGATTCAATTGTTATTTTAATTGTAGTAATATTGAATGCTGTAATTGGTTTCATTCAAGAATATCGTGCAGAAAAAGCTATGGAAAAACTAAAGAGTTTAGTTTCAACAGAAGCTGTTGTAAAGCGTGATGGGGAATTTGATAGGATTCCTGGCAATGATCTCACCATTGGTGATATTGTTGTAATTGAAGAAGGAGATAAAGTTCCAGCAGATATTATGATGATTGATACATCAGATTTGAAGATTGATGAATCTTCTCTTACTGGTGAATCATTACCAATTCTTAAAGATAGTAATAGTGATATTGGAGAAACAAATGATCCTGATATTATTTTAAACATTGATAAATCTTCTCATGATGAAAACGTTAGAAAAAGATTTGCTTATATGGATTCTAATGTTATTTCTGGAAGAGGCACGGGTATTGTAATTGGTGTTGGTATGGGAACATCTATTGGTAAAATAGCTGAAATGATCCAAGAAGATGATACTGAAACTCCTTTACAAGAAAAAATAGCTAATTTAAGTAAAACATTAGGATTTATAGCCGTTGTTGTTTGTGTATTTGTATTTGCTTTACAATATTTACAAGGGCATGATCTTGTTTCAACTTTCATGACTGCTGTTTCTTTAGCTGTAGCTGCTGTACCTGAGGGACTTCCTGCAATACTTACTCTTACTCTTGCTTTAGGTATGCAAAAAATGGCTAAATCTAATGCCGTTGTTAGAAAACTTTTAGCTGTTGAAACTCTTGGTTCTTGTACAGTTGTTTGTACTGATAAAACAGGAACTTTAACTCTTAATAAAATGACAGTGAGAGATACTAGGTTTGAAAATGAAGAAAAAGCTCTTGAGATATGTGCATTATGTAATAACTCTAGTATCAAAGATGGAAAGTTAATTGGGGATCCTACTGATGGAGCAGTCATGTTATATGGTGAAGATAATAATTATGTAAAGTATGATCTTGAAAAAACATATCCTCGTATTAAAGAAATTCCATTGGATAGTGTAAGAAAAAGAATGACAACCATACATCAAAAAACAGATTCTAATAATTCATCAATTGAAAATAATGAAATAAATTGTAGTTCAAATTATGATTCTAATGGTGGAGATGTTTATGCATTTACTAAAGGTGCTTCAGAAATAATTTTAGGGCAATGTAAATACATAGATAATAATGGAACTATTGAAGAAATGGATGCTAAAACTAAGGAAAATATCACTAATAATATTAGTGAAATGACAAATTCTGCTCTTAGGGTCTTAGCTCTTGGTTATAAAAAAATAGATAAAAAAGATATTGATAATGATATTTTAGATGATCCTGATGAAATAGAAAAAGATCTTGTTTATGTAGGTCTAGCTGGAATGATGGATCCTCCTAGACAAGAAGCTAAAGATGCAGTAAGCTCTTGTAAAACTGCTGGAATAAAAGTAGTAATGATCACTGGGGATCATCAAGCTACAGCAGCAGCTATTGCTAGAAAAATCGGAATTCTAACTGATGGAAAAGTTTTAAATGGTTCTGATCTTGAAAAAATGAATGATACTGAATTTATGGATTTGGTTGAAGATGTTCAAGTTTATGCTCGGGTATATCCAGAACAAAAGGTAAGAATTGTTGAAGCTCTTCAAAATCATAAAAATGTTGTTTCAATGACTGGTGATGGAGTAAATGATGCTCCAGCTCTTAAAAAAGCATCTATTGGTGTAGCTATGGGTAGTGGTACAGATGTTTCCAAAGAATCTTCTGACATGATTATTCAGGATGATAATTTTGCAACCATTGTTCAAGCTATTAAAGGAGGAAGAAAAATATACGATAATATTAAACGTTTTGTCAAGTTCCAAGTTTCAACCAATGTTGGAGCTATTTTAACTATAGTTTCTGCTTCAATACTTAGTTTACCTGTTCCGTTTAACCCAATTCAAATTCTTTGGATAAATATTATAATGGATGGGCCACCTGCTCAATCTTTAGGTAATGAAGGTGCTGAGGAAAACATAATGCAAAGAGCACCAGAAAAAGGAAATATATTAACTAAAAATACTCTTATTAGAATTCTTATTTCAGGTATTGTAATGGCTGTTGGTACTTTACTCCTTTATTTCTATGAATTAAGTTCAACTAGTGGAAATATAAAGGTAGCTACAGCTGTTACATTTACAGTATTTGTAATGTATCAGATATTTAATGCAATTAATAATAGAGCTAATTCAAAAAAGAAAAATAACTTTTTCTGGATAGCTATACTTGTTTCATTCCTTTTACAATTACTAGTAATTTACTTACCTCAATTACAAGCTATTTTCAGAACAACTGGTATTGGTATATTTGAATGGATTTTAATAATCGTTGCAGCTGGAACTATTCTTGTTTCTGAAAGAATTGTGAATATATTTTTAGATAAATAAAATTTTTAGATAAATACTCAATAAATTAATCATATTAAATAATAAAAGATTAAATTAAAGATAATATCTTAAAATTAGTATCTTAATATTATATAATAAAATATTATGGAGAATAATATGAATAATAAATTTAAAGATTCATTAAAGATTTTTTTAATGGGTGAAACAAAAGATTCTATTAATATAATTAAATTTTTAAAATAAGAATTTAATTTATTTGATATTCCTCCTTATATTTTAACTACAACGGTCACTGATTACGGAGGAAATTTAGCTAAACAATCTGGATCTGATGAAATAATATCTATGCCCTTATCAAAAGATGAAATTGTAGATATATTATTAAATAATCAACAAAATAATCAAAATTTCTCTGAAGATTCATTTAATCTATTGATAGATGCAACACATCCTTTTGCAGCTAATGCAACATCAACAGCTATTGAAGCAGTGAAAATAGCTGATATTAAATATATTAGATTTGAACGACCTAGTTTTGATTATTCGGATTATGATAATATACATTCTACAGATTCTTTTGAGAAAGTAGAGAAATATTATATTCTAGTTTTAAAGAAAAAAATATTCTTCATTTAGCTGGTGTAAACACTATCGAAAAAGTCTTAAATTCAAGTCAAATACCTTTAGAAAAGTTTTTTGTTAGAGTGCTTCTAGTTATATCTTCTATTGAAAAATGTAATTCATTAAGAGTTTTCGGTGAAAATATCATTGCAATGCAAGGTATATTTTCAAAAAATTTCAATAAATCTTCGATGAAAGAAATCAATACATAGGTTATTGTTATTAAAGAAAGTGGGGATACTGGTGGAATTTCTTCAAAAATAGATGCAGTTAATTAATTAGGAATAGATATTATATTAGTTACTAGACCAAAAATTAAACAATTAAAAGAAGAATATATTGTTAATACAATATCTCAATTAGAATATATTTTAAAATAAGTATTTTATTTTAATTCTTATATTTTTATTAATATATATTATTTTATGTATTTTATTTTAATATTTACTTTATTTATTCTATTTTATAATTTTTATTTTACTATTCTATATTTTTTTATATTTAAAGAAATATTATTTTATATTATTTTTATTAGTATATGTCAACGACTCTACTTTTATTATTAATTTTGTTAATTAAAGTTATTTTTAGAGTAAATATAATATATTTCAATAACTTTTACTAGGGAGGTTTTATTATATTTATTATATTTGTCTGATAAATTATCGGTCTAACATTAATTTTCATTGTTTATGATAGATAATAAACTTATAATATATGAAAGTGTTATTTATAAGTTCTAAAATTATAAATTCTACACTAATTTAAAATTATGATAATCTATTTAAAAATATCTTTGAAAATATTTAAAAATATTTAAAAATAATTTCTAATATAGTTTATAATATAGGAATATTATAATTATAAAATTAGTTTTAATTAATAAAATTAGTGTATATTATTAATAATAAAATAAGTATAAAAATAAAAAGAACATCAATAAGATCTACTTTTTATTTTTGGGTGTTTGATTGAATCCGCCTTACAATCTACAACCGATAAATCACATATTAAAATTGTAAAGTGATGATGACAAATAACTCTTACAAATTTGTCTATTTACAAATTTTAACATATATGTAATTTAACTTCACTTCAACTATTAATTGTGTATGATATATAAAGGTTTTGTTTCAATTCCCGAAAAAACCTCACATTTGAGCTTTTTTTAGGAAATAAAGACGTTTTAAAAGGAATTGGATTAACTGTGCAATGATCTCATTGATCGATAGTTTATTTCCGTGGAATAAGCACAAATATAGCTTATTTTATTAAAATGGCCCTTATCATGGCCTTTTCCAATAACAAAATATCTCTTATAAATGTTTAGTTAAATAATTTTTTCAGTTTTATATCTAAAATCTCTTTTACTATTTTATTTTACAAAAATAAGATTATTTTGCCTCTTTTTCCATTTTTGATTGGTTTATATTCTTTTTTAAAAATAGTTCATATTTTTTATATTTTTCATAATTTTGCATATATTTCTTTTTTCATTTCATTGTTTTTTATTATTTTGTTTAATCTTTTCAGTTTTTTCTATTATCAAATAATTGATATTCTTTTTAAACTTTTTTAAAACAATAAATATTTTTTAAATAATAATCTTAAAATTATTATTTATTTAATATACATAAAAAGAAAAATAGGTTTTTATGCAAAATAACAAATAATTACAATTATTTGTTTTGTTAAAATAATTTTTTTTAATTGTTGAATAAGAAATAAAAAATATATTTAGTATTTAAAATATAAATGATAATAGATAAATCTATCATTTTTTCAATCTTAATAAATAAGATCTAATTATTGATATTAAAAGCAAATAACTATTAATTTTGATATTAAATTAACTTGACATTTTTAAACCTATTATTCCTCCAACAACTAATATTATACAACATATTCTAATAAAAGATTTTGTTTCTCCTAAAAAAAAACCATTTCTACAACAGTTACTCCAACTGCACCAAGAGCTGTCCATATTGCATAAGCAGTTCCTATAGGCATGTCTTTTAATGCGATGGATAAAAAGAATACACTTCCAATCATTATTACAATAGTCAATATTGTCATTAAAACATTTTTAAAGCCTTCTGAGAATTTAAGAGATATAGCCCACCCAATTTTTACTATTATTAAATATATCCATGGATTCATATTCTTATATTTAGATTTATAATTATATAAAACTATATTGTATCTATAACAAATTTTGGGTATATATAAATTGTCACAATATACTCATAATATACTAAATAATTATAATATTATAATATTAATAATATAATTACAATAAATATCTATACAATAAATATCTAATATTGAAATCATTAATATATTTTGATGATGAATAGAATGGTATTTATTAATTACAAGAGTATTGAACAGTTTATCTATAACTATTTATAATAGTTTCAATTAAATTTATAATATATTAATTGTTATTTATTTTCTATATATCTTATATGTGAGTTTTTTCATGATAATTAGATAATTTCGTCCTATAGATCTTCATCGAGTTTATGAAATAGAAGAGATGTCATTTCCAGAGTTTTATGAAATCGAAGTACTCAAACAACTATTTGATTTTAGTGCAGAGTTTTCAGTAGCTCAATCAGAAAATTATATAGTATGGTATATAATTTTTTGGATCGTAAAAGAAAATAGGGGGCATATTGTTTCATTAGCTGTTGATGAAGAGTATAAAAGACAAAGAATTGGTTCTAAATTAATCAATACAGCTATCGCTACATTTTTAAAATTCAATATTTTTAATGTTACATTAGAATTAAGAACTGAAAATAAAGGAGCTTTAGATTTCTATCAATTAATTGATTTTAAATTAGACAGAACAGTATCAAATTATTATGAAGATGATACAGATGTTTTTAAAATGTCTTTCAATTTTTCTGATCTTAAAGAAGATTCAAAAATTTAATTAAAAATAAAATTATATTTAATTAATTATCAATTAATAATTTAACAATATTTAACAACTATTTTAATTTCAAGTCTAATTTCTAAATTTTTAATATAATTTTTTTATAGTTTTTTATATTTTTTTATAAATTTTTACAATAATTATGTAAATTATTATTAAACAATTTTAAAATTTTTTTAACAATATTTTAATAGATTTTAGATTCCTTTTATCTATTTTTATAGTATGATTTTTTAATATTTTTATAGCTATAATTTTTTAATACTATCTCAATATATGAGTGACTTAAATTAAATCAAGTGCAAAACTATTTTAATTATATTGAAAATAAATAATATAGAGATATGTAATGTAAAATAATATTTATTAAAAAATTATTATTAAAGAAATATATTTTAAGAGAATAACATTTTAAAAGAATATTAATTAAGTTAAAGTTATAACTATCTTCAAATATGGTGATTTAATGGGAAAAGGATCCAAACCAAATGATAATTCTACAGCAAAGATTGCTTTAGAAGATGGAACTATAATTAAAGGGGAATGTTTCGGTCATGAAACAACTGCCACAGGGGAGATTGTTTTCAGTACTGGAATGACTGGATATGTTGAGGGATTAACAGACCCTTCTTTTAAAGGGCAAATTATGATGTCGACTTATCCTCTTCAAGGAAATTATGGTGTAAGTGAAAAATGGTATCAATCTGGAAAAATTCAAGTAGAAGGATATATTGTAAGAGAAGTTTGTAAAGAACCTTCTATGTATTCTTCTCAAAAAACATTGGATGAATTTTTAAGAGAATATAAAATTCCTGGAATTAGTGGAATAGATACTAGGGATTTAACTATAAAGATTCGTGAAAAAGGAGCTATGAAATGTGCAATGTCTACTGAAGAAATTGATGATAGTGAACTTATAGCTCAAGCAAAGAATCAATTAAGTATTGTTGATATGGATTTAGTTCCACAAGTTTCAACAAAAGAAACTATTATTTTCGGAGAAGACTATAAACAAAAGGCAGCTATTATTGATTGTGGTGTTAAAAAGAATATTATTAATGGTTTTTTGGAAAGAGGTATTGGAGTAGCTCTTTTCCCCTATGATACAGACTATAAAACAATATTGGATTATGATGTGAATGGTTTGATGACTTCTTGTGGACCTGGAAATCCAGAAAAAGTTACTGAAACAATAGATACTATTCAAAAAATATCTAATAGGCTTCCTATTTCTGGAATATGCATGGGTCAGCAAATTATAGCTAAATCATTTGGAGCTAAAATATATAAAATGAAATTTGGTCACAGAGGAGCTAATCAACCAGTTAAAGATCTTGAATCTGGTAAAGTTTTCATAACCTCTCAAAATCATGGTTTTAGTATTGGCACTGAATCATTAAATGATACTCCATTGAATTTAACTCAAATAAATCTTAATGATCATACTCCTGAGGGATTTTCGCATGAAGAATTACCTCTTCATTGTGTACAATATCACCCTGAAGCTGGACCTGGTCCAAATGATACTAGCTTTATATTTGATGAATTCAAACAAATGATGGACGAATATTAATTAAATGAGGATTATAGATGCCAATTGATAAGGATATAAAAAAAGTACTTATTATCGGTTCAGGACCGATTCAAATAGGGCAAGCGGCAGAATTTGATTATTCTGGATCTCAAGCTTGTAAATCAATAAAAGAAGAGGGTATTGAAACTGTACTTGTTAACAGTAACCCCGCTACTATTCAAACAGACATGGATATGGCTGATAAAGTTTATGTAGAACCTCTTACTCCTGAAATCGTAGGAAAAATCGTTGAAAAAGAACAAGTTGATGCTATTTTACCTACTATGGGTGGACAAACTGGATTAAATATAACTACTGGTTTAGATGAAATAGGAGCTTTAGATGGAATAAAAGTGATTGGTTCTCCAGTACAAACTATAAAAGATGTAGAAGATAGAGATCTTTTCGGAAACTTCATGAAAAAGTTAAATGAGTCAATTCCTAAGTGCAGGGCTGTTGAATCAATAGATGAAGCTTTAGAAGCTGTTGAAAACATTGGATATCCTGTGATTGTAAGGCCTGCTTTTACATTAGGAGGTACTGGTGGAGGAGTAGCCACAAACAAAGAAGAACTTATTGAAATTGCTTCTCATGGATTAGATATGAGTTTCATTGGTCAAGTTCTTATTGATGAATCTGTTCTTGGTTGGAAAGAATTTGAATATGAAGTCATGAGAGATAAAAATGATACTTGTATTATCATTTGTAGTATGGAAAATATTGATCCAATGGGAATACACACTGGAGAAAGTGTGGTAGTAGCTCCTGCTCAAAATTTAAATGATATTGAAGCTCAAAAATTACGGGATGCTTCTATTAAAATTATTAGATCATTAGGTATTGAAGGTGGATGTAATATCCAATTTGCAGTTAATCCTGAAACAAGCGAATATAAAGTTATTGAAGTTAATCCAAGGGTAAGTAGAAGTAGTGCTTTAGCATCTAAAGCTACTGGTTATCCTATAGCAAAAATATCCTCAAAAATAGCTATTGGAATGACTCTTGATGAAATCCAAAATGATATTACAAAAGAAACACCTGCATCATTTGAACCAACTATTGATTATGTAGTATCAAAAGTTCCTAGATGGCCATTTGATAAATTTAAAGGAATTAATCGTAAAATTGGCGTTCAAATGAAATCTACTGGTGAGGTAATGTCTATTGGAAGAACCATAGAAGAAGCATTACATAAAACGATTCGTTCCCTTGATATTGGGTATTCTGGTTTTGAAGAAGTGGATTTCAGTAAAGATGATTTGAAAAATCCTACTGATGAAAGATTATTCCAGGTATATGCTGCTCTTAAAATGAGAATGCCTGTGAATCAAATTCATAAACTCACTAATATTGATACATTTTTCCTCAATAAAATTAGAAAAATTGTTGATTTTGAAGAAAATGTTACTAAAGATTCATTGAAAGATGAAGAGATATTTTTAGAAGCTAAAAAAATGGGCTTTTCAAATAAAACACTGGCTGACTTAGCTAATATAAGTGAAATAGAAGTTAAAAAAATAGCTAATGAACATGATATTAAACCATCTTATAAAATGGTGGATACTTGTGCAGCTGAATTTGAGGCTAAAACTCCATATTATTATAGTAGTTATGATGGAGGGGATGAACTTAAAGTTTCTGATAACCGTAAAATTGTAATTCTTGGTGCAGGTCCTATTAGAATTGGTCAAGGTATTGAGTTTGATTATTGTTGTGTTCATTCTAGCTTAGCTTTAAAAGAAGAAGGAATTGAAACTATAATAATTAATAATAATCCTGAAACTGTTAGTACCGATTATGATATTTCGGATAAACTCTTTTTCGAACCATTAACTTTTGAAGATGTAATGGCTATTATTGAAAAAGAAAACCCTGAAGGAATGATAGTTCAATTTGGTGGACAAACTTCCATTAACTTGGCTGTTCCTTTGGCTAATGCAGGAGTAAAAATACTTGGAACTCCTTATGAAAGTATTGATAGGGTAGAAGATCGTGAAAGATTTACTGAAGTATTGAATAAACTTAAGATTCCTCAAGCACCTTATGGATTAGCTATGTCTTTTGATGATGCTAGAGAAGCAGCTAAAAAGATTGGATTTCCAGTATTGGTCCGTCCATCATATGTTATTGGTGGAAGAGCAATGGAAATTGTTTATGATGATTATGATCTTAAGGAATATATGGAAGAAGCTGTAAGAGTTTCGCCTGAACATCCTATTCTTGTAGATAAATTTTTAGAAGGAGCTACAGAAGTTGACGTAGACATTTTGTGTGATGGAGAAGATGTATTTATAGGTGGAATCATGGAACATATTGAAGAAGCAGGTATCCATTCTGGTGATTCTGCTTGTGTAATACCTCCTCAAACTATTCCTGAAAATGTTCTTGCAACTATCCGTGATTATTCTCGTAAATTAGCTATTGAGTTAGATGTTATTGGTTTGATGAATATACAATATGCTGTAAAGCTTGATGAAGAAGAGAATGGTCAAAAAGGTAAAGTATATATCATTGAAGCAAACCCAAGAGCTAGTAGAACTATTCCATTTGTTAGTAAAGCTATTGGCCAACCTTTAGCTAAAATAGCTTCTCAATTAATAATTGGTAAAAAATTAAAAGACTTTGGTTTAATTGATGATATAAAAATAGATCATGTAGCAGTTAAAGAATCTGTTTTTCCATTTTTAAAACTTCCTGAAGCTGATGCAGTACTTGGTCCAGAAATGAAATCTACTGGAGAAAGTATGGGTATTGATGAAAACTTTGGAATGGCTTTTTATAAATCACAACTTTCAGCTAACATGGATTTACCAAAAGAAGGCACTATTTTCATCAGTGTAAAAGAAGAAGATAAATCAAAAATACACGATATTGTTGAAAAAGCAACTAATTTAGGTTTCAAATTAATAGCTACTCCTGGAACAGCAAAAACAGTAGATGATGTAAAAATTGAAGAAATCAGTAAAATTAGTCAGGATTCTCCTAATGTCAGCGATAAAATCTTATCTAAAGAAGTAGATTTAATAATAAACACTCCATCTGGAAAAGTTTCAGCAGCTGACGGTTATAAAATCAGACGTTTAGCTATTGAACTAGGTATTCCATATGTCACAACATTAGCTGGAGCTCGAGCTGCTTTAAACGCAATTGAAGCTATAAAAAATAGTGAATTAAAAGTTAAATCATTAGATGAATATATTGATTGATTTAACTCATTAGATTTTATTATTTTTAATTTTATATATTTCTTATATTTTTTTATAAGTTTTTAGTTTCTAGAATTGCTTTAAAAGTAATTATCTTCTATGATTAATTATTATTTTATTATATCGTTATTATTATTTTTATTTTTTATTCTCTAGTTATTCCTTTAAACTCTTTAATTGTATCTATATTATCTTCAGGAGAGAATAATTCACATTTTTTCAATGTTTTAGAACTATTTTTGAGATCTATATTAAATGCACCTAATTCTTTTACTTTATAATAGTCTTTATTGTTTTTAAACTTTAAAGCAAATTCAGTATCGGTATAATCTTTATCATCAACAGTAGTGATATTTTTCATCAAATAAATATTTTCCACTGGAATTTTCTCAGAACCATTATCAATAGTTCCTTCACCTAATATTTCAACATCAATCTTATTAACCATTCTTATTCTCCATTTATTTTGAATAATTAAGTATTTTATATCTTGTTATAATAATTTTTTGATGATATAAAAATTTATGATTACATTACCAATTTAATTAGCTATAAAATAGCTATTTAATTAATTTAATTATAATATAAATTATATTCATTTCTGTTAATTTATTATAATTGTATATTATATTAAATTTTATTACTTTAAATATTGTATGGCTTTAATTATTTAATGAATTATAATTATATATAAGTAAATAGAATTCCAATATATTTAAAATAAATTAATTATTATTGATATATATATATATATATATATATTAAATTTAATTAATATTTGATAATATTTTTAATATAAAATAATATAAACCGCAAAAATAATTAATAAATGTATTTATAGGGTTAAATATTATAAATCTATTAATCCTATTAATTTTATAGAAATAACAAAATAAATATATTGTATAATGATATTATGATATTGATATTAAATTATATAATAAAAAAATGAATTAGTTTAATATTTAATAATTAGTCTTTGAATTTTAATGAATTTAACAATGTATCTACATAATATTTTGTATTTTCAAAAGAAGTTAAAGTTGTAAATATAAAATGGTATTCTTTTCCTTCACGACGTAAGATTACGTATCTCATTTGGGGACCATCATCTGTTCCTGCTAGGAAATCTATAGTATCAAGATCATTAATTTTAATTTTGTCTACAGAAATTAGATCAAAATTATAATCTCTCATATAGTTTTCAAATATTGATCAAAATCATCTAAAAGATCATCAGTATTATTAAATATTGCTGTATGGAAATATTTTCCTTCTTTTGTTTCATCTTTTATAAATGAAATTATATTTAAATTCAAGTTCATTTTTTTTAAAAAGAACGGAATATTAGAAGAAGGTAAAAATTCTAAATTATCAGGTAATCTAAATTCAATATTTTTAAATTCATATTTATTGGTGTTGATCATCATACAATTTAATAATGTATATTCTAGCTATATAAGTTTTTATATTTGGAGCTATTTATAAAATTAATTGACATTTTTTTACTTAAGTTAAATAAATACAACATATTTATTTTATTATCTGTAAAACGGAAAGTTAAGTAATAATATTTAAATTAATAGAAAGACAGTACTCTCTTTCCATGTTTTTTATTTTTATTTTTTTATTATTTTCTTATTTTAATTTTCATCATTTTTTACACAATTTCCCCATTTTTATTATTTTCTTATTTTAATTTTCATCATTTTTTACACAATTTCCCCATTTTTGTATATATTTTCATATTTATAGGGGAATTTTTGCTTTTTATAAGGCTGATTTTTACAACTTACTTGAGTTTACAAAAATTATATTATTAAATAAGAATATAGTAATGTTTAGTTTTAGTTAAATTAGGAGAATTGTTGTAAAAATTGAAATAAAAATATTTAAAGACATTAAAGAACCTTATGCTATTATTTTCACAGATAAAATAACTGAAGGCATTCAAGACGCTATTGAAGTTTTAGAAAATCAATCAAATTCATTAATATCTCTAAAAAATGGTGATAAAGTTTCTGTAAAATCTATTAAAGATATTTACATGGTTAAAATTGAAGAGAATCGAGTTATTGTTTATGATGAAAAAGAGAAGTTCATTTCAAATAAACGTTTATATGAATTAGAAAAATTTCTTGGAAAAGATTTTTTTAGAGTTTTTAAATCTGTTATTATTAATATAAATAAAATTGATAGTGTTAATCCTCTTTTTAGAGGAATAATGAATGTTAAATTGAAAAATAATTTAGAAACAACTATTTCTAGAAAATATTTGCCTAAATTTAAAGAATATTTGGGATTGTAAAATTGGCATGATTTTTAATAAAATAATGTATTTAATGGAGAAATTATATGAAAAAATATATTAAACTTTAATTGTTACAGGGAATGGCTATTGTATCATTAATATTGATAATTATAGCTATTTTTGGAATTGAACTAGGAGGGAAAAACATTTTCAAGAACTTTTAATAAATACTTTTGTTATTTATTCTATTGCAGTCAGGATTATTGGTGTGGGATTTAGTTTACGTTCTGTCATATATTCTAATAATAGCTTTTCATCATTATCTCAGTTTCTTATATATAATTATAGGGATGGCTGTTTACATACTGACTGAATTATCTCTAGGATGGATTCCTATTAGTTATGGTATTGGTGTAATTATCATTGGAATTTTGATTGCTTTAGCTATTGCAATATCTATATGGGCAGGTTTTATTTATACTATAGAAAAGAAGTTTCAATTATAAATAAACAAATTAAAAAGATTTAAAAATAATTTAAATATTTTATAATAGATATTAGTATTAGCATTATTATTTTTCATGAATTAGAAAATATTCTAAATGAATTTTAAACGAAAATAAAGTAATCGTGGGGATGTATTTTGAATAAATATTTATTTTTATTTTATTTTATTATAATTGAAGTTTTAATCATTGGAAGCATGCTCTAGCTAGTTATTTAGGATCACCATTATTTTATATTTTTTACAATGGATTTATGGTTTAATTATCAGTGTTTTAATCCCTATTCTTCATGTTTCAAGATATAATGAAAAATTTAATAATGGGAAACTTTCTAATGGAATATTATCATCATTGGGATTTAAAAAGATCAGTTTTCGACAGTTATTGGTAATAGCCATATTTGTGATTTTTTCAATTGGAGGGCAGTTGATTCCAATAACTATGAATAATATTGCTGTTGATTGGAGTTTGATTTATGTTTGTTTCTTTTCACTTCTAATGACAACATTCTTTGAAGAATTTTTATTTAGAGGATTTATTAAAACCCAACTTGAGAAAAAATTTAGTTTTATAATAGATATAATCTTTTCTGGATTATTATTTTCAATATATCACATTGGTTATCCTGGATTTCGTTCAATTGAAGATTTAATCCTCTATTTTTTGTTGGATTAAGCTTTGCTATTGCTTATAAATTAGGAAATAATAGTATATTTGTTTCTTATTTTGTCAATTTACCAATGCATTTCTTACCTATCTATTAAAATTTATTCAATTTTCTCCATTTGATACAAATACTAGCTATGTAGCAATTTTTACCATATTTTTAATTGTAATACTTTGTCATTATTTACTAAATCATAAATATAAGATAAAATAAAATAATTTTAATGATAACAATAGCTAATGGGACTGTCTTATATGGAAATGATTTAGTAGCTAAAAATACTAATATATTAATCGATAAAGGTAAAATCATTGAAATTTCCCCTAATGTTTCTGAAGGAGAAATCCTTGATGCAACTGACTGTATAGTATGCCCTAGTTTTTTAAATGCACATACTCATATTGGAGATTCTATTGTAAAAGATATTGGAGATGGAAAATCAATCGAAGAGATTGTTAAACCTCCTAATGGATTAAAGCATCTTGCACTTCAAGAAGCTTCAAATGAGGAGATCATGGATTCTATGGAAGAATCTATGTGGGATATGCTTGAAACAGGAACTACTCATTTTATTGATTATAGGGAAGGTGGTTTAGGTGGAGTTAAATTACTGAGAAAAGCATCTAAAAACGTTCCACTTAATCCTATTATTCTTGGAAGAGATGATAGTTTTTATGGGGAAAATCCTGACTTAGCTAAAGTGAAGATAGCTATTAGAAAATTATTAAAAGTTTCTGATGGAATAGCTCCTAGTGGTTTTGGTGAAATAACTATTGAAGTAGCTAATTTAATTGTAGAAAAGTGTCAAAAAGCAGATAAAATCTCCTCAATTCATGCTGGAGAATATGAAAATCTTCAATTAGATTCTTTAAGTAAAACAGGTAAAACTGAAATTAATAAGGCTGTTGATTCTGGTTTTGATCAATTAATTCATATTGTTTCTCCAATGGAAAATGATTTAGAACTTATTAAAAAATATAATAAAAATATTGTTCTGTGTCCAGGATCTAATGGATTATTTTCTTTAGGCGTTCCTCCACTTTTTAAAATGCTTGAAAAAGGGATAAGACCATTGATAGGTACTGACAATATAATGATAAATTCATCTAACATGTTTAGAGAATTAGAATACACTTTAAAAGTAATGAGAGCTATTTCTAAGAAATATATATCTCCTAAAGAAATTCTTAAAATGGGAACAACTAACATTAATACAGATTATAATCAAAACAATTGTTCTAAACTGATTAATAAATCAATAATTGAAGAAAATAGCTATGCAGAACTTTTTGTTTCTAGAAAAATATCAAAAAATCCTTATCTAAGCTTAATCAATAGATCAGAAAAAAAAGACATGATGTGTTTAATAAATAAGGATAAGTTAATATATTATGATTAATAAATCCTTAATTATACTATGTAATTTATATTCATAAATTTTTATTTATATTAAAATAATTATATTCTTAAAAACCAATTATTTGTATAAATTTATTTAAAATTATTATAATCTATATATTTAATATGCATATTCATAAATTTTTATTTGACTATAAATTTCATAAAAAAGGATATTATTACAATATTCGCACATATTTTCATAAAATATAAAATAACTTAATTTTAATCTATATTAAAGAAATTAAGATATATTGATATATTAATTAAACAAATTATATTCAATAAAAAATTATTGAATTGAAAAGAAAAAAAGTTTCAATTTAATAGTTAATAATGAGAGATAAAATGTACAAAAGAATATTATTACCTACTGATGGTTCAAAATTCGCAGAAAAAGCAGAAAAACATGTTTTGTTCCTTGCTGAAGCAAGTGGAGCAGAAATTATAGCTTTAAGTGTAGTTGAAACAAGTTTTTCTATAGGTCTTCCTTCTGATGATACAATTTTCCACATTAATCAGTTATTAAAGAAAGAAACTGAAAAAAATCTAGATAAAGTGGAACAAATGAAAGAAGAGTCTAATAGTGATGTAAAAATAACTTTAGAAGTCGCAGAAGGATCTCCTGCAGAAGTTATCTTGGAAACTATTGATAAAGAAGATATAGACTTAGTTGTAATGGGTAACTCTGGAAAGAGTGGGTTCGACAGGTTTATAATGGGTAGTGTAGCTGAAAAAGTAGTTAAAGCTGCAGAATGCTCAGTTCTTGTTGTTTACTAATAATATATCTTAAAAATAGATTAGTAATATATTTTTAAAAAATAAGATCTTGTAAATAAATAAAATTTTGTATTTAAAGTTATAATAAACTTAGAATTCTGAATAATAAGTCTA
The DNA here is from genome assembly GCA_003315655.1 of Candidatus Methanobinarius endosymbioticus. GTDB lineage: Archaea > Methanobacteriota > Methanobacteria > Methanobacteriales > Methanobacteriaceae > Methanobinarius > Methanobinarius endosymbioticus. The sequence continues at coordinate 17,214 of NIZT01000008.1, forward strand.
TCTTATGTCTATTTTAAAATTTATGTTTTATTTCATGATCTATCAATTACTTATTACTCATTTTTTGATTTAATAGGTGTTTATATGCTAATTAAGAAGATTGTTTCTAAAGATGTTGTTCATGTTTCTGTTCCTGGAAATCGTGAAAAAGCTTTAGAATTGATGAGAAAACAAAAAGTTTCAGGGGTACCTGTTACTAAAGAAGGAACTAATAAGTTAGTTGGGATCTTAACTAGGTCTGACTTAATCGGAAATCCTGATGAAGAACAAATAGCTCTTATTATGTCAAGAGATATTATAACAGCAGAAATTGATGATGATGTTTCTGATGTAGCAGCTAAGATGATAGAAAATAATATTAGAAGAATTCCTGTTGTTAAAGATGGAGATTTAATAGGTGTTGTAACTTCTTTTGATATTGTTGTTAAAGCTATCTCAGAAATGGATATTGAAGATACAGTTGAAAATTACATGATTAAAAATGTTCCAACCACATGGGAACAATCTCCTCTGAATGTAGCTTTTGAAGTTATGAGATTTTTTGGTCTTAAATGTGTATTATCATTAAATGATAATGCTAAAATGAGCGGCATCCTCACAGAAACAGATTTCATCAATGAAAGTGAAGTAGTTTCTGAAACTAGTGTCCATAATTCCACTGTTGGAACAGAAGGGGACAAATGGTCTTGGGATAGTACTAGTGTTCTCTATGTAGAAAAAAATCATCTTAAATTCTCAGACAAAGCAGTTAAAGACGTTTCAACGATAAGAGTAGCTACAGCTAACACAAAAACAAAGGTCTCTGTCTGTGCTAAGAAAATGAGAACTGAAAACATAGAACAAATCCCAGTAATAGGTATAGAAGGAGAATTAGTTGGTTTAATCAGAGCTAATGATCTACTTAGAGCCTTATAGATTAAATAATTTTTTAATCTATTATTTCTTTATTTTATTTAATTTTTTTAACAATATTACTAATTTTTAAATTCTATTTTAAATTCTATAATTTATTTTCAATTTATAAAAAAATTTTAATATCAAAATATAAGATATTAAAAAATTTTAGAAAAAATTATTTAGTATTAATCACATAGTAAAATTATGGACATGCCTTTACTCATAATAAAAACAAAGAAAAATAATATCATTATAGCTACTAAACATGATAGTAAAACTGCTAAACATGATATTCAATTAAAACTAGTTTTAGGTTATTATTGGAAGAATAATCTACCCTTTGTTGAAAAATTCATGGAGCTATTTGAAACTGTGATTAGACGAACTTTGATTCAAGTTTTTCCTTTTAAAAAATTATATCTAAAATATAATATTGAATCTAACGATGACTTAGAAGAATCTTCTGTATTTAAAATTACTCTTATGGATATTATAGCTGATGATGTAGAGTTAGAATTAGTTGGAAATGAGATAACTCTTGAAGGTATTGATAATAGGGGAACTATGTCTAAAATGACTAGTTTTAGACGTAAAGTTAATGAAACTATTGAAAAAGAGTTTGTTTCTCAATAATAATTAATAAAATTCTCTTTAATATTTTAATTTATTTAATATTTTATTTTTCTAATTTTATCCAAACTTTATCTATTATACTATTCTTCTAATTAATGGTAAAACTTTTATTAGAATATTTTCTGTATCTTCTTTGTCTTGTAATTTTCTAGCCACGATTTTTCCATTTTCAAATAAAGTAACATTTCTTCCATCAATATCTATCATAGCTACTCCCATTTTTAAAGAACATTTAACTGTTCCAATGTTTTCTAGTTTTTTACAAGTTTCTTTAATATTTATTTTATAAGGCAGTTTGTTTTCAAACATTATTTTGTTTGCTTCGTCTTTACATGGTTTGTAAATTACTATCTCTTTTTTTTCATAAGAAATGGTTCCAATATCCAATGTAACTTTTTTAAAATTCACTGCTTTTAATTCACTTTCAATTAGTTTAAGAATGTTTTTATTGAGAAGAGGATCAATATTTTCTATTTCTATTTGAGCGGTATCTGAAATATCTCTTAATCGAACAATTTTATCTTTAGTTAGACTTTTGATTAAATCTTCACCATATCTTATTCGATTAATCTTTTTACCTGTAATTTTTTCACCAGTTTTTATCCTAGTAGCTAAACAAGTGGTAGCTTTTGAAAATTTAATATTATTTTCATTTAAAAATTCAATTACTTCTTCTTTTTCTATTCCTGAATTTACTAAAGGACTTAAAATATTATTTTCATAATTTATCATTATTCCTGGTCTATCTTCGAGCAAATCACTAATATTAGTTCCATCTACTATTGTTTCAAACCCTTTTTCATTAGCTATTTTTTTCATCTGAGAATACATTATTCCTCTACATAAGTAGCAACGATCAGAATTATTTTCTTTAAATGATTCTATATCTAAAAAATTTTGACTTATTATTTTATGTTCAATACCAATGGATTTAGCAATTTTTTCTGCATCATTTAAAAAATTAGAAGGCATTATCTCATTATTAAATGTAATGGCTAATGCTTTATTAGCTATTTTATGAGCTAAGTAAACCATTAATGTACTATCTGCTCCTCCTGAAAAGGCAATAGCTATATCTTTTCCTTTAATAATTTCTTCTGCTTTTTTAATTTTTTCAGATAAATTCATAATTTCATCCAATAATATAAATGTTGTAAAAGGTGATATATTTTATTTTATTTCTTTTATATATTCTAAAACATCTACAGCGTCTTGTTTTTTAATATTAACTATAGTAACAATAAAATCTATTAATTTTACTTTTTTATATTCATCGAGTTTTGATTTTTTTAAAATATTATAATAAGTTCTGTTAGGATAATAAATAGATTTTGCAACATCTATTATTTCATTTTTTTCTTCTTCATTGATGATATTAGATTCAACAGCTTTTTTAAGTTTATAATCTATATTAACTAGGGCCTCTGAATAAGGTTCTCCAGTTGCAGCATCAAAGGTAAGAGCTACATCATCATCTGATTCAATATTTCGTTTTGAATACTCGTTGTATACATAACCAATGCCTTTCATTCCAAGACTATCTAATTCAGAAGCTCTAAGGGCTCCCATACTAGCTCCACCAACTAAAATTATTCCTTTTTCCATAGCCTTCATTATTTCTTTATGTCCTACTGCAGGACTTTGATGAAATACTCCATCAATTATTCCAATTATGTCTGGAGATTCGTTAATAGCTTTTAATATATCGTTTCTTTTTACTGGAGGCCTATAATCTGCTTTTAATATTTGAGATGCCTCTTCAATACTTAAAGAAGACCCTGTAAATATTATTATCTTTTTTTCAGACATTTTATCAGTTCAGATATTTTCTAAAAGAAGTTATTTTTCTATAATGCGTATACAATGTTAATATTATTATATATTATAATAATATAATCATTTTTTAGTAATATTAATCATTTAAATTATAATTTTTATATTAATAACATTTTTAAATATAATTATTGCTATAATAAAATTAGTTTTATTAGTTTTATTAGTTTTATTAGTTTTATTAGTTTTATTAGTTTTATTAGTTTTTATTAGGTTTTTTATTGGAATTTCATCCAGCGATTTCCAATTCTATCAGGATCAATAGCATAATTTTCAGTTCCAGGAACAATTACTCGAACTACATTTACTCCAATTTCTTCTCTTGTTAAATCTTTAAAAAGAATATTTTTTAGTCCATTTTCTTTTAATTCTTTTGTGGTTATTTCAATATCTTTTTTCAATGAATCAGTACTTTTGTCTTTAATAGTGTTTAATTCAATTATTTTTTCGTCTTTTTCTTTTTCAAAGTAATGTTTGTTCATTATTTTCATTCGTTTATATCCTGCTTTACGCATGAAAACAGCTCTTGTGGTATCTTCTCTAGTTCCATGAATTTGAGTAGCTCTACTTTGAGCTACTTCGGTTAATGCTCTAAAAACAGCTATTTCTGGATTTAAATGTGTTCCAACTCCCAGTGTTAAAAGTGCAGGATCTTGAAGTATTGTGTCATCTGCTGTAGCTGCAATAGTAGGAATATTTATATCAGCAGTTAAATCCATAAGTTTTATATCAATAGATTCCTTTTTAAACTTTTCAATTAAACTTTGAATTAATGGATTTTCAATATTTTCTATATTTATTTCTTTTTTATTTCTTTTTGTTAATTCAAAAATACTCCATGCATCTCTTTCAAGTACTTCTAGGATTCCATGAAGAACTGCTTCCTCTAATACATTTCCAGAAGCTAATCCATTTGTGTTTCCTTTAAAAATAGCTGTTGCTTTATTGGAATTATTAGTTTCATTAGGAACATAAGGATGATATATAGAATTAGAAGGAATATAAAATGTCTTTTCTGTAGATATATCTGTTACAGGGCTCCATTCTAATTTATTTTCCTTTTCAAAATCGAGATTTTTAACTTCATTGGATAAAATGAGGTCATTAGGAGAAATATAATCAAAACTACTTATTTCTTCAATATTAGCTATTTTAGAATTTTCATCATCTGATTCTTGTTTTTCTGCAGAATATCTTTCAAATCCTTCCATCATAGCAGATGCTTTTGCTTGTTCCTTTTTAACACCTTTCCCTGCATAAATACTTACTCCTCCACCTTGAGCAGTAGGCCTAATAGCTGAAAAAACTGGAATTCCAATTCTATCTAAATGAGTAATTTCAGTTACTCTAGTTATTCCAGCTGTTTTTAACTTGCTTTCATATTTGGCTATTGTTTTAGAAGGATCAACAACTCTGTGTGTACAAGAAAAATAATGGATTTGAACATCTGAAAACATATTATCCATATTCTTATCTTTATTATAATAATATAGTCTATTTTATTTTTATCTTATTTATCTAAACTTTATTTAAAAGAAGAAATTTGTAAATGATGCAAAGACTAAAACTCCGGATACTCCAAAAGTTACTAACCAAATTAGTGGATCCCATCTAAATATTTTAGCACCATCTAAAATACTAATAGGTAATAAATTGAATAAAGCTAGAAATGCATTTATTGAAAATCCTAATGAACAAGTTGTAAATAATATGCTTATCCAATAAGGAACCCCTATTAATGGATTAACTACTGTAGGATACATTCCAACTAATGTCAAAGCTCCAGCTAAAAAGATCAAAGATGATACAATGTTAGTTATAGGTCCAGATATAGATATAATCCCATCTTCTTTGTCAGTCATATATTGTCCATATATATGAACTGCTCCTGGTGCTGCAAATATAAATCCAAATAATGAACTTATTAAAGCTATAAATAATCCAGGAGTCCATGTTTTATATTCTGCCCAATAGCCATAACGCATAGCTGTTAGTTTATGAGCCACTTCGTGAAGTATAAATCCTAATCCAACACCAACCATAATCATTGGTAATATATTAATTAAATTAACATATTTTAATCCAGAATAAAGTAATGAAAAAGCTAAAGATATTATTAAAAATGATATAAATAAGTCTCTTATTTCATAAGCACTAAATTTAAACATGTCTTATAAATTATTCTTTAAAGGTTATATATTTTTCCAATTATTGTCGAAAAAATTATAATTTCATTAATAAAATACAAAATATTACTAATAATTTATTTATTAACAAATTAGCTATGTTCATGATAAATAGAATTCTATTCAATAATTTATATAAGATAGTAATATAAAAATATTTTTTATTTTTATTAATAATATTTTTATTAATAAATTACTAATATTATTAAATCTAAAATAATCATTATGAATACTATTAATAATAATTCGAGCGAGGTTAAAACTTGTGAGTTCTCTGTTGATAGTAGCTATGGGGATTTAATATCAGAAACTGAATATTGGGAAATATTTTTAGCTCCTTCTCAAAGATATTTGGGGACTTGTGTTGTTAGTTTAAAAAGAGAATGTGAAGATCTAAAAGATCTTAAAACAGAAGAATGGGTTGATTTTGGAATATTAGTGGAATCTATGGAAAAAGCAAATAAAAAAACTTTCAATGCGGATTTATTTAATTGGAGTTGTTTGAAAAACAAAGTTTATAGAAAAGATAATCCTTCGCCTCATATTCATTGGCATTTTATTCCTAGATATGAAAATCCAAGAGAATTTGAAGGACTTAAATTTGATGATCCTGACTTTGGATTTTTTGCAAGAGCTATTACAAAAGAACTCTCTGAATCTCCAAGAGATAAATTAATGGAAATGATGAAAGATAATATTGATTTATAAGAGGATGTAAACATTAATAAAAAAAACAACATTAATAAGCGAAATAACGTTAATAAGCAAACTAACATCAATGAAGGTAAAAACATCTATGAAGAAAAGAGCAGTGATAATGAAAACAATAATGACATTAACATTAATAATATTGAGGATAATAAAAAAAGAATCCAAAATATTCTAAATAGAATGGTAAAAAAGAATTTTGATGGAATATTATTAACTCAATTTAACAATATTAAATACATATCTAATTATTATCCTACTAGCTCTGCTATTTGTCTTTTTAAAGAAAATCCTGTTATATATACTACGGCCATGGATAAAGAATTAGCTGATGAAACTTCTTTAATTGAAGTAAAAGAACTTAAATCAATTTCAGATTTAAAAAAAGTATTTAAAGAAGAATCTCTTAAAAAAATAGCTATTGAAGGAAATTTGCCTATTAGTTATTATAAGAAATTAGAAGGAAGTAAGTCTAAAAATGAAAAATGGGAATTAGCTATTGAAAACTTTCTAGAAAAAGAAAGAATGATTAAATCTCCTAACGAAATTGAAAAGATTAGAAATGCTACTAATATAGCTCATAAATCATTTGAAGAATTAGTTATTCGTGAAAAACAGGAAAAAAGATTTACTGATTGGGAGATAGCTTATGAACTAGGTTATTTAATGAGAAATAATGGAGCTAGTGAAGAATCATTTGAAACAATAGTAGCTACAGATAAAAATTCATCTCTTCCACATGCACCAATGGGAAATAAGAAACTAGGAAACATTATCTTAATGGATTGGGGAGCAAAATATAATGGATATTGTTCTGATACAAGCCGTACAATGATTGAGGATAATGATAAAAAACAGAAAGAAATATTTGATATAGTTTTTGAAGCTTATAAAAAATCAATTAAAGGAACTAAATCTGGTGTAAAAACATGTGAAATAGATAATATAGCTAGATCTGTTATTTCTGGATATGGTTATAAAGACAAATTTATTCACTCAACAGGTCATAGTTTAGGTTTAAATATTCATGAAACACCCAGTATTTCAACACAAGATGGGACTGTTTTAGAAGAAAATATGGTTATTACAATAGAACCGGGAATTTATTTAGAAGGAGAATTTGGTGTTCGAATTGAAGATACTGTAATCGTTGGAAAAAATGGCGTTGAAGTCATCGGAAAACTTCCACATGAAATTTAATACTTTATTTTTTAGTAATTTATTTTTCAATATTTATTATTTAATCGGGGGTTTTATCATGCGATTTATAAGTTCAGTATTAGTTGGTAGGGATATGGAAAGATCTAGAGATTTTCATGAAAATATTTTAAATCAAAAAGTGAAAATGGATTTAGGTGTAAATGTTTCTTATAGAGGATTTGGACTTCAAACTATTGATACATGGGCAGATTTTATAGATAAAGATGAAAAAACATTTTTTTGGAAAAAACAAATGAAGTGGAGATATATTTTGAGGCTCCAAAATATGAAAAGTTTGTTAAAAAGCTAAAATATCATGATATAGAATATCTTCATCAAACTAAAGAATTTCCATGGGGACAAAGAGTAATTAGATTTCATGATCCTGATAAATCATATTATTGAGGTAGGAGAAAGTCTAAGAAATGTTGTTAAAAGGCTTTTAAATAATGATATGTCTGTTGAAGAAGTAATGGAAAAAACTGGTCTACCTGAAGATTATGTATTAAAAATAAAAAATAAATAATTTAATTATAATTTATTAATTAAATTTCATTTAACTATTAATTTATTATTCTTAATTTATTAGTTAATTATTTCATTATTTATTACTAATAATAATTTATTCGAATTTCAACAATTTTAAATATTAAAATAAATATTATAATCTCTATTTTTTAATTTTAAAACCATATTGTTTTTTAAAAACAGTAATATTTATTAAATATCCATTTTATACTATTTTTATATAATATTTTAGATTATTATTATAAGAATTTTCTTTATTTTTATAAAAAAATTATAATTTGTTTGTTTATTTGTTCATTTATTTTTATTTGAATAAATTTTTATTAATGGGTTAAATGGTTATTTATATGAAATTAATGGTATAATAAATTCAATATCTCAATTTATAGAAAATAAATTTCCTAAAAAATACATGTTTGATTTTCAAGAGATATTGTTAGAAAGTGGAATATTTAGAGAATCATCAGAACTTTTAACTATCTTAATTTTATTCTATATTCATATTAACAATATTTTCCCGAATTCTTTCGATTTTATTAGGATTAGATATATTAATATCTTTTTTATTTTCAATAGCTATTCCTCCATCTGTTATTATATTTATTATAAATTTAGATCTGAAAAAAGAGCTGATAAAATAGAAAAATCTAGCCTTGATTTTTTAAGGCAACTAGCTTCTATGCTGAGAATTGGTCTTAGTTTTGAAAATGCTTTAGAAAATTTATCTAACTATGGTTCAGGGCCATTATATGATGAAATCAGACGAACTTTTGTTGAAATAAAAATGGGTCGAGATTTCGATGAAAGTATTATGTCTATGGTTAATAGACTTAAATCAAAAGATCTTGAAAGAATTTTTAAAATAATTTTAGATGCAAGAAAATCTGGAGGAAGTTTAGCTGATATTATTGAAAATGTTTCTGATGATTTAAGAGCTATTATTATTTTAAAAAAGAAAGAAGATCTAGTGTTATGATGGCAGTAATCTTTTTAATTATTTCTGCAGCTATTGCAGCTCCATTTGCTCTAGGTATGACTGGAATTTATTCTTCCTTCATGGAGGGTCTAGTAAAAAGTAGTGAATTAATAGAAACTTCTAAAATAGCTGTTGGATCATATATTATTATTCATTCTGCATTAGCGGGGCTTATCATTGGTTTAAGTATGTATGGAAACCTTAAAAAAGGAATTAAATTTTCTATTCCATTAACAATAGTTTCTTATGGAATATTTTATTTAATAAGTAATTTTGGTACTTCTTTATTAGTTTTTTAGTTTTTTTACCTTTTAAACTCTTTTTTTAGTTTTAAGTTTTTAGTTTTTAGTTTTTTTATCTTTTTAAATTTTTAATTATTATTCTTTTATTTTATATTTTGATTTAATGTTATATATGAAAGTGGAAAATAATATTATGAGTACAAATAGGTGTAAAATATTTATAAATGATGTTGAATTAAGTATTATTCTTTTTTTAGTAAAAAAAGATTTTTTAAAAAAATACCGATGAAAAAGCTCAAGCAGGAGCTGAAATGAGTCTTTTAATCGGTGGAATGATAATAATTGTTTTGATAGCTATTTATTTTTACAAAAATTACCTTTTGGATCTTGGAGATGAGATGAATTCTACTGAATTGTCTAAATTTAATCAATCTATTCAAAATATATCTTCAAAATTTGATTAAAAATTAAATTCAAGTTATTTTATTTAAATATAATATAATAAGCATTCATTTGATATTTTTATTATTTTTTAAACATTTTTATTATTTAAAGCTTAAATATTTCATTTATTATTTTATAATTTATAATTAATTGTAAATATTAAATAGTACTTTGTTACAAATTAATATTGTAGACTTAAAGTCTAATATTTAATTGTTTTTATAATTCATTTTACTCTGGGGGTGAAAATGTGAAAAAATATAAAAAATTATCTAAATTGAGTTTTTTATTGTCTATTTTAACACTTTTTTTATTTTGAGTTTAGTTAGTGTTAGTGCTGCAGATATTTCTATTGATAATTCTACAATTGGTGGTATTAGTGATGCCAGGTTGACTGCAAATAATGAGGATACTATTTATCTACAAGAAGGAATTTATAAAGGAACCAATAATACTGATTTGACTATTGATAAAAATATTACTTTTATAGGTAGTGGTTCATCTAATAAAGTGATTATAGATGTTGAAAATACTAGAAAGATATTTTCTTCTGGTTTTAGTAATTTTGTAAATGTAAAATTTACATGTTCAATTTTAATGTGAATAATCAGTTACTAAGTGCAAATGCCACTGTAAATGCATTACTAAATCCAAATCCAACTCCTACACTAAACCCAAATCCTGAAATAGATAATGAAAATAATAAAACAAATAAAACAATGATAATTCAGTAGTTACTAAAGCTGCTATGAAAGAAACAGGAGTACCAATAATTACAATAATTTTAGTATTTTTAAGTATTTTAGGATTAATTGTTAAAAGAAAATAAAAAATTTATTATTTAGAAAAAAATTTATTTTTTTCTTTATTTTTTATTTATCTTTGTTTTAAATTAACATTATATTAATTTTAAATTTTATTTTAAATTTTTATATTTATTCATAATTTGTTAATTGTTTGTTTATTTCTATAATTAAGTTAATTATACTAATTTATACATTTAAGCAAACAACTCAAATATATGTTCTTTAATGATCAAATAAACTTTATTTATATTATAATTGCAATTATTTCTATAAATTAACTATTTTAGATATATTTTCTATTTTTTAAAATATAAAACTTTATTATAGATCATGATTAAATTTCATATTAATTATAAAATATATAAAATTTATATATTTATAATTTAATAAGATTATATATATATTATAAATAAATCAATATATTAAAGATTTGATAATATGAATAGAAGAGTAATTCTGATTATATTAATAGTTGTTATACTAGCTATTGTTGGTGTTGTAGGTGCTTATTTTTAATGCAACCTCAATATGAGACTTATGAAAATGAATATTTTAGTGTAGATGTTACAAATGGAGGAGCTGATTTTACTCCGAATATTACTGAAAATAGTAGTGTAATGACTTATACATATATAAATGGTGATAAACATGATGAAGGATATATTCTTATAAGTATTCTTAGTGTTAATAATAGTGGAAGTTTATATAAACTACTTGCACCAGCTGCCATTAATAAAATTGAAGAAAATTGGACTCAGTATGTGATGAGTGGTAGTGATCATGAAATTGATGGTAAAGTTTATAAAGTAACTAATAAAAGTACAGATAACGTTGTTTATTCCTATATTGATAAAACTCATCAATCAGAAGGAATTTATGTTATTTTATCAGCTGATAATCTTGATACTTTAAAAATGATGGTAGAGTCCTTTAAAATCAAACAATTAACTGATGATATTGATTCTAATGAAACAAATAATGCTACTACAACAACTAATACTCAAAAATCCAATAAAGATAATTCCACTTGCTCTGTAGAAAAAGATAATGGACAAGTTGGTGGAAATCCTTATGAGGATGAAAATTTTGTAGGAGAAGATGATAATAGTTATTATTTCTCTAATTCCGGTTATGGAGAATAATGAATATATAGTAACTAAAAATAACGACTATTATTATAAATTTTAAAAATATTAATGTAAAAGAAATATATAATTTTAATTTTTATTTGTTTTTTTATTAATTTTATTATTTTTTTTATTATAATTATTATTCTTTCATTAGTTGTTACTTATTATCTTATTGTATTATTTTATCATTATTCTATAATTTTATTATTTTTTTGTTTAATATTAATTATTTTTATTAATTATTTTTTAGGGAAGTAAAAACATGAAAATGTTAATCAATGGTAAATTTGAGGAAAAAGAAGAATCTTTTAAAGTTATTAATCCATATAATAATGAACTTGTTGATAAAGTTCCTATTGGTGATAGGAGCGATGTTAAAAAAGCTATATTGGCTGCTAATCAGGCTAAAAAAAAACTTCAAGATATGTCTTCTCGAAAGGTTTCTGAAAATTTATATTCTGCTTATGAAACTTTAAAATCAGAAAAACAGAAACTAGCTAAAGTTATTACAGAAGAAACTGGTAAACCTATTAAAGATTCTCTTGGTGAAATGGAAAGATCTGTTGAAACATTAAAATTTGCTGCAGAAGAATCTAAACGTATTTATGGGGAAACTATTCCATTAGATGCAGGAATAGGTGGAAAAGGATTTTTTGCAGTTACTCAAAAAATCCCTCTCGGTGTTGTAGCTGCAATAACTCCATTTAACTATCCTGTTAATTTAGCCATTCATAAAATAGCTCCTGCTATTGCTTCTAAAAACACTACAATTCTCAAACCATCTCTTCAAGCTCCTATTGCAGCTCTGAGGATGGCTGAAATAATTGCTTCAGAATTTCCTGATGGTGTGGTTAACACAGTAACTGGTTATGGTGGAGAAATTGGGGATGAATTAACAGTAAATGAAGATATAGATAAAATATCTTTTACAGGAAGTGTAGCTACTGGACTTCTAATCTCAACAAGAGCAGGGATGAAAAAAATTACTTTAGAATTAGGTGGAAATGATCCTTTAGTAATACTTGAAGATGCTAATATTGAAAAAGCTGTTAAAGCTGCAATATTAGGTTCTTATCTCTATTCTGGACAGGTATGTATAGCTGTAAAGAGAATTATTATTGATGAAAAGATTGCTAATGAATTTGTGGATCTTTTTGCTAAAGAAACTGAAAAACTTAAAATTGGTGATCCAATGGATCCTGAAACAGATATTGGTCCTTTAATCAATGAAAATGCAGCTAAAATGGTCGAACAATCTGTAGTAGAAGCTTATAAAAAAGGAGCTAAACGAATATGTGGTGGAAATAGAGATGGAAATTACTTTGAACCAACAATATTAGATAACATCACTCCTGATATGAACATTGTTATCAATGAAACTTTTGGCCCAATTTCTCCTATAATTAGGGTTAATGGTGTTGAAGAAGCTATTTCTGTAGCTAATGATTCTGAATTTGGTTTACAAGCAGGTGTTTTTACTGAAGGCATGAAAAATGGATTAAAATGTGTAAATGAAATAGATGCAGGATCTGTTTTTATTAACAAACAACCAACTTTCAGAACTGATAACATGCCATTCGGTGGATTTAAAATGAGTGGTATGGGGAAAGAAGGAATTAAATACGCTGTAGATGATATGACTAGAACAAAATTAATTGCTATGAATTTAAGATAATTCATTTTTTTATAATTACTTTTAAAAGAATATTTAAACTACTTAAAAGCATATTTATATTCACATAAATCTAAATTATGATATAGATTTATAATAGCTTAAAATTCATCATTAGTATATAATTATATTTAATATTATAATTATTCATAATTATATTATATTATCATGTTATTAGAAACATTGAAGTTTTCCTATGGAAGATTTAAATAGGAATCAAGTTATACAAGAAATAAGTCAACTATTGAATGGAGGAGGATTTGAAACTTCTCAAGTTTATTATAAAAGTTTCTTTGATATGGCAGCTAGAAAAAAACTACTTTTAATTTTATTAAAAGTCTTAGTCAATATTGATAGTGTTAACGAATCTCATGTACAAGAAATTAGAAAAATGGCTAATACTTTTTTAGCATCACCATTAATTGTAGGTGTTAAATCTAAAACACATAAACTTGAAGAAGATGTAGTTTATGAAAGACATGGTCTTCCAGTTATTGATGTTGAAACTCTTAAAAACATAGTTTCATATGATGATTACCCAGAATTTTTAGCTGATAGGGGAAGATATTTTGTTAATATTAATGGAAATATATTAAAAGAATATCGCGAAAAATATTCTCTTTTTCTTAAAGATTTAGCTGATCTAACGCATGTTTCAAGAGAAACAATTTATAAATATGAAAATGATATGGTTAAACTAATCCTGAAACAGTTATGCTACTCGAAGATATTTTAAATATGAAAATTACTGTAGATATTGATTTATTCAATGTTCCAGAAGAAACTGAGGAATTAAATAAATTTTCTTCGCAAAATGATTCAGATAATGAAAAAACAAAAGATTTAGCTAATTTGGGCTTTGGAGTAGTTGAAACTAAAAAAGCTCCTTTCAATGTATTAGCTCTTGAAAACGGTTTTAAAGATAGAAATAATAATGTTTCTCCTTTAATAGCTAGCTTAGAAAATAATCGACCTGAAAATACTCTTCATAAAGTGGCTATTAGTTTAAAAGATCTTTCACTTATAACTGATTCAGAATCCTTTTTTGTTATTAACAATGAAAAAATTAAAGATTCTCTAGATGGAATTCCAATAATTAAATCATGAGAACTAAAAGAAGCTGAAGATTTTAAGGAATTTTTAAACTTAGTAAAAGAAAGAAGAAATAATTAGAGTTCTTATTTTAATATTTTTTTATCTAATTTTTTAATAATTTTTAGATTAATTTTTTATTTTTTTAAATATACCATTATAATTAAAATTTATATATTTGTTTTTATATATTTTTTTAATAAATATTTGAATAATAAATAATAATGAATAGATATAATTATTTGAATAATAATTTATGAAAATGAATATTAAATGATAGTTATATGTTAATAATATAAAAAGTAAATAAAATTAATAATTAACTGAATATAAGATTTCACTATATGGAGATAAATAAAGCTTTTTTAAAATGATTGTTTTTTCTGTATTAGGTATTGTAATTTTATCTTTTGGAGTTTCTGTTTTAAGAGTAGGAAATGCAGGTTTAGATCCATTTACAGCTTCAAATTTAGCTATAGGTGTAAACACGTTACATCTTTCATCAGGCGTTTATCAGTTAATGGTAAATATAGTGATATTAATATTAGTATTTATTTTTAAAAGAGAATTAATCGGAATAGGCACACTAATTAACATGGTCTTTGTAGGTTTTATCATTGATTTTTTCACAGGTTTATATCATCAATTCTTTGATATAACAATCACATTTCCAATACAATTGATATTCCTTCTTGTAGATGTTTTAATATTTACTTTAGGAACTTCTATGTATATAGCTTCAAAATTAGGTAATGTTCCTCATGATTCAATAGCTCTTATCTTGGTTGATCATACAAAATTTTCATATAGAACTGATCGTGTAGCATTAGATATAGTTTTTTCATATTTTCCATTATCTTTGGAGGAATTAGCCATGAATACACAGGACTTAGGACGGTTATTAATGCATTTTTTGCAGGACCATTTATTGTATTTTGGAATAAAAGAATATCTTACCTATTAATTTGGAATGAATCTCAAAAAGAAGTTGAAGAACAATTAGATAATAGCTGAATGATATAAATGATCAAATTATAGAAAAATTGATTAAATTTCTTTTAATAATTTAAAATCTTTTTCTGCTTCTTGTTTACTAGCTATTCCAATAGCAACCATATCTACATAATCTAATGTTTTTAAGAAATTAAATGCCTCTTCTGGCTGTTGTATTCCACAAGCTAATATTTTATTAATAATTATTTTTTTATCTAGTTGATTAATTAGTTTAGACAGTTTATTTCTTTTTTCTTTCATGAAAGATTTTGTATCCATCATATATCCTAATTTATTTACAGGAATCATGTAAAAATCGAATAAATCTAAAATAGGGGAATTTATTAATTTTTTTGTGGTTTTAAAAGGATAAGCTGTTATAAGTCCTGCTAATGAACCCTTTTCTTTTATTTTAGTTAATATATCTTTTAAAAGGTCCCAATCATAGCTATCAGTGATGAATTCATCAACAAGCATTATTTCTGAATTAAGATTTTCTAAAACTTTTATATCTTTTTCCCAATCTACTTTTTTTGCTTTTTCATAATTCGGATTAACATAATCTATATCTGATTTTCCAATAGTTCCAATAATCACTAATTTTTCATCATTTCCTGATTTTTGATAGCTTTTTATTAAGTTTGAATGATTGATTAAGTTTATAGATTTTATTCCTAATTCTTTTGATTTATTTATAATTTTAGCTACATTTTCTGAATTTATCTCTAGATCCAAATGATATAACCTAGACCTATGGCCAAAATAATTTTCACCTGTAAATGGGGCAAAACCTAAAATGATTCTCGGAATTTCTTTCTCTTTAAATATTAGATTTTCTTTAAAAATAATAATCACCATTAATATAGTATAATATATTATTTTTAATGTGTATAATTTTAGTATATTTAAAATAGTATTAAAAATGTTTTTTATATTATAATATTATATCATTATTATTCTTTTTCTACAACAACTGCAGTTCCATAAGCTAATATTTCTTGCATATTTGTAGCTACAGCATCTGAATCATATCTAATAGCTACCAATCCATTTGCACCCATACTTTTGGCATGATCTATTAATTTTTGAAGAGCTTTATCTATGGATTCTTCCATCATTTGTTGGTATTCTTTTATCTCTCCACTAAGGATAGATCTAAGTTCTCCTCTAATTTGTCCCCCTAAACCTCGACTTCTGACGATTAATCCATATGAGAAACCTTTTGTTTCTAAAATTTTATATCCTGGAACATTATTTGCACTTGAAATTACGAATTCTTCTACTGAAACCATTTTTTCACCTTTTTTATGTAGTTATTAATTATAATCTAAATATTTTATTATTTTATCATATCACTTTATTAATTATATAATCTATTTTTATAATTTCATTTTATTTATATAATGATTTATATTATAATATTATTTTATATATTATCTCATAATTTTTTTATATAATAATTTCAAAAATAATCTAAAATATAAATATTTTAAAATCTATATAGATTAACTTAAATAAATTATAAAATCATTAAATAAATATAAAATTATAATTATTATTCTATTAATGAATTATTTATTATAATTAGTTTATATTCTTACAATATATTGTATTTTTAATATAATACTTATCAAAATTTATATGTTATTTAAATTTATTATTAGGTGAATTCAATGAAAGTAATTGTAGCAGATTCAATTAATCAAAAAGGTATTGATAATTTAAAAGAAGTGGCTGAAATTATAGTAGACACAAATATAAGTCCTGAAGAATTAGTGGATACTATAGGCCAATATGAAGCAATAATCGTTCGAAGTAGAACTAAAGTAACCCGTGAGGTTATAGAACGAGCAGATAAACTTAAAATCATAGCTAGAGCTGGTGTTGGAGTAGACAATGTTGATGTTGAAGCAGCTACAGAAAAAGGAATAATGGTGGTAAATGCTCCGGAATCAACTTCTATTACAGTAGCTGAACATACTCTGGGAATGATGTTAACTGCTGTAAGAAAAATAGCTATTGCTGATAAATCTGTGAAAGAAAACAAATGGGAAAAAACCAGATTTATGGGTGTAGAACTTAGAAACAAAACTCTAGGTGTTGTAGGAATGGGAAGAATCGGTTCTCAAGTTGTAAGTAGATGCAAAGCTTTTGAAATGGATGCTATAGTTTATGATCCTTATTTGCCTAAAAAAGTAGCTAAACAAATGGGTGTTGAATTAGATGATCTTGAAACTGTATTGAAAAAAGCAGATGTTATAACTATTCATGTTCCATTAACTCCTGAAACTAAACATTTGATTTCTAATAAAGAAATTGATATTATGAAAGATGATGCATTCATAGTTAATTGTGCTAGGGGAGGAATAATTGATGAAGAAGCATTATATAATGCTTTGTCTAATGATAAATTAGGTGGAGCTGCTCTTGATGTATATGAAGAAGAACCTCCAAAAAATAGTAAACTTCTAACTCTTGATAATATAGTGGTTACTCCTCATATTGCGGCTTCAACTAAGGAAGCCCAAAGAGATGCAGCGATCATTGTTGCTAACGAAGTAATTGAAGTTATTAAAGGTGGAACTCCAAAAAATGTTTTAAACATGCCTGTAGTGGATCAAAAAACTTATGAAAAAATGAAACCTTATGTTAAATTATCTAAAAAATTAGGAAGTTTTGTTTCTCAATCAATCACTGGACAAATTAAAGAACTTGAGATTGTGTATTGTGGAGAACTTAGTGAAAACCCTAATCAAAATATATTAACTAGAACTATACTTCAAGGAGTTCTTAATCCTGTTTTAAATGACCCTGTAAATATGATCAATGCTCCAACTATAGCTAAAGAAAGAGGAATAACTATAACTGAAGGAAAAACTTGTAATTCTAAAGGCTATGATTCAACAATTAAAATAAGGGCAAGTAGTGATAATGATGAAGTTTCCCTAGAAGGGACTGATCTATATGAATCTAAAGTTATAAAAATAAATAACTATTGGGTTGATGTAAAACCTGAAGGACACATGTTCATAGCTAAATATAATGATATCCCTGGAGCTATAGGGACTATTGGAACAAAATTAGGTGAAAGAAATATAAATATTGGAATAATGCAAGTTGGAAGAGATATAGCTGGTGGAAGAGCTATCATGATATTAACTGTAGACCAAAAAGTTCCAAGTGATGTTTTGGAAGAAGTAAAAAATCTTGATAATGTATTTGATGCTGTTGGTTTAGAGCTTTAATCAAATATTTTATTATTTATATTTTTATTTTTTTCATTTTTATTATTAAATAGATTATTAAATAAAATCTATTTAGTTTTTCAAAGATTTATGTAATTAGTATATTTGAAATATATGGCGAGATATCATATATTCTAAATATTTCATTTATTTTTTAATATAATCGGTCAATATTAACCAAAACTATTTATATTATCAAAAAAAGATAATATATTATTCTTAATAAGATATATGTTATTTATAATTTATGAATATTTTATAAAGGAAAGATTGTATTTAACATTATTCGAATTAATATTTTGGATTATGGTGAAAAAATGGTAGAAGTTTCAAATCTTTATGATTTAGATATATACACTATTGCAGGACAATATGTAGGACGAGTTGTAGATGTAGTTCTCAACATTAGAATGGGTACACTTTCTAAACTTCAAGTAAAAGCTTTAGAACCTGAAAACAAAAATGTTGGAATTAGGGATATATTTCGAAATGGCTTACAGTTTGTTCCAGAAGAAAATGAAATGAGAGCATTTCAAGAAGGGGTCCTTAATGTAGATTTTGATAAAGTTAGAGCTATTGGGGATATTATGTTAATTGATCCTCAAGATATTCAAAGACAAGTTCCAAAAACTCCTCAAAATCAACCACAAGCTCAAGTATCAAACCAAGATCCTCAAAATCCGATGTAATTTATTTAATCTCTTAATATTTATATTTATGAAATAACTCAATATTTAATTGAATTAAATAAAATATTAATAATTATATTATTATTATTATTATTATTATTTTTATTCTAAATTATTGATATAATTTTAGATATAATCAAAGATTATTTAAATATCATCTTTTTGAATAACTTTAATCAAATATTAATTCAATATACTCCTCTTAATTTTAAATTAATTATATTAATTTATTTTATTATTGGGGATATATATTTTGAATTTAAAAAATATTACATATCTATTTAATGATTTTGTTGATTTTATTAATTAATTATTTTAAATTGAATATTATTTTAAATATTCTTAAATTTAAAATAAATATTTCATTCAAAATAAAGGTTTTTTAGTAATTTGAAATCATTTTATTATATTAATCATTGTTTTTTGATTTTATAGTTATTATTTTATCATTACCAAAATTTTATTATTACATAATTATAGTATGGAAATTATTTTTAAGTGATTGTCATGATAGTTGGAATATTAGGCTGTGGAGCAATAGCTAGTATAATTGTAAACAATTTTCTTTCTAAAAATAGTGGAATTGAGATTAAATATTTCTATGATCATGATATAAAAAAAGCTGAAAATTTAGCTATTATTTTAAATGGAATAGCTGTTTTAGACATTGAAGACATGATTGATAAGGTTGATTTAGTTCTTGAAGCAGCATCTCCCATG
The DNA here is from genome assembly GCA_003315655.1 of Candidatus Methanobinarius endosymbioticus. Taxonomy (GTDB): domain Archaea; phylum Methanobacteriota; class Methanobacteria; order Methanobacteriales; family Methanobacteriaceae; genus Methanobinarius; species Methanobinarius endosymbioticus. The sequence continues at coordinate 37,208 of NIZT01000008.1, forward strand.
TCTGTTGAAAAACATGCTCTTAAAATCTTAAACAAAGGAAAAGATGTAATGATAATGAGCATTGGGGCTCTTATGGATAGTGATATTCGCAGTCAAATGATTGCTACTGCTAGTAAAAATAATGCTAAAATTTTTGCACCTTCTGGAGCTATCGTAGGTTTAGATGGAATTAAAGCAGCTTCTATAGGAAAAATTAAAAAAGCTACATTAACAACTAGAAAACCTCCTAAATCTTTAGGAAAAGACACTGATAATGAAGAAATTCTTTTTGAAGGAAAAGCATCTGAAGCTGTTAAAAAATTTCCTGTAAATATCAATGTAGCTGCAGCATTTAGTATTGCCTGTAATATAGATATTGATGTTGAAATAATCGTTGATCCAAAAGTAGATAAAAATGTTCACGAAATAATTGTAAAAGGAGACTTTGGCCAATTTAAAACTAGAACTGAGAATTTACCCTGTGAAGTAAATCCTAAAACTAGTATGTTAGCTGCTTATTCTGCTATTAAACTTTTAACAAGCCTAAATGAAAATTTTATAATTGGTACTTAAATTATATATGCATTTAATTATAATTAGCTAATCATAGGAAAATCAAATGAAAGACTATGAAATATATAGTAATTTAAAAGTTCCTAGAGGATCAAAAATAATTTCACGTTTAGATGGAAGAAATTTCCATAATTTAACTAAAAAACTTAATTTAAATAAACCATATGATGATAATTTTATAGAATCTATGGTTAATATTTCTAGAGATATCTTCAATGAATTTTCTCCATTATTTATATATACTTTTTCTGATGAATTAAATGTATTATTATCTGAAATACCTTTTTCTGGAAGAATTGAAAAACTAAATTCTGTTTTTTCTAGCTTAGCTTCAAGTTCAATGCTTAAAAATTTGATTGAATCATTTGACATTAATGTTGATCAGAACATATCTTTTGATTCACGAATTATTCCAGTATCTAATGACACTGATATTGTTAAATATTTTAAATGGCGACAAGATGAAGCTTGGAGAAATTATGTAAATAGTTATGGCTATTGGACATTAAAAAAAGATTTTTCACCTGAAATAGCTACTGATAAGCTTAAAAATCTTAAATCTTCTGGTATTCATCAAATGTTATTTGAAAAAGGAATTAATTTAAATGATTTACCAACATATCAAAAAAGAGGAATAGGTTTATATAAAGAAAAAAAAGAAAGCACTGTTTTAAACCCCAAAACAGGAAAAAAAGAAGGTTCTCATAGAAATTATGTTTTTATAGATCGAAATTTATCTATTTTCGATAAAAAATTTTTTAAAAAGATTAATATTTTATAAGTGATAAATATAACTATAATTAAATATTGTTATAAAATATAATTATCTTAACTATATATTTTTAATATATAATATAAAATCTAATAAAATTTATTTATATGGTGTGTATGGACTTTGGTAAACTATTTTCAAAGATTTTTGGAACTAACAAATTTAAATTTGATGAAGTTCACATAGATCAAGAAGTAATAGAGTCAATATTATATTATGCGAAAAGTTCAGACCCTAATGAATTTATGGCTATTTTTGAAGGAGAAGTTAAAAATAGTATCTTACATATAACTGGACTAATTTTTTTACCTAGTGAAACATCTAATGAAGGAGTAATTGTAAATACTGGAATGCTTCCTGTTATGAGAACTCAGTGGGGATCTGTTCATAGTCATCCAGGTCCTAGTGCAATGCCATCAGATGCAGATTTATTTAGCTTTTCAAAAAATGGTTTATTTCATATGATAATTTGCCAACCTTATGAAGTTGAAAACATTTTAGCTTATAACAGATATGGTGAATTTGTTGAATTTAAAATAGTTTGATTAATATATTATTGGTAATTCCATTGGTAATTCCTATTTAATAATTTATAATTCATATAGTAATATAATATATGAGTAATGAATATTTTTTAATTCTATACCTATGATAATAATATCTCTACTAATTTTTTTTATTTTACTAATAATAGTCCATAACAATAAAAAATCTTTTCTCCATTTTCATTTCCAATCGTTTCATAACCATTATTTTCTATTGTTTTTTGTGCATTAATTCCACATGCTTTTATAGATGGTCGGGCTAGATTTCTATTAACACATGATTTTAGATTGCATTTTTTACAATGCGTACATGGACCTGCACCTAATTCTGTAGCTTTATATAATTCCATTCCAATAGCTATTTTTTCTAATTCTACAGCTATATGTGTAGGTACTTTTAAGCTATTTTTGCATGAATTAATATACCATCTTCGTATTCATCTAATATTTTAGACATTTCTTTAGCTGTTGGTGTATAGTGGTGGACAATATAAGTTACTATTGTAATTTCCACAGGCATATTGGCATTTAAAATGTACCCATTCTTCAGTTATAATAGTGTTTATTTTGACATGTTTAGCTTTCAACAAATTCATTATCTTCTATATCCTTTATCTTATCAATTAAATTTAAAATTTTATTTTCTATATTTTCCATATTCTTATATTTATTTGTAATTAGTTAATTATTTTAATTATAGTTAGATTATTATAGTTAGATTAACTTTTAATAAATTTTAAATAAAATTCTCAATTTCAATATAAAATAGAATATATGAATAATTATAATTAGAAAAAAGATATGAGGTCGATAATTAATTAATAAATATAATAATTGAAAAATAATGAGAAAATAAATATACTATTAAATAATTTAATTAAATATTATAAAAATAATTATTTTAAAAAATAAAATAAATTTAAAAAATTAATAAGGATATAAAAATTAATTATCCTTTAAAAAGCTTATTTTTTATATTTTTTAGGAATAATAAGTCATATAAAACCTAAAAACACTATCATAACTGAAATTAAAGGTATTCCTGTAGATTTCATACCTGCAAATACATTTTTATTATTATCTGGTTTTGATTCTGATGGCTCAGGAGGTTCTGGTGGTTCTGGAGGTTTTGGTTTAGCACTGTTTTTAACTCTTAATATCATGTTTTCACCATCAGTAATAGCTTGAATAAATTTTTCTCCAGTAATTTTTACTAAAAAACTTAAAATTGTATCACGAACATCTCCTTTGATATATTCACCATTGGATTCTTTGACAGTAACTTCAAAATAAGGTAATTTCATTGGATCATTATCAATTGGTTTGTTAGTAGTTAATATATAGGATAAATTTACTGTAGAATTATAATGAAACTCAAAGGTATCATTTATAATAATTTTATTGATATTTGCAGATAATTGAAGAACATACCAATAGTTCATGCTTAAATTATTACCAATATTGATAATTTTAGATTCAGCATTGTTTGTACCCCACCAATTTAAATTTGCATTAGTATTATTTCCAGAATTATTCATACCTATTTCGTTATTATAAATTCTATTGTAATTTATAGAATTATTGTTTCCTTGGATTTGTATTCCGTTTTTGATATTGTTTATAATGTTAGAACTTAAAATATTGTTGTTATTCTCTTGAATTTATATTCCATTGTTTTTGTTGTTTGTTATATTGGATTTATTGATTTTGTTATTGTTTCCTTGGATTTGTATTCCATTGTTGATATTGTTTAGTATATTTGAATAAATAATATTATTATTATTTCCTTCAATAAGAATTCCTCCATTAAATGCGGAATTATTGTAACCTTTATTTTTTATTAAAGAATTAATCATTGTATTATTGTTTGAATTAGAATCAAAATGAATACCAAGTTTATTATTATTTGTATTCAATTCAATATGGATATTTTTTGAACTTACTAGATAAAGTCCGGCAATATTGTTATTTGTAGTTGTTGTATTTGTTATTGAACCTTTTGTTACACCATATAATATAAATACCGTATCCATTTTTATTACTTAAAATATCCTTTATATTAACAAAACCATCTGTATTATATATGAAAATACATGCGTTAGTAATTGCTGTTAGTTGTTGTGTTTTTAATTGTAATATTACCATTATTTCTGATATAAACACCATTAGATACATTATTGTTTGAGTTTTTTGTATTGGAAGGATAAATTAATAATTTCTATACTTCCATTATTCAATAAAAAAATACCAGAAACAGCATTATTAACTGCATTAACATTGCTTATTTTAATATTTTTTGAGCTATTACTAGCAAAATACTATAATCTCCATTATTATTAGAATTCACATTTTCAATAATAGTATTTCCTGTGTTATTTATTGAAATTCCTCTGTTTGAATTATCAGAAGAAATAAAGTTCTTATTCATAACAGAATTTGCGCTGTTGGTAGTAAGAATACCAGTTCCTCCATTATTCAATGAACTAGAGTTATCAACTATAACATCTTCACGATTATCAAAATATAATCTTGTACCTTGATTATTTTCTATTTTAGAATTATTTACATAAACATCTGATCCACTAGAAAAATACAAGCCATAAATATTATTAATAGCTTTAGTATTGTTTACTATTGTTTTACCAGAGTTTCTTAAATGAACTCCTCTCTCATTATTTATCAAAGAAATATTATTTAAGTTGATTTTATCAGTTTGAACATCACTAGATATACAGTATCTTGAATTATTTTCAAAAGTTGAATCATTAATGGTTACATTGTCAATAGTTCGTAAATAGATACCATAACCGTCTGATGCATTGTTAAAATTAGTATTTGAAGCATTCACATGAGTTATAGTAGCATTAGCTATTATATTGTTCAAATAAATTCCAAAGCCTGAATTGTTAGTTGCATTAACATTATCAATTCTAATGTTTTTAGTATTATTATTAAGGTTGAATATAATGCCTGAACCATTGTTTCCATTAACTTGAGTATTGTTAATTAGAACATCATTTTGATTATTCAAAAAGATTCCATATAAGCTATTCAATGATGCAACGGTATTATCAATATTAATAGAACTAACATTTGTCCCAATAAGAACCCTATTCCATCATTGTTGTTATCAATACTATCATATAATTCAAATTTTCCATTATTATTAATATTCATACCATAAATTAACAGTATTCTTAGTGGCTGTTATGTTTTTTAATATAGCATCACCTAAATTAGTTATACTAATTCCCATACTATTTGCAGAAGTATTAATATTGGTCAATAAAATATCGCCTTGATTTGAAGATATTATTCCATACCTATTTCCTGTTAAATTAGTATTAGTTATTTTAAGATTATTGCCATTTGTTGAAGAAAATGCATAATTAGTATTATAATGTCCATTAAGTTTATCTATATTAACTTCTTCATAATTACGTAAATTGATCCCATAACTATTATTTAACTGGTTGTTATATTAATTAAATCCACAGAATCCATTACTGAATCAAAAGCTATTCTTGTATGTTCATTGTTATTGAGTACTGAATTTTTTATATTAACTTTACCATTTCTAGACCTAACATATATTCCATAACCATCAACTGAATCATTCCCACCGACTCTTCTTTTATTATTTGATGTAGTAACTTGTTCTATGTCAACATCTCCATTATTATTTAAATAAACTCCGAATCCTACATTATTTGAAGCTTTTACATTTTTAACTTTTACAGATTTAGAATTACTTCCTATAGTAACTCCAGTTAAATTGTTATTGTTAGATTCTGAATTAGAAACAGAAACATTGCCTTAATTATTTATTAAAATTACATCTCCAACAGTATTATCATTAGTTTTTGTATTGTTAATCTCTAAATTTCCACTATTATTAGCATATATTCGTCTTGGGTTGTTAGAAGAATTAACATTATTAAGAATAGCATTATCACCATTTTGAACTCTAATACCATAATTTGAATTACTTACATTAGTTGAATCAAATATTTAATGAACCATTATTGTTGCATAAATACCTGCAGCACTAGTATTATTTATACTCAAATTACTTAAATTTAAATCACCAGTATTCATTGCTCTGATTCCTTGAGAATAATTGGAAATACGTAGGCCTGAAATATTAATATTTTCAGTTAAGCTGTTTATATATAAAGCAGTTCTTGTACCACTTACCAATTATATCAACTACTCCATTAACTATAATTGTAATTGAATTAGAAATAGTAATTGCTAAGTTGTTATAAATTCCTTCTTTAAATATTGCAGCTCCACCCACACCTAAAATATCATTTAAAAGATTTTGTATAGTTGAACTACTCATATTAGAATCAATAGTAACTGTGGTATTATTTCCTGCAACGTCTATAGAACTAATTGAACTTAATGTAATTATGAGAATTATAATTATAAAAAGTGATTTAAGACAATCATTCTTAACTTTTAATATATCCCCACCTCCTTTACAGTTTATAAGAATAAATTGTAATGTCATGATTTATTAGATAATTTCTTATCATAATTAAATCATTAACACTATTATTTTGTATATTATAATACTTAAGTTTTTAGCGAAGGCTATGTATATTTCTATTTTATAATTTTCATTTATCTAAATCATTTTAATTTATAAAATTATTATAATATATTTTATTTATTGAGTATTCTCTAGACATTTTATTTATTAAAAAAATATTAATATAATAAATAATAATATTATTTAACTATAAATTAGATTATTATTTATTAAAAAATTAAGGTGGACATGATAAAATGGGCGAAGAACCAAAAAATGAAAGAATTGAAAAAGCAAATGAATTAAGAAATAAAGCTATTAAAGATGGAAAAGATTTAAATGAAAATGATTTCTTATCTGAAAAAGCTTTTGATGAAAAATATCCTGAAGAAACAGTAGGATATCCAGAAATAAGTACTGAAGATAAAAATTTAGATTTAAAAGAGAAAGAAATTGAAGAAGCAAAGTCTGAGTCAAATGCTGAAAGAAGCTTAGAACAATTAAGAAATGAAAGAATTGAAAAAGATAATGAACTCAGAAATAAAGCTATTAAAGAAGAAGAAAATAAATAATTTTTTTCTTTTTAAAATTATTATTATTATTTTTTAAATCTTATTTTTAAAATCTATTACATTAAATAAATAATTAAATAGATAATTAAATAGTTAAATAAGTAAAACTATTAAAATACTTTATTACTGTGATAAAATGGAATTTAAAGATGTAATCAATCAAAGAAAAAGTGTAAAGAATTTTTTAGATGAAGAAATTAGTGAAAATGATTTGAATACTATAGTTGAATCTGGAAAAAAACACCTTTTGCTGGGGAATTCCAGATAACTGTAATAACAAACAAAAATATTATTCAAAAAATTAATGACATGACATTATACGGTATGAAAAATTCAGGAAATGAATTTTTAGAAGAATGTGCAGCTACTCCAGGCTACCAATCTTTATATGGGACTCTTGTTTTAGTTATTCTATCTGCTCCTGATGAAAATGTTTATGGTTCATTAATTACTTCTTGTGTTGCTGAAAACATGATCCTTTCAGCTACTGATTTAGGATTAGGCTCTTGTTGCATGATTTCTACAACAATTGCAATTTCACATCCTGAAACCAATTTAATTAAAGAAATTAATCTTCCAGAAAATTATAAACCAATTTGTGGGATAGCTATTGGTAAAGCTGGTGAAGATAATTTGGGCATGGAAAAAGAAGAAGTTGATAATGTTAATTTTGTTAAATAATTATAGATATTTTTATTTTTATTTATTTTTCATTAATATTTCTTTATTTTTTATAATTATTTTAGCTACCTAACATTAGTTAGATTTATATTTATTATTATTTCATTATATATTTCATTTTATTATATTTTATTATTTTTTATTCATTTTTCTCCATATTTTTATTATTTCCACCTTATTTAGTCATAATTTTTTTTATTTTTTAAGTTTTTTGTATGTTCATTAAAAATTAATTAATTTTCTTCAAAAGATTTTGTTGGATCTTTATGATCCTATCTTTTACAAGATAGATCTAAACACTCTCCACAATGTTTATATTCTTTTTCATTGATACAACATTGATAAATTTCACAAATATCTATGTTTAAAAATTTTGTCCAAAATACTTTTCCTTGAATAGATGGACAACCTGCACAATCTTCAGGAAACCATTCGCAATCAGAACATACAACTCCACAACAACTTTCAATTTTATCCATAATATTATCCCTAATATTTTTTTTATCCATAATAATTTTTATTTTATAAATTATATTTTTTTAAATAAATAACCAATAAATAGATAAATAAATAATTGTTTAATTAAATAATTCTTTTAAATTAATTAAATAATTAATATAAATATTTAATATAATTGATTAATATAAATATTTAAATTTTTTTCATTGAAATCTAAAATTATAATAATTATTAACTTTTTTTATAAATAATAGTTAAATTTCTTTTAAGTATAATAAAAATAATGAGAATAAAATTATAATTTGATAAATAATATTTATTAGAGAAGTTCAATAATATTATTAATAGAAAATAAAAATTTATAGATAATAATTTTTATAGATAATATTTTATAGAAATAAAATTGATTTTAGAAATAAATTTTATCTTAAAATTAAGTTTAATCTTAGAATTAACCATTATTTTAGGAATAAACTTTAATTTAGAAATATTTATTTTAAAAATATATAATTTATTATTATTTATAATTACCCATTTCATGTTATAATTGATAAAATAAGGACATTGTGGTTCATATGTGGGATACAACTAAAGATTATAGACTTTTATTAGGACAAAAAACTATCGGTATGTTTGTTGGAACAGTTAGGAGTGGTAGTTTTAGAGGACGTTGGAATAAGAAAATGGCTATTGAAAGTGCTGAAAATATGGAAAGTGATTTTCAAACATTGAATTATTCTTATTTAGATCCTGAAGACTTAGCTAATACTTTCGAAATAAGTACTTTGGAAGAAAAAGCAGATCTTGTTGTGAAATATTTGGGAGGAGAAGATTGGGCTCATCAATTCATGTCTCAAACTCCAAAAGAAGATAAAGAAAAAGTTGAAGAAGCTATAGCTAAAACAAGATTTTTCATTGATACTATTTCTGGTATAAAAAATAGAATTCTTTTTGGACCAATTAATGATCCTATTGTAGCTATTGATATTAAAATTGGAGAAATAATGAATGTTAGTAAACATCCTCTGAATGAAGGACTTATGATTTGTAATATAAACTTAGGGAAAAGAGCTATTAAAGTTGTTACTAATGATTTAGAAGTTAAAGAAGGAAATAATGTAGCTATTGCAATGCTTCCTCCAGAAACATTTTCAGGAATAGCTAGTGAAGGAATGTTTTTAGGTGCAGGTGAAGGGATATTAAAAGATGTTGAAGGTGAACTTGGATCAATGCCTAAAGGTATTCCTTTAGAAGCTTTAAATGAAAGTAGAAATTTAATAAAAAGTTATTTATCTAAATAAAGGTGATTTTATTCAATATTTCCATGTAGGGATTGATGATACAGATTTTCCAGAAGGAATGTGTACTACTTACTTAGCTTGTTCAATTATTAATCAATTAAATAATATTGGAATAAAAATTAAAGGTAATCCTCGTTTGATTCGATTAAATCCTTTCGCTCGTTTTAAAACTCGTGGAAATGGAGGAATTTCTTTTAAAATCAATTTAAAAGAAAATAATAACGAAAAAGTTAATTTAACTAAAAAATTGATTCTTGAAAATGTGGAAAAACTTTCAGAATTATCTTGTGAAAATACTAATCCTGGTGTAGTTTTTTATAAAGGCGAAATTACTCAAGAAATGAAAAATTATGCAATGAAAGCTATTTATTCGATTATTTCTATAGAAGAAGCAGAAAAATTTGCAAAAAAAATCGGAGCTGAAATTTATAAGTTTAAAAAAGGTAGGGGAATCATTGGATCAATTGCAGCTATAGCTTGCCCTCTTGAAGATTATACTTATGAACTTTTATCTTATAGAAATAAAGAAAATTATGGTAGAAAACGTTTAATTGATAAAGAATCAGTTTATTTAATGGATAAAAAAACTACCGATACTTTTGAAAATATAGATTATAATAATGATTATATTGCTATTGAACCTAAAACTCCCTGTCCTATTCTTTATGGAGTTCGTGGTGAATCTATTGAAGGATTGAAATTAGCTAAAAATCTTATAAAAGTCAATGAACCTATTGAAAGCTATTGTATTTTCAAAACAAATCAACATACTGATATGCATCTTCAAAACATTGATAAAATTTCTTCAATGGAAAAATATGGTTGTTATATTGTTAATGGCTATGTAAAAACTGATCCTCATGTGATTGAAGGAGGACATGTCTTTTTTACTTTAGCTGATGAATCTGGTGAAATAGAGTCTGCTGCATATGAACCTACTAAAGAATTTAGAAATAATATAAAAGAACTTCATATGGGGGATCAAATTCAGCTGTTTGGTGGGATTGGTTGTGGTGGAACTTTTAACATTGAAAAAATGAAAATAATAAGTCTTAACACTAATCAAACATTTAAAAATCCATTATGTAAATGTGGAAAGAGAATGACTTCTGCTGGAAAAAATAAAGGATTTAAATGTAAAAAATGTGGAAATAAACTTCCAAATGGTGAAAAAATACCTGTAAAAGAAGAAAGAATTTTAGTTGAAGGTAATTTCTATGAAACTCCTGTTACTGCTAGACGTCATTTAACTAAACCAATTTGTAGAATGAATGTTTAGAATATTTTTTAATCTTATTTCTATTTTTAATTATTTAAAATCTATTTTCAAAATTATTGAAATCATAATATTTAAACAATATTATTTTTAAATTATATAGTATAATTAATTTTTCATTATATTGAAATATTTTTATTTTTTTTAAATATTTTTCTTTATAATGAAAATAAAATAAACAAAGGGAATCGTTTTTTTTGATTAAAAAAGAACTATATCTAAATAAAATTAAACCTTATATAAATAAGAATATTATTAAAGTTATAAGTGGAGTTAGGCGTTGTGGCAAATCGACAATTTTGTTACAAATTATTGAAGAGTTAAAAAAATTGGTGTAAAAGAAGAAAATATAATTTTAATAAACTTTGAATTAAAAAAATATTTTAATATAAAAAACATATACCAATTGGATGATCTGATTAATAAATTGGTTAAAATAAATCAGAGAGATAATATTTATTTTTGATGAAATACAAGAAGTTGAAAATTGGGAAAAAACTATTAATTCATATTTAATAGAAAAAAACATGATATTATATTACAGGATCAAATGCTAAACTTTTATCTGGAGAACTAGCTACTTATTTAACAGGGCGTTTTGTTGAAATAAAAATTTATCCCTTTTCATTTTTAGAATTTTTAGACTATAAAAGTCTTAATAGGAAAAAAAGCTCACAGAAAATAAAAAAGGTAAATTTAGATACTATAAAAATGAAATATTCTTAGAATATCTTAAATTTGATGGTATGCCATCTACATTAGAATTTGAAAAAATGAAAAAATCCAATATTTAACTGATCTTTATAATTTAATAGTTCTATAAAGATATATTTAAAAGAAACAAAGTTAGAAATATAGACTTATTAGATAGAATTCTCCATTTTATAATGTCTAATGCGGGGGTCAACTATTTTCTGCAAACAGTATTATCAAATACTTAAAAAAAGATAAATTACACATATCAGTAAACACCATATACAACTATTTATCATATATTGAAGAAGCTTGTTTAATTAATAAGGTTAAAAGAGAAGATTTGGTTGGTAAAAAAATTTTAAATCATAGTGAAAAATTCTATTTCGTTGATTTAGGATTTAGAGAAGCTATCTATGGGAACAATGAACATGATATAGGGCAAGTACTTGAGAATATTGTTTATACAGAATTACTTAGAAAAGGATACAACGTAACTATTGGAAAATTTAGGGATAAAGAAGTTGATTTTATTTGTAAAAAAGTGGAAAAAATTATTTATATCCAAGTTTCATATATTTTAGCTGAAGAAAATGCTGTAAAAAGAGAATTTAAGCCATTAATTAATATTAATGATAATTATCTGAAATCTGTAATAACTACAGATAAATTCGACATGTTTAAACAAGGAATAAAACATATTAATATTCTTGATTAGAAGGAAACGTTATATAGATGAGCTTACTCTTATTTTATAAAATATCGTTTTATATGATGATATTAATTTGATTTTTAAAGATTTTATCAATAATTAATACTTAATTTTCCTTTTCATGTAAACACCCATCTAGAAAATTTCCTTTACTAAGATAAGAATGTGAAATAGAATAAATTTCTTCTTTTAAAGAATGTAAGTTTTTTATTTTTGTTGTTTAATCCATCTAAATATAATGAAATAATTTGTGAAGAATAATTTTCATCTGAAAATCTACAATCTAATATAATAGAGCTAATTCCAATATCATTAATTCTTTTTAATTCATCTATTAAATATAAACAATCTTTATTTCTAAAATGGTTTTTCTATTAAAATCAAAGATAATTTTATATTTAAACCTTTTTCGTTTTTTTATCTTCTAGAATAGCATAATCAGAACTATCAGCTATATCCAAATTTTTTCCATTAATTAGTTGTGAAAAATCGTCTTTACTTACCATTATTTCTAAATTGTCATGAACTATAAGTTCAAAATCCAAATCTTTTGATCATATTTAGAATTTAACTCTTTAATTTCATTATATGATAATTCAGAGGATAAAATCGTGCTATTAAAACCAGATTCTTTTAAATTTTCACAAGCAAAGCTATTCCATATATTGAGATTATGGTTTCCATAAATATTTGTTTCAAATAATTCACTAATTCCTACACTATCTGTCATAATAGATAATTGGATTCTTTTGTCTTTTAAATATGATATAAAATATCAAAACATTTATTATTTCATAATCAGATATTAATAATGGTAAGACCCAAACAAGTTCAATTCCCTGGATATTTAAAGATGCTTCAGTTAGAACCTCTCTAATATTTTTAAAATAATCATTAGGATTATTGTACAGATATGAAGGATCAAAGTAAATTTTGTCTATAGGATATTTAGCTACAGTTTTAACTAGATTTATATTATCTACAAAAATTGAAACTTTAGATAATTTCATTTTGTTATTTTTATTATTTATATAATTTTTATCATTTTTTGCACTCAAATCAACTAATGTTTGATTTTTAGAAGTTTTTATGGTGTTTGTAGATTTTAAAGTATTTATTTTATTAGATTTATAGTTTTTAATGAAATTATTTAATGTTTCTTTGGTTTGATTAACCTGGTTTTTTATTAGGTCTATAAAAATCTAATAATATTTCACTAGCTTGGTCTAACACTTTAACATTTCTTGTTGTATTAAAAACAATATGCTCATCATCTTGCTCTATAATTTCATCAATATAAATTCTTTTTATTTTATTTTGTCGTTTAAAAGCTATTCCGTCCCCTTGTTCTATTATAACAGGATTATTTTTATTTATTAAAATCTCTTTAACAGTTCGTCCTTCTTCATCTTCATCGGTTCTAGGATTTTTATTATTTTCTTTGTTCTGGTTATTATTCTTCTGATCATGATTGTTTTTTTGTTCCTTTTTGTACTTTTTATTTTCATTATTTTCTTTGAATTCTTTATTTATATTTATAATATCTCCAATATAGAATCCTACATGCCCTGAACTTTCACGTCTCATAACATTTCCTGGATCTTGATTTAAGAGATAAAATTTGGTAAATTTTCTATTGAAAACTAAATTAAGGTTTTTTTATAATTCTTTTCATTTCTATCTTTATTTTTATCTAAAAGATTTCTATAACTATTTACAATAGTTCCTACATAGTCTTCTGATTTCATTCTTCCTTCTAATTTGATAGAATCAATACCTGTATTAGCAAGTGTATTTAAATCTTCAGAAACATTTAAATCAGGAGTGGAAAGTAAAAATTCTTTATCAACTTTATGTCCTTTGTATTTTAATGTATATTCTCTTCTAAATGGTTGAGTACAAGCACCTCTGTTTCCACTTCTCCCATTGTTTAATGAAGAGATATAACAATTTCCAGAAATTGAATAACATAAAGCTCCATGAGAAAAAACTTCTAATTCAAGATCAACGTTTTTTTTTAATTGTTCATTTATATTAGCAATTTTATCTATACTAAGTTCACGAGGAAATATAATCCTTGAAACTCCATTTTTAGAAGCCCATAATGCACTATAATAATTATTTAATGACATTTGGGTAGATGCATGGATCTTCATATGGGGAAAAATTGATTTAATTAATTTTAAAGCCCCATAATCTTGAACAATAACAGCATCTACACCTATTTTATATAATTTAAAAATATATTTTACAAAATCTATTATTTCAAAATTGTTTATTAAGGTGTTTACAGTAACAAATACTTTAACATTATTTAAATGAGCATATTTAACACTTTGTTTAATTTTAGCTATATTAAAATTTTCTGCATATGCTCCTAGCTCCAAAACGTTTTCCTGACAAATAAACAGCATCAGCACCTAAATTCACTGCAATCTTGAAAACATCATATGATCCTGCAGGTGCTAACAATTCAATATCCATAATTTAAAATCTTCATCTATTATAAAATTGCTATATTTACTATATTTTTGTCATATTTTCATTTTATAATTAAATATAACTATTATAATAATCTAAATAACTATAAAATAATTATAATATATAAATATAATTATAATAAAGTTAATTATGATAAATTTATGTTAGAATGTAAATATAATAAATAACAGAATTAATAACAAAATAAATAACAGAATAGATTAATTATAATAAATTAATTATATTATTATAATAGCTAATCATTGAAATAATATATATTTTATTAAGATTTTCATGTTAGTAAAAAAACTTTCTAAATTCATAGTAGGTCTCGATTATGAAGATATTCCTAAAACTGCTATTAATAAGTTGAAAATTTGTTTTTTGGATTTTTTAGGAGTTTCTAAACGAGGATTTAATGAAAAAACTGTTCAAATACTTTTAAAATCACTTGAAGAAATGGAACCAAATAAACTAAATATTAATAATGATTTTAGTGATAACAATAGATCTTCTATTATTGGAAAAGGATATTCTAATGTTTATAATGCTGGTTTTATAAATGGAGTTTCTGCACACTGTCTTGACTTGGATGATGGACATAGATTTGCTCAAATTCATCCTGGAACAATTATTTTTCCCACAGCATTAGCTATATCAGAAAAAAATGATATTAATGGAAAAAAATTTTTAGAATCCATTATTTGTGGATATGAAATAGCTATTGTTCTGGGAACATTAGTTAATCCTTATCATAGGGATCAAGGATTTCATACTACTGGAACTATTGGAACTTTTGCTTCTGGAGCAACTGCATCAAAATTATTGGGCTTATCAATGGAAAAAACAATTAATGTTTTAGGACTTTGTGGAACTTTAAGCTCAGGTCTTCTTGAATCTAATCATCAAGGAACAATGGGAAAACAACTTCATGCTGGAAAAACAGTATACAATGGTATATTATCTGGATATTTAGCTAAAAATGAATTTACAGGATCAGAAACTATAGTTGATGGGAATGAAGGTTTTTTAAAAGCTATGGTTATTAAAAAATTTGAAGATATGAATTATAGTGCTATTCAAAATTATATAAATTCTTATTTAGAAAATTCTCTTGGAAAATTTCATATTAAAGAAGTTTATCTAAAAAAATATCCATTTTGTAGACATTTACATTCATCTATAGATTCTATCATTAATATTAAAGATAAACATGATTTTAACATGGAAGATACTATCAAAATTACTATTAAAACTTACAAAATAGCTACTGAACATGATAATTTCAATCCAAAAAATAAAGAAGAACTTAAACAAAGTTTGCCTTATGCAGTAGCTATGTCTTGTTTTAAAGGTAATGATATGTCCAATTTGGAAAATTATAATAATTATAATTATGATACTTATGATCTTGAAACAATTAAAAGTATATTAAATAAAATATCGATTGAAGAATCAGAAGAATTTACTAAATTAACACCAAATTATCGCCCTTCTAATGTTATAATTGAAACAGACAAAAATAATTATGAAGTTTATGTTGAACTTCCTAAAGGAGAACCTGAAAATCCTTTTACTAAAAAAGATATTTTGAAAAAATTCAAGTCTCTTAATCCTGATTTTAATTTAAATAAATTGAAACCTATTAATGAATTAGAATCTATAAACATTAGAAATTTCATGAAATCTTTTAATCATAATTAAACAAGAATTTTTCGTGAAATTATTTATTTTATTTAGTAATTTATTTATTTTTTTATATTTATCTATACATTGTTTAAATTTTTATTACTTTTAATCCTTTTCTATTCAGTTTCATATTTCCAGTTGTCAATGCCACCTTCTATAAATGAAATATTTGTATATCTTGATTTATTTAGTATTTCCAATGCTTTTTTACTTCTTCTTCCACTTCTACAATATATAATTATTTCTTGTTTTTTATTTTTTATTTTATCAAGCACTTTATCAGATAATTCATTTAAAGGTATTAAAATACAATTAGGGGCATATTTTTCATCATATTCTTCTTTTGTCCGGACATCTAACAAAATTATATCATTATTTTCTTTTAATTCAGATTTTGCTTCTTCAGGAGTTATTTCTTTATTATTCATATTTCCATCTCATAATAATTTTATATATTAATTTATTTCAAAAATAATTAATTTTAATTATATAATTTAATATGCATTTATTGATTTTATATTTCTTTTTTGAGATTTATATAGATATTGATAATAAAAAAACATTATTTGAAGGGCTAAATAAAGAAATATAAAATTTGATTATATAATAAATTTAAAATAGATAAATTTAATAAAAAAATTAATAAAATTAAATGAATTACTAAACTAAATTTATAGAACTAAATATAATATTAATTATAGGTAATTATAGAATTTATTGTATATCTTAATATTATATTTAGTTCTATAAATTTAGTTTAGTAATTTAATCTTTTTATAATATTACATAATCTAATTTAAGGGTATTGTAACGATAGAAATTCCAGAAAGTAACACTTATGCTAAGAAACTGAATAAAACAATCAAAGGAAAAAAGATAGTAAGTGTTGTTACTAATAATCATCCTCATAAATTTGCCTTTTTTATGATGATCCTAAAAATTATAGTGATCTTCTTAAGGGAAAAATCGTTGGAAAAACAACTGCTTGGGGTGGACAAATAAAAATAGCTTTAGAAAAATGATTCTAAATAAGATGTGATGATTGTTTTAGGAGAAGATACAAATATTAGATATATGGTTAAAGGTGAAGAAATTCCTGAAAAACATCAACTTTTGATTAAATTTAATGATTCATCAGCTCTTGTTTCATCTGCTCGTATGTATGCTCAACTTCATGTTTCTCCAGTAAATAGCTATAATAATGAATATTATGATATAGTTAAAGAAAAACCATCTCCATTTTCAGATGATTTTAATATGAAATATTTTGAAGAGTTATTAGATGGAGTTAGACCAACAACTTCTATTAAATCTTTTTTAGCTACTAAACAAAGAATTCCTGGTCTTGGTAATGGAACTCTCCAAGATATTCTATTTAATGCAAAAATTCATCCAAAAACTAAAATCAAAAAATTATCTAAAGAACAGAAAAAAGATTTATTTAACAGTATAAAAAATACTCTTAGTGAAATGACTGAAAAGGCGGAAGAAGCACTGAAAAATCTTTATTTAATAACCTGGAGAATATGAAGTAATTCTTTCTCTAAAACTTTTAAAGATCCTTGTCAAGTTTGTGGTGAAAAACTTGTTAAAGAAGCTTATTTAGGTGGAACTATTTATTACTGTCCTAAATGTCAAAAATTAGATTCATAATCTTTTTTTAAGTTTAATTATCCTTATTGAATTACAATATAAACATTTCATTAACATTTATTATTATAATAGTTAGTTTTATATATAAATAAGAACATATTATTAAAAGAATATGGGTAACGTCCTAGTATGGTACGTCATCTTTGTTGGCGATACTATTAATTTAGCCATTACCTACTGGGTTTCAATTCATTTATTCTATTTTTATATTTAAATAATTTATTATAGTTTTTTATCTTTTCTATATGCTATGGTTTATTATTTTCAAAATTTTGAAAAATAAACACCAAGATAATATATCTGCAATTTGTATTCCTTTATATTGTACTGAATCAACAAATGAAACTTTTGAATTTTCATTATATTTAACATTTTTAAGAATTATTTCTTTAAATGAATCTTTATAATAATGAGGTACAAATCGATCTAGTTTTAGTGAAAATATACTTTGAATATTTGCTTCTAATATCAAGCTAGAAACAATGTTAATATATATTTCATTTTTATTATCATATTTTACCTTATTTAAATTATTTATCTCTTTCTTATTAAATATCATTGAACATGATTCTAATTCTAGTATAGAAACTTCTTTTAAGATCTTGAATTTAATTTTTTCTGAATTTTTGTAGCTTTAATTTCATTTTTGTTTTTTCATTTTTTATTAGATCTTTCTTTTATCTTTTTTATTATTTTTTCTAATTTTATACATTCTTGATGACTTATTAAAATTAATGTCACTACAAAATATTTGGATCCTTTTAGCCCTAAATCTCCACTTTCATCCAAAAATCCATAGTATTTAACATTATCACCTTCATTGACAACAATTCTTCTTATTTTATTATAAAATATTTTTTAAAGACTTATAACTAACTCATAAACATTCAAAATTAGATTTAGACAATTTAACTATGATTTTTCTTTTTTATAATTAGTTTTAATTTTAATGCACTATTTTAATATAATCTTATTACTTATAAATATTACTTTTTTATAAAAATGTAACATTCTCTATATAAATTTATAAGTATATTTTTATAGAAATATATTATAAAAAATTAATAATATATTTTAATAATCTTAACTAGTCATGGAAATCACTTAAACATTTTATATATAAATTTGTTTTAAGAAATTTCTAATAGTTTTTTAAGAGATTTTTTATAGTTATTTATAGATTTAAAATAAGTTATAGACTTAATACTATTTTCACTGAATATTTTCTTAATTTTATTATTTTAGAAAATATTTATATTTTCAAAAATTAATAATTATTTAATTGTTTAAAAATTTTATAAAATTATTTATAATTTTATTTATAAAATATGCATGATTAATTTATAATATTTGTTTAATTTAGGTAGTATTAATGAAAGAAACAAAAAACTCCCTTAAAAATATAGGAATATATGAACCAAATCAGGATTATATCTCAAAAAAGAGGTTTTCAGATGGAGCTCAATATCGTTTTGAAGTTCCTGGAATTCAAAATCCTTCAACTTTAAAAGCTATTATTCAATCTTGTGAAGAATCTGAAATTGAAATTCATAGAGTAACTCAAACTAAAGGGATCATGTTACTCACTGATGAAGAAATTGAAGAAATGATATTATTAGCTAAAGAATCTCATTTAGATCTTTTTTTAAGTGTTGGTCCTAGAGCTGTATATGATACTAGTGCCACGACTCATACAAAAGAAGGTTCTAGGATTGGATACAGGCTTCGAGGATATGATAATCTTGTCTATGCTATAGAAGATGTAAAAAAAGCTACTGATTTAGGTGTTAGAGGTATAGTTGTTTATGATGAGGGATTACTTTGGGCATTGTCTAAATTGAGAGCAAATAATGAAATAGCTAAAGACGCTAAATTTAAACTTTCTGCTCATGCTGGAGCTGGAAACCCAGCTTCTGCAAAGCTTTTTGAATCAATTGGGCTGGATTCTTTTAACCCAGTTCGTGATTTATCTATTCCCATGATTGCCAGTATTCGAGAAGCTATAGACATACCTATTGATATTCATACAGAGAATCCAAAATCTACAGGAGGTTTCATACGCCACTTTGAAGTTCCTGAAATAATAAAAATAGCTGCTCCTGTCTATTTAAAAACCGGAGGATCTGTAGCTAAACAGCATAGTTGGGAAACAACAAATGATGGAGCTAAACAACGAATAAAACAAGTTAAATTAGTTAAAAACATGATTAATAAATATTATCCTGAAGCAATTGTATCTAAAAGTAATATTTAAATGAAAATATTCATTATTTAATTTTATTTATATAAACAGTACTAATTTATATTTATGGGGTATGGAAAGAATAATATGAATTTATCTTCAAAAATAGAGAAACTGCTGATAAAAGCAAGTACATCATATCCTCAAGATAGAATTAATGCCTTTAAAAAGGCATTGGGTGAAGAAACTAATGAAAATGCTATTTGGGCATTGGAGTTAATGCTTAAAAATGCTGAAATAACTAATAAAAATAAATCTCCTTTATGTGATGATACTGGTATTCCGCATGTTTTTATTGAGCTAGGTAAAAATAGAAATATTTCATTTGAATCTTTTGAAGATATAAAGAAAGGAATAGCTAATGGTTTTAAAAATTTACCTGGTAGGCCAATGGCAGTTAAAGGAAATGATATTGAACGTATTGAACAATCTAATGGATTATATGATGAAAGTGAAAAGGTATTTTCTCCTTCTTTTTTAATAGATAGTATAAATGATGAAGAATTTAGTGATAATATTAAAATACATCTTTTACTTTTAGGAGGAGGACCAGAAATAAGAGCTAAAACATATCGTGTTTTTCATAAAAAAAATTATAGGAATGTTTTAAATGTAGCTATTGAAAGATGTAAAGAAAATTTAAATCTTTTAGGATGTACTCCTAGTATTCCTGCTGTTGGGATTGGAAGAACTCAGTTTGAAGCTAATTCTTTATTGCTAAAATCATTGGTTTATGGAAATTTAGATAATCAGTCTGAATTTGAAAATTATATAACTGATGAACTCAATAAAACTAATATTGGGCCTATGGGATTAGGTGGAAAAACTACAGCTATTGGTTCTTTTGTAAAAATAGGTCCTCAAAGAGCAAGTGGAGTTAGAATATTAGCTTCTCGTCCTTGTTGTTTTGTTGAACCAAGAGTTGGGAATATTAAAATATAAAAAATTATATTGTATAGTTCTTCTAAATGAAATAAAAATTATTATGTCGGATGATTTTATTCAAAATGGAGTTTCATAATGTTTAAAGAAGAAAAAGTATTAAATAATGAAGAAGGGCGAATAAAAACATCAATTACTAAAATCGAACCCAATAAAATTTTCACTAGAGGTTATTCTCAAGATGATTTAATAGCTAATATTAGTTTTTCAAAAATGGTTTATTTACTTTTAAAAGGAGAATTACCTTCCGAAAAAGAGTCAAAAATGTTTAATCATGCATTAATCTCTTTTTGTGATCATGGGGTTACTCCTCCCAGTACTCAAACTTCTAGATTAATAGCTTCTTCAGGATCTCCTTTAAATGTAGCTTTATCTGGTGGATTACTTTCTTTTGGTAAAAAACATGCTGGAGCTATAGAAGATTCTATGAAATTGTTTCAAGAAATTATTGATAATAATAAAAGTAAATTTTCATCTATTAGCTATAATTTTGATATTAATGATTTTAGTATTAATAATGCTAATATTAATGATATTATTAATAACACTCCTAATGAAGATAATATTTCTAATGATTTAAATATCATTATAAATGAATTAGCTAAAATGATAGTTAAAGAATATTTGGATAATAATAGAAAAATACCAGGTTTTGGTCATAGATATCATAAAAAAGACCCTCGTGGAGCTAAATTAATGTCTTTAGCCAAGGAAAAAAATTTTTTAGGGGTACATATTAAACTTGCATTAGCTATTGAAAAAGAACTTTTTGATAAAAAAGGTATATGTATTAATGTAGATGGGGCCAATGCAGCTATACTATCTGATATGGGATTTTCAAGCACTCTTGGATTTGGAATTTTCATGATTGGCAGGATTCCTGGAATTATTGCTCATATAAATGAAGAAGTAAATGAAGAGGAAGAGTTCCGAAAGTTCTGTGATATAGAAGATGTATCTTTTCATGGAAATGTAGATAAATCCATAAATACTGATTAATAACTATAATTTTTATTTTTATATTATTTTTTTTTATATTATTTTTTAATAACTTTTTTCAATAAATTAAGATTAACAAAATTTTTATATACTATAAATTCCAACTTATAATTAACTGGAATGTAAAGTTGACACTCATTTTCTATATATTGAATAATATTTAGTTTTCAAACTAAAATAATTGTTAAAAATTGAAATTGTATATAATTATTGAGAAGAAATAGATAATTTTCAATATACCCTCACATTTTATTTATTTTTTCATTTTATTTATTTTTTCAAATAATTATATTCGTTATATAGTATTATAACATTTAAAAAAAATCATGAAAATTTAATAATTATATAATATATTGAAATTTTTCTTTCATTATATAATGAAATTAAAATGGAGTATCATAAAAATAATGAAAAAATAGTTTAATAGAGTTTCATAAGGTATAAATATAATATTTTAAATAATATACTATAACTTATAAAATGTTATTATGGATAAAAAAAGAAATTAGGTTAGTGTAAAAGTTTATTAGTTGTATATACTATTATATAACAAATCATTTTTTTATTAATGAACAGAAAATTAACTAAAATCTTCTTTTGGGATATATTCTTGGTTAATTTTCTTTTGATTAATGAATTTGATAGCAAGTACTCATTTGAAAAATTATCTTATGATTTATACTTAAGTATGGTATTATAATTTTTTCCATAAATTTATATAATGAGTGCTCAATATAATGCGCAATGATTTATTCTTTCATTAATCAACGAATAAAGAAATATTAAAAAATTATGGTGAAAATTTTATTAAATATTAAAGAAGTATTTCAAAAATTCAAAAAAACAAAAATACAATTCAAAGAACACAATAAAACAACAATTAACAAAAAAAGTTAAATTTAGTAATTTATCAAGTAATAAATCTAGTAATTAGAAGTAATGTCACAATTTGTCAGTAATATTCATGAAATAACAAGTAAAAATAAATTTAAGTATAATTTGATATTGCATTTAGTATTTTCTTCTATCTAAAGAATTTTAAAAATGCTTTATTCGACAATTTGGATGATTGAAGGTTTTTCTAAATATTATTAGTGGAACAGTATTATTTTAGAAAATATTATACTTATAATTTAGATTCAAAAAATACTTCATTATGTTTAATATTTTTGCTCATCATGGTTTATATAGATTTACATAACAATTTCATAATTTTACATTTTATATATATAGAATGTAAATAAAAGTGGAGGTGAATGATGTCTTATTATCGAAAATCAAACAAAAAGATTCTTGTCCCGATTCTGATTGTCTTGTCAGTATTTTTATTAGCTACAACAATGCAAGCGAATTTTGCAACTACAAGAACAGTTGACATCACGACAGCTAGAAGAGGAATAACTGGAGGTTTAAACAGTTCGGCTGATGGAGACACAATACTCTTAAATGAAGGAACATACACAGGAAGCAACAATACAAACTTAACCATAAATAAAAATGTAACCATTCAAGGCAATGGTCCAGAGAAAAAGTAATCATAGATGCACAAGGACTATCAGAATATTCAGAATAAATAATAATCGTAATGTGACATTTATTAATGCAGTTTATTTTGGAAATGGAGGAGCAATCCAAAGTACAAATATTGAAACTACAATAACAGTGATAAATTGTACATTCATCAATAACACATCATTAAACACGACAAATAACACAGCTGTTGATGGTCGTGTGCTGCAATCTATAATTATGGCATTACAAATATTCTTAGTTGTGATTTTATTGATAATCATGGATGTAATGGTGGAGCAGCATATTTATACGGTACGAATTTAATTTATGATTCTATCTTTAATAATAAAGGAACTATGGGAAGATCATTACTTATTAGGGGAAATAATTCTATTATAGCAAATTCTATTTTTAACAATAGTTATTCGACTGATGGAGGAGGATCTGTACGTATAGATGTAATAAGAATTCTGTAATTAACTGTGTTATTCAAAATTCATATTCTAAGGGTCATGGAGGAGGAATCGATAATCACAATATTAAAAATTGAATATTATCAATGTTAGTTTCATTAATTGTATTGCAAAAGAATATGGTGGTGTATTAGTAATTATGGTTTAGGTACTATTATTGTATCTAACTGTAATTTTAGGGATAATATCGCTGGATCATATGGAGGTGCTATTTATAATAATGGTAATTTAACTGTTTCTGGTAATGTTATGTCTAGTAATGTTGCTAGTTTAGGTCAAATGATTTAGAATAATGACACCATGGGCGTTTTAAACCTTACTTTTATCAATGATTCTAGTATTATTATTTTTGCTGCTTTTCCGTATTTTCTTGGCAACATATCACCTTAATTATTTTCAAA
>NIZT01000009.1 GCA_003315655.1 Candidatus Methanobinarius endosymbioticus
AGTTTTCTTATTGAATTTTATATGGGATTTCCTTTGATCATGATATTTTGAGGACAGAGATCATAACAAGTATTGCATTGAATACATTCTGCACTGATTTCATATCCTTTTCATTTATAATGCCATTATTTAATGAAAAACTTTGCCGAAATATAGGTTTAACATTTAAATTGAAATATTCTATTTTTCCTTTATCTAAACAAAAACTTCTAATATTTGTCTACTTTCACGACTAAACATTATTCATACTAGGATTTTCAATAAATATTTTATTCAACCACTTTTTCTGATTTTTTGTCTTTTTAATAGTACTTTGAATACAAATTGATTCATAATTTTTTGTTAATCCACAAATAGCTAATTTTTGTGTTTCTATTAATTCTTGATAAAAGTTTTTTCCTCGAGCAGTTAGAAAATACAGATTATTTTCATCTATATGCATGACATCAATAACACGAACCTGTGGGTTTCCATATTCATCAACTGTTCCAAAAGAAACATTTTTTATTTCTCTCAATAACTTTAAACAATCTTTAGAATTCAATTTATCACTTCAATAATGATTGAATTTAGTATAAATTAGTATATTTACTATAAATTACTATAATTATTAACTAACGAGTGATAGTTAGGTAGCTTAGTTAGCTAACTACTATATAAATAGATAATTATATATTATTTTGATCATATAATATACTATGAAATTGGCTAAAAACTATTTTAAGGAGTTTGCACAGGAAAGAAACTTAAATAAGAAAAATACACTTGATTATTCAGTAGCACTTAATTTTTACTTAAAATTTAATGAAATGAACCTGGAAAAACTGATTGATGAATCAGACAATGAAGAAGAAGAAAATACACGACTTAAAAGGCGTAAAATAAAGATTAAACTTATTAATTACAGGAATTACTTATACTACGATAAAAAATATTCAATACATACTATAAAATTTTATTTTATGAAAGTAAAATCTTTTTATCGTCATTTTAAGATTGAATTACCTTATATTCCTTTCATGAATCTCAATGAAGATCGTTATGAACGATTCAGTGATATTTCTACTAGTCAGCATATTGAAGAGGCTTTAAATACTATTAATAATCTTAAATACAAAGCATTAATCCTTTTTATGAGTATTAGTGGTTCAGCCAGAAATGAAACATTATCACTTAAGATAAAAGATTTTATTAAAGCAACAAATGAATATCACACTAGTAATAATATCGAAACGTTATAAAAACATTAGAATCGTAGAAATATGTTGTTCCATTATTTAAAATGGTACGTGCTAAGACTAATTATCCTTATTATATTTGTTGCAGCCCAGAAACAACTAGTATGATAATAAAATACTTAAAAACACGATAAAACCTCACTAGGGATTATCAGTTATTTGATGCAACTCAAGGGAGTTTAATAACTGTTTTTAGGAATATTAATGAGAAAATGAGATGGGGAAAAGTGAAAAAATATAGTTTTTTCCGTTCACATGCTCTTCGGAAATTTCATGCAACCGCGATCGAAGATACTAATCTTGCTAATACTTTACAGGGTCGTAAACCTGATCAGATCACGAATGCTTATTTTAAACAAAATCCTAAACGGATCAAGGAAAAATATATAAAGTATTTACCTAAACTAACTATTAATAAGACTGTTGTGAATGTCTTGGATGATGAAGGATACAAACAAATAAACAAACTAGAAGAAAAATTAAAACAAAAAGATAATGAATTTGAAGAATATAAAAAAGATTGAAGAAAAAGACCCAACTCCGATACAAACATGTTATAGATAAAACTATACATACTAGTAATGATGAGCATAAACATTCATTAGAACATGATCATAGAGGATTCACTCAAGAAACTGGAGAAGGTACTAGTTTCAATATTATACCACCTTTTATAAGCATTTATACTTGGAAAAGAACAAAATAAAAAAATGGAATATTTTATATTCTCATCTTTTATTTCTTTATAAAAATAAAAAAATAAGAACGTGATTTAAATGTCATTATTTAGAGAAATAGGAAAAATAAGTAAAAACACCACAACCGATACACCAACAAGTCTTGAACTATTCAATATAAGTAAGATAAATGAAGATTTAACCTATAATGTTTCTAAAAACCATGATGGAGAAGACTTTGTTTATGAAGAAATTAAAAACATAATCTTATATGATATAAAAAATGATGAAGTCATAGTAGCATATCTAGAAAATGACCTATTAAAACCGTCATAATTGCTAATTATACGAAAAACCAGATAAAACCTAATCAAATTGATAAAAACGGGTTAAAAAACTGATAGGAGAAATCAACACTGAAAAAATAAACAAAAAACGATGAATAAAAATAAAAAACATAAAGGAGAACTGATCATTTATGAAATGTGAAACAATAAATATAAAAGCTGGAAGTAAAGGAAACGACGTATTGGAAGTACAAACTTATCTCAGGGCCTGTAAATTATACACAGGAAAGCTTGATAGTCAATGCGGCCCTTATATGATAAAAGCAATTAAAACCTTACAAATTAAACAAGATAATACTCCTGATGGAGTGTTTGGGCCTAAAACATGTCAAAAGTCAGACATACCAAACAAGGTTACTAATAAGAGTCTACCAGTAAGTAAAATGGGGGGGCTGATGTTGTTGAGTTATTGATTAATTTTAAGCGTCAGCCTGATTGTGTTAGTTGTGATCCAACAAGTTTATCAATGTGTTTTAGTTATTATAACAAAAATATAGATATAGGAACCCTTAAAAGATTATGTAATACAAATCATAATGGCACCACACCACAAGATTTAATAAAAGCCACAAACAAAACATATAAAGGATTCCAACTCATTGAAGAAGATTACACAGGGCCTGGAGCAATTTTCAAACATTTAAAAAACCATAAGCCCATGATTATTCAATTACAAACCATACCAGAACTCGGATACAGTGGAAGTTATGGACATTATGTAGCATTAACAGGTTATGATAAAAGATCACAAACTTACAAGATTGCTGATCCTAACTGTACAATACTATGGTTCACAGAACCAGTACTCAAAAAAGCTATAAAGAAGAGATTATCACTTGGTTATGTGAAACCAGTAAAAATACTAAAAAAAATAGTATTATGAAAAAAACTAAATAAGAAGAGGTACAAATAATATATATATATATATATTAATAATTAGAATGTTAGGGTATAGATATCTTTTAATTTTTTAATTTTTCTTTTTATTTTTTCCAATTAAGAACAGTTCTAATCATCATTCCAAAGTCAGAATCCACTATTTGATTTGTTCCAAGTGTTTTTGAATGAGCATCTAACTCAGCTACAACATGGTCATAGCCTAATTGTTTAAGTGGTTCTACAAGTCTTGGTCCATCAGTCACGGCTATTGTTTCGGTTGTTTCTGGAAGGTTTTCTATTTTTAATGCATGAGGAACTCCAGCTACTATTATCAAATCAAATTTTCCATTTTTTAATATTTTTTCAGCTTTTCTTGGAGTGACAGGATATTCATCTAAACCACCAGTTATATAATCGATAACGATTCCATTTTCTTCTAAATCTTCTTTAATATTTTTTACATGAGCTCTTATTCTAGGTAAGCCTATATTTTCATCTAGATTAGCTATAATAGTTGGTATATTATCTGGATTAATGGTGTTAAAATCAATATTTAAAACATCTGCAAATAAATAGCTAGTTTCTTTTTTTGCATTAAGTATAAATCCCACTTTTTCCCCATTTTTCAATGCTTCTAATATTATTTTAGCTATTTCTTCTTTCTTATCTCCAAAATTTGGTTTAATATATTCTCCTTTCCCCATTCCTCTAGTTTTTTCAACTTCTGTAGCTAATTTAAGCATTTGAATTTGTCTATCTGCTTCTTGTTCTGCGATTACGTCATATTTAACAGCAGATTCTAATACAGCTATTGCTCCTTCAGTATTATCTCCTTCACCAAATCCTCCATGAGACTCGACTGGAAGTACTATTGCTTCTGTTTCTACATTGTCGATAGCTTCTTTGAGATCTTCACCTATTATCATACTGGCACAGGTTCCTACTATTCCAACAAGTTTTGGTTTGAACATTTCATTAGCTTTTCGCAGTGCTTCTTCTAATTTTTCACTAGCTCCGAATATAAAATCATTTTCTACCATAGCTGTTGTTAGAACTCTCACTCCATCACTTTCTAATAAACGACCTGTTCTAAAACAACAACCATGCGGTCCATGCATTATAACAACATCAGCATTCAAATCTCTTAATGTATATAGGGAAGCAGCTATTGGACTTGGTCTTGGATGCATAATATTTTCACTCTTTAATCAATTCATTTATTATATATTTATTTTATGTACTTATTTCATTAATTTATTTTATTTACTTATTTCATTTACTTTTTATTTAATTATTATTTACTAGTCTATTTACTTAGTTTATACTGATTAAATCATATTATAAATTAATATAGTTACTTATTAATTAATTATTCTTTAATTAATATTTTCCTATCTAGAATTTTATTTATTAATATCTAATATTTTTTATAATTATTTTATTTATTTTTCTATTTTTTAATCAATTATTTTTATAAAATATTTGTAATACATTAATCATTTGCATATTTTAGTATATTTTTATTATAATGCTAATTAAATTTAATCATCTATTAATATAATTAAATTTTTTTATTATTTTAATTTTTATTATTTTTATATATGAATTAATGTTTTTATAATAACAATCATTCTATATTTTATCTTGATATACTTACTGTTCGGTATATTTACATATTATGAAAATTATAATATTATATACAAATTTGGGAGGTCAAATTTAAAAATATCAATTTAAGGTGATGAGAATGAAATTCACAACAAAAATCTCATTATTTACCTTGATTTTATTCGTACTTTTGGTTTTTTAACGAACGCAAGTGCATCAGAGGTAACAATAAATAGTAATAATGACGGTGGAATAAAAAATATATTAAATAATACTAAACATGATAAAATATATCTTGAGGAGACATTATAAAGGTAATAAAAACATGGGTTTGATAGTAAATAGAGATATTCAAATAATTGGTAAAAATAAAAATGTTATCATTGATGGTGAAAATCTGAGAAATATTTTCACATTAAAAGCTGGCTCAAAGCTAAGTTTAATCAATATAACTATACAAAACTCATTAAACAGTGCAATATATACTCAAAGAGATATTAAAACAGGTCTGACTAAAATTTTGCTTATTGATTCTAAATTTTACAATAATAATGGAAAACATTCTGGTGGAATTATCTATATTGAAGATAATGGAGAAAAATCGATTAACAATTTCGTGTTCGAAAATTAATAAGGGGATTAATGGGGGGTTTTCACGTTAAATGGTCCAATATCATTTAAAGTGAAAGATTCTTCATTTAAAAATAATGCTGCTACTAATGGAGGAGTTTTATTTGATTCAAACCAGAAATCTATAGAGTTAGATAATTGTATATTTGCTAATAATAAAGCTACTAAAAATGGAGGAGTAATATACTCAACCAACAATATTGTGGTAAAAAATTCTCGATTCACTGGAAATACAGCGAATTATGGGAGTACAGTTTATTCTAAAAATAGCTTCATCCTTTTTTTCCAATAACAAAGCTAAAATTGGATTTAGGATGGGTCTGATTAACAATGTTGTTATTTCAGGTTATAGTCAAATTAGAGTCATTTTGATGGATCATGATAATTATAATATCAAATAGTGTTAATTATCCTATATATCATTCTGGTTCTAATGGTTTAGTTATATAAATGGAAGAGGAATATCAAAAAGTATATTTTAAATAAATATAATTTTAAGGTCAATGGAATAAATGCAAAAACTAACAGTAAAAACGGAGCAATTGTAAAAATTAAAACTTATCCAACATATGAATGGAAAAATTATAGATTTACAACTACTTTTGGAGAAAACTCCTTTTATGGTTCTGCTCAAACAAGTTTAAATGTCAAAGCTAAACTATTAAAAACAAAAGCATATAATACAATAAAAGAGGACACAAATACTACATACCATATAGACAGGATGTTTTCCAAACACAGAATTTAAACACGGATAAATCTTTTAAAAAGGTATTTATATATAAAAAATCAAGTTATAATATATATTTATTTAATTTATACTTATTTTTATTTTATTCGTTATTATTGCATTATATATTAAATCTTATCATCATTAAAAAATATTTACTTCATTTAAAAGAAAATTTTATATAGTTTATGGAACTTAATAGTAATACTATTTGATAATAATTTATTATAACTTATTGATGTTTTATTTATATGAAATATTGTATTTCGATAATAACTTAATATAATAAATAGATATATAGAATAATAAATAGATGTGTGGAATAATGAATATATTTGGAAATAGATAGTTATGTTGGATAATAAATAGATGTGTGGATTAATAATATATTTAGATAAAGATAGATAAATGAATAAACATATTTATAAAAACATCATCTTAATCAATTAAATTAATTATTGGGTTATTTTTTAAAAATTAGGTGTAAAATATGGATATAGAAGGATTTGTAAGAGATAAAATAGCTATAAACGATGAATCAGCAAAAAATAAAGATGATAATGATAAATCTCTTGAAAATATATTAGCTAGTAGAATAATGGAATATAAAGATATTAGTCTTGATAATGCAATACTTATGGCTCAAAGTGTTATTGATGAAGTTCAAACAACCTTAGATATTCAAAAATCTGATGATAAATTTTTAAAAGAGATTGTAACTGTTCCTGAAGCAGATATTGATATGGGTGAAATGGGTGTTGGATCTCGTGGTGCTGGAGACTTTCTTGTTCATAGAAAAATAGCTGAAATAGTAGCTAGTACTAATTCTTCTTCTCTTGTAAATCCAGAAGCTCAAGACGATGGTGGGGTAGTAAAATCTCCAATTTCTCACTCAACGAATAATAATGACAATGATGATGGATTTAATAATAATGAGGATGTTTATCTTACAACAGCTGTTGATGGAATCCATTCTCGTCTAAGTGAATATCCATTTCTTGGAGGATTTCATGTAGCTAGAGCATCTCTTAGAGATGTTTGTGTTATGGGAGCAGAACCAGTAGCTATTATAAGTGATATTCATTTAGCTGATGATGGGGATGTTGGGAAATTATTTGATTTTACAGCAGGTGTTGCAGCAGTTTCTGAATTAATAGATGTTCCAATTGTTGCTGGAAGTACTTTACGTGTTGGAGGAGACATGGTTCTGGGAGACAGATTGGTTAGTGCAGTCGGATCTATTGGTGTATCAGCTTATCCACCAACAGCAAGAAAAAGAGCTGAAGCTGGAGATATAATTTTGCTGACTGAAGGATCTGGTGGAGGAACTATTACTACAACAGCTATGTATAATGGATTTTTCGATGTGGTCTGGGAAACTATGGATATAAGTTTTATTAAAGCATCCAATGCATTAGTAAAAGATGATTTAGTTAAAGATGTTCATGCTATGACTGATGTAACAAATGGTGGTCTTCGTGGAGATGCTTATGAAATATCTTCTACTACTGGTTTAGGTCTTGAATTTTATGAGGAGACTATTAATAAAATGATCAGTCCCAATGTATTAAAAATGCTTAATACTTTAGATATAGATCCTTTAGGTGTTTCAATTGATTCTTTGATGATAGTTGCTCCTAAAAATATAGCTGAAAAAGTTATAAAATCTATTGAATCTGTTGGAGTTAAAATAGCTGATATCGGAACTGTAGATGATACTGGGGTTCCAAGAATAATAAAATCAGATGGAACAGAAGAAGTTCTTGAACCACTTTTTAGAGAAGCTGCATATACTAAAATTAAGAAATTAGTAGGAGAAACAACTCCTGAGGACTTTGAAATAATGAAAGAAAAGGTTCAAAAAGCAGCTGATAATTCCATTAAGAAAAAAGATAAAGTTGTGGAATATATTAAAAATCAAAATTAAATTAGTAATAATTAGTGATAAATAAGTGTATATTACATGATATTTTCAGATGATAATAAAAGGATTTTTTTCACTTTTAGATGAAATATTAGCTATTCCCATACTTTTAGTAGGGTTGTTAATAGTTAACTTAGCTTTTGATTTTCAACGATTCAAAGATTCAAAATGCTTCTGTTGACTCAAATATAGCTAATTATACAATGGAATCAATGATAATTAATTTAATGAAGATAATTTTTCTACAATAGATTCTATTATATACATTCTTAGAACTAATGAAAACAATTTAAACTCTGAAAGTAGAAATCTTTTGATAATATTGTAGAAAATTCGTTAAATAAAACTTTACCTAATAAAAACTATATTTTGACTTAAAATAATATTTTAGATGGGGAAATTATTGCTAAAAAAGGAATATTTTAGATTATTCTAATGTAACTACAGTAACTCGTAATGTTGGAGAATATAATTTTACACTTCTGTTTTTTAATTTTATATGATAGCTATAGATAGCTATGGATAATATAGATATTTATAGATAATTTCATTTATTTTCAGATAATTTTATTTTAGTTATTCAATGTTTTTAAATTTATTATAAAAATATTTATCATAAAAATTAAAATAATTAAAATCATTATATTTTATTTTTATTAAATTTTTAGCAGGTTTTGTATAAGTAGGATATTAGTAAAGTATGAAATTATAGATATAATGAGTGGTAGATATTATTATAATATATAGTTAGAATAATATATAGTTAAATTATATTATAATAAGTAAAAAAATTTAGTTAGTAAAAAAGTTAGTATAAAAATAGAAACTTTTTTAAATGATATAATTCAAAAAACAAATATTAAGTTCATCTTGTTATTATTAAATTGAAATCAGTAAGCAAAATTCTTATTTTTTTCATATTTAAGCCCTGATAGTGTAGTTGGATAACACGTAGGATTGCGGATCCTATTCCCCGGGTTCAAGTCCCGGTCAGGGCATCAAATATTTAATTTAACTTTTATCTATTTTCATTGCTATAACTTTATATTATTTATTTAGAAATAGTTTGTTTTTTAGAAATAGATAAGGTAAAATCAAGAATAAAAATATAAAATGATAAACTATGGTAAAAATATATTTAGGGAAATGATTTTAATGCTTAACGCTGAAACATATATTACAACTGATAAAGGAATTGGAGGAACTATAAGAAATCGATATGAAGATTTTTATGTAGAAGAAATTCCAGTTCCAGAATTATTACCTGATGGTGAAGGTCCCAATGTATGGATTTGGATTGAGAAATTAGGTAGAACAACATTAGATGTTTTAATGGATATTTCACGAGACCTTCATATAACTAGGAAAAGAATGGGTTTTGCTGGAATGAAAGATAAAAAAGCAATTACTTGTCAATGGATTTGTATCAGTAACATGGATAGTGAAGATCAGCTTGAAGAAGTTAAAAACTTAGATGGGACTATTCATAACACTGAGTTTCTGAAAATTGTAAGAGGTAGAAAAAAACTTAGAATGGGCCAATTAGTTGGAAACAAATTTAAGATTTTAATAAAGGATCTTGAAAATAATCACATTGAACAATCAGCTGAAATAGCTAACAATATTTTAAACAAACTAGAAAAAACAGGTGTTCCTAACTATTTTGGATGGCAAAGGTTTGGAAAACCAAGAAGTAACACTCATATTGTTGGAAAAGCTTTAGTTTTAAATGATCTTGCTGAAGCTGTTAGATTGTATATTGGTGATCCATATGATATTGAAAGTGAAGAAGTTAAATTAGCTAGACAGGCTTATGATGATGGAAGCATTGAAAAATCACTAGAACTCATGCCAACTGGACTGCGTTATGAACGTATAATGTTAAAAGAACTGTTGAAAGATCAAAAAAAGAGAAATTTATCTTTCAAGGATCTTGATGATAAATCATATATAAAAGCTCTTTTTGCTCTTCCAAAACCATTACAAAGAATGTTTGTGCACGCATATCAATCATATCTATTTAATAAAGCTGTAAGTAATAGGATAGCTATGGGTATTGATAAATATGTTGAAGGAGATATTGTCATTGATAATGAAGAACATCTTTTACATGATAAATCTCAAGAAGAACTTCAAGATATGATAACTAATTTTAAAGCAAATCCTACTTCTCCTCTCTATGGTACAAAAATTCCTTTTGCAGAGCATGAAGTAGGAAATATGGAAAAGAAGATTTTAAAAGATGAAAATCTTAAAAAAGAAGATTTTAAATGTCCAAAAACTCCAAAATTAGGTAGTCATGGTTTAAGAAGAAGTGTGCGTTTTCAAATATGGGATGCCAGCGCAACACCTACTGATCATGGAGTATTAACTGAATTTTCTATTAATAAAGGTTCTTATGCAACAGCTGTTTTAAGAGAAGTTATGAAAAATGAAGTTGTTTAAATATAATTTTTTATAATTTATAATAATTTTAATAATTTATAATTTTGGGTTTTTAATTGATTAAAGTGATATTATGTCCATTAAATGTAGAACTATTTCAAAAGGAAAGACTAATGGTGAATTGATAGTAAGTAACGAACCTCTTAGTTTTTTAGGAGGAGTTAATCCAAATACTGGTGAAGTGATTGATCCTAATCATGAACTAAAGGGTAAATTTATCAATGATAAGATATTGTTTATTCCCGGTGGAAAAGGTTCTACAGTAGGTTCTTATGTAATTTTTCAGATGAAAAAAAATAATATTGCTCCCAAAGCTATTATTTGTTTAAATGCAGAACCTATTATAGCTACTGGTGCAATCATGTCTGAAATTCCAATGGTTGATTCTCCAGAATCTAGTGATGAACTTCTCGATGGTGTAAATGTAGAAGTTGATAGTGATAATGGTTTAATAAAAATATTAGATTAAATTATAAATAAATTTAAAACAAATTATAAAGTGAGATCAAAGTAAAATTTAATTTAAAATTATTATATTAATAAAATATAAAAGATTATATTAACACGAAAATATTGATAAATTAATGAAGAAAAATAATTAACAATTATTGAGTTGGTTTAATGAACTCTATTTTAATTAAAAATATAACAATCATTAATTCTACTTATGAAAAACCTTTAGAAAATGTTGCTATTTATATTAAAGAAGGCAAAATAAAAAATATTGATAAATCTACATGTATTGATATTGATGATGGGACTAAGATAATAGATGGGGAAGATAATTTTATTCTTCCTGGATTTATTGATATGCATGTTCATTTATTAGCTAATGGCTTTATAAAGGAAAATGATTTAGTTAATCCTTTAGCTAACTATTTTTATCAGGGTATTGCAAACATGAAAGATACTATTGATGCTGGAGTCACTTATGTTCGTGACTGTGGATTAGCTGATGCTGGGGTGAAAATGGCTGCTCAAAGGAAGATATTTCCTTGCCCTAAGATGAAAATTAGTGTCACGCCTCTTTCAATAACTGGAGGGCATTTTGATTTTATGCTTAATTCTGGCATTGATACTATTGTTAATTATCCAGGACTTCCTAGGCCTGTTTGCAATGGAATTGAAGGAGTTATAACTAAAACCCGTGAAGTTTTTAGAGCTGGGGCTGATTTTATAAAGGTAATGGCTACAGGTGGAGTTATAAGTCCTAATAATGTTCCAGAATTTGCACAATATAATATAAAAGAATTAAAAGCTATTGTTAAAGAGGCTAAAATGAGGGGAGGAGCTAAAGTTTCTGCTCATGCTCATGGTCTTGAAGGTATTAAAAATTCTGTAAAAGCTGGAATTCAATTTATTGAACATGGAACATACATGGATGAAAGTATAGCTAAATACATGGTTAAAAAAGGGACTTATTTAATACCAACATGTTCTGTAATGGGTGGAGCTGTTGATCAAGCTAAACAAGGTCTTCTTGATGATGCAAGTTCTCAAAATGCTTATGAAGCAGACAAGGTCCATAAGGATAATATGATAATTGCATATGAATCAGGAGTTAAAATGCTTATGGGAACTGATTCTGGTGTTTCTCCTCATGGAAATAATCTAAAAGAATTACAATTATTATGTGAAATCGGAATGGATCCTTTAGAATCCATAGCTTCTGGAACGATTGAAGCAGCTAAAGCTTTAGAAATTGATAATGAAATAGGTTCTATTGAAGTTGGAAAAGCTGCAGATATAATTATGGTAGCCAAAAATCCATTAGATGATATTGGGCATTTAGCTGATCCAAACAATGTTTTAAAAGTTATACAAGATGGAAATATTGTTAAAGATAAATTAGCCTAAATTTATTCATTTTAATCTTATTATTAATTCTTATTTTCATTATATTTATTTTTATTTTCAATTATTTTATTATTATAATACATTACTTAAAATTTGCAACAGATACTGTAAAGCAACAGTCGCAAAAATGTAGTAAATTAACTATACAAAATCAATTTTATAAAAATATAAATGAGATATAACGATTAAAAGTTTTTGAATTTTTTTAGATAAATATCGAAATATTTATATATCTAGTAAAACTATTTTTACACAGTGAACAATAATTTAATAATCTAATAATCTAATAAATATTTTTATAATTTAGTTATTACATTACAAAATCGTGTTCGTTATATGTTTATTATAATGTAACTATCAAAACTCTTTTTCATCCATACCTTCCTTTTTTAAATATTTCAACCAATCAAATATCATAATATCAACTATAACTGCCAATTTTATTTTTATATAATAAATGAACCCAATTATATCTATTTTTATAAAAAAATTCATAACCTAATTATCACTTCTAAAATCATCTTTATTATATTATTTACATCTAATTTTCGCCTGATTAATGAATATATTATAGTGAAGTATTCATTTGAAAATTTATATTATCATGATTCATAAAATTTTTTTCAACAAATCATATAATGAACACTCATTTATGTATATTTTGAATTATAATTCTATTATAATTATAATAAATAATGGTTCAATTATTAATCAAAAAATAAAATGAATTGAAAAATAAAAAAATTAATGGAGAAAAATGATATTATGAATTTTTAAAAATTGTAATAAATATAAATTAAATAAAAAAAATAAATGACATTTATAATAAAATAATGAAATTAGGAGGTGAACAAACATGACTAAAAAAATAAACATACATTACCTATACTTTTAACCATTTTAGTATTCATAACCTTTTTGAGTTTATCTACAGTTAGTGCAGGAGAATATAACTTAACACAAACCAACATTACTAATTATTTTCAAAATGCCGTTGATGATACCACTGATTCCTATGTAAGATTAAATCTTGACAATGGTAACTATAACTTAGATCAAATCAACATAAAAAGAGGTAATGTATCCATAATAGAAAAAAGCAAAACAGGAATCAAAATAACACCACTCGGAACACCAGGAACCCTATTTAATATTACTAATACCAATATTACACTTATTAATCTAACAATCACAGGATATAAAACAGCTATATACTCAACATAAGGTAACTTAATAATAACTAACAACAATATAACTACATCTGATATTAGTATTGATATTAAAGGAAATTCAACAACTGATCTAAAATGAATTTCAATACAAGACAACAATATTGTTTCAGGAGGGATTGGTTCTTTTAATGATGCAATATACATTAATGCTGCTAGTGGGAGAATTTTAGATACTTTTTTTGCTAGAAACAATATCACCACTACTACAGGATCAAGTGGTACGGGTGTTCATATTCTTTGTAATAGGTCTGAAGCTACATTTTCCTTGAGCAACTTAATTTTTGACAACAACATCACAGGATACTCTGGTGTCTTTTTGAGTATAGACACCAAAAACAAGACCAATATAACCGTAACTAATAACAATATCACAGGAATGAGGACTATGGCATTATTATGGATTTATACAACAATATCAACACCACTATTACTTTAACTAACAATAACATCACAGCAGCACAAGAGTGTATTATTCTACATTCACACGACAACATCAACACCAACATAACATTATCTAACAATAATATCACAGGAATAGGGACATATGGTGTTCTTTTGAGTACAATTACATACAATAAGAAGATTAATAACACCAATATAATCTTAACTAACAATAATATCACAGGAAAATATAATGGTTTTGTTGTGAGTTTTCACATAGCCGACAATACCAATGTAACAGTAACTAACAACAACATCGCAGGAGGTGATCATGGTTTTTGACTGGATATAGAGACTGTTAATGTGTTTGATAATAATATTACTGTAACCATAACTAACAACAACATCACAGGAAACTATGGTGTTTATCTCCTTAAATGAAACAACAATACTACTGCTAATTCTAGTTTCATTGGAAATTATATTAAGGAAAATAATTATTCCCTGTATATTAGTTCAAAGAATTTAGGTTTTGGAGAATTGTCCTTAATAAATAATACTTTCAATTCTTCTGGAGACCATGCTATTGCTTTTGTTAATGTTACTAGTTTTATAATATTACTATAAATGGTAACAATATTTTTACTAATAATGGGACAGCTATTAGTATTGTTAATACTGTTGGTACAAATATTAGTAATGTTGTTATCAATTATAATCGTATTTTAGCTAATATTGGCCTAGGTGCTGGTAATAGTGTAATTGATGCACAATATAACTGGTGGGGTAGTAATGACCCAGCAGTTACTGGAATGACTTTACTTCAAGTTGGTAATTGGTTTGTAATAGAACTATCAACTGAGTCATTTAAAACAATTCGAAATGCATCTGTTAATAGTTCTAAAATTATTGAATTAACTTACAAATTTCTACTATATAATAACAATACAAATACTACTAGTGCAGTTGATTTTAAAAATTTACCAAACTTCACAGTCACCATAAATTGGACCGGAGAAGACATATCTTTTAACCAAATAATAAACAATGCATTAGGAAAATGCACTGAATACACAACAGCAATTAAAGTTAATGCCTCCAATCACTGCAAGGGAGAAGATAATGAATATATAAGACTAAATGCAACATCAGAAGATACAATTAAGTTAACTGTTACCAAAACACTAAACACAACAAATGATTTAAACAGCCAACAATTAACATATACTATTACTATAACTAATAATGTACCAAGCACAGCTACAAATGTCACCGTGACTGAAATATTATACCCAATACTAATACTAGTATCAAACAATACAATCTATGGAACATACGATGGTAGTGTTTGGGATATTGGATCAATTAATGTTGGTGAAACTGTTAACATGACATTAGTTGTTAAAATTAATGGTAGTTGCATTATAAACAATACTGTAGTGGTTAATACTCCTGATCAGAATAATACTGGTGATACTACTACTAATGATACTAATGTTACTTCTTCTATTAATTTTTCTATTGTGAAAGTGGCTAATGTTTCTAGTGTTTTGAATGGTCAGACTGTTGAATATACTATAACAGTTACTAATAATGGTTTTGATAATGCTACTAGTGTTATTGTATCTGATATTCTTGATTCTAGATTAGTTTATATTGGTAGTAATACTACACAAGGTATATATGATCCAATTACTGGTTTATGGAATATTGATAACATAAATGTGGATTCTACTGTTACATTAACAATTGTTGTTCGTGCTAATGGTAGTGAGAATATTGAAAATATTGCTGATATAACTCCAAATCAAACCAATACTGCTAATAACTCAACCAACACCACAATATTTGTACCAAGCAGTGCTCCTAATAAAATAATTACTAATTCTACTCTTATTGTTCCAGCCAATGTTGCTGTAAGTAAAACTATTAATATCGCTGCTATTGCAACAGATGAATATGAAACACCTTAGCCAATATCCCAGCTACTGTAATAGTGGATGGTAAAAACTATAGTGTAACCACTAACAATAATGGAGAATGGACTTTAGCTTATATTTCTAATAATTCTGGCAATATTAAAGCTACAGTATCTTGGACTGGAAACAGCACACACTTTGGATTTACAAATACCACAACTTTTAATGTAGCTTGAAACATTACTCTAAAAATAGACAATAAAACAAAAACTAATGTGAAAACAGATAAAGAAAAAATCATAGTAACACTTACTGATGAAAATGGTAATCTCTTAGCTAATAAAAAAATGATTATTGCTTTTAATGGTAGAACTTATATAAGAACTACTAATTTTAATGGTCAAATTATTATTAAGTATAAGTATGTTTGGGATTTTAAAGTAATAGCTGAATTTGCTGGAGATGATAAATATTATGCTTCTAGTGGATTGGCATCAAAAAGAATAGTTATTAAGATCACTCTTAAAAAGAATGGAAACAAATTAACAGCAACTCTTACTGATAAGAATGGTAAACCTTTAGAGGATAAAAAAATAGTTCTAAGAGACTCTAAAGGTAGAATATTAGCTATAGGCCTAACTGATAAAATAGTCAGTTTACTTTTGTCTATAAAGGTACTAGTATTTATTTCAAAGCTTCCTTCAACGGTGATGACGTATACAGAAGTTCTTCAGTAAAACTTTCAATAGATCAAGAAAAAACAAAAACAAAATCTAACAACAACCCAATGGGAATAATCACTATGAAAAACACAGGAATACCAATAATCACAATTATATTGATCTTATTAGCTAGCCTAGGACTTTCATATCGTAAACATTAAAACAAAACAATTATTTAAGGATAATTATTTTCCGTATCCTCTTTCATTTCTTTTTTTCTTTTTTTATTTCTTTAATATTTAAATAATACAATAAATATATCAAATATCTAATTTTTTAAATATAATAAATATTTAAATTAAAATTTTATTATTTTATTTTTATAATTTTTAGGAATACCTTAATTTTTAGAAACATTTATATATGAATAAAATAAATAGTGTATATACACGATTTGGTATTATAATTATGAAAACTGTTGATAAAAAAATTAAAAAGAATATTAAAGAAAATAATTTTAGTTGTTATAATAAATCTAATTGCTATTGTTTAGATATGAGAAAAACATCACAAAAAATTACTAATATTTATACTGAAGCATTAAAACCAATTAATATTTCAGTAACTCAATTTAGTTTAATTAAAAATATACAAAAACTTCAACCTGTAAATGTCACTGACTTAGCTAATGAGATGAAGTTAGATAGAACTACAGTAGTTAGAACTTTAAAAATTCTCGAAAATAGGGGGCTTATTTTAGATATTTCTGGCAATGGAAGTAGAAATAGAAAGTTGATCTTGACTGAAAATGGTAAATCTATTGCTGATGAAGGAAATAAATTATGGATTAGAGTACAACATAAATTTGAAGATTTTTTAGGAAAAAAAGATCTGAAAGAATTGTTGAGGATAACTTCTAAATTAGAAAATATAGCTTAGTAAGTTAACTATAAAGCTAGCTATGATGTTAACTATGGTATGATCGATATAATATGATAGTAACTAGGACATGATATAATATATAAAACGGGATAATAGAAAGTGGCTTTTATGCCTAATGATAAAATAGATAAGAAAAAGATAAAAAAGGTAGAAGCTCCATTGAAGGAATGCATTGTGCTTCATGTGCATTGAATGTGGAAGATTCTATTAATAAGCTTGATGATGTTAATGCTCAAGTAGACATAAATAATAATAAAGCAAGAGTAGAACATGATCTTTCAAAAGTAAACTTGGGGGATATTGATAAACGTGCTGAAGATACTGGTTTCAATGTACGAAAATCTGAAGTTACTCTTAAGATTCAAGGTATGCGTTGTGCTAACTGTGTTTTAAATATTGAAAAAGCATTAAATAATTTAAATGGTGTTAGTAGTGCAACTGTGAATCTAAGTTCTGGAAAAGCATTAGTTGTCTATGATAGTACAAGTGTCACTATTGAAGATATGGGTAAAGCTATTGAAGATTTAGGATTTGATTTTCTTGGTGTAGCTGATCAAGAAGATTCAGATAGAGAAGACAAATTGTTCGAAAAAGATTTAAAAGATAAAAGAAATCGTATCATTGTTGGTTTTGTATTCTCAGGAATATTAATGGGAATAATGTTTACACCACATATGGTATCCATGATCTTGGAATTTCAATGTCTTCACTTTCACTCTTAATAGCTATCATTCCATTTATTCATGTTTCATATCCTATTGTAAAAGTAGATTTCAATTCATTAGCTCATAAAAATTTAGACATGGATGTAATGTATACTATGGGTATTTTAGTTGCATTATATCTAGTTTATTAGTTACCTTTAACATTGTTCTTGATTCAAGGGTTATGTTTTATGAAACACCTATTTTATTAGCTTCATTTTTAATGTTTGGTTGGTTTTTAGAAGCAAGAACAAAAAGAAAAACATCAGGTTCTATTAAAGAACTTATTGGAATGCAACTTAAAACAGATACTCTCTTAGTAAAAAATGAAAATGGAGAAAATATTTATAAAAGATCTGAAAATGAAAATATTGAAGAAAAAAATATTATTAAGACAAAAATATTGATGAAAAGGAATATACCGAAAAAGACATTTTAATTGAAGATATTAATATTGGTGATCTTCTTTTAGTTCCTCCCGGAGATAAAATTCCTTCAGATGCAACTGTTTATAGTGGAAATAGTCATGTTTATGAAGCTATGATTACTGCTGAACCAATTTCTAAACTTAAAGATAAAGGAAAATCAGTTTTTGCAGGAACAATTAACCAGGATGGAATTTTACGAATTAAAGCTAAAAAAATTGGAAAAGCAACTGTTCTATCTCAAATAATTGATTTAGT
Organism: Candidatus Methanobinarius endosymbioticus; assembly: GCA_003315655.1. Lineage (GTDB taxonomy): Archaea > Methanobacteriota > Methanobacteria > Methanobacteriales > Methanobacteriaceae > Methanobinarius > Methanobinarius endosymbioticus. The sequence continues at coordinate 18,859 of NIZT01000009.1, forward strand.
TGAAAAAGCTCAATCTTCTAAACCTCCAGTTCAAAGAATAGCTGATAGGGTTGTAAAATATTTTATTATTTGTTGTATGGTACTTTATATTCGGTTCAAATCTTTTATTCTCTTTAACTACATTAATATCTGTTTTTGTAGTAGGTTTGCCCATGTGCTTTAGGTTTAGCTACACCAACACCTGTAACTGTTGGAATTGGTAGAGTTGCTGCATATGGAATATTGATAAAAAATGGTTCAACACTTGAAAATGCAGGTAATATTGATGTAGCTGTATTTGATAAAACTGGAACTATTACTGAAGGTAAACCTGAAATTGAAGATATATTCATAATAGATGAAAATGAGTTTATATTGAAAAGAAATGAAGTAATAGAAAATACTGATGGGGATTGGATAGTAGTAGAAGATCCAGCAATTCCCGGTAAACATGTTAATGTTGAATCTGAAGAACTAAATGATAATTTGTTAAATATCGAATCAAAGAATTCAGTTGAAAAAGAAATTATTAAACTTATACCTAGTTTAGAATATAATTCAACCCATCCAATAGCTAAAGCCATTGTCGATAAAGTAGGTGATTTAAGTATAAATCTAGATTCTGTTGATGATTTTGAAAATATCACTGGTAAAGGTTTAAAAGGAAAAATTAATGGAAAAACAATTTTAGCAGGTAATAATTCTCTTTTAAGTGATGAAAATATAGCCGACACAGAAAATATTGTAATTTATTCTAAAGCTCAAGAAAAATATAATGAATTTGTTAATCAGGGAAAAACAGTTATATTTTTGGTATATGATAATCATATTAAAGGTATAATAACTTTAATGGATAAAATAAGAAATAATTCTAAAAGAACTATTGATGAACTTCATAAAATGGATATAGAAATATATATGATTACCCCCCCAGGGAATAATGGAAAAACTGCTAAGAATGTAGCTAGTTCTGTTGGAATTGATAATGTTATAGCTAATGTTTTGCCAAATGAAAAACTTGATAAAGTTGTTGAAATTCAAAATAAAGAACATTTAAAACAAGAAAATGAGAATATATTAGAAAAAGGAAAAGAAACAGTTGAATCTAAAGCTGAAGGTGTGCATAAAAAGCCTAAAGAAGTTTTATTTGTAGGAGATGGAATTAATAATGCTTCTGCTCTTTCTCAAGCTGATGTTGGTGTAGGTTTAGGAAGTGGGACTGGTGTAGCTATGGAAAGTGGAGACATTGTTCTTATGGAAGGGGATTTAGAAAATGTAGTAGCAGGTATACAATTTTCTAATAAAATAATGTCCCGTATACAAGAAAATATATTCTGGGCTTTTGCATATAATATAATTCTTATCCCAATAGCTGCAGGTGTATTATATCCTTTCTTTGGAATAGTTTTTAGACCCGAACTTGCTGGTTTAGCTATGGCATTAAGTTCAGTGACAGTTATTTCACTTTCATTAATGTTAAGAGGACATGTTCCTCCAATCAAAAGAAAAAATAAGTAAGAAATAAAATTAATATTAAATTATATTTGTTATATGAAATAATTTATATAAATAAAATATTTACATGATGGAATAACTTGAAAATGTTATATATTTTCTTTATATATTATCCATATTATTCTTATTTTTTAATTATAATTTTATTCAATTTTTATTCAGTTTCTTCTAATTCTAGTTTCACATGGGTGAATTTTTTAGAAAAGAAATTATATAAAACAGAACTTAATGCACCATATATGAATCCACCTATTAATCCTTTAATTGTAAGTATTACAATTAAAATTAGATTAGCTGGAAGATTTCCTGTTAATATACTGAATATTATTCCATATATTAATCCAAATATTAAACATATTACTCCAGTTATCATACCTGTAGTTTTAGGATCAATTGACATTATTTTTGTCATTTTTCCATCAGCAGCTAATGATAATTTTAGTCCTCCAATTTTAGGACTTATCATATTAAATATAAATGTTCCTATAGCTGTGAATACAAAACCAATAATAAACGCATAAACTATAAACATCGGGCTAAAACTAAGACTGATTGGGAAAACTAACCATGCTAATCCTTGTAAACTCATAGCTTGTAATAATGGGTATAATAAACTAACAAATGATAATGCAAGGAATATTAATGGATATATGCTTATTGAAATAATTAAAGAAATAACTGCAACCATTAAAGAAAATGGAACAACTGAAACTTCTGTAATTTTATCCAATCCTGGCATGTTTACTACTATGTTTTTCATCTTTTTTATAAGGAAATTATATAAAAAAGAGATGCCGAAATACTGTGCAATGCTTAGAATTATTGTTCCAAAAACGATTCCTATTCCAATAATTGCAAAACTAATATCAAATCTCCCTATAACAGATGATAATCCTACAATTAAAACTATTGCAAAAACTATACTCCAAATAAGATTTATTGAAGTTCCTATAATAGTTGTGGATAATAAATCAATCGATTTTAGATTTTTTAAATTTTTCATTTCTTAAAACCTCTATTAAATTAGATATTTTCATGACATTATACTTTTCTTTTTTATTATTAATATGTTTTTCTCCTTATTTAATTGATTTTTTCCATTTTTAGCTAATTTTCTCATCAATATTTAGCTTTTTATTTTTATTTTTTAAAGTGTAAGTTTAATATTAATTTTTAAATATTTTAACTATCGAACGTTAGAAGGGTTAATTTTTGTTATTTTTATAATAATTTTTTAATCAAGTTAATTATCATAATTAATATCTATCTAAAATTTAATTAATTTTTATAAAAATTATATACGTTCAGAAATTAATAAATATAGATATAAGACAATATAAAATAATATAAATAATAAAATGAGTTTATAAATAACTTTATAAATAAATTTGAGTTGATTTATAGATAAAATTTAGTTTATAAATATAGTTTATAAATAAAATTAGAATTAGTTAATATTGAGTTTATAAATTGATATAAACATGTTTATATAACTGTACTAAATATTTTATATTAATTATTTTAAAAAGGAGCGTTTAAATGGCTATTCATCCTATTGAATTTAGATATGGGACTCCAGAAATGAAAAATATCTGGGAGTCTGAAAATAAGTTGCAAAAAATGTTAGATGTTGAATCTGCATTATCACAAGCAGAAGCAGAACTTGATATTATTCCAAAAGAAGTTGCTGATGAAATTAAGAGTAAAACTAATATAAAATATGTTAAACTTGAAAGAGTGAATCAAATTGAAAGAGAGACTAATCATGATATAGCTGCTCTTGTTAAAGGTTTAGCAGAACAATGTGACAATAATGCAGGAGAATATGTTCATTTTGGAGCTACTTCTAATGATATTGTAGATAGTTCTCAATCTTTACTATTTAAAGAATCTATTGAAGTTCTTGAAGAAAAAGTTGAAAGATTAACTAAAATAGTTTTGGATTTAGCTGATAAAAACAAAGATAAAGTATGTATTGGACGTACTCATGGACAACATGCACTTCCAACTACTTATGGAATGAAATTTGCTCTTTGGGCTGATGAGCTTAAAAGACAATATGATAGGCTTGAACAATCTAAGAAGAATTTATGTGTTTCTATGATGGATGGAGCTGTAGGAACTACTGCTGTTCTTGGTGAAATTGGATGGGATGTTCATAAAAAAGTAGCCGAAATTCTTGATTTACCTCCAGCTACAATAACTAATCAAGTTGTTCAAAGAGATAATCATGCTGAATTTATGATGGTTATGGCTAATATAGCTACTAGTCTTGATAAAATAGCTCTTGAAATTAGAAATTTACAACGTACTGAAATAATGGAAGTTGGAGAGTATTTTGATCCTGAAAAACAAGTTGGTAGTAGTACTATGCCTCATAAAATGAATCCTATTACAGCTGAAAGAATTTGTGGTGTTTCACGTGTTGTTAGATCACATGTTGTAGCAGCTATGGAAAATAACCCATTATGGCATGAACGGGATCTTACTAATTCTTCTTGTGAGAGAATTATTTTCCCAGAAGCATGTATATTGACTGATTATATTCTTAATCTAACTATAAAATTAATGAGTACTCTCGTGTTTTATGATGAGAATATTGAAAGAAACCTTAATATGACTAATGGTTTGATTATGGCTGAACGTCTTATGGCAGAATTAACAAGAAGTGGTATGGGTAAACAAACTGCATATGGAATTGTTAGAGAATGTGCTATAAAAGCTAATAAAGAAAGTTTACTTTTAGAAGAAGTTATTCTTACCAAAGACAAAGTAAAAGAATTTTTATCAAAAGAAGATGTTGATAAAATAATGGATCCTCATACTTACATTGGTTCTTCTCAAAAAATAATTGATGAAGTGTTGAAATCCTCTAAAAATTGGTTTTAATCGTTAATTTGAAATTATATTTTTTACATATTTTAATTTTTTTTATTTTAATCTTTTTTTTTATTCTATTAATTTTTTATCTTTTTTATTATTTTTTGCACTTTTAATTTTATTATTTTTTATTTTTCATTTATTATTCGTTTATATTTAATTTTCTTGATAATTTATTAATATTTTCATGATTTTCATTGAATTGTAAATTTTTAAGAAATTTTGATTATTATTTTAATGATTAAATTATTTTTGCTATCTTTCAACATCATTTTTTTAACTTTTTTACCAAAACATTTATACATGTTGTAAGGTAAACCTTACAATTGTAAGATATACCCTACAAATTTAATATATTTATTACAAATTTCGTATATATTTTACACTCAAGATCATGATCTATGAATTTATATTTAGAAATTTAAGGCAATTCGATTGTTTTAAATTAAATAAAAGTTTTTAATCAATGAATCGACTAAATAAATAAAAAATAAGCTCTAAAATGGAAAATTAAAATTAAAAATCCCTTCAGAAATAGAAGTAGGCCAATACTTTCTATTTTGGGGATTGGAGTAGGAATTATAACTATAGTTGCTCTTGGAGTAATTATAATGGTTTGATTGTGGATGCTGAAAGTACGCTTCATGTTTATGGAACAGATTTTATTTTATGAGTCCAGATGGAACAGAATCAATTAACTCTGGATGGGATGCGAAAATAAAAAATATTTCTGGTGTTAATTCTGTTACTTCTGTTTATAACACTGCTTTAATGATGGAAGGTTCTGGATATTTGTCTTTACAAGGTAGGGATCCTAATAGTATAAAAGAACTTAATATGAAAATTATCAATGGAACAAACTTTAAAAATAATTCTAATGAAATAATTTTAGGTAAAATAGCAATGGAACGATATAACAAATCAGTAAATGATATTATCGTAACTAATGGTCAGGAATGGAAGGTTGTTGGGATATTTGGAATTGGTGATCCTTAACGTAGACACGGAATCATTTGGAGCTTTAGCTAATGTTCAAAAATTCATGGATGATGAAGTAAAAATCAGTGGATTGTATGTTAAAGTTAATAAAGGGGCAGATGTTGAAAAATAACTAAAACTATCGATGATAAATATGGTAAAAATATCAGTGTTATTTCATCAATTTCAGATCTAGAATCAAATAGGGATAATGAGTATGTTAAATGGTGAAAAATGGGAATTTCTCTTTTAGCTATATTAGTTGGAGGGATTGAAATCATTAATACTATGATAATGCCTGTTTACAAAAGAACTAGGGAAATTGGTGTTTTAAAATCTGTTGGTTGGAGTAGCAAACGAATCATTGGAATAATTGTCGGTGAATCTATTGTAATAACATTAATAGCTGGAATAATTGGTTCAATAGCTGGTGTTATATTAGTTCAACTGATAGCAGCTACTGGAATGTTAGAAGGGATGATGCCAGTATTTTCAGCCAGTGTTTTCTTAGAAGCATTTGCATTATCATTGATAGTCGATGCTATTGGTGGTTTGTATCCTGCAATTAAAGCGAGTAAGCTTCCTCTTACAGAAGCATTAAGATATGAATAAACTTTATTTGGATAATAGATTTAGAATAATAATAAAAAACCTCACACAAAATCACTCACTCATATATTCGTCACATATTATTGATACACTATTGATATAGTATGTTTATTATCTTATTCTATTATCCATTTAATCCTTTATAATTTATAATCTACACTAATTAATGATTTATGATAATTTATAATAATCTATAATAATTTATACTAGTTTATAATAGTCTATAATAATTTATAATAATTAATAAGAATTTTAAAGAAATTTAAAAAATATTGGGATCAAAATGATAGATTTAATAGTATTAATATCATCTTTAGCAATAATATCTTCAATAGGGAGGTTATTGATGATAACAACGATGAAAAATTTAGTAAAATATAATGAAGTCAAAAAACATGAATTAGAATAAAATAATTAAAAATAATTAAAATTGATTAAATAGTCAAAAGGAGTCAAAATATGAATAATCAAAAAATATAGTTGAAATTAATAATTTGAAGAAGAGTTATGAAGATGGGCATATTAAAGCATTAAATGAGGTTGATTTAACTATAAAGAAGGAGAATTTGTTTCAATAATTGGTCCTTCTGGATCAGGTAAATCTACCTTACTTAATATGCTCGGGTCATTGAATATAGCTGATGAAGGAAGCATTAATGTCTCTGGATATGATTTAAAAAATAGTAAAGATAAACAATGGAACAAATTTAGATCCAGTAATATTGGATTTATTTTTCAGTTGCATAATTTAATTCCTAATCTCTCTGTAATAGAAAATATTGAAATTCCCATGTTTAATCAAAAATTTTCTAGTAAGGAAAGAGATAGGGCATGTTTTCTTTTAAATTTAGTAAATTTAGCTGATAAAGCTTATTTAAAACCAACTAAATTATCCAGTGGAGAAAGACAGAGAATAGCTATTGCAAGATCACTAGCTAATAGCCCTTCTATTATATTAGCTGATGAACCCACAGGTTCTCTAGATTCTAAAAACACTGAAAATGCAATGAACTTATTAATGGACCTTCATAAAAGATCTAATGTAACTTTAATTCTAGTTACACATGATTTAGATGTAGCTAAATTAGCTGAAAGATCTATTGAAGTTTTAGATGGAAAAATTTTGTATGTTTCTACAAATGATTTTGAATCAGCTGATGCTTAAATTAATAATAATTAAATAATTTAAATAGATTGTTTTAAAAAATCAATCAATTAAAATTCACATGGGGTATTTCATTGGATATAATTCAAGCAATAATAATAGGAATTGTTCAAAGTTTTACAGAATTTCTTCCTATCAGTAGCCTCACTTCATTTAATACTTTTTCAACAATTTTGAGGTATATAACAACCTAATTTAGCTTTTGATAGTTTGTTACATCTTGGAACTGTTGTAGCTGTAGTAATATATTTCTATAAAGATATCATTCAGATGATTAAATCTTTTTTCTCAAGTATAAAAGATATTTTCAAGGGTCGGTTTAAGGAAGGATATAGAAATGATCCCTATAAAAAATTGACATGATTAGTTATCATAGGTACAATACCTGCAGGACTGATTGGAGTAATTTTTAAAGATATAATTGAAGAAATGTTTCAAAGTTTCACTATTCCAGCTTTCTTTTTATTAATTACAGGAGTTTTACTCTTTGTTTCTCAAAGAATCAATGTTGGAAATAGATCTCTGAAAAATATGGGAATAAAAGATACAATTATCGTAGGTTTAGCTCAAGGACTAGCTATACTTCCTGGAATTTCTCTTTCAGGAGCTATAATATCCACTGGATTATTATTGGGTCTTAAAAAGAATTTATAGCTAAACTTACATTTATTCTAGCAATTCCTACAATACTCGGGGCAAACCTTAGTACAAATAAAACATATTAGTATGGGCTTAGACATTAATATGTTAGTATATATAGCTGGATTTATAGCAGCAGCTGTTTCAAGATATATAGCTATTAGTTTAAAGTTAAAATTAATCAGAGAAAGAAATTTAGATATTTTTGCATATTATTGTTGGATAGTGGGAATAGCTATATTGGTTTATTTCTTTATATTCCTGCAATATTTTAATTAAGAATAGTTTAAAAAATTAAAGTTAGCTTTAAATTTAAATTTAAATTCAAAATTTAAATATAAAATAAAAAAATAAATAAGGAGAATGAGGTAATCAAAATGAAAATAGACAACAGAGCGAAATTAATCATTGATATAGAAAATAATTATTTATTTGATAATAAAGATCTTGTTGTAGTATTGAATGATAAAAGAAGATTTAGATATTTTAAATAAATATGCAAATAATAATTATTCTATTGGTGGAAACGTTAAATCAAATGATGAAACTAATTATAAAATTATTAGAAATTATAAAATTCTCAAAGAAAAATCTGTAAAAGAACTCAAAAAACTCATTCACATGTTTTTTCATTATTTAATAAATAAATATGAATCCACTTGGTGAAGATGGATCATTATTAGTATTATCATATGATGATATGATTAATATATAATTAAAGAATTTAAAAAGATTTATAATTTAATAATTCAATAATTTAATAAGTTATAAAGTAATCAAATAATTATCATTGAGTATATTATCTATAATTATAGATAATTTTCTATATATTTTTTATATAGTATAATAATTATTATAATTAGATATTTTTATTAAAAGATTTATCATATTTTTATTAAAATTTAATGAAAATTCATAATTATTATATATTATAATCTTTATAAATTATTAATAGATAAATAATATTCATATTATAATTTTTTTAAGTAATTCTATTAATGAGATTAGCTTTATTCACTTATTTTTTATAGTAAATTTAATATTATCAAATATTTAGGTTTGAGTACATGAAAACTAGAATAAAATACATTAGACATGAATTAGGCATGAGCCAAGTTGATTTAGCTAAAAAGTCTAATGTGAGTAGACAGACTATCAGTGCTCTTGAAAATGGAAAATACAATCCATCTTTAGCATTAGCACATCAAATTACTAAAATATTAGGTTGTAAACATGTTGAGGATGTTTTCGTATTAGAATAATATTAAACTAGTTTTTTCATTAATTTTATTTAATTTAACAACTATAAATATGATTCAATCAAATAATCGATATTAAGATTTAAATGAAGAAGATATATTATGATATTATTAATTTTCAAAGACTCAGTTGAATATTCTTATAAAGACCCTAAAAGAATTTTTAAGGTAGGAATTCTAATACTATTCAGTGTGCTTATAATACCAATATTTTTTATCACAGGCTATTCCTATAATGTAACTCGTATAGGGTTATTAGGAACTATTAATGGAGAGGATCCATTACCTTCATTTGATAAATGGAGTAGAATATTTGTTGAAGGCTTGAAAGTATTCATTGTTAGGTTTATTTATTACCTGGAACAATAGTATTTTTATTTCCTCGAAAATGCCATATGGTTAACATCTCTTCCAGAATTAATAGTTTTAGCTTTTGAATTAGGAATTGTAGCTTTAACAGCTTTATTATGGCTTGTATTTTATTTATTCTCAACTGTAGCTATTCCAAACATGATTAATAATAATGGTTCATTAAAAGCAGCTTTTGATTTTAAAGAAATCATCAATATCATTAAATCAATAGGGTTTTTAAAATATGTGAAATTTTATCTAGGATGTATTATATTAGGAATAGGTCTTATAACGACTGTTTTTGGTTTTGCTATGGTTATAAGCTTCTCTATCACATTTTTATTACAATTTATATCTGTTTTTATAGTATATCTTTCTGGTGCTCTAGTTAGTGGAGTATTTTTTATAATGAGAGCATTGTTGATTATACCATTATTTATAACGTTTGAAAGCAGGGCAATAGCTTTAATTTATAATATGAGAGAAATAAATTAATTTCATGATTTATTTTTTTTTATTTTATTTCTTTAGTTCTTTATTTTTAGATTTTTTGTTTTTAATTTATTCTATTTAATATATTTCTAATTAGTAATTTTTTCATTAGTTTATTTTTAATTAGTTTATTCTAAGGCTTATTTTATTAAAATTTTATTTAATTACACTTTACTTTTCATATTTTTAATAATATTGAATATTATTTAAATCCAAATTTATATTATCTATTAAATACAATAAATGTAATTAAATTTAGATAAATTGAAATTGAGGAGGATTATTTCATGAAAATAAGAAATATTATTAAAACAGTTAAGGGACATCCGACCGTTGATGGAGCAGGAGTGCATTTGATAAGAGTTCTCGGACCTAACGATGTTCATGATATTGATCCGTTTTCAATGCTTGATGCTTTTGATAGTGAAAATCCAGATGACTATATTAAAGGTTTTCCAATGCATCCTCATCGGGGTATTGAAACAATAACTTACTTAATAAAAGGTCAAATTAATCATAAAGATAGATTAAGAAATGGTGGGTTATTGGGGAAGGACAATCTCAATGGATGACTGCTGGAAAAGGAATTTTCCATGAAGAAATGCCTCAAGTTTCCGATAGACTTTTTGGTCTTCAAATTTGGCTTAACTTACCTAAAGATTCAAAGATGGCTGAACCTCATTACTTTGATATTACTCAAGACATGATAAAAACTGTTGATCTTCCTGATAATGGAGGAATGGTTAAAATTATTTCTGGTAGCTATGATGGTGTGAAAAGCGTTGAAACTAAACATATTCAAGCTAATATATTTGATATTACTTTAAATCCTGATACTGAGATTGAAATTCCTAGTCTTGAAGAAAATATTCTATTCATATATATCTTTGAAGGTGAAGGTTATTTTGGAGAAGAAAATAAGCTTGTTGAAAATAGTGTAGTAGTTGTATTTGAGGAATGAGATACTTTTAAAGGGAAATCTGGAGTTAATGGAACTAGATTCATAGTTTTCGCTGCTAAATCTCTTAAAGAATCTATTGCTTGGGGAGGTCCTATTGTAATGAATACTGATGAAGAATTAGATGAAGCTTTTAGAGAGCTTAGATTAGGTACTTTTATTGAAGAAGAATAATTACCATAAATTTATACAAAGATTAAAAATAGACTTAAAGGATATATAAATAATAATTAAATAATAAAACTTAACCTAGCTAACGTTAGGTGTTAAAATAAAATTAAAAAAATAAATAATTAAAGAATATTTATATAATAAATTTATTTATCATAAATTTATTAGATTAATATAATTATATAAATAGCTCTGGTTCTTTTCTTTCTGAGAAGTTTTCTTCTAGCATTTTTACCAGTCCTAAAATAGCTTCACTATTATTAAATTTAGCATTTTCAGGACATATTTTTATACATTCACAACAAAGAATACATTTTTCTTGTTCGGGCTGTTTAGGATTTTCATTACTTATGGCTTCTGTTGGACATGATCCTACACATTCCATACATTCTGTACAATCGTCATTGGTTGCTGGATTAACTGGTGGAAGTGATGATCTTTCTTTATATGGGAAATTCCCCTTAATTGGAATATTTTCTGTAGAATTTTCTTTGTTTTCTTTTATTTTTTCAGCTAAAGATTTTGCAAAAGATTTAGCTATATTGAGATCATTTTCATCAGGTCTATCATGAGCTAACTTGTTTGTAAAAGAATGTTCTCCAATGAAAGCTCCTGCTCCGATAAGATTGAAATTATTTTTTTCAAGGATGTTTTTCATTTCTAAAAGTGCATCATCATAGTCTCTGTTTCCATAAACTGCCACTATGATAGCTTTTGTTTTGTCTCCTTTTAAATTATTAATGTATTCTTCAGCTATTTCAGGAATTCTTCCAGCATAAACAGGTAGTCCTAAAATTATTATATCTTCATTTGAAGGTTTAAAAATATTTTCTATATCTTCTCTATTTTCTTTATTTGTAATATTAATATTTTTTAAATTAGTTTTTAGTTCTTCTGCTATCTTTTTTCCAATCTCAACTACTATTTTTTCTGTAGTTTTTGTTGGACTAAAATATATTGCCTTTATTCCCACATTATCAACTCTTTTTTCTCATCCTAGAAATTTATTAAGATCTGTTTTTATCTATATATAGTATAATTGTTTTCATTATATTATCATTTTATGATTTTGCCATTTTCATTTTTTGCCATTTTCATAATATTTTTTATAATTTTTATATTTTTATTATAAATTATATTAAAAAATAAAAATCATTATAAAATAATAGGATATTAAACTACAATGTTATAGAAGATTAAAGAGAAATAAACTATTATATAAATGTTTATTTAAATAATTGATTATTAGATGAAGAAGTAACAAAGTAAAGAAGTAAATAATTCAAATAAATAAAGAATTGAAGAAATCAAATACAACAAATAAGATAAATAAATTAAATAATATCGATTAATTAAACAAATGGGGATTTTATGGTAGCTAAAGATGATTCAATTAACATTTTTAAAGATATATATGATGATGAAATAGATAATGGACTAAAACCTGAAATAACAAATGAATCTGATTCTAGTATTTATAAATTTCAAGAATCTCATTACACATTTGTTAATAATGTGACTATTAGTTTTGATGAAGTAGAATTTGATGATGATAATTTAAGATTTTATTTAGAAGAAGGTTCAGTTGCTGGAGTAGCTATTCCTAATATAGAAGAACTTAATATATAATTAATATATAGTTAAAAAATAATTAAAAATAATTAATTTTTATAGATAAATTTTTTTTTGAACAATATTTTCATATCATGATTCATTAATAAACAATGATATTTAATGATGATATAAAAATACTTATATAATAAAATATATTAAGTGTAGATTGATATAATTATCGATTGCTCTAATTTTAGTAAAATGTCGTGTAAATAGTTATATTTTATAATGACATGTATACTATTTGTTTTATTCTTTAAAAATGAATTATTGGCGAGTAATCACTTATAAAATCTCAATTCATAAACATATGAATCACTATATTATTTGATTATATTAAGTTTATATAAAATTCTTAAATATATATAAAATTTATAAACTATTTAATTATAAAATATTTAAAATTATTAATTGATAAATACACATTAAAATATTAATAAATATTAATAGAATAATTATAAACTAATAATATATTAAATAATTAAGGAAAATATTCTTTAAGGGACATTTAGGATGATCAAAATTTCAAATTATACTATTGGATATAGGTTCACTACTTTTAGCAGGTATATTATTAAGTAAATTGTCTTCTTACATTGGTTGTTCCTACATTAATTGTTTTTTACTTCTTGGTCTCTTTTGTAATGGTAGTGCTATATTTATTCCTTCTGCTGACACATATACTTATATTCAGTATATAAGTATTTTTGCTCTGATTATTATCATGTTTTCAGGTGGTTTAGATACTGATACCAAGAAAATGAAGCCAATTGCAGCTAAAGGAACGTCTTTAATTACTACAGGTGTTTTAATAACAGCTATTGTCATTGGATTATTTATTCATTTCATTTTAGGATTAGATTTAATATTGTCTCTTCTTTTTGGTTCGATAATTTCATATACTGATGCAGCTTCTGTATTTTCGATCTTTAGATCTAGAAACATATGATTAAAGGATAATCTAGCTAGTATTCTAGAACTTGAAAGTGCAGCAAACGATCCAATGGCATATGTTCTACCAATTTCTTTTTTAGAGCCAATGACTCAACCTACTGCTTCATTTGAAGGTATAATATTTTTATTTATCCAATTTTTAGCTTTAAGAGCAATATTTGGAGTAATATCTGGTAAATTGTCCTCTAAACTCATTGAAAATCTTAATTTAGATTTTAAAGGTTTATATGGTGTTCTTTTAGTTACTTTAGCTATCTTGACTTTTGCTGTTTCTGAGTTAATCGGAGCAAACGGGTTCTTATCAGTCTTTATAGCAGGTTTTATAGTGGGAAATGCTAAAGTTCCTCATCAATCTACTGATATAACATTCTTTGAAGGATTAGCTTGACTTATGCAAGTAGTAATGTTTTTAGTATTAGGTATCTTTATATTCCCAAAACAATTATTATCTACAGCAGGTATCAGTTTGGTTATAGTTGTTGCATTAATATCTAGGCCCTTAGCTGTTTTTGTTTCATTAGCACCATCCAAATCAACGTTTAAAGAAAAAATATTCATGTAGTGGACAAGAATAAAAGGCGTGATACCAATTGTTTTCGCTACATACCCTTTGGCAGCTGGAATTCCTCAAGCTTCAATGATATTTAACGTAGTATTTTTTATTACAATAATATCAGTACTTTTACAAGTAGAAACTATTAAATTCATAGCTAGAAAAGCGGAATTTCTTAGAATGTGCTACGTGACATATTTAAAACTAGTTATTTTTAAAGCTAGATATAATTTAATATTATTATTTTTAAAATTTTTAATTTGAAAATAAGTTTTAATTTTTTTATAATTAAAAAAATTCTATATTTTATTATTTAAATAATGATAAAAAAGTATAATTTATAGTTTAACAATAAAACTGATCATTAGAACATAAAATAATTATTATGCCTTATAATTATATTTTATTAAACTATTGACTATATTATTCTTATTAAATGGATAATTAAAAAATAAGATATTAATAATTAGTTATTAATTAATTATTATTTTATTAATTTTATTTAATTTGAGAAGTTTAATATGAAACAAAATACTCTAAGATTATTGTTATAATAACAACAGCTTCTGGAGAAAGTTTAGGTCCAGTATTTTCTTCATCGAAATAACGGACTAATCCTGCACCGGTTGGAGGAATGCGTTTCCTTTATCTTTTTTTGCCATTTTATCACCAATACGAATTGTAATTAAGTAATTCTTAATAAGTTTTTTAATTAAGTATTAATATAAAATTATGTAATTTGTTATATTTATAGATAGATTTTATAGATTTATTTTTATTTGCATTTATATCTATAACTTATTTCATTATTAATAATTATTTATTATTTAATTTTAGTATTAACATCATTTTAATCACCTAATGTTAGTTAGATTTATTTTCATGCATTTTATTATTACTATTATTTAGCTAATTATGAGAAATTTTATCTTCACCCTTAATTCTAAATACTAGTTTAAACAAACAATTAAATAGTGAATTCAATTTTACATGACCTATTAAACATTGTTTTTTATGTGTAAGATTGACTTAGATGAAGTATTTTTTGCTTAAAGCTGACAAAAGGGTGTATTAGATAAGATGGATGATTTTGAAAATACTATAAAAATGGAATATTTTGAACGTTTAGAAAAAGAAACTCATGATCTTTATGCAATAGCTAATGAAGTTAGGTCTAAAGGATTTGATGTAGAAACAGAAACAGAAATTCCTTTAGCTAAGGATTTAGCTGAGAGAGTAGAAGGATTAGTTGGTCCTGAAGGCGTTGCAGCTAGAATGAAAGAACTTGAAAACGAAAATCCGGAATGGTCTCGTGAAGAAATTGCTTTTAAGTTAGCTGCTGAGATTTCTTCTCAAGAAACTAATGAAAAAAAGGAAACTAATGGACGAGGAAAAGATAAAAAGGTTTATGAATCCTTTGGTGAAACATTTGAATCAAAAAGGGAGCAAAATGCTGATCAAGCTCTAAGAACAGCATTAGCTATTTTAACTGAAGGTGTAGTTGCAGCTCCTATTGAAGGTATAGCTAAAGTAAGAATTAAGAAAAATTTAGATGGAACAGAATACCTTGCAGTTTACTTTGCAGGTCCAATTAGAAGTGCAGGAGGAACCGCAGCAGCATTAGCAGTTCTTATTGGGGATTGTATTAAAGTAGCCACGAATCTTAGCGGTTATAAACCTATTGAAGCTGAAATAGAAAGATATGTCGAAGAAGTTGAACTTTATGAAACAGAAGTAACTAATCTTCAATACTCTCCAAAACCAGAAGAGGTCCGTCTTGCAGCTAATAATATTGCCGTTGAAGTCACTGGTGAACCTACTGATCAAGTTGAAGTTTCTCACAGGGATTTAGAACGTGTTGAAACGAATAACATTCGTGGAGGAGCACTTTTAGCTATGGTTGAAGGTATTATTCAGAAATCTGCTAAAGTTTTAAAATATTCTCATACTTTGAAATTAGATGGATGGGAATGGTTAGAAGGATATTCTAAAGAAAAGAAAAAAGAAGATGAATCATCTGAATCAGAATCTAATGGAACTTCTGCATCTGATGAAGATCCAAATAATCAACAACCAGTAAAAGAAGAAAAAGCTAAATTTGAAGCTGCAAAAGAAGAAGCTAAATATATTCAGGATATTATTGGCGGAAGGCCTGTTTTAGGTTATCCTTCAGAAAAAGGAGGATTTAGACTTCGATATGGTAGAAGTAGAAACACTGGTTTAGCTGCTATGGGAGTTAATCCTGGTACTATGCAATTACTTGAATTTTTAGCTGTAGGTACTCAGTTAAAAATTGAAAAACCAGGTAAAGGAAATTGTGTTGTTCCCGTTGATTCTATTGAAGGTTCTCTTGTCAAATTGAAAAATGATAATGTAGTCAAAGTTAATTCTGTAAAAAAAGCTAAAAAAGTTAAAGGTCAAATTGCTGAAATATTATTTTTAGGGGATATGTTAGTAGCTTTTGGTGAATTTTTAAGAAACAATCAAAGTCTTCTTCCTTCTGCATGGTGTGAAGAATGGTGGATTGAAACCATTAAAAATTCTGATAAATATGATAAAGATCTTCCTTTATTAGAATCAAATGAAAATTTAACTTTAGAAAAACTTGGAACTCTAGAAATAAGAGAAGATAGTTATATTTCAGCTAAACATGCTTTTGAAATATCTGAAAAATATGATGTTCCATTGCATCCTCTTTATACATATTGTTATAATGATATTTCTAAAGAAGATTTAAATTCTTTAATTAGATGGATAAATAATTATAAAGATAGTTTTAATTTTGATAATAATTCTGAAGTTGATTCTAATTATAAATCAAATATTGATGGTTTTAAATTAAATTTATCCTTTGAAAAAAGGATATTAGAAATTATTGGGGTTCCTCATAAAGTTGAAGGTAGAATTGACAAAGATGAGAATTCTTTTGTTATTTTAAATCATGATGATGCATTTGCATTAATAAACACTTTAACAAGAGAAATTGATGAAAAAGATTTAAATAACTCTGAACTAAGTACATTGGATGTAATAAACAATATCTCATCTATTAAAATAAAGGATAAAGCACCAGTTTACATTGGTACTCGTGTAGGAAGGCCTGAAAAGTCTAAAGAAAGGCTTATGAGACCACCTCCTCATGTATTATTCCCTATTGGTAATTTTGGAGGAAATAGGCGTCTTGTTGCAGAAGCAGCTAAAAAAGGAAAAATATCTGTTAAACTATCTAGAAGAATTTGTACAAACCCTCAATGTCAGATTAGCTCTTTCAACTCTATATGTCCACATTGTGGTTCACCAACTGAGATTGGTTCACCAACACGTAAAAATATTAATCTTTCAGGTATGTTAAGAAAAGCTTCTGAAAATGTTAGACATAGGAAAGTTGATGAAATTAAGGGTGTTGTAGGTATGATTTCTGAATCAAAACTTCCTGAACCACTTGAAAAGGGTGTTTTAAGAGCTAAAAATGAAGTTTTTACATTTAAAGATGCAACTATTCGTCATGATTCTACAGATCTTCCTTTAACTCATTTTATTCCTAAAGAAATAGGAATAACTGTAGAAAAATTACTTGAAATGGGTTATGAGAATGATATTCATGGAAATCCAATTGAAACTGAAAATCAAATCATTGAACTTAAAGTTCAAGATGTTGTTGTCTCTAATAATTGTGGAGAGTATTTGGTTAATGTAGCTAATTTTGTGGATGATCTTCTTGATAAATTTTATTCAATGGATAGATTTTATAAAGTTACTCAAAAAGAGGATTTAATTGGAAATTTAATTGTTGGATTAGCTCCTCATACTTCTGCTGGAGTATTAGGTCGTATTATTGGGTTTACAAATGCATTAGCTTGTTATGCTCATCCTTATTTCCATTCAGCTAAAAGAAGAAATTGTGATAGTGATGAAGATTCTGTAATGCTTTTATTGGATTCATTAATCAATTTTTCCAAATCATATCTTCCTAGTACCCGTGGAGGAAGTATGGATGCTCCATTAGTTTTATCTTCTAGAATAGATCCTGAAGAAATTGATGATGAATCTCACAATATTGATGTTTTGCCTAATTTTTCAGAAGAATTTTTTGAAAAGACTTATGAAATGGTCAAACCTCCTGAAGCTCTTGATTTAGTAGATAATGTTTCAATGCATCTTGGAACTCAAAAACAATATGAGGATTTAATGTTTTCTCATAATACTTCAAATATTCATGCAGGTCCTAATATATGTCTTTACAAGACATTACCTTCAATGAAAGAAAAAGTTGATTCTCAAATTGGATTAGCTGAAAAAATAAGAGCAGTTGATCAAAGAGGAGTTGTTGAAGGAGTATTAAGTTCTCATTTCCTACCTGATATTATGGGTAATGTAAGAGCTTTCTCAAAGCAAAAAGTAAGATGTACTACATGTGGTTCTAAATATAGACGGATGCCTTTAACTGGAAAATGTAGATGTGGGGCAAATCTAGTTTTAAGTGTTTCAAAAGGATCTGTAACAAAATATCTAGAAATATCAAGAGATTTAGTAGCTAGATATCCGATAACTCATTATTTAGCTCAAAGATTAGAAATTCAGGAATTTGGTATAGATTCATTATTTGAAAGTGATAAATCTAAACAAAGTTCACTTGATGTCTTCTTATGATTTTATTTTTAATGATCTAAACTTATTATTTTATAATTTATTTCTTTAATTTTATCTTTTTAATCATATCTCTTTATTTTTAGATTTTTTAATTATTTTAATTATATTTCATTTTATTTTAGCTATTTCTGTTTAGATTTTTTTAATTATCATTTGGATTTTATTTTTATTTTAGCTATTTCTATTTTAGATTTTTTATTTTATTTTTTAACAAAAATTATCTAAATATTAAAAAATTTATTTAAGTTAAATTTATTGTTAATAATTTATTTAATCATAATATCTTTGATCATATTTTATTTAATCTAAATTTTATTTGGTCTTAAATCTTGTATAATTTTTAAATAAATATATTGTTTATAGTAGTGTTTGAAATAATTATATGATTATTTATTATAAAACTATATTTCTTTCAATTTAATGATTGAATAATTTATATATTCTTTCTAATTTCTTTCAAAAAAGATACATTTTTTGTATTTTGTTTAATTTATTTATTAATTCTCTAATTTTTGATTAGTTGTGTCAATAATATTAATTAATAAAAAAATTTGATTAAATTATTATTTTAGGAACTTATATATATGATGATTTACAAATTATTTGGTAGTGAATTATTGATTACTGGATAGGATGTTAAATTCCTTGATGTAAAATTCATGGGTTTAATATGTAAATTTCTTAATAACTGCATCATGTTATATTATTACTTTTGTTACATGCAATACGAATGATTTATATATTAGTCAAATTAATATATAATGATATATTCTTATTAATTCCATCTAAAACATATAAAATATAATTAAAATATTTATAATATAAATATTTATAATATAGATATTATTCATAATATGAATTCGTAATATGGATTCATAAAGTAGATATTTATAATATAAATATTTTAATTATATTTAATACAAATATATTAAAACTAAATAAGGTACTTAAGAGTCAAATATCAAACTTAAACCGATTATTTGATGTTTTTAGACCAAAAAATTAGATATATTCAATAAATAAATATTTTAGTTGAATATTTAACCAATTGGATATTATAATACAATATGAAAATGCTCATTTAAAATGTGGTTCATGATATTTAATTATTCCTTATAATTAATTAAATATGCATTAGCAATGACTAAGCAGTAAATTTAAATATATTAGTCAAATTACCATTTTGTGAACTTTTTTGTATTGTTATTAGGATGTTAACAATGCAAAAAGAGACAAAAATTGTAGATAATCTACCAAATAAAGTTAAAATCTGCGTTAAAAAAAATAATGGAATAATGGAGAGATTTAGCTATGAAAAATTAGTTAAATCATTGATAATGGTTGAAACTCCTTATTTTGAGTCAGATAGGATTGTTTCTGATGTTATTTCTTCTGTTTATGACGGCATATCAACCAAAGAAATAAAAAAAATAGTTTATGAACTATTGTCAGAAATTGATGAAGAGTCTGCTAATAAATATTTAGCTGCAACAACTTTAAAAGTTAGAACTTCTAAGGATAAAATAGAATCTTTTGATTTAGCTAAAATTGCTAATACATTGATTCAAGAAACGGGATCTTCTCAAGAAACTGCTTTTGAAATTGCTTCTCAAGTTTGGAAGGAACTTAAAAAGCTAAATGTAGAATATCTTACTGCTCCAATGATAAGGGAAATTGTAAACACAAAACTCGTTGAACACGGATTAGAAGATTTAAGAAATAGATATACTCGCTTAGGTATACCTGTTTACAATATCACTTCTTTAATTGAAAATGGATCTCGTGACAATGCAAATATGATACATAATCCAGAAAGTGTTCATAAATATGTTGCTGATGAAGCTTTAAAACAATATGCTTTATTACATATGCTTCCATCAGAATTAGCTGATGCTCATATGTCTGGAGATATTCATATTCATGACCTTGAATTCTTTGCTGGAAGACCAGTTAACTGTATGCAACATGATATCCGCACTTTCATTAAATATGGTCTTAAAGTAGATGGTACAGGTGATCATACTTCTGTGGCAGGTCCTCCAAATCATATTGAAACTTTAATGAATCATACTGGTGAAATTATGCTTGCAGCACAACAAAATATGTCTGGAGGACAATCTATGTCTCTTTGGAATGTTTTCGTTGCTCCTTTTGCAAGAGGTTTACCTTATCCAAAGATTAAACAAGCTGTTGAAATGTTAATTTACAATCTTAACATGGCATATGCAGCAAGAGGTTCTCAAGTTCCATTTACAAGTATGAATTTAGAATTTGGTGTTCCTAAGTTTCTCCAAGATGTAACTGCATATGGTCCTAAAGGACAAGCTGTAGGAACTTATGGTGATTTTGAAGAAGAAACTCAAATGCTTCAAAGAGCATTTACTGAAATATTGCTTAAAGGAGATTCTGATGGAAAACCTCATCTTTTCCCTAATACAATTTATACACTTAGAGAAGAATCTTTAAAAAGTGAATATGAAGAAGATTTAATGAAAGTTCATGAACTTTCAGCTAAATATGGTTCTTCTTACTTTGCTAACATGTTACCTGATTATAGGGGTAAAATGGCTAATTATATGGGTTGTAGAACTTGTCTCCAAGATAATTGGACTGGCGATTGGGAGAAAGATTGTTTTAGAACAGGAAATCTTGCTTATATTACCTTAAATTTCCCAAGAATAGCTTATCAATCCAGAGATGAATCTGAAGTTTTCGAATATATTGATTCTTATATGGATTTAGGTATTAATGCATTAAATATCAGAAGAGAACAAGGATTAAATTGTTTAAATAATTATAATTTATTACCTTTCCTTAAACAAGATGTTGAAGGTGAAAACTATTATAGAATCGAAAATTCAACTATGTCATTTGGTTTTGTAGGTTTAAACGAAATGTTAATGTCTTTATTTGGAGCAGGAATTGATGATCCTAATTCTAATAAATTTGGTGTTAAAATATTAGAATATATAAATAAGAGAGCTGAAGAACTCAAAAAAGAAACTGGTCTTAGATGGACTATATTGCAAACACCTGCTGAATCCACAGCATATAGATTTGCAACATTCGATCAAGAAAAATTCTCTGATAGTGTGATCAGTCAAGGAGAAGCTGGAGCTAGTTATTATACTAACTCTTCGCATGTTCCAGTTAATTCTGATACTTCTCTTGTTGATAAAATTAAAATTGAAGAAAAATACCATCCTTTAACTGGTGGAGGTCATATTTTCCATGCATTTATGGGTGAATCTTACTCTGATCCAGAATCATTGATGAGTTTAACTAATAAAATAGCTAGAAAGTCTGATATTGGTTTCTGGGCTTATAGTTCAGCTTTAAGTTTCTGTATTAAATGTAAGACTCTTATGAAAGGATTAAATTATCAATGTCCAACTTGTGGTGAACGTGATGATGTCGAATGGTATGACAGAATTACAGGATATGTTCAACAAGTAGGAAGAGCTAAATCTTCCTCTGGCGGATGGAACTATGGTAAAAGACAAGAACTTTTAGACAGAAAAAGATTTGACAATTATTGATACTTTCAATTAATTTACTCTATTTTTTTATTTTAATTTTACATTATTTTACTTTATTTCTTACTTTTATTTATTTTCATTTTTTTATCATTATTATTTAGTTAATTTTTCTTTCTTTTTCCATTTAATTTTTTTTTCATTATTTTATAATTTTAAATTTTTTAATATCTTATTTAATATTATAACTATTTTTAATAATTTGTACATTTTAATTATTTTTCAAAATTTTATAAAAAACATTATGTATAAAAATGTACTACAAAGGTTTAAATAGTACTTTATACAATTTATTAATACAGTATATATAATAAAATTATCATGATATTATATAAAAAAAGAATAAAGGTATAGTATGATTTTCCCTTCATTAAACAAATTGAAAGAATTAAATAAAAAAGATAATTATAAATGTATTCCTATAGGATATTAAATTCTTTCAGACATTAAAACACCTATAGAAGTGCTAAAAATTTGAAAGAAAATGATAATCAATTTAGATAAAAAAACTAAAAATCCTGGAAAACATAAAGGAAATAATAAATGAAAATAAAAGTCCTGAACTATCTGGATTTTCTCCATTTACAGGGGATTAGTGGGATATTTTGCTTTTGATTACATTAAATATGTAGAACCTTCCATTGATTTTGATTCTATTAATAAAAAAGAAAAAAAAGATATTATAGCTAAAAATAAAGACTCATTTGAAAAATCATTTGATGAATCATTTAAAGATTTTGATTTGATGTTGTTTGATAAAATTATTGTTTTTGATAATTTTAAACAGAAAATAATTCTAAGTGTTAATATTAAAACTGAAAATTTAGAAAAAGAATATGAAATAGGAATTAATATTGTTAAGAACGATATTATTAAAAATAAAATTAATTTCCGATTAAAAAATAAATTTAAACCATTATTTTCAAAGAAAAAATATGCAAAAATGGTTGAAAAAGCTAAAAATTATAAAAGAAAGGAGCTATCTTTCAAGTTGTGTTATCCAATCCTTTGTCTTGTGAAATTGAAGGAAGTTTATTAGATACTTATAGGATACTTAGAACAACTAATCCTTCTCCTTATATGTTTTATTTCTCTAGTGATAATATTGAAATAGCTGGTGCTTCACCTGAAACTTTTGTAAAACTTCAAAAAGATCATTTATATACATTTCCTTTAGCTGGTACTAAACCTAGGGGAAAAAATTATGAAGAAGATAAAAAATTAGAAGAAGAACTTCTTAGTGATGAAAAAGAGCTTGCAGAACATAATATGTTAGTTGATCTTGGAAGAAATGATCTTGGTAAAATTAGTGAATTTGGTTCTGTTAAACTCGAAAAATATCTTAACATTGAAAGATTTTCTCATGTTATGCATATTGGTTCAACAGTAACTGGAAAACTAAGAAAAGATAAGATTTCTTAGATGTTATTGCTGCTATTCTTCCTGCAGGAACATTATCCGGGGCACCGAAAATCAGAGCTTGTGAAATTATAAATGAATTAAAAAAGAATAAAAGAGGTATTTATGTAGGAGTTAATTGGTTATATAAGTTTATCTGAAAATTTAAATACTTGTATAGTTATTAAATTAGCTTTTGCAAAAGTTAATAAAGTATTTACACGTTCAGGTGCAGGAATTGTTGTAGATAGTGTTCCAGAGCTAGAATTTGAAGAATGTATGAATAAAGCTAAAGCAGTTTTAAATGCTTTGAAATTAGCTGAAAACATGAATAATACTGAAATAAAAACTGAAATTGAAATTTAATAATAATAATATTGATACTAATTGGATGATAATATGATTTTACTTATAGATAATCATGATAGCTTTTCTTATAATTTATATCAAATGATTGGTGAGATAAATCCTGATATAAAAGTTGTACGTAATGCTGAGATAGATTTAGACGATATTGATGATATTAATCCTGATCATATAGTTATATCTCCTGGTTCTGGAAAACCCATTGATGGAGGAATTTCTATTGATCTTGTTAAGAAATTTTACAAAAAAATTCCTATTTTGGGAATTTATTTAGGTAATCAATGTATTTTTCAAGTTTTTGGAGGAAAATAAGCTATTCAAAAAACTAGTTCATGGTAAAACTTCCTTTGTTGAAATAGATAATAAAAATCCATTGTTTAAAAATATAACTAATGAAATTGTTGTAGGTCGTTATCATTCTCTTTCTAGAGAAAAAAATTCATTACCTAATGATATTTCCATCATGGCAGAATCAAAAGATGATCATGAAATAATGGGAATAAAACACAATAAATATCCAGTTTATGGTCTTCAATTTCACACAGAATCAATATTAAGTCCAGTTGGACCAACTACACTAAAAAATTTTTTAAACATTGTTAGAAATATATTATAATAAGGAATGGTGTTATCATTATAAAAGAAGCTATTTTAAAATTAGCAAAAAATCAAGATATTTCCTATGAAATGGCTGAAAATTGTGATATCCCTCCCCCTTCTTGAGAAAGTCCGAAATTTTCTTTTCTATATTTAATAATGAGTTTTTTAGTGCGCAATTCTTCATAGTTTTATTAGTAGTTTTAAAATTTTCATCAGGTAATTTCTTATAAATAGTATGAACTGCTACGTTTTTATTAACTGAAACTTTTCATTCTCCCCATAACTTTTAAACTAGTTTTTTCTTCATCAGACAAAGTATTTAAAATGGTAATTATTTTTCATGTCGAGAAGAATCTGAGGTTTTCATGAAAACTCCATATTTATTTAATTAGACGAATTTTCAACTGGTTCACAGAAGTCTTTTTTATATTTTTCAACTTCCTTAAGTAATAAATTAGCTATGCTTTCAGCAACCTGAGGATGAAGAACCAATTCACATTTAGCATTTCTAACTGTAGGAATGTGTCTTTCAACTAAATATTCCTCACTTTTAACTATTTCATCATTAAAAAGTAATAATCTTATATTAAAAGGAGTACTAAACGATGCTCCAATCGTTGCATATATTTCAGGAGTATTTGGAGGAATTATAGTTAAATTTTCAGTTTCTATATTTTCATTATTTCCTTCTTTCATATTATTTGCCTCCACATTGAATTTCTTTTGAAAAATTAACATCAAAATGAATTTGAGATTTATTTTTAACTACACTCTTATTTACAGGAATAATGTTTTGATGATTTTTATTCTCAACCTTGGAAAATATTACATTATGAAAGCTGTACTTTCTATCTTTTCTAATATATTCTGCATTATCAATAATAGATAAATTTAAAGCTCTTTTATCATCTTCTTTCAACATATATTTAGTTGATTTACCTTCAATTTTTTCCAATAGTTCAATGTCATCTAACTGCTTAATATGTGTATATACAGATTTTTCTGAAACATTACTCATCCTAGCAACTTCAGAAACTTTTAGAAATATACCCCAATTAGAGATAAACTCTTCAAGTATTTTGACTCTTGTAGTATCTCCAAATATCTCAGTTAAAATCATTTTTTACCATTTTCCTCTTTTTTATTTTCAGTATTCGAGTGTTATACTTTATTGATTACATAATATATAAATTTTACTTTTTTTACAATCGTCTGAAAAAAATTACAAAATTACAAAATAAAATCAATATCTACTCTAAGCAATTAGAAAAATAAAAAAGTAAAAAACTAGAAAATTTTATTATATTGCATTTTTAATTCTTTATCATTTTAAATTTGAATTTGTTTTATGCTGGAAAATTAATTATTATATTATTCTATAAATACATTTAAAATGCTGTTATTGAGGCTAATAATGTATATTTCAATTATTTATTCAGCTGAATGTTAAATAAAAATAAATAATAAAAAATATTTGAAATTCTAAAAATAAGATAAAAAGAGGGTTAAATAATTAATTGCACTCGAATAATTGTTTGCTTGATAGTTTTTGCAAATTTTTCACCTCCTTTTTCATTTAGTTTTAATTTTTTTATTCAATTTGTATGTATCACGATTTTTTAAGATCATATTATCACTTTCTTTATAAAATTATTTTATTTTCAATATATTTTTTGATCAATTCTATGAATTATTGCTTATTAATGAGTATTCATTACGTAATTTATTGAAAAAAATTATTATAATTCATGAGAATTATGAATTAGATAATATATTTTTCAAATGAGTACTTGCTATCATATTTATTAATCAGGAGAAAATTAGACCAAAACATATTGAAAATAAAATAATTTTAGCTAATTTTCTGCTCATTAATAAAAAAAATAATTCGTTATATAGTTGTATATAGTAACAAAGAAAAAGAATTTCCATTTATTTTACTTATTACTATTTTTAATATATTAAAATCTATTTTATACTATATAACTTATTATTTTTATTTTTTATAATTAATGAATAATGTTCGCTCATGTTTATTCGGAGGTGAACATGGCAAATTATTCATTTTATAATTTATTTTAGTCAAATTTTAATTATTATATAATGATTAAATTTTTTTATGAAAATTATTAATATTATACAACTATATAACGAAGACGATCTTTTGAAAAATAAATCAAATATTATATTAAAATTTGTTCATTTTTTCTAATAATTAAATTTAATTTCTATTCTTTCATTCTCAATCTTTTGACTAAAAAATCTTTATCTAATGATAGAAGGAATGAAGCTGCTTTAGGGCCGTGTTTTTGTCCAAGAATCATTTTATAAATAGCTTGGAATGCTTTTTGTGGTTTTAATTCATGACTATTTAAAATTTCATACATTTCATCATGTAAATTTTCAGCAGAGTTAAATTCTTTTTCTTCTATTAAATTAGCTAAGTCTCCAAGAAATGCTTTTTGTTCATAAGCTAATTCTAATCTCGGGATTTTTTTCATAACTTGGAATTTAACAAATTTAGGACCATATTTTTCTAACCAATTTTTCACTTCTTCAACTCTTTGTTTGAATTGATTTTTTTCTTTTTCATCTAGATCTTCAAAATTTTTGTTTTCAAAGCTTTTAATTAGTTGAGAATTCTTTTTAAGTATTTCAAATATTTTTTCTAAATTATCTCCAGCTATTTGATAAGCTACTGTTAAAAATCTATAAGGAGGTCTAAATGGTAAATTTTCACCTTCATGTATTTGAGATATTTCATATATCTTTTTGAATTTTTTCTCTTCTTTTTCTGATGGAGCTTCTTCTTCATCAAAGAAAACTTTTTCAACTTTATAAAATTGCTCAATAAAATCAAGAAAAGCCATATTAGGTGAAAAATCTTTGTGTTTCATTGGTTTACTTCTAAATATGAAGTAGTTAAGGCTTTCAGCAGGCCCAATTTCTAACCATTCTTTAGGAGTAAAAAACACTCCTTGAGATTTACTCATAGCTTCTCCATTCAGTGTAATCCATTCATAAGGAACTGGATATGGTGCTTTGTAATCGAATATTTCTTCAGATATTATTTTACTAACATCATAAGATCCACCACTAGCTGCATGGTCTTTTCCAAATGGTTCACAAGTTACTTGAAATATTTTCCATCTAGCTGCCCATTCTACTCTCCAGGTTAATTTTCCATTACCTGAAGTAATATCCATATCTCCGTGATGACCACATTCACATTTATATGAGCTTTTATCGGTTTTTTCATCAAATGCATAGCTTGTTGTAGTATTTACTCTTCCACACTCATCACATATAGGGTTGTATGGTAGCCAATCTTCAGCTAATGGATGTTCTCTGTATTGATTAAAGATTTCTCTAATTTTATCAGCATTTTTTAAAGAAATTCTTATATATTCATCATAACTTCCATCTTTATACATTTCAAATCCAGATTTTGTTGTTAACTCGATTCCAAAATCATCTAAAACATCTAAAAGAGGCTTTTCAAAATGTTCTACAAAATTATCACAACATCCGTTTGGACAAGGAATATTAGAGTAAGGCATACCTAGATATTTATCATAGCTTTCTGGTAATGGATGGGGAACTTTTCTAAGTGGGTCATGATCATCAGCTATCCATAGAGTCTCTGACTTTTCACCCATTTCTCTTAATTTTTTACCTACAACATTAGCTATAAATACATCACAGGAATTTCCAATATGTATTGATCCTGATATTGAGGTACCACTAGCAATAACATGTTTTTCCACATCATAATCTTTTAATTCATCAGCTATTCTTTCTATCCAATGTTTCATAATTTCACCATAAATAAAAAGTTTAATTTTTTAATTCATTTTTATATAAAATAAGATAAATTATTGTAATAATGTTATTTTTGTATTTCATTTATATTAATTATTAAATTTAAATTACATATCTATAAAAATAATATTAAATTCAATTATTAATTAAATCTTTAAAATATAATCATTTAAAGTATATCAATTATATTGGTTATATTCTAAATACCCTTAATTTTAGAGAATTATAATTAAAATAATATTCTTTTTGCATCATATAATATTAAATAATATTAAAAATAGTACATTATATAATAACAGTATTTTATCTTTATTTTTAGTTCTTATAAAGATTAGTATAATATCTACAATATATCTAAAAAATCTAAAATTTATATTTTATTATATTGGAAAATAAATTTGTTAATAACTAAAATAATTTAAAATTTGTATATAATTTAGTTATATCATAATTATATACAACTTGAGTATAGAATATGATTCTATAAATTCAATAGATAAAAATTTATTTATCATATGTTGTTATTGGTTTTAATATTATCTTTTCAAGGAGTTTTAAAACTTTATTCATTGCATTAGTTACAACATCTCTGGATAATATGAAGATAATTACTGCAGTAGTGATTATAGTATATTATAGATAGTATTATACTATACTTCACCATAATTCTAAAATAAGAACTCATAAAGTATTCATTAAGTATTCTTGCAAAGTAGAAATGTAATACATATACAGCTAATGAATTTGTTCCTATTTTTGTTAAAAAGGCATGTTTATTTGTTGTTAGGTAAAGAATTATTATAACTGTTACTAAAGAACATAACATATAAAATGCTCTTATTAAAATTCCTATTTTATTACCAATTCCCATTTCTGCATAACTAACTCCGAAATCAAAGAAATCCATAGGCTATCCTCTGAATATATAAGCCACACCTATAAAGAACAATATTAATAATATATTACCCATTTAAAAATTGTAAAAAATCTCTAATTTTAATCATGATCTTTTAAATTAGAGAATAATATGTTAAATTATATCATTCTAAAGTAATTAAAGTTATCGATAGTTAACTAAAATTTAAATAAATTATTGATGTTGAAATGAATAAGTGTTTAAAATCTAAAAATATTTAATAATATTTATATATACTACAATCATAATACCATATAGAACAAGGATTATTTATATAAATTTATTCATAAAAAATATTCATTTGAATTTATTTTATTAAAATACTTATTAAAATATAGTTTAATGAATTATTTGTTTCATTATTTAAGAGAATATTTGAATGAAAAAAATATATAACCTCATATCACTAGTTTTGACAGTATTTTTAATCACATTGGGAGGGATATTTCTTTTTGAATCTTTCAATAATAATAATTCAATAACTAGTGCTGTTGTGGTTGACATTAATGAAAATAATAACACTACGAATAAAACTGTTCATTCTAATATATTGTAACTTTTGAACTAACAAAAAACACTGACAATGAAAATATTGGGAAGTATTATACAAAACCAGCTATAGTACAAACAGTGCTTATTATTACACCACTAACATAACTAGATATTACACTCAACCAAGCTATAAACCTTAAACTTATACGTATTATGTGTATGTCTAAAAGATATCATGTTAATTATTGAATTTATTGGTATTAAATACTTTAGCTATTGAACTTTTGATATTATTTAAATGTTTAAAACAAAATTTTTGGGAAATATAAACTATAGAAATTGATTATGTAATTGATATTTAGGTGAATTTATGAAAGAAAAATTATTTATTCATGATTGTAATTATTGTAATTTTTATCATTACTTTAGGGGAGTTATTGCTTATGAATCCTCTAATGATGAATTATTAATTAATATGATTTCTCAATCAATGACTCCAGAATCTTATACAAAATTCCATAATCTTGAATTCAAAATCCCTAAAGGTTTTAATGTTACAAAAAATAATAGTAGATCTAACAATGCTCAGTAAAGGAGCTTACTTTAAAAATTTTAGTAGTAGCTATTCTGGATTCGATTTACTTAAAAATAAAGGAATAAGCGCTATTTCTATTACTTATTTGTCTAAAAATGACTTTAATAAAGTAGAGAATTCCAATCTTAATAATAATTCTCTAAATAACAGTAATATTAGTTCTAATTCATATAATTCAAATTATTCTAGTTCAAATAGTTTATATAGTAATAATATGAGTAAATCTAATAATTATAATTTTAATTCTATTAATAGTTCTAATAATTTTAATAATTCTGCAAATAGTAGTTCAGATGATATTTCTGATATTAATTCAAATTATAGTTCAAATAATAATTCTAACAATAGTTCTAATGATTTAGATAAAATAGATTTTAGTAAAATTTCTATATCAAATCCTTCAAATAATTTCACAATAGATGGGGGTACTATTTTTAAAATGACTAAAAACGGCACAAAAAGCCATGTTTTCACTCATGAAAATGGATTATATATTGTTTCTCTTTATAATGCTA
>NIZT01000010.1 GCA_003315655.1 Candidatus Methanobinarius endosymbioticus
AGATAGTGCAAAATCTTTTTCTTTAAGAAAACCATTAGGCATTGGCCCTATTTTAGGTTTTTTAAGTCATAAAGAAAGAGAAATCAGAAATTTAAAAATTATTGTACGTGCTAAAAGGGAAGTTGATTTTCCTGTATCTGAAATTCAGGAGATGTTAGTATGAAATCTTCTGTAGCAGTTATTGGAGATATTGACACTGTCACTGGTTTTCAACTTGCTGGAGTAAAGATAAATAAAGTTGTAAAAACAAATGAAGATGCTGAAAATGCATTGGATGAATTAATGAATGAAGAAATTTCAATTATAATTATCACAGAAAAAATTGCTGATAATATTAGGGAATATATTGACAAAAAAATCGGTTCTAATGTATTACCAATGATTATTGAAATACCGGATAAACCTGGCCCGTCTGGTAGGGACAGTGACCCTATGGGTGAACTTATCAAAAAAGTTATTGGGGTAGAGATGGTTAAATGATTACTGAAGGAAATATTATTAAAATTGCAGGGCCTGTTATCATCGCAGATGGGATGAGAGGAACTCAAATGAATGAAATGGTTAAAGTAGGTAACGAAAAGCTCGTTGGAGAAATCATTGAGCTTGAAGGTGATACTGCAACCATTCAGGTTTATGAAGAAACAGCTGGGCTAAAACCTGGTGAAAAAATAGAAAGTACTGGTGGACCTTTATATGTAGAACTTGGGCCAGGAATCATGGGTTCAATTTTTGACGGAATTCAAAGACCACTTGAAGTTATTAAAGCTAAAACAGGCGACTTTATTGAAAGAGGTGTAGATGTACCGTCTATTAATAAAGATAAAAAATGGACTTTCAAACCTCTAGCTAAAGTTGGAGATAAAGTAAAAGGTGGAGACATGCTTGGAGAAGTTCAAGAAACTTCTGCAGTTCTTCAAAAAATATTACTTCCTCCAACCATCGAAGGTACAGTTAAAAGTATAGTTTCTAGTGGCGAATTCACAGTTGAAGAGGATATTGCTGAAATTGAAACTGATGATGGAGTTAAAAAAGTTCAAATGCTTCAAAAATGGCCTGTTAGGAAAGGAAGACCATATGAAGAAAAACTTGATCCAGATGTACCTCTTGTCACAGGACAAAGAACACAAGATACTTTTTTCCCTGTAGCTAAAGGTGGTACTGCAGCTATTCCTGGTCCTTTTGGGTCTGGAAAAACTGTTACACAACAACAATTAGCTAAATGGTCTGATGCAGACATTATTGTTTATGTTGGTTGTGGAGAACGTGGAAATGAAATGACTGAGGTACTTTTAGAGTTCCCAGAATTAGAAGATCCAAAAACTGGAAATCCATTAATGGATAGAACTGTTCTTATAGCTAATACTTCTAACATGCCTGTTGCAGCTCGTGAAGCTTGTGTATATACTGGAATTACAATTGCAGAATATTTCCGTGACCAAGGTCACAATGTAGCTCTAATGGCTGATTCAA
Organism: Candidatus Methanobinarius endosymbioticus; assembly: GCA_003315655.1. GTDB lineage: Archaea > Methanobacteriota > Methanobacteria > Methanobacteriales > Methanobacteriaceae > Methanobinarius > Methanobinarius endosymbioticus. The sequence goes on from NIZT01000010.1 coordinate 1,471, forward strand.
CTTCTCGTTGGGCAGAAGCTATGAGAGAAATTTCAGGGAGACTTGAAGAAATGCCTGGTGAAGAAGGATATCCTGCATATCTTGCTTCAAGACTAGCTCAATTTTATGAAAGAGCGGGTAGAGTTAACACTTTAGGATCAGAAAGTAAAGAATCTTCTGTTTCTGTTGTTGGTGCTGTTTCACCTCCTGGTGGAGATTTATCTGAACCTGTTACACAAAATACATTACGTATCTGTAAAGTATTTTGGGCATTAGATGCTTCTCTTGCAGATAAACGTCACTTCCCTTCTATTGATTGGTTACAAAGTTATTCTTTGTATGTAGACAATGTACAAGATTGGTGGAAAGAAACCGTTGGAGGAGATTGGAGAGCTGTTCGTAATGAAGCTATGGTTTTATTACAAAAAGAATCCCAACTCCAAGAAATTGTACAACTTGTAGGTCCTGATGCACTTCCAGATAGTGAACAGGTTACATTAGAAACCACTCGTATGTTAAGAGAAGATTTCTTACAACAAAATGCATATCATGAAGTTGATACTTATTGTTCACCTTCAAAGCAATTTGAACTTTTAAACACTATTGTATTATTCCAAAAAGAAGCTTCTAAAGCATTAGAAAGAGGAGCTAACTCTAAAGATTTAATTGGACTTAGTGTTAAAGAAGAAATTGGTCGATTGAAATTTGTTCCTGAAGATGAATTCCCTGCAAGGGTGAAATATGTTCAAGAAGAAATTGTTAAACAATGTGGTGAGGTGTAAAAATGAATACTGATATTAAAACTAGAGAATACACCACTGTTACTGATGTTTCTGGTCCTTTAATGATTGTTGAAGGAGTAGAAGGTGTTGCTTATAATGAGATAGTGGAAATTGAAACACCTAATGGAGAAATCAGAAGAGGACAAGTTTTAGAAGTTAAAAAAGATGTTGCTGTTATTCAAGTTTTTGAAGGAACAAGTGACTTAAATACTAAAAATACTAAAACTCGTTTTACTGGACAAACAGCTAAAATTGGTCTTTCTTTAGATATGATGGGTCGTATTTTTGATGGTACTGGTAAACCTATAGATGGTGGTCCAGAAATCATACCTGAAAAAGAATTGGATATTAATGGTAATCCAATGAATCCGTCTGCTCGTCAATTCCCTGCAGAATTTATTCAAACAGGTATTTCTACTATTGATGGAATGAATACACTTGTTAGAGGTCAAAAATTACCTATTTTTTCAGGTTCGGGTTTACCTCACAATGACTTAGCTGCACAAATTGCAAGACAAGCTAAAGTAGTTGGTGACGATACAGAATTTGCAGTTATATTTGCTGCTATGGGTATTACTCACGAAGAAGCTAACTTTTTCATGAAAGATTTCGAAAGAACTGGTGCGTTAGAACGTGTTACAGTTTTCATGAACTTAGCTGATGATCCTGCTATTGAAAGAATTCTTACTCCTAAGATGGCTCTTACTACTGCAGAATACTTAGCATTTGAACATAATATGCATGTATTGGTTATTTTAACTGATTTAACAAATTATTGTGAAGCTTTAAGAGAAGTTTCTGCAGCTCGTGACGAAGTACCTGGAAGAAGAGGGTATCCTGGTTACATGTACACTGATTTAGCTAGTTTATATGAACGTGCAGGTCGTATTGAAGGTAAAGAAGGTTCTATTACTCAGATGCCTATATTAGTTATGCCTCAAGACGATATAACTCATCCAATTCCGGATTTAACTGGATATATTACCGAAGGCCAAATTGTACTTGGTCGTGAACTTTACAGAAAAGGTATTTATCCTCCAGTTGATGTACTTCCATCATTATCTCGTTTGATGAGTGGAGGTATTGGTGAAGATCAAACTCGTGAAGATCACATTGGAGTTTCTGATCAACTTTATTCTGCTTATGCAGAAGGTCGTGATTTAAGAGATTTAGTAGCTGTTGTTGGTGAAGAAGCTCTTACAGAAAGGGATCAAAAATTCTTACAATTTGCTGATGCATTTGAAGAAGAATTTATCACTCAAGCTAAAGATGAAGATAGGACTATTGAAGAAACTTTAGATCTTGGTTGGAAATTATTAAGTTTATTACCTAAATCAGAACTTAAAAGGGTTAAGGAAGAACATATTCCTATATATCTTCCTGGAAAATTAATCTGAATTTATTAAACATTAATGTTTAATTTTCATATTAATTATTCATACTAAACAACCTTATTCATAAACCCGATTTAGGAGGGTAAAATGGCACAAGAAACAATGGAAGGGATCAATCCTACTCGAATGGAGCTTTTAAAGCTCAAAGATAGGGAAAAACTGGCAGTTAAAGGTCATAGTTTACTTAAAGAGAAACGTGATGCTTTAATTAAAGAGTTTTTTGATATTTTAGATAAAGTTAAAGGATCCCGTGAAAAAGTTGAAGAAACTCTTAAAAGTGCTTTCGAAGATTTAACAGCGGCTCAGGTTATCATGGGCGATTTAGCTGTTCAAAAATCTGCTTTATCTGTAAAAGAATCTGTTGAAGTTGATATTAATTCCAGAAGCATCATGGGTGTTGTTGTACCTGTAATGGATTCTAAAATGGATGAAAAAACTTTAATAGATAGAGGTTACAGTTTTGCAGATACTTCAGTAAGATTAGATGAAGCAGCGAAAAAATTTGAAGATGCTCTTGCTCTAATTATAGAACTAGGAGAAATTGAAAAAACAATTTATTTGTTGACTGCTGAAATTGAATCAACAAAACGTCGTGTTAATGCATTGGAACATATTATGATTCCAAAAATAAAAAGTACTGTTAAATCTATTGAAATGAGACTTCAAGAGATGGAAAGAGAAAATTTTGTTCGATTGAAGATGATTAAATCTACAATTGAAACTGATGAATAGGAATAGGGGATTTAAATGGTTAGAATCTTAAATCCAGTTGGCAGGTTTAAAAGAGAAATGGAACACTCAAAAGCTGGAAAAATGGATCTTGAAATTGGGAATATCCCTGTTTTATCAAAAATTATTGTAGCCGATGAAGATATGGAATTAAAAGGAGGTAAATCTGTTTCTATAAAAATTAAAGAAATAGAAATTCCTGCTAATTATATTGGATCAATAGGGGCATATGCTTCAAATAAATATGGGCATCCTATTGCTGTTGGTTCAGACACACACATCCCATTGAACATGGATAAAAAAGTAAATAGAGCAGCATTTGTTATCATTTCTGATGGTAAAATAGAAAAAGGAGATCTCTTAGGATTTTTATCTTTACTTCCAGTAGAGATATATAATAAAGCAGTAGGATAATTCTAGAATAAATATTTATTGATAATTTATAATAATATATAATAATTTACATTAAATTATAATATTTTATTTATTATTTATAATAAATTAATATTATTATTTATTATTAAGTATTTTCTTATTTTTTCTGGTATTATATCAAATGTTTATTAAAATTATATATTATCCATATTCTATTTTTAATTTTTAGATTTTTTAAATATTTATTTTAAATGTTCATATTTTTTTAAATTATTCAAATTTACTAATTTTTAGATTTTATTTTCGATATACAATTTAATTATTATAATTTAATTATTATAGTTTAAATATTACTAAAATTAATATTAAATAAGCTATAAATTTATAATAATTATTTCAATCATTTTTATCATATACATTAAATTTAATTATAAGTTTATTGAAATTGAATTATTAAGTGTAATTATGAGAAGAAATCCTTTTGATCAATACTTTAAAGACCCAGACAGAAGAGCAGAATTATATTTGTTATCAGTTGCAGCTATGGTTATTACAACATTTTTGTTAACTATAGGAACAATAATCTTTATATTAATACTACTTGGAATACTATAATATTCCAATAGATATTATAGTTACTTTATCTATTTTTATTCTAATTTTAGCTAATTTTTAATTATTTATATCTATTTTTATAGTTGAGTTTATAGATATTTTTATAATAATATTATTCAAATTTAATTCAAAGTTTTTATATTATCATTTAGTTCAATAATTTTTTTTTCAATAATTTTTTTTCCCATTTTAAGATCCTTTTTTGGAGTTATTATACTTACTAATGGTTCATTTTTTTCTATGATTACACCTTTAAAAGGAATATCATATATATCATGATTTTTTTTGATATTTCCTATTTTTAACCTGTTATCTGAATAAATTAATCTTTTCATTGAGTAAATATCTTTTTTTAATGTAGGAATATCTATTAATTCTCCTGCACAGGCTTTTATATGGGCTTCTAATAGATTAATTCCTAAAACTTCTTCTACACATTCATATGTGCCTTGAAATCTTGGATTGACTTCAATAATATAAACATCTTCGTTATTTTCAGATTTTTGATCTTTTTCTCTTTTATTTTGATGTTTATTATTCAATATCATGTCGATTCCATTTGAACCTATTAATTTTAGTTGACTTATTAAATCTTGTGAAATGATCTTAATATTGTTTATATTGTCACTTTCAAAAGGCACTATATTTCCACAATATCTAAAACTATTTTTTAAACCAAAATCTGATTCAATCAACATTTTACTAGTTACTATTGTTTTTGATTCATTTTTTGTAGATAAAATAGATGAACTAATATTTGTTCCTTCAATATATTCTTGAATTATAAATCCTGTTTTTTCATATTCTAAAAAATAATTATTATATATTGATTCTTTTGAATTGTTTGTTTTGAGTTTATAATTTTCATTATATTTTAGATATTTAACACCATATCCTCCAGATCCTTGAAGAGGTTTAATAATAAAAAATTTATTTTTATTTTCTTTAAGAATATCAAGTGTTTCATGTATATTATCTTCATTATTTCCATGTCTTACTTTAAAAGTTTTAGATGTTAAAAATTTATTTTTTATTTTTTTATAGAATTTATATTTGTCCTCAATATCTTTAATGTCTGTATTGCCCAAAATTTTCTTTTTATATTTTTTAAATTTACCTTTAAAATCACTTGGTGATATTCCAGATGAAAGTATAATAGTATCCACTTCATCCATATAATCTAAGGATAATTCTAAAAGTTTTTCAGGTGAATAATTTTCTTCAAAAAAACCACAAGATTTTTCTTCAACCTGGTTTAGTATATGTTTTTCTTTAAATGGATGTTTAAAATCACAAGTAAAATAATAACTAACAGAATAACATTTATAAGGTAGTTTTAAACAAGAATTTACTAATCCTCTGGTGTTAATTCCCATTATTAGTAATTTTTTCATTTAATTCCTCATATTTATTGAATTTTAATGTCAATTTAATATAATTTTTCAATTAGTTGTTATATTATAAAGTGTTATAAAATATTATGTTAGTAAATATAAAATTTTTAAATTTATTTATTTTTTAATGTAATAAATTATTGAAATATATAAAATTAGTAAAATATCCATATAATATCTAATATTCATACCTTTAAAGTAATTTAAATTATTTAATTGTAATTTATATTAATATTTTAATAAAAATTTAATTACAATTAGTTTATTACTTTATAAAATTATTAAAATTATTCGATTTTTAGCTATTTAAAAACTTATATGCTTATTTTGATTATAAAATATGCTTAAAAATAAAAATAAAATTAGATAGTCCCGAGCGGAATCGAACCGCCGTCTCCGGGTCCAAAGCCTAGAAGGATTACCACTACCCTACGGGACTATACTCACTGATTTGTAATTACTTAAAATCACACCAATTTTAATTTAATTAAAGTTATATTTAAAGGTATTGTTTTATATTTAAATTAATTTAGAAAATCTACAATAATGTCTGTTATAATATCTAATATTTATAATAATAAAATATAAAATTTATAAAAAAAATATTAATTTTTTTATATAATATATTAATATACTATTTTTTGGATTGATACCAAAGACACTTGTCTGTCCATTCACAGTCTCCACAGATATCTTTTACATCTTCCAATTTTTTAAAAGTATTATTTATAACACGCACTACATCATTAAAATAATATTCTTTATTCTTATCTATATTAATTTTTTTTATAACAATTGAATCAAGTTTAACAATGTGATTATTATTTTTAGCTATTTTTTGAAGATTTTCCTTTGTTTTAATTGAACTATCATTATCTCCAATACAAATTCCATCTTTTAAATTAGGACAACAAATACATAAATCATCTGGGGAATCACTTATTTTTATTTTTAAATTTTTATTTTTAGTTTTATTAAGTTCTTGATGAATATTGCTCATATTCTTTTCAAATTCACTATCATAACCATATCCTTGATATCCCTGTAAACATAGAAGATGATGTCCACATAGCTTAATAACTTTATTTTTTTTCATTTTATCAATGGGATATTTTATCATTGTATAATATTACAAAAAATAATATTATAAAAAAAGATTATTTATAAAAATACGGATTATAATTATTAAAAAATTATAAAAGAAGAATGTAGAATATATTAAAATTATTAAAAATACATTCTGTTCATTGTTTTAAAGTTTTGTGTTATTTAGGTAATCCTACTTTGGATATTCCAGCAGCAATTCCTATTTTAAAAATATCTCCTATTATAAATGGAGCAAGACCCATCATAAATAATGTTATAATATCTGGAAAAGCACCTTGTGTGGAGTACATCCAAACAGTTAAACCAATTAAGCCTGGAATGTAAACACATCCAAAGTTAGCTATTGACATAAGAACAAACATTTTTTTGAATTTTCTACTTTCAGAATATTTTTCTGCAAAATGTCCAATTAATGCTGCAGCTAATACTAATCCAATAAAATATCCAAAGGTAGAACCTAATAGTATATCTAAACCACTAGTCATTTCACCATACCAAGCTATTCCTACTACTCCTCCTAAAATATACATGATTTGACTTAAAGCACCATATCTTTTTCCAAGGAATAAACCAGAAGCTAAGGCTCCAAGAGTTTGTCCAGTTATTGGTACAGGAATCCAAGGAAGCGGTAATACGATTTGAGCTAATATTCCAGTTAAAAATGCCATTAAAATCGCCATAACTATTTTATCGACAGTTTTAGTTCTTTGAATTTTTTCAAAAACATTTTCTCTTATATAACAATAAGAATCAATATTTATATTCATTTATCTATCCTCCATTAATTCTTCTTAATTTTTCAGCATATAGTAATATGTTCAAATAGTATAAAAATCTTCCGATTTTTAAATGTTTTAATAAAAATTGAGAATATGGGGGGGAGTATTTAATTATATTCCTAATATTGTGGGGAGGAATAAGATACATTTATTAATTTTTTTTTGTTTGTCATGCCTTTTTTTATTAATATATTTTAAATTATTAAGAATATTAAGAATAAATTATTACTATATGATTATTTTGAATTTATTATTCGGTATTATTAGGGATTAATTTATTATTATTGGTTTAATTTTGTTGTTTTGGATATTATTTATATCTATATTGTATTTTTTTAGTTTTTAATAAATTTATAATCCTATTTAGACATTTATATTTTCGTCTTTTTTATATTTATTAACAATTTTTTTAGCATAATAAATACCAATTACCAGTCCGATTATTGTTGGGATTATATAAGACGAAATTCTTTCTATCGCACTAGCAGCTAATACATAGTCTGCTGTTATTCCAACAGGGACAAAAAGTGCTATCATAATAATTTCCGTAATTCCCAATGATCCTGGAAGTAGTGATAAAAATGATAATAAAATAGCTATAGTATAAATAATTATAAATGGTGCTAATGGAGGAGTAATCCCTATAGCTATAAATGAAAGATATGAGTTGAATAAATCTAATCCCCAAGTTACTAGTGCGAGTAATGAGCCTCCTATGAATAGTTTATTCTCAACTATCATAGTGAAACTTGAATTAAAATTATCGATATAATATATCGTTTTTTCTTTTAAACTTTCATATTTATGTTTTTTATGAGTTATTCTTTCAATTAATGGATAAATCCATCCTAAAACTTTTAAAACTATTTTTTCAGAAACTTTTTTATTTATGCCTGCATATATTACAATTGAAAATATGAATATGGTAATTAATATAAATATAATCAAAAATATTTTTGATATAAAATCTAAATGCCAGGATAAAAGAGCTATCACTGCTACAATGGACATTAATAAAAATGGAAGCAATTCAAAAACTCTATCTGCCATTGCAGATGCCAAACCTATCTCAAAAGGAGTATCATTATATTCTTTTAATACATATGCTCTTAAAGGTTCTCCACCTATTGATCCTGGAGTCACATTATTTCCAAAAATACTATTCATTAAAATTCCTACGACGTTTGAAAATCGAGGAGCTTGATGCATTTTATCAAGAATAAGTTTCCATCTAAGGGCCCAAAATATATAAACAAAAGTTTGAATAATGAATGTTAAGCCTAATATCCATAAATTAGTTCTTTTCAAAGCATTTACAGCATCACCAATTCCAGCTAACATTAATATAACAAAAATTATCCCGATTACAATTGCAAATGAAATAATTATGCTTTTTTTGTTATTCTTAATAAATGAATAAATGTCTGTTCCATCTTCTGCATCTTCTTCCATTTCTAGGATTTCTGGATTTTCGATTAAAGATTTTTTATTATCTTTGTATTCTGGTTTTTCAGGAATCATTATTTTAAGCCAAGTATTTCAGATAAAGGAGTTCTTTTTTTTATTTCAGAGAGGATTTGAGCTTCATTTTTTTTTATTTCTAATATTTTTATCATAACTTCACAAAATAGCTCTTTTGGTACATGAACTACTCCACTTTCATCTCCAAAAATGAAATCTCCAGTTTGAATATTAGTTTTTGGTTTAGTTTCAATTTCAATCGATATATTAGTTTTTCCTAAACCTAATGCATTTCCTGCATTAGGGGCTGTTTCTTTGGCAAATACTGGATATTCAAAATTTTTAACAAAATCTATGTCTCGTGTTGCTCCATAAATAACAGTTCCGGCTAAACCTTTTTCATAAGAACAACTAGAAGTTAATTCTCCCCAAACGGCAGATTTACCTCCACTAGTTTTTATAAATAAGATATTTCCTTTTTTAGCTTCATCAATTCCATATAAAGGAGTTCCCCAGTCATCAGAAGAAGTATAAACTGTATAAACTATTCCATATGCCTTTTTTCCATTAATAGATTTTATTCCCTCTAAAACTCCGCTTCTTTTACTTATTTTTGACATTGCATCAGAAATTTGACAAGAAGAAGTATTGTCCAATAATTTTTTTAGGTTTTTAAAACCAAATTCTCTTTTAATATCTAGTTTTTTATCGTGTTGAGGATTTCTTTGCTTTTCATGGGAGTTAGTAGTGTTTGCAAGATCTAGATTGTCAATATCAAAATCTTCTCTACAAACTTTTATTTCTCCCACTTTCACTGTTTTTTTATTTTTCAAGTATTTTTTCTGAGATAGCTGTTTTAATAAAGTTTTTGAAGATAATTTTGATTTTTCCATTTTAACACCAATCTAATATATTTTCTAGATTTTATCATTGATATTATTTTAATTTCTATATTTTAATTAAATAATATTAATTTATTATATTATTCTGACTACTAATATACAATTTATTATATAATTATTATAATTAAAGTATATTACTACAACATTTACTTATTTACTAATATAACTATAATACTTTACATTAAAATATGATTTCTATAAAATATTTTTTAATGTTTAACTTAGAGAATATTTACTATGATGGGTGAAAATATACAATTTTATATAGTAGTAAAAATATAATATTATTTCAGATACTAATCATTAATCATCACATGCTCAAATTAGAACTTTAATTTATTAAATAATTATCAATTCAAATTACAAATCAATATTAAATAAAATGGCTAAATTATTTTCATGATCGTATATAATACATATATAATAATTAATCGGCCATATCATTAAATACAGTATCAAAGAATTAATTTGTAATAAAAATATAAAGAATAATATTAAAAGAATATATAAAATTTGTTATATTAGTAAATAGTAATAATTATTTCATTAAATTCTATTAAAATATTATTGATTTATATTCACATATAGATAATAGATTTAAATAAAAATAAGGAAATTAAATATGGATTAATATATTAATTATAATAATTATTTAATCGTTAAATATGTAAATTTTTCATTAATGATTTATAATAAAGATCCTCCCATATAAATATACAATAATCAATAGAGGATCATAATGTTGGAAATATTTTAAATAAATAATATAAAGACAATTAGTAATAAAAATAATTAATAAAATAGGATATCTAATAATAAATTCTTAATAATATTATAAAAATATTATTTGGATATTAATTAATACAAAAATTATATTAATCCGATTATTCTTATTAAGCTCTTTTTTTAATGTGGTACAGTTGCATATGTTTAACCCATTTATTCATTGATGTTTTCATTGTTTAATGAATATAATAGTTATTGGTTTTCATTGCAATTTTATTAAATTTACAAGTATAATTTATGCAATAACGTTGCAATCTATGATTGTATATTAAAAAAGATAATTATACATTAATACTTAAAGTAATAACTATTAAGTAATAGTTAAATTATTATATAAATCATTCTCCTTCGAGTTTTTGTAAAACTCATAGTAAAAATTATTTGTAAATATGTCTATGAAAACATAACAATACAAAAAATAATACTAATTACAATTTGAAGAAAATTCATTATTAATAGAAAATTCATTATAATTAGTTAGTTAAGGAAATGTGATTATCATATGTATGGTCAATATAAATTAGAACCATATTTCTAAAATATAATTGTAGATAAGTAAATTATCCCTGCAAGTACATTAAGTATCTAATTTAATGGAGGCTTAACATGGGAAAAGGAATCGAAGAATTAACTACTACAAAGTACCTTATTCACGCACAAATTAATGCAAATGGAATCGTTGAAAAACCTGATGTTGTCGGAGCTGTTTTTGGTCAAACTGAAGGTCTTTTAAGCAATGACTTAGATTTAAGAGAACTTCAAAAAACTGGAAGAATAGGAAGAATAAAAGTAATAATTCATTCTAATGGTGGAAGAGCAAAAGGTGAAATTGTAATTCCTTCTAGTTTAGATAGGATTGAGACTGCCATATTATCAGCATCTTTAGAGACAATAAATAGAGTTGGGCCATGTGAAGCTCATATTAAAACTGTTAAAGTAGAGGATGTTAGAGCTGTTAAACGAGAACAAGTTGTAAATCGTGCAAAAGAGATTTATAAAGGCATGATGGAGAAAGTCACTCCTGAAAGCATGAAAATGATTGAAGAAGTCAAAGAAGCTATGAGAATTCATGAGATTTCTGAATATGGTGATGAAAAGCTTCCAGCTGGACCTAGTATTCATACTTCTGATGCAATTATAGTGGTTGAAGGAAGATCTGACGTTCTCAATTTATTAAAATATGGTATTAAAAATACAGTAGCTGTTGAAGGAGTCAATGTTCCTAACATTGTAGCAGATTTAACTAAAAATAAAACAGTCACAGCATTTTTTGATGGAGATCGTGGTGGAGAATTAATATTGAAGGAACTTATGCAAGTTGGAGAAGTTGATTATATAACAAGGGCTCCAAAGGGCAAAGAAGTTGAAGAACTTAAAAAAGAAGAAGTCATGATAGCACTTCGTGATAAAGTTCCTATAGAACAATATTTTGCTAATGCTAAACCTAAAGTTAAAGATAAAGTTTCTTTAATGAGAAATATACTAAGAGATTTAGAAGGGACTGGAAGTGCTGAAATATTAGATGATGCTTTAAATATATTACATGAAGTTAAAGTTGAAAAATTATATGATGAACTCAAAGCTGCAAATAAAGAGGCTTACTCTGTAATATTTGATGGAGTAGTAAGTCAAAGACTTGTAGATATTTCTGTGTCTAAAGGAATTAGAAATTTAGTTGCTTTTAAAGCAAGTGAAATTGTTAAAAGACCAGATAAACTCAGAATTATTACAATCAATTAATTTCATTTAATTATTTTATTCTTATTATTTTTTTTATTTTTTTATTTTTACTTTTTAATTTACTTTTAATTAAATATCTTCATATTATATTAATAAAATTATTATTGTCATTACTTTATAAGAGAAATTTTATATACTAGTAAATGTCTATTATATATTTGAGAATATCCTATTAATAATATTTAATTAATTTTATAAAAATTATATTTGTTATACACTTATATAACATTGAAAACTTTAACGAAAAATTAATGAAAAAATTTAATCATTTATATGAAAATTGTAAATTAACTACTATAATTTGATAAAGTTAAAATATAACATTATAAATACTCATTTCAAAAATAGTTGAATATTCTTTTATAAGTATATCAAAAATGAAAATAAATAGTCGTAACCAATAATATAATTAATAATAAGTTAAAAACAGTAAAAAAGAAAAATTAACATGAAAAAAATTCACCAATGACATTATATAATTGTATAACGAATTATTTTTTTATTAATGAGTAAAAAGTTAGTTAAAATAATTTATCTGGTATATCTATCGTTTAATTTTCTCTTAAATAATGAAAATAATAGCAAGTACTCATTTAAAAGTTTAATCATCCGATTCATGATTATTTTTAGATTACATAATTTTATTGATAGTAATTTAATTATATATTAGTCAATTAGCTAAAAAGACACTCTACAAAAATTTAAACAGTTATAATTAGTATATGTCCCTAAAAATTCAAGTAATATTAAACCAAATATTTATAAGTTTTTTACATCATTAAAGTTAACTATATTAATTAGATATTATATATTATATTATCATAAATGATCATTGATTTATAATTTTTAAAATTTCTTGAATTATCTTTAAAATTTCTTTTTTGTTTTTTTTAGATGTGTGTGAATAAAATGGATGAATATTCTGAAATTAACCAAATTAAAACTTCCAAAAAATGGTTTGACCCTCCAAATAATGATTTGCCTGCATATGATGCGAATGGGGAAATGATAAGCATTTTAGAAATTCACGATTTTCCTGATATGATTGAAGAATATCTAATAGAACTTGACATTAGAAATTATTCTCAAAATACAATAAAAACTTATAGATCCATAATTAAAAATTTTCATGAATATTTATTATCTGATAAAGAGTTATATGATGAAAGAAGATTTTTAAGAAGCTTTAAAAAATATATTCAATATTTAAAAAGAGATAGATCTGTTTCTCAAAATTATATTTATCTTGTGACGGTTGTTTCAAAGAAATTTCTTGAATTTAATGGATTATATTTTTTAGATGAAGTAAAAGCTCCTAAAAGAACAAAATCTCTACCAAAATCTCTAAATGAGACAGAGGTAAAACAACTAATCAATGCATTTGATCATGAATTGTATTGTGAAAATAATTTCAAGACTAAAACTAGGCTTAGAAATAAACTTGTTTTAACATTGCTTTATTCTTCAGGGTTAAGGGTTTCTGAACTTGTTTCTCTTATAACTAATGATATAGATCTTGAAGAACGTACTATGAGAATAAGAGGTAAAGGAGATAAAGATAGAGTAGTACTCTTTGATATTGATTCTAACATTTTACTTGAGGAATATTTATCTTCTAGAGAATCGGCTAGCGATTATTTATTTGTAAATAGATTAGACAATCCACTAACCACTCGATATATTCAAGTCATGATAAAAAATTATGCTGAAAAAGCAGGAATTAATAAAAGAGTCACTCCTCATATTTTAAGACATTCTTTTGCAACTCATCTTCTTAAAAATGGGGTAGATATTAGAGCAATTCAACAATTATTGGGACATTCTAATTTATCTACTACTCAAATATATACTAGTGTTGATATGGGAACACTTAAAAGTGTTTATGATAAAGCTAGAATGTAATTATCATAGAATAATTTATTTTTTACATACTTTTTTTATTTTTGCCTATTCAATGAAAAATTTAAATGGTAAATAATATATAGTAGTTAGTTCCTATTTTAATATATTTATAGATAATCATGGATATAGAATAGTCATATTTTCTCAAATATAAGTAAATGCAAACCATTTGATTTCTATATTTGATAATGGAGGTGTAGGAGCTTATATTTCTTTGTCTAACTCTATTTATCGGGGATATATGGAATGGACTACTATGTCTAATAATAAAGGAGGAGGAATTATTTTGATCGACTCTGAAACTTTACAAATCCATACTAGTTGGTTTTATAATAATAAAGGTGAGGGTGGTCTTGTGCTAAGTAATTCTTCCAATGTGTCTATTTGAGGATAATGTTTTTGTTGGAAATAATGTTGGTCTTAGCTTATATTCTTCAGATAATAATTCTATTTATAATAATGTTTTTGAGAATAATAATAAGGGTATAGTTATTGATTCAGTTAATAATACTGCTTTTTCCAATTCTATTATTGGTGGTGATGAGGGAATTGTTATTTATGAAATAAAAAACATTATAAAAGATAATATTCTTTTTAATATTAAAAATATTGGTATTAGTATTTATAGTCATGAAAATGTTGTGAAAAATAACACGATATTTGGTGTTAAGGAGTATGCTGTTAATTTGTTTGCTTTTGGTAATAATGTGACTTATAATTTTCTTAAAAATAATTATAGGGGTTTATATATTAATGCTGATGAGAATTTATTTGTTTATAATAATATAACTGGATCTAAATATAATGGTATTGTTGTTGTAGGTTCTTTAAATATTATTGAAAACAATAAGATTGCTGGGTCTGGCAATTATACTGATATTGGTTTAACTGGATCTTATAATACAATTAGTAGAAATGACATTAGTAAATTTAAGAATGGAATTTATATAAATGGTCATAGGAATCTTGTTTATATTAATAAGATTAATGTTAAATCTACTGGTATTTCACTAAAAGGAAACTATAATCTTATATTAAAAAACACTATTACATGTAATAATTTAGGGATTTCAGTAAATGGTCATAGTCATAATGTCAATAGTAATAAAGTTATATCTAAGTCTTCTGGTTTAAAATTAAATGGGAATAAAAATAAAATTGTTTCTAATAATATCAAATTTAGGATTAATGATATTATTATTCATGATAATCGGAATTCATTTTCTAAAAATCAAATTAGTGGAAATAAAAAATATGGATTACCCTTTTCGGATAAAAATAAGATTTCTAAAAATATGAATAATAAAAATAAACATCATGGAATTAAGGTTAATGGTAATGTAGATCGTTTGTGTGGTATTCATGGTTTGAAGATTGCAGGTGGTCCTAATATTGTCACTAATAACAAATTAGGTAAATTATCTAATAAGAAAATTTGTGTATATGGTTATAAAAATAAAATTAGAAAAAATAAATAATTTTTAAAAAAAGAAATTTTTCTTTTTTTCTTTTTAAATTATTAATAACATTTCTAAATGTTAAAATATAAAAATAATTATTAATAGGAATAATTTTCTCAATTTTTAATAAAGAAAAGAATAATAAGGGATTTAAATGATTAATAAATTTAAAATTAGCATATTAATGTTAATATTAGTTGTATTTTGTACAATAATATTTGTAGCTTCTGTTAATACATGTGGAGTTGATGGGCCTCTCCAGGTCTAGTAGATGAAGGTAGTAAGATATATTATCATAAATTTAATCAATATAAAGTTAATTGGGTTACTAATTCATATCCTTATTCTAAACATGAAGATGATATAAGAGAAATTTATTTTGAATATAAAATAGTATCCAAGAATTCTAAAATTGTTAAAGGATCTGGATCTGTATTTATAGAAAAACTTAAAAAATAGATTAAGATGGGAATCTTATTCTACATCAGAAAAAGTAACCTATAAAAAAAATAAGTTAAATGCTAAAGATTATTATTGGAATGTTTATCGACCAAATATGTTCAAAACTATAAAAAACCAATGATTGTTATTAAATATTATATCGAGGGTGGTTCTACATCTTATAAAAAGATTACTAAAATTGATTATGATAATTTATGTATATTCAAAAAACAAGTTAAAATGGAAAACTTATTCTTATAGTTCTTTGAGAATAACTATTGATTTGGAATATATTGGTCAATATCATGATTATAATAGTTATTACAATTATGGAACAGTCAATATAAAAAATAGGTAAAAATAAACTGAAAATATCTAGTACTGGTCTTGAAAGAGTTGATGGAAGTATTATAAAAGATAAAAATCAATATATAAAAACTAAATTAAGCCCTAAAAGATATTATATAAAAATCTTTAAATCAGAAATGGTAAAAAATATTATTTTTCATGATTTAATTATATTTTTTATCATATTCGTTTATTATAATTTTTTCTCTAATCGGGTTGATAAGAAATATATAATATATTAATTTCAATAGTTTTTTATATTATAGCTAATCAATAGTATTCATTGGTAAAATATGACTAATACAATTATATTCAATATTGCAATTTTAGCTGGAAAACTTGCTTACTTTATTTTACAAATTACTGGGAGACAAGGAACAGCTTTACCTGGAAAAGTAGCTATAAAAATATGTCCTGATATTTTAGGGGATTTAACTAAAAGATGTAATAAAATTGTTGTTATCACTGGAACAAACGGTAAAACAACCACTAATAATTTAATAAATCATATTATTGGTGGAAAATATGAAAATTTAGTTTCTAATCTTAAAGGAGCTAATATGATTCAAGGGGTTGTGACTTCTTTTGTAGTAAACACGAAAAGTAGCTATGATTGGGGAATATTTGAAGTAGATGAAGGATCTATTCCAGATGTAACTCATTTTATCTCTCCAGATCATGTTGCTTTAACAAATTTTTTTAGAGATCAACTGGATAGATATGGGGAAGTTGAAAATACAATAAAAATGGTTTATGATGCACTAAAAACTGTTGATTCTACAATTATCCTTAATGGAGATGATCCGTCTACAGTTCAATTTAATAAGTTATCAAACAATAAAATTTATTATGGTTTCAATAAAAATCAATTTTCTAAATCTAATCATGATGTAGCTGAAGCTATATTTTGTAAAAATTGTGGGAATCGTTTAAATTATGAATTTATTAGTTATGGTAATATTGGGTGTTATTATTGTGAAAATTGTGGATCTAAACGTCCAAATTTAAATTATGTTGCCCAATCAATATATATTAATGATAATAATTATGAATTTGATTTAAAAATTAATATGGGGAACGATGATAAAAATTCTCTTAATAATGATGAAACTATTGAAAAAGGATTTGTATTTAAATATATGGGAATATACAATATATATAATTGTTTAGCAGCTATTTCTCTTTGTTTATCTGAAAATTTTGATATTCAATTTGTTAAAAATCAGATAGAAAATTTTGATTATAAATTAGGAAGAATGGAAACTATAAATTTTCCAGATAAAAATGTAGTATTAGTTCTTTCAAAAAATCCTGTTGGTTTAAGTGAAGTTTTTCATGCTTTTTCTTATGATGAAGAACCAAAATCATTGATGTTTTTAATAAATGATACTCATGCAGATGGAAAAGATATTTCTTGGATTTGGGATGCTGATTTTGAACAAATAACTGATATAAAAAATATAAAATCATTTTATTGTTCAGGAACTAGAGCTAATGAGGCTGCTTTAAGATTAAAATATGCTGGTTTTGACATTGCTAAAATCAAAATACATGTTTCAAAAGATGAAGGAGATTTTAATTATCCTATAAATGAGATGTTATCAGAAAATGTAAAATCATATGTTATTGGAACATTTACAGCAACTCCAGAAGCAAGAAAGATTTTATTATCTGAAAAAGCTAAATCTGAAATATAATGAATGAAATATAGTAAATTAAAATAGTAAATGAAATATAATAAGTGAATTGATATGAAACTTGAAATAGTCAATATGTATCCAGATATTTTGAATTTATATGGGGACATAGGAAATCTGATTTGCATTAAAAAAAGATGTGAATGGAGAGGAATTGAAGTCGATGTAAAAGATTTTACTATTGATAAAGAACTTGATTTTCAAAATTTTGACATGGTTTTAATTGGTGGAGGATCTGATAATGGTCAAAATATCATTTCAAATCATATCTTAGATCAAAGAAATTCTCTAGAAACATTTATTGAGGATGAAAAAGTACTTTTAGCTATCTGTGGTAGCCATCAAATGTTTGGAAATTATTATGTTAATCCTTATAATGAAAAAATTCCTTGTCTTGAAATTTTTGATATTGAAACTAAAAGTAGAAAGGATAGATTAACAGGAAATATATTAATTTCAAATAATTTAAAATCAAATTCTATCTTTGATTCTGTATCTACTCATGATTTTAATGATATCATTGGTTTTGAAAATCATGGTGGTAGGACCTATCATAGCTATGACACTTTAGGAGATGTTCAAGTAGGTCATGGAAATAATGGTGAAGATGGAAAAGAAGGCATGTTATATAAAAATTTCATTGGTAGCTATTTACATGGGCCTATCTTATCTAAAAACCCCCATCTTGCTGATATCATGATTTTTAATGCTTTGAAAAATAAATATGATATTGATGATATAAAAAAAAGTATTTTAGAAATTAATTATATAGATGATTCAATTGAAATTAATGCTCATAATAACATGAAACAAAAAATATTAAAATTATAAATTATTCTATTTATATGTATAAAGTTTGTATTTTTATAGTTTAATTTACTTTTTATTAATATTTTTATAAAATTTATATTTATAAATTTTTTAATGTTGCTTTAAAGCATGTTCATATTGTATATATCATTTATTTAATATAGTGGTTGCACTATTGAATAATTACCTTGAATACATTATTTGTTTGTTGTTTTTCGGTTTTAATTTAATAGTAAATTATTTAAATAATTATTGTTAATTATATATAATATTATCGTAAACTTTATATAGTAGAAACACTAGACTATATATGTGATATAATAACTGTTTTATTTTTAAGTTTGATTTTATGAAATTTTTAGGAAACATTTCTCATTTATCTAATTCTGGAAGATTAATAGCTAGATCTTCACAATCTCCTCCAACAGGAGCTTCTGTTTTTAGTAATGACAAAAAGAAGATAGGTAAAATCGTTGAAATTTTTGGTCCTACAAAAGAACCATATATATCTATTGGAATTTTTAAATCTATTGATTCTGAAAATTTTAAAGATAGATTTGGAGAAGATCTTTTTGTATCAGAAAATCCTAAAAATAAAAAAGATAATCGAAAAAATAATAATAAAAATAACAAAAAATACAATAAAAATAATAGAAACAATAATAAAAACAGTAAAAGCAACAATAAAAACAAAAGTAATAGAAGAGGCAAAAATAGATCTACAAAAAATTGAAAAGAATTATTGTAAATTTTTCATATAATAAACTTTATCAAAACAATATAATACTAAATTATAGCTAGTTAAGCTATAATTATTCAATTTAATAATTTTTAATGTTTAACTATTTAATATAATAAATAATTTTAATACTTTTAAATAATTTAATTAATTTAAAGGAGAGAGTCACACGAAAGAAGAAATAAAAAGTAAGTTTTCTGAAAAAGGTAAACCTGTCGAAGATGTTTCTGCTAAAAAAAGAATGCAAAATGATGTTTCAGATACAGAAAAACAAAATAAATGTCCGGAATGTGGATCTGAAAATCTCATTGGAGATTATGAAAGAGCAGAAGTTGTATGTGCTAATTGTGGTTTAGTTATTGATGAAAACTTAGTGGATATGGGTCCTGAATGGAGAGCATTTGATCACGAACAAAGAGACAAACGTACAAGAGTTGGTGCTCCAATTACTTATACTATTCACGATAAAGGTTTAAGTACTATGATTGATTGGAGGAATAAAGATATCTATGGTAGAGATATTCCTGCAAGAAATCGTGCTCAATGGTATAGATTAAGAAAATGGCAAAGAAAAATTAGGATTTCTGGAGCTACAGAAAGAAATCTTGCATTTGCTTTAAGTGAGCTTGATAGAGATTCTTCAAGATTAGGTCTTCCAAGAAGTGTAAGGGAAGCTGCTTCTGTGGTTTATAGAAGTGCAGTTGAAAACAAATTGATTAGAGGAAGAAGTATTGAAGGGGTAGTAGCTGCTTCTTTATACGCTGCATGTAGGAGATGTAATGTTCCACGTACACTTGATGAAATAGCCGAAGTTTCAAGAGTAAGTAAAAAAGAAGTTGGAAGAACTTATAGGTTCTTAACAAGGGAATTAAATATAAAATTGCCTCCTACCTCACCTGTTGATTATGTTCCAAGATTTGCAAGTGAACTAGGTCTTTCTGGAGAAGTACAATCAAGAGCAATTGAAATTATTGAAAAAGCTATGGAAAAAGGTCTTACTTCTGGTAGAGGGCCAACTGGTGTAGCTGCAGCTGCTTTATATATTGCTTCAGTTCTATTGGGTGAACGTAAAACTCAAAGAGATGTTGCAGATATTGCAGGGGTTACAGAAGTTACAATCAGAAATAGATATAAAGAGTTAACAGAACAACTTGAAATGGGCGTAACTCTTTAATTTTTTCTATTTTTTTATTTTTATATATTTTTTTAATATTATTTTTATAATTTTATATAATTTTATTTTTCAAATTACTTCTTATTTTGTCAGGATATTATATTTTTCAAATCTTTTATATGATATAATAAATTAATATTTAATTATATTCTCAATTTATCTATTTTGGGGGATAATAATTTGAAAGATATAATAAAATTTTTAGATAAAGTCATTGGAAAATATGTTTATACTGATGAATTAGTTTATGAGCTTGAAAATGGCAGTCTTCAAGGAATTTACTCTGATCAAATAGCTTTTTCAAATTTAAAATATAATACTTACAGTATAAATTTTGACATGTTTGTGCTTGCCAATGAATTAATCTATGAACTTAACCAGCACAAAGAAAAAACAAAAATTGTAAAAGATTACAGTGGAATAGGTCTTTTCGGATATAATTTAGCTAAAAGAAAAAGTTCTGGGGATTTTACAGGATTTGTGCGATTTGTTTCTGGAACATTAATAGATGCTCCTACAGAAGGAATTGTTGATTTAGTATATAATTTAAAAATTGAAGAAGATAATTTATCCTGGTCTAAAGAACAATTTCTATATCGTGACCAACCTAATAATGATAAAACTTATAAAACTGTTGCTTTTGATTCAACCAA
Source organism: Candidatus Methanobinarius endosymbioticus (assembly GCA_003315655.1). Lineage (GTDB taxonomy): Archaea > Methanobacteriota > Methanobacteria > Methanobacteriales > Methanobacteriaceae > Methanobinarius > Methanobinarius endosymbioticus. The sequence continues at coordinate 22,738 of NIZT01000010.1, forward strand.
TACTCTTTTTTTTTAAAAATAATAAATTAAATTTTAAACATGATGGAAAAATTTGGAGTGTTGATCCTAAAACACTTGAAAAAATAGAATCCAATGATGAATATCCTATATTTTTATCTAAATAAAAATAAAATCATTTTTGTATATTTTTTAATTATTTCTATATCTAAATTTATTTATTTTTATTTATACTTTTATTAAATATTATTTTTTAATATTATTTTTATTCAATATTTCTACATTTTTATATATTTATTTTTATCTTCTTTTGATTTTCACTTCAAATCAATATTCTTTAGAATATGTCTCAATGGATTTTTTTAATTCTCTAATAATTCCGGAATTGTCATTATTTTTTACCTTATCGAGAGTTTTTTGATATTTGTCTAAATTATTTAAGAAGTTTTTAAGAGTTTCAACTTCTATTTCTTCATGTAATTCTCCATAACTTAATTTATCCACATAATATCCATTTAACAGCTGTTCAAAGTTTCCAATAGCTGGAATGCTATAAATAGGTTTTTTTAAATATATTGCTTCACTAGTTAAAGTAAATCCTCCATTGGTAAGTACTGCTTTTGCATTACTCATGTCATTATATATTTTATCTTCATTGAATTTTCTAAAGGTTAAGTTCTTATCTGTTCCTTCTTCATCGAATCCATATACAATGAATTTTTCATCAAACTCTCTTAATATTTTTATTAATTCTGTGTTAGATGAACTGGTTTGATAAACTAAAATATAATCTTTATAGTCAGTTTCAAGCTTTCTTATTTTATCTCTTATAACTGGAGGATATATTATTGCTTTTTCACGATTTTTTATCTCAGGAAAGAAGAAACTAGTTAGTATATATCTTTTTGGTCTTAGTATATATGATCGAATAACACTTTTAGCTTTTAATATATCTTGTCTATGGTGATCAGGATAATCTACTAGTGTTTGAGTGATCATATGAATATTATCTAAGCTTATTAATGGAACATTAATGATATTACTTAATATGCTAGAATAATTTTCAAAATCAGATATTATTATATTCGGTTTAATTTCTCTAGCTTTTTTAAATAGTATTCCATAATTTTCTTTTAAATTATTAGGAGTTGACTTAATAGCATTTAAAAGTGTTCTTTTGTTTTTAACAGCGTTATTTTCATATACTGTATTGAATCCACCAATTTCATAAACATTGTCAAATTTGCTTTTTAAATATTTGTAAGCTCTATCACTTGAGAAAATACATATTTCAGATTTAGCTTTTTTTTCTTCATTTGTTAATTCTTCCACTATTACTCCACTTCTAACAGCATGACCCATTCCTTCTCCACAAACAGAATAGAATATTTTGATTTTTTGCGATTCAATTTTTTCTTTTTCTTCATTTTTTTTTTGTTTGGTGCTTATTGAATTTTTTTTATTGTCATTACTTTCATATTCGATGTGTTGTAGATCTTCATTATCAACAATGGAATGTTTATCAGATATTTTTCTTATTTTATCTAATAAATCTTCTTTTTCTAGAGGATCTTTAGGAATATGATCAAAATCATATTCTAAATCATCTGCACTGGTTCTAATTCCTCTAAGATCATTAAAAGTACTTTTACCATACTGCATAGCTAATTTACCTAAACCTTCTTTTTCTAATCTTCTTGTTGAAACGTTTATTACAGGATTTCTTAGAACTTTGAATTTATGATCTTTAGCTATTCTCTCAATATAATCTGTATCTTCTCCAAATGTAAGTGTTTCATCAAATCCTGAATATTTTTCATGAAGTTCTCTTTTAACTATTATTCCATAACATCCTGCTCCATGAGGTTTGATTTTTTCAAAAGCTATCATAAACCAATTAGCTAAATCATGTAATATTTTATCTCGTGTTTTTTCTGATAAAGGGTTTATTTGTGTAATACCTATGTCTAAATTGCTATCTTCAAATTCTTCTATCATTTCTTCTAGATAATTTTCTGTAAGTTCTAAATCAGAATCTAAAAATAATAATATTTCTCCTTTTGCAATTTCGGCCCCATTGTTTCTCCCAACTCCGGGCTTTCCTCCTTTCACGATATTGCAATTATAAAATTTAGCTATTTGAATAGTATTGTCATTAGAGTTAGCATCAGCTACTATAACTTCATAATCATTAAATTCCTGTGATTTTATACTTTTTAAAAGGTTTGGAAGATAATGTTCTTCATTGTAAGTAGGAATTATTATGCTGAGCTTCATTTTAATCTCTCAATAATATTTTTATAATATTTAAGAACTTTAAATTAAAAAGATTATTTTTTTATATATTTCTATATTTTTTATATAATTATATTATTTGGATAATATTATATTTAAATTATATTATTTATATTATTATTTTAAGTGTTTTCAAAGCCTGTTGAATTAGTTAAATTTGTATTATTTGTTTTTAGATAGGAAAAAAAATCCCAACTCATAGAATATGCTTCACATTTTCCTTTTAATGATACTATTAAACTATTTAATAATTCCATTTCATTATATTCGGGAGATATATAAACTATTATTCTAAAATTCTGTTTTTGAATTGATATGACTGAATAATTATTTAAACTTTCTATCAGGCTGTTATTCAAATCATTCAAATCATTTATACTACTCAAAGTACTTGAATTATTTATATTATTCAAAATTTTATTTTCAGCATTTTTCGCATTATTATTATTCAAAATAATAGCTTCATTGATATTTAAATCATTAAAGGGATTAGTTGTATTTATTATTTGGATTTCACAATGTTCTGTATTTGATCCAATAATCGAAACATAAAACCCAAGTAATATTATTGAAATTAAGAAAATATGTGGAATTAATCTTTGGAATGTTTTCCATGATAAAATTTTATATTGCTTGATAATTTCCATTTTTTTTTTAGTTTTCTTGAGCATTGGCTTATTTTTAAATATTTTCGCGGTATAGTAATCAAAACCAGTTTCATCAAAATAAATAAGTAAAATTCCATAAATTCCCCCAGCACAAGGTACTGAAAATAATCCTCCATCAAATATTCCTATTAATCCAATTGCAGATGCAAATATTAATATTAATCTATTTGGAGCTTGACGATTCTTTAATGAAGCTAACAAAGTTAAAAATAATAGTGGTAGTATGATAATTATAATATTAGCGAAATCTGGAACATATAGGTATAGTGAATCTCCTGTATTAATTCCTAAAGGAATTCTTAAAGATATACCAGAGAGAATTGAGTTAATTACTCCTCCAATAACTGATTTATAGATATGTGAATGAATAATACTGGTTGTTGTAGCAGTAGGCTCCATAGCTACGAAAATTGTAAATGGAGAAATTCCCATTCGATATCTCATAACTAACTCTAAAATCAATCCTAAAATAGATGTCACTATGATTAGTATTAATGATATTTTAAGATAAGTATTATTTTTCAATTTAAAAAGGAATCCTATTTTAAAAGAGATTATTTTTTTAATATACTTATTATCACTAAATTTGGGATTATATTCAAACATTTGGCTAAATATTAAAAATATTCCTAATATTAAAAAGAAAAGTATATCTTTTCCTTTTGAAGACCCCATTAAAAATAGATGTGTTAATGCCCCTATAAAAGGACTGAAAATATCTGTGAAAAAAAGGAGTATTGCTATGACAATAAATATTATTCCTAATGATATATATCGATTTATTTTCATATTAATTCCTTTTTTACAAAAATATTTTATTATTAGTATTTTATTATAGTATATTGTTTAATTTTTATAATTATTGTTTATATAATATTATTCTATAAATAATTGTACTCCAAATATATATATAATTTAGGAATATGTTTAGAATTTATTTAAAAATTATTGTATAGTTAAAATTATTTAGAATTTAATTTTAATTTTATCAATTAAATGTTATATATTTATATAATTTAAAATTAGAGTTTTGTTAAAACATTAAAAAGGATCTACCATGATTGATTATATAATTCTTTTAATTTTTATAGGAATATTTGCAGGAATCTTATCTGGGTTATTGGGAGTAAGAGGAGGTTTTATGATGGTCTCTCTTCAATATTTTCTTCTTCTATCAATTGGAGTTGAATCTGATTTAGCTTTGGGAATATCTCTAGGAACAAGTCTAGCTATAATCATTCCTACTTCATTATCAGGAGCATATGCTCACCCTAAAAACCTAAAAAATATTTTAAACATCGGACTTTTTTAGATCTATTTGGAATGATAGGTGGAATTTTAGGAGGAATTACTTCATCATATATTCCTTCAGACATTCTTACTCTTATTTTAGGGATTTTTTTAATTATTATAGCAATATTAATGTTTTTCAATAAAAAAGACAAGAATAATAAGGATACTAATAGTCATAAGAATAAAATGCTAAATGAAAAGATAAATAAAACTATAAAGGTAAACATAAAAGAAAATATTCATAATCAGGAAAATAATATTGGGCTTAAAAATAATTCTTTTATGATTATGGGTATTAGTTTAGGACTTTTTGTTGGATTTTCATCTGGACTTCTCGGTATTGGTGGAGGAATATTTTTAGTACCTACACTTAGTTTTTTAGGTTTTTCAATGCGAAAATCAATTGGAATCTCTTCTATTTTTATTTCATTTGCAGCTATAGGGGAAACTATTTCTTATACCTTCACTGGATTAGGAGTTAATACAATGCCTTATTCATTAGGATATATAAATTTAGTTAATTTTGGAATAATTGCTATATTTTCAATTCCAATGGCATATTTAGGTGCAAAATTAGTATATAAAATATCAGAAAATAAATTAAATTATCTATTTTCTATTTTGATGATTTAAATGGGAATTAGAATGCTAGGATTTGATCCTATAAATTTTTTATTGGGATCATGATTTTCTATAATTTTTTTTAGTTATTTAACTAATTTTTATCTTTATTGAAATATAATTAAATAAATTATTATTAAAAAAGATATCAATAGTTTAATTAATTATTAATTAATAGTTTAATTAACAGTTTAATAAATATTTAAATTCATAATTTGTATATAATGTTAATTTAGTTTAACACCAGTTTCACGTGCTACTATATGGATATTGTCTTCTTTTAATCCACCTAATGTATCGAATTCAATGATTAAATCAAGAATTGCATCACAGTTTTCCTTTTTAACTTTGTTAGCTAGATTAACCAAAGATTGTTCTCTAGCTTTTTGAAGATTTTTTACTAAGATTTATCCTGTATTTTCAGATTTTTTATTAATCAACGATCTTTGATTTTGTATTAATATTTCTCCTTTGCAAATTCCTTTTAATTCTTTAATTTCTTTATTAGAAATAGAAATCATACTTAAAAATAAAATATCTAAATTATTTGTATCTATTTCCTCCATATATTCATCATAATCTACTTCACTAGTTTCTTCTACATATTTTCCAAGGATTTTAAAGTAGATTTTTCTTAAATAAAATTTTAATGTATCGAATATATGTTTAAATATTCCAAATATACATGATATTACTCCTAAAATAACTACAATTAAAAAATAATTCACTAATATGGTAAAAACTTCTTGTAAAATAACAGCTGCACTTCCAATGGTTATGAAATTTAAACCAAAACTTGTATTCATATAAATAAATCCATATAAAACTATCACAACAAACAACAAAATGCACTAACAGCTCCTGTTGTTTTTCCATATAATCCTTTTCGCAATATATGTTTCACAATAACCTACAATTAAAGGGAATAAAATTAATCCAATATTAAATCCAAAAATAGCTAAATTAAATGTATAAAATAAGAATAATGAGATTAAACCTATAATAGTTCCTATAGATATACAAAGAGTAGTTATTCCTATATCTTTTAGTTTTTTTTCTATAGGGACTTAAGATCATTTTAATCAAAATTTTTTAGTCTTTGTATGAAATAGCTGTTCCATATGCAGTTACAAAGATGGTATTTCCCATAGTTCCACCAAGATTATTATAGGAAATTTTTAATCCAATTATGGCATTTGCATCAAGATCTTTAGCTTTTTCTTGCATATTATCTAGGGCAAATTCTCTAGCTTTAACTAATTCGTTCTCATATGCAGAAGTTCTTCCTCATACAACATCACGAACTCCTGAAAACAAATCTTTATATACATTAGAACCAATCAAAGATTCTCTAGTCACTAGTCCATGATATTTACTGATTTCTTTTTGTTCTAATGTATTTGTAGAAGATAATAACACTTTAAACACCATTATTTTTATTATTAAATGTTATAAAAATAATATAATAAATATACTAAAGGATACTTTTAATTAATAACCTTAATTAATGAATTTCCTGATTAATATTCTACCAATTAATAATCTATTAATTAAAAAACAATAAAATTATAAATAATTATAGAATAAATAAAATACTATTAGAATATTTTTTTATAAAATATTATTCATTAAAAACCATCATATATGCAAATATTGCTATAAACGCGATCATTACAACATATAACATTATTCTACTTTTTCGAACTCTAGATTGTTGATCTTCTAATGTTTTTTGACATTTTAGGGAACAAGTTAATTCATCTAATGGTATTGGGGTATTACAAACAGGACAATGTTTATGCATATCAGTCATTATATTCACCTTTTATATTTTCATAATCTTATTTGATTAATGGTATATTAACAAAATACTATTAAAAATAGCATTTTTTGTTTTATTTAATTTATATTTTTAAGATTTATTTTTTTATTCAATAAATTAATTAATAAATTAATTAAATAAGTTATTAAATAAGCTATTTTTTAATTTAAAATTAATTATTTTAAATTTAGTTATTTTATATTATTAGTTTAAATTATTATTTTAGATTATTATTTAGTTTTATTAAATTTATTTCTTCAAAAAACTGATTATTTGGAAATAATCTTAGTTCCAATTTTTTCTCCTTTCACTGCTTTTACTAAATTTTGAGGGTCTTCTCCATTAGCTATTACAGTTTCAAGAGATGAACGTTTAATCATATGGATAGCTGTCATATCAAAGAATTCATATGTTCCTGCTTTAACATCATTTCCTTTTATTACTTCTAACATTTCAGTAGCTGTGATTTCTTCAATTAATTTTGCATCAGAATATTTATTAGGATCTTTACTATACATCCCATCAACAGAAGTTAAATTTATAAGCATATCTGCTTTAACATATTCTGCTAAAACAGCACTAACGGAATCAGTACTGTGAGCAGGTTCAGTTCCACCCATCACGATAATTTTTCCACTAGCTGAGTATTCAAGAGCTTCTTGAAAATTATGTGGAACTTTTTGATAAACTTTATTTTCTAAAGCTAAAAGAAGTATTTTAGCATTAATTCTAGTAACTTCAATACCAATATCATCACACTTCGCTTCACCACAATCAAGGTCTCTTACTATTTGAATATAATCTCTAGCAGGTTTTCCACCACCCACTACTACAAATACCTCATGTTCTTCAGCTAATTTTTCTAAAATTTCTGCGTATTCTTGAAATTTTTTATAATTATAATCTTTTATTAATATTGATCCGCCTATTGCAGCTACTATTCGCATAAATTCACCTTTAATATTGATTAATTTAGCTTAGAATGATATAAAATTATTATTTTATTATATCAAATTAATTTTATTTATTATTTATTTCGTTATATTTTTTTTTTATTGAATAATTCATTAATATTTGTTTTTTAATATCATTAAATACTATGTAATATTATTTTATTTATAATACTTATTTTATATTCAATTTTATTTTCAAATTTATCTTTAAATGTTTATTTTAAATATAGTAATTACTGTTTATAAAATTATCTACAAAAAAATAGCTAAAATTTATTATCTAAATTTTAATCTAAATAAAAATATTTAATAAGAGTCAAATTATGAAAAATAGGAAAAATAATAAAAAACATTTTAAAAAATATTATAGAATATTATAAAAATTTAATTATAAAATAAAAAACTGTAATAGAAATTAGTATCAAAATTATAATATTATCATCAATATTAATTATTACTATTAATGTTATGTCATTATAATATTTTTATTCTTTGGACTATCCGAATAGTTTATATAAAACTTATTTTAATATATTATTAATCTAATTATATTGCTTATATTAATTAAATTACTTTAAATTTATGAAATGCAATTATATAAAGTACAAATGAAAGAACTTATTAATATTAGATTTTAAAGAAAGGAAAATATTTTCAAATTAGATATATGTCCTTAAAATAATTTTAACAAAATTCCAATCGGTATGTGGAGGAAAAGTATGTCAAAAAAAGTTGTTGAAGTGAAAACTTTAAAAGTTGGAAAATATGTAGTATTAGATGGTGAAGCTTCCAAAATAACCAGTTTATCAACTTCATCTCCTGGAAAACACGGAGCAGCTAAAGCAAGGCTTGAAGCTGTAGGTATATTCGATAATCAAAAAAGAAGTATTGTTAAACCAGTAGATACAAAAATTGATATCCCAATTATTGATAAAAGAGTGGGACAAGTATTATCTCTTATGGGATCAGATGTTCAGTTAATGGATATGGAAAGTTACGAAACACTCGAACTTCCTATTCCTGATGAATTAAAAGATCAAATTTCCGAAGGTGTAGAAGTAGATTATATTAAAGCATTAGGAAATTTAAAAATAATGAGAGTTAAATAGATAAGTTTCTATTTACTTTTATTTTATTATTACTATTTATATTAGAATTATCATTTTGTTATTCTATGATATTGCCATTATTGTTATTATTATCATAATTATTATCATTTAATTATCATTATTATTTTGTTTCTATTACTAATTTTTAAATAAATATAAATATATACTTTTTCAATGTTTTAAAGTTAATTGACTATTTTTTATATAAATTAATTTATAATCATCTTTTTAGACTTTATTTTAATTTAATTATAAAAGAATAAATAATTTAAAAGAATATAAATAATATTATAATTGTCTTATAAATATATTAAAATATATATAAATGCATTATAATAAATCATGACTATATTAAATCACAAAATAGCTTACGGGATTTAAAATGCTTTTCAACACATATAAACCATGGAAATTTGCTTTTTCACAAGAAACAGAAGAATTAGAAAATGTAACTGAAGATAGTTGGGGAATCATTGGGGTTCCTTTTGATAGTACTAGCTCATATGGTTCAGGGTCTCGTTTCGGACCTACAACTGTTAGAGAAGCATCTTATAGTTTTGAAAATTATAATATTTCTTTTGAAAATGAAATCAATAAGAATTTCTATGACTTTGGAAATATTAACGTTGTTTATGGAAATTGTAAAAAAACCATGTTAATTCTTGAAGAAACTATAAAAGGATTAGTAGAAGCAAATATTAAGCCAATAGTAATAGGTGGAGAACATAGTTTAACTAGCTCTCCAATAAAAGCGTTATCTACAAAATATAACATTGAAAATATAGTAATTATTCATCTTGATGCTCATATGGATATAATTGATGAATATCAAGGAGAAAAATGTTCGCATGCTACTGTAATGAAAAGAGTTCATGATTTGAATCCAAAAGAAATAATTGAGATAGGTATTAGGTCTGCAAGTCTTGAAGAAAAAGAATTTGTAGATTCTCAAGATAATATAACTATTTTGACTGCTAAACAAACTAATGAAAATTTCGAATCTATTGAAAATAAGATCAATACCCTCGATTCAAATGTTCCCATTTATTTAAGTATTGATATTGATGTTTTAGATCCTTTATATGCTCCTAATGTTGGAAATCCAATTCCTAATGGAATTTCTCCAGCAACAATCGAGAAAATAACGGAAATTTTAGCTAATAAAAACATCGTTGGATTTGATTTAGTAGAAGTAGCTACAAATAAATTAGTAGATCTTACATCAGTTACAGGATCTAAGATAGTTTATGATTTTTTATCATTAATTAAATGAAAACTTATTTTAAAACTTATTTTAAATAGTAATTAAATAATAACAATTATAATTAGTTATAATTATTTTATAATTGAATTATACTTAGATTCTAATCAGTACAATTATTATAATTAGTATAATTTATAATTGATACTTTAATGATAACAATTTAGTATCAACATTAAAACTAAAAACTTTCAATAAATAAAAATATATAATTAAAGAAACATATAAATATTACTTTAATCATATACATATATAGATGTAGTACAATTTTGCACTGATTAATAAGGTGATGAGGTTCACCTATTTAACCGTTGGATAATTACTTTTTTTAATTTTTATGGATGATGACCTCTAATAATAAAAATGGTATTAAATAAATTTAAATATTATTTGCCAATATGTTAGTAGGAGGTATGATCCGTATTATCATAATTCTATTATAAATTTAATTTATATTTAAAATTTTTATAGATATTTTTATTTATAGATATTTTATAATAGTTTTTAGATATTTTATTTATTAAATAAATATTAAAATATTCTATTATACAGTATTTAGCTATATTTAATATTCTATTGATTATTCTATAAATCTATTTATTTTTTTCAATTTTTTCTTAAATTTTGATTAATGCATGAAAAGATGAACCTATAAATTAACCTAAATAATGAAATTATAAGTTAATTTCATGAAACATTAATCGAAATCTATGAAAATTGATTAAAATTAGTTAATTAATGGTGATGAGGTTCACCAATTTGAAATGCCTAAATAATTTTTTCTTAATTATTTTGGATGATGACCTCTACAAAACAAAAAAATTATATGGTTTCTTGTGGAGGTTTTAAATGATAATTGATATTTATCCATTAGCTTTAGTTTGTTAATATTATTTTAAAGTTTAATATCTTTAAAATTAGGGATATCTGTAACTATAATTGAAGTTGTATTAGGAGTTATTGGAGGAAATATTGGAATTATTCATCTAGAATCTTGGATGTTATATATAGCTAGTTTTGGAGGACTTCTTACTTTTTCATCGGGAATAGAATTAGATAGTAATTTAATGAAAGAAAAAGTAAAAGAAATAACTTTAATAGGAATTTTATCTTTCTTAGTTCCATTTATAATAATCTTCTTAGTTGTATACTTTATTGTAGGGTGGAATTTTTTAGCTTCATTATTATGCGCAACAGCTCTATCAGAAACTTTAATAGCTATTGTATATTCTACTATTGTTCAAAAAAATTTATTTAAATATGAAATTGGTAAAATATTGATGGGAGTAACATTTATAACAAATTTATGTACAGCTATTGCATTAAGTGTGTTTTTTATAAAACCTAATTTATATACTCTATTATTATATTTAATTTCAATTATAACCTTATTTTTTGCTTATAACTATTCTCATATTATATTTAACAGTAATATTCTAAAAAATAAGCTTGATGAAATTGAGATAAAATATATTTTCCTTCTATTATTGATACTAATATTTTTTGCAAGTTCAGGACCAAGGGCAAGCAATATTACCTGCTTTTATTCTAGGATTCTTATTATCAGAATATTTTAAAGAAAATTCTACTAATAATGAAGATAAAAAAGATTAAAAACTGTTGCCTTTGGGGTTATAACTCCAATATTTTTTATTATTGGGGGAATGAGAGTATCTATACCTTTAATCCTATCTGGAATAACAATATTTGTTTTAATTTTTACAGTTAGACAAATTGCTAAATTTTTAGGTGTTAATTTCATTAGTAAGAAATTCTTAAAATCTAATGAAATCATGCTACATTAATGATGAGTAATGGTTTAACTTTTGGTTTAGTTGCAACTACTTTTGGTTTAAATGCAGATATCTTAAATCAAATGTATTATTCTATTTTAACTGGTGTTTTAGTTTTAAGTGCAATACTTCTAACGTTAACTGTAGAAAAATGGTTTCCACCCTACACAGAAGATCTTTTGAATTAAATTAAAAAATTAAATAATTTTATAAAATTTTATAAAATAAAATAATTATTATTATATTTATTAATCATGCTTTTAATTAGTAGTTAAATAAGTATATTAATAGTTAAATAGTAGTAAATTAATAATTTTTAATTGTCATTAAATTAGTGTATTAGTAGTATGAAATTTAGTAATATTAATACTTAAATTTAAATTAGTAGTTTTTAATTACTAGTTTTACTAAATTGATATAATATAGTTTTATTAAATTTTTTAATTTTTAATATAATTAAATATTAAAGGTATTTTAAAATATAATTTATTTATAATTAATGTGATAAGATGAAAATAGCTATTGTATCTGGAAAAGCAGAAGGTCCAACTAAACTGAATTCATTTGATAATGCATTACTTGAAGCAGGAATAGGTGATGTTAATTTAATTAAAGTTTCTAGCATGCTAGAAAAAGACACAGAACTTGAATTATTACCAGAATTAAAACCTGGAACAATGGTAAATTGTGTTTTAGCTACTCTAAGTTCTAATAAAAAAGGAGATATTATTTCTGCTTCTGTGGCTATAGCTATTGGTGATAGCCTTGGATGTGTTGTTGAAAATTCTAAAATAAATGAATCACCTGAAAATGTAAAGAAAGAAGCTGAAGAAATGGTTAGATATATGATGAGTAAAAGAGGAGAAAAAATTCATGATCTGATTATTGAAGAAGTTAATCATGTTGTTGAAGATTTTGGAACTGTTGTTGCTTCAGTAGTATATCTAAATGAAAATATTATTATTAATAAATAAAATCATTCTTATTAAATAAATTGTTAATTAATAACATAAATTAATAAATTATAATAAAATAAAGGATCTATAATTCTATTTTGAATAATATAACTATAAAAACATAATATTTGATATATATGGGGTATAAAATAATGAAAACCAAAGACCTTGACTTATGTAGAAACATTTCCAATGAAATAATTGAAAGTGTTGAAAATAAAATTAAGGAACATATTGGACTTCAAAAATCTGGAGAATTTGTTAAAATTGGTGCTGACGGAACTCCTACTTTATATATAGATTTAATCGCGGAAGAAGAAGTTATTAAAATTTTAAAAACTGCTAATTTCACTTCTATTCTTATTAGTGAGGAAATTGGGGAATTGAAGATTGGAAAAGGCTTAGTTGAAAATATAAATGTTTCAGAAGAATTAAAAAGAATTTTTGATTCTGAGAATTCTGCTGAAGCTATTCCTAAATTTATCTTCTTGGTAGATCCTCTTGATGGAACTAGCAATGCTATAAAGAATATTTCTACTTATGGAATTTCAATAGCTGTTGGGGAAATTAAAGATGAAAATTTAACTCTTAAAAACATTGAATTGGGATTTATTAAAGATTTTGATAGTGGTAATTATTATGAAGCAATTAAAGGTGAAGGAGCTTGGGAAAATAATAAAATAATGATTCCAAATACTGAAAATAATTTAGGTAATTTATCTATCGGCGCATTTTTGAAAAATAATAGCTATGGAGTATTTGATTTAATTAAAAAAGCAAGGAGAATAAGAATTCTTGGGTCTGTTGTTTTAGAATTAGCTTATATTGCTAATGGTAAATATGATGCATTTATTGATATGAGAGGAAGTAGAATAATAGATATAGCTGCTTCAAAATTAATAGTTGAGGAATCTGGTGCCATAGTAACTGATGAAAATGGCAATGAATTAAATAATCCTCTTAGTATAAAAGAAAAAACTGTTGTTATAGGTTCTAGTAATCATAAAGTTCATAAAAAGATTATAAAAACAATAAATAATAATAAATCTTCAGATATCAAAAAAGTTGGGATTGTTAGTAGGGTAGACAAATTAGAAGTTATTTTAGTTGCAGCTAAATTAATTCAATTTTTAGAGTCTAAACACATTGAAGTTTTCATAGAATATTCTTTAGCTAATAAAATAACTGATATAAGAAATGATATTCTTTATAAAGATAATAAAAATAATTCTTTCATTGAATTCATGGAAGAATTGTCTGAATCGAATAATAATATGGAATATAATAATATACTAAATGAATTAAAAGGTTTAACTTTAGAAGAGGATTATTTTAAATATGCAAAAGATATTTCTGAATTTGATACTGATATGGTTATTACTCTTGGAGGAGATGGAACTCTCCTTAGGGGACAAACAAAACTTAATAATAATGAAATTCCACTTTTAGGAATAAATTTAGGTATTGTTGGCTTTTTAACTGAATTGGATATTAAAAATTCTTTTAATAAAATTGATTCTATTCTTAAGGGAGAATATTTTAAAGAAAAAAGGACTCAACTAAAAGTTTTTCATGGTAGGGAAATGTTTACTGCATTGAATGAAGTTGTCATAATGACTGAAAAACCAGCTAAAATGTTAAATTTTGAAGTTAGTGTTGATGGTGAGATAGTTGAAGAATTTAGAGCTGATGGACTAATATTATCTACTCCTAGTGGATCTACTGCATATTCTATGTCTGCAGGTGGCCCGATTGTTGATCCAAAGGTTGGAGCATTTATCATAATTCCAATATGTCCTTATAAAATGGGATTAAGGCCTTTTGTTGTTTCTGATAAAAGCGAAATTAAGGTTAAACTACTTAAAAAAGGTAAAAAAGCTATATTAGTTATGGATGGCCAAATTAGTCAGAAAATCGATGATTCTGAAGAAATAACATGTTTAAAATCTAATAATAATGTTTATTTCATTAGAACTACTGACAAATACTTTTATCAAAATGTTAAAGAAAAGTTAACTAAAGATGGACCTGGAACAGACAATACTTGTTTATGATTTAAATTTTCATTAATTAGTATTAATTTTAGATTTAATTTCAATAATTTATATATGGTGAACTATGGATACATTAGTCGTTGATTTAACTCATGGTGGAGTTAAAATAGCTATTGAGCTTAAAAAAATGAATATTTTTGAAAACATTTATGTTCATGATCTTTATGAGACTCTTAAAAAAGAAGATAAGAATTTACTTTCTTCTTATAATATAAACATATTATATAATACTGAAAATTTAATGGATTATATAAATAAATTAGAAACTAAATTAGAAACTAAATTAGAAAATGAATTAGGGAATGAATTAAAAAATAAATCGAAATCAGATAAATTGTTAAATTCAAAAAAAATATCAAATTTAGATCTTTTAATTATTAATCCAGTTCATTCTCCTTTTTCTATTGATACATATTTAAAATCAAATTTCGATGAATTATCTATTAATGAAATCACTCATCATAAAGCTGTCAAATTAATTTTAGACCAATGGAAAAAATCTCTTAAAAAGAAACAAATTCTCATTATTGAAGTAACTGGTGTTAAAGGTAAAACTAGTGTAGTGGCTATGCTTAAAGAGATATTAATAAGTGAAAATCCTCTGACATTAACTAGTCTTGGGGTTTGTCTTTATAATAATGATAAATTTTTTATTTTGAAAGAAAATATAAGTATAACTCCTGCTAGTATATTGGAAACTATTAATCTAGCTAAAAAAATCAATAATTCTGATTGTGTAAAAGTAGAAAATGACTTTTCTCTTGATGATTTAGGATTTGAAATAAATTATGGTTCCGTCATATTTGAAAGTTCTCTTGGAGTTACTGGATTAGGTGATGTAGGGGTATTGACTAATATTGCAGAAAATTATCCTATAGCTAAAAATAGTTCTAATGCGTCTAATGCAAAAAAACAAGTTTTTGATTGTGATATTGTTGTTTTAGAAAAAGAAACTCTAGATAAATATTATTTTGACTATTTAAATAATAATGAGTATAATAAATCTATTAATTCAAAATTAACTAAAATAAATACATTTAGTTTTAGTGATGATTCAGCAAATGTTTTAGTTAATAATGTGAGTTATAATTTAAATAAAACTAAAATAGATATTAATTACAAAAATATCCAAACTATTTATGGAAATGATATTTCTGGATCATTAAGTTTTGAAACTTTTGCTCCTGGAAAACATCATATGATGAATGTTTTATGTGCTTTAACTACTTCTTTATCTTTAGAAATTGATAAAAAACTAATAATTTCTGGTTTAAACAATTTTAAAGGTATAAAAGGAAGAACCTCTCTGAAATTTCAAAAAAATTCAATCATCATTGAAGAAATAAACCCTGGGATAAACACTAAAGCAATTGAAAGTTCACTTGAGATGTTAAATGATTCAGATGATTATATTGTTATTTTAGGCGGTAAATACGGAATAACGTGTGAAGAAATAGATGAAGATAAAGTCGCTTCATTTTTAGATAATTATTTAAATGAAATTAATAAGTCAAATAAACAATTTGATATAATTTTAACTGATGATTTAGGATATAGAATAAAAAAAAAAATGAATAATGCTATTAATTATATTAAGGATCCTATTGAAGCTAAAAAAAAAGCTATTGATAATAATAGAAATATACTTTTTATTTATCGCTCTAATTATTCTCAAGTAAATAAAAGATAATTCTAAGATTTTTTAAATGAAAAAATTTATAACTTTAAAAAAATATAATTTTTATTAATAACTTAATTATAATAATTTAATTACTAATATCTTGTAATTACTAATAAATTGATATAATTGGATATTTGATATATTGAATATGTATTTTAAATATATTTTATATATTTTTAAAAATTTTATAAATAATTTCTAAGATTTTTAGTATAATGAATTTATTTTATATATTTATTTTGAATTATAACTATTTTACATTTCTTTTATAGGAATTGGGGATGATTTATTGATTGTTGGAACTAGAGGAAGTGAACTCGCATTAACACAAACAAATTATATTCGAAAGCATTTATTTGATTTAACAGGTAAAGAAGTTGAAACTAAGATTATTAAGACTACTGGAGATAAAATAACCACTTCACAACTTTATAACATGAACTCTAAAGGAATTTTTACAAAAGAATTAGATAGGGCAGTTTTGGAAGAAGAAGTGGATTTTGCTGTACATAGTCTAAAAGATGTTCCAACTGAACTTGATGAAGATCTTGAAATAGCTGCAGTTCCTATAAGAGAATTTCCTAATGATGTTCTTATCTCAAACTATTCTTGGGATGATTTAAATGAAGGATCAACTTTAGGAACTAGTAGTTTGAGAAGAGAAGCTTTTTGTAATCTTCATGAAAAGAAATTAGAATTAAGGCCTATTCGAGGAAATATAGGAACAAGGATTCAAAAAGTTTTAAATGGTGAAGTTGATGTTACTATAATGGCTGAAGCAGGTTTAAAAAGATTAGGTCTTACAAAATTTATAAAAAGTAGATTTTCAGTTGATTATATGACTCCTGCTGCTGGTCAAGGAGCTTTAGCTATTATAACTAGAAAAGATTCTTCTGTTAAGGCCACAATAAGAAAATTAAATCATTATGTGTCTGAACAAGCAGTTTTAGCTGAAAAAACTGTTCTTGAAGAATTGGGAATAGGTTGTCAATGGCCTTTAGGATCTATAGCTAGGATAGATAATGATCAAATAGAACTTTATTCTATACTTTTAGCTCAAAATGGAGAGATACTTCATAAAGGTACATTAAAAGCTCCACTTGGTGAAGCTATAGAGTTAGGGAAAAAACTTGCTAAAAAAATGAAAGATTTTATTTGAAACATAATGAAATTCTAATTTGAAGAATAAATATATATGTTATTATGATATAAATTATATTATTATAATTTATTTATTATAATTAATAATTAAACTAATTAGTAATTGATAATTAAATTTATATTTAATAAATAATTATTCTTAATATATTATTTTAGTTATTAATTTAACTTAAAATTTAATAATATTTAATATTAATTATTAAAATTTAAAGTTTAATATAATTTAGAGAGTATCCATACGTATTTACAATATGGAGGATTATTTGTGAAAACGGTTAATGTAGGAGTTATAGGGGTAGGAGCAATGGGTTATAACCATGCTCGTGTTTATTATAGATTGGAAAATGCAAACCTCGTCGGTGTTTCAGATGTAAGTGAAAGGAAATTATCTAAAGTATCTAAAAAATATGATACAAAGGGATATACTGAATATGAGGAATTATTGAAAAACCCTGATATCGAGGCAGTTAGTGTTTGTGTACCAACTACTCATCATTATAATGTAGTCATGGCTGCAATAGAAGCAGGACAACATGTTTTAGTAGAAAAACCTATAGCATTCACATCAAAAGAAGCCGAAAGAATGATAGCTGCTGCTAAGGAAAAAGGAGTTAAACTAAGCACTGGGCATGTAGAAAGATTTAATCCAGCTGTTCAAAAAGCAAAAGAACTTCTTGAAATGGATGTTATTGGTGATGTTGTTTCTGCTTCTGCAAAAAGAGTAGGTCCTTTCCCTCCTAGAATTAAAGATGTGGGTGTA
Source organism: Candidatus Methanobinarius endosymbioticus (assembly GCA_003315655.1). Lineage (GTDB taxonomy): Archaea > Methanobacteriota > Methanobacteria > Methanobacteriales > Methanobacteriaceae > Methanobinarius > Methanobinarius endosymbioticus. Next base: position 41,123 of record NIZT01000010.1, read on the forward strand.
GCTATTGATTTAGCTATTCATGATTTGGATGTAATGTATTATTTATTTGATGATGATGTAACTCAAGTTTATGCAACTATGGGAAGTATTCTAGAAAAATGTGAATATGAAGATCATGCAGAAATCATGACTAAATTTGCTAATGGAATCACTGGAATTTTAGAAGTAAACTGGCTTACTCCTTATAAAAGACGTTCATTAGAGGTAACTGGAACTGATGGCATTATAGCTATTGATTATATTGATCAAAGCATAGATGTGGCAGGAAAATTTGCTCAAAAAGTCGATATTCAGCATGAAGAACCTTTAAAATATGAAGTTGCTTCTTTCTTAAATTCTATTCTCAATGATGAAGAAGTGGAAATAACTGGTGAAGATGGATTAAATGCTCTTAAAATGGTTTTAGCTGCAAATAAATCCTCAAAAAAACAAATTCCAATTAGTTTAGATGATATAAATGATTAATTAATATTAATTAGGTAGTATTTTAGCTAATAATTTTTTAATTATCAATTTAAAATATATTAACTATTATTTCACTATCATTTAAATTTATTAATTATTATTTGGTGTAAAAATGAGACAAGATTTAATAAAAAAAGCTCATGAACTAAGAAGTCATGGGTTTACTGTTGGAGAAATAGCTGATGAATTAAATGTTTCCATGGATACAGCTAGATGGTTAAACATGCAGAAACAAAATGAAAAAGAAAAAACAACTGATGTTCCTATAGATTTTGCTATTAATTGGAATAGCTTAGGTGGAAGTTCTTCAAGACTTAAACATGTTTCTGCTGCACTAAGTGATATGGCTTTAGCTCATGGTGAAGTTGATGTAGTTATTGGAATTGCAGTAAGTGGAATACCATTTGCAACTATGATGGCTGATTTTTTAGAGATAAAAGAAGGATTTGAAACTGCTTTATCTGTATTTCATCCTATAAAACATAGAAAAGGAACTGATGAAGATCAAAAAGGAGCTATTAGTGAAAATTTTGCTCAAGTAAAAGGAAAAAAAGTTATTATTGTTGATGACGTTATAACAAGTGGAAAAACAGTAAAAGAAGTTATAAATGCCCTTATTGACTTAGGTGCAGAGCCTGTAGTTGTAACTGTCTTGATTGATAAGGTAGGAATCTCTGAAATCGAAGGAATTCCGATAGAATCATTAATAAAAGTTAATAGATTAGGTTGATAGATTATTTAAGTCATTAAAATCATTTAATAATTTAAACATTTATATTATTAAAAAATATTTATTTTAAATAATAATATTTATTTTATCTTTAATTAATTTATTTCATATTATTTGGTTATTATTATTGATTGTTAATTTCTATTAAAATTAATTATCTTACATTAAATTATAATTGATTTATATTGATTTTGATATAACTTTTAGTTTTTACATGATTATTGGTTAATGTTCCATCAAACTAAATTATCAAGATTTTATTTGTAATTTATAAGACATATAAATATAAAAATTATAAAAACTATAAAATTAATTTATATATAAAATATTTTATTAAATTTATTATATTCAAATTTTTATTATTATTTGGATTATTTTTATTATTATGGAGTGAATACATTGTCAGAAGTATCTTCAAAAGAGTTATATGAATTTAAGAGAACTCTTAAGGAATTATCAGAAAAAAAGGGAAGGGGAACTGAATTAGTATCAGTTTATGTACCTCCAGATCGTCAAATTAGCGATGTTACTAAACACATGCGGGAAGAATTGAGTCAAAGCGCTAATATTAAAAGTAAACAGACAAAAAAAAACGTTCAATCTGCTATTGAGGGCATTGTTCAAAGACTTCGTCTGTTTAAAAGACCTCCTGAAAAAGGTTTAGTTCTTTTTGTTGGTATGGTTCCTAAAGGAGGGACAGGTACTGAAAAAATGGAAACTTTTGTTTTTGAACCACCTGAGCCTATTCAAACTTACACTTATCATTGTAACTCTGAGTTTTTCTTAGAACCGTTACAACATATGATGGATGTTAAAGAAGTTTATGGTATAACTGTTATAGATAGAAAAGAAGCTACTATAGCTACTTTAAAAGGGAAAAGAGTGGATATCTTAAAACATTTAACTAGTGGTGTTCCAGGGAAACATAAAGCAGGTGGTCAATCACAAAGAAGATTTGATCGTCTGATTGATTTGGCAGCTCACGAATTTAAAAAACGTATTGGAGAACATATGAATGATGTTTTTTTAGCTATTGAAGACCTCAAAGGTATTATTATAGGAGGACCTGGTCATACTAAAGAAGAATTCCTTAAAGGAGATTATCTTCAATATGAACTTCAGGGCAAAGTAATAGCTACTATAGATACTTCTTATACTGGTGAATTTGGAATAAGGGAAGTTATTGATAAATCAATGAGTATTCTTGAAGAAATGGATGTTATGAAAGAAAAACAACTTGTTCAGAAGTTTCTTAAAGAATTAATCGATGACCATGGTTTAGCTTCTTATGGAGAAGAAGATGTTAGGAAAAATCTTCTAATGGGTGCTGTAGATACTCTTCTTATTTCTGAAGATCTCACTCAATCAAGAAAAACTATGAGATGTGCAAATTGTTCACATGAAGTTCAAGTTACATATAAAGATCCTTATGATAATGATGAAATTGTATGTAATGAATGTGGAGAAAAGATGAAAGTTCATGAAGTAAAAGACCTTGTGGATGATTTTGTTAAAATGGCTGAAGAAGTTGATTCAGATATTGAAATTATTTCCACAGAAACTGAAGAAGGAATGCAATTACTCAAAGCATTTGGTGGAATTGCAGCTATTTTAAGATATAGGGTGTAAAATATATAAATTAAAATATTTGTATAAAAAATTATACAATTGTATAAAAAAGGTATACAAATTATAATTAACTATATCAAAAATTAACTATATTAAAATTTACTATATTAAAATTTAAATTATTTAAAAAATTATTAAGGAGATTTATTATGAATCAAAGAGAAATAGAACTGTTTGGACATATTATCGATTCTTTAATTCTTCCAAAAACTCTTGATATAATTATGGATCAAGGAGGAGATTTTAAAATAATCGATTTAGATGTTGGAAAGAGAAAATCTGATGTAAGTAGAGCTAAAATTATTGTTTCGGCAGATTCTCCATATCTCTTGAATCAAATATTGGATGAACTTAGTGAGATAGGTGCAACAATATCTTCTATTGAAGAAGTTGAACTTGTTGCTTCTCCAAAAGATAAAGTAGTTCCAGATGATTTTTACTCAACCACTAATCATGTAACCCATATTCTTCATAATAGAAACTGGTTATTAGTTGAAAACATTGAAATGGATTGTATGATTGTCATTGATAAAGATGAAAATGGAAATGACAAAGCAATTTGTAAACCAATTGGAAGAATTGGAAAAGGTGAATTAATTGTTGTTGGAAGGGAAGGAATACGTGTAACTCCTCCAGAACGTCCAAGAGGTAAGCAAGGTGTATTCGAATTCATGAATAGTGACGTTTCATCAGAAAAACCATTAATGAGTATTATTGAAAACATAGCTTCTGAAATCAAAGAAATAAAATCTAAAGGAGGTAAAATAGCTATCGTCGGAGGACCAGCTATTGTACATACAGGATCTGCAGATTTAATGGCACAAATGATTAAAGAAGGATATATTGATGTAGTTTTTGCAGGAAATGCTTTAGCTACTCATGATGTTGAAAACACTTTATATGGGACCTCTCTGGGAGTATATATGAAAACAGGAGAAGTTGTAAGTAGGGGTCACACTCATCATATGAGGGCTATTAATGAAATTAATGGATCTGGTTCTATTAAAAAAGCAGTTCAAGATGGAACTCTTAAAAAAGGAATAATGTATGAATGTGTTAAAAATGATGTTCCATTTGTATTAGCAGGTTCTATAAGAGATGATGGTCCACTTCCTGACACTATAACCGATGTAATTGAAGCTCAAGAAACAATGAGGGAATATGCAAAAGATGTTGATATGGTTATCATGATAGCTACAATGTTACATTCGATAGCTACTGGAAACATTTTGCCTTCAAGGGTCAAAAGTATTTGTGTTGATATAAATCCAGCCACTGTTACAAAATTATCTGATAGAGGAAGTGCTCAAGTACTAAGTGTTGTCACTGATATTGGAGCATTTTTACCAACATTATATGGAGAATTAGATAAATAAATATAAGATTATTAAATGAGTTATTAGTTCTTTATTTATTTACATTTCTTAATTTATTTCTAATTTTTTATTTTTATTAATTTTTTCTTTATCTTTTATTATCTTTAATTTTTATAATCTTGTAGTTTTTTAATTATTTTTACATATTTTCACTTATTTTTATTTAATTTATTTAATTTATTTTCAAAAATTATTTAATCCTCTTTTACAAACTAACATTATAATATAAAAGAAATTATAATATAATAATAGTTATAATTATAATATATATAATAATAGAATAATATTTTTTAATTAAAGGAAGTTAATTAATGATTTACAAAAGTATCATTAGCTAAAGGAAATGATAAAGATTTTTTAGAAAAATTTAAAAACAAACTATTGAATATAATCGTGGAAGTTTTAAATCTTCCATGTGATGGTCGAAATATTCTTATGATGGACTATGAAAAAGATCTTTTTGAAATGAAATATCCTAATGAGTATTTAATTGAAATATCAATGTTTTCAGGAAAAACTAATAAAACAAAGAAATTATTATATTCTAAAATTATTGAAAGATTAAGTAGTAGTTTAGGTATTAAAAAATAGTCTATTTTTATAATAATCAATGAACAACCACTTCAAAATTGGGGTGTAAGGGGTGGAAAGTCTGCCGAAGATATAAATTTAGATTTTAAAATTAATATTTGATCGTGTTTCTAATTTGAAAAATTGATTGTTATGAATTATAAAGAATTTAAATCAATAAAAACAAATATTCTTGATGTTTTCACAAATGAAATCTATCCTGTTGAAATAACTATTAAAAATGGTTATATTCATAATATAGAAGATATTCCCTCTGATGTTTTTGAATTTGAGAAAGATTTGGATTTTGAAGGAATTTTAGTTCCAGGATTTATAGATGCTCATATTCATATTGAAAGTTCTCTTCTTACACCTTCTAATTTTGCAAGTGCAGTTGTACCATTTGGTACTACATCAGTAGTAGCTGATCCTCATGAAATAGCTAATGTTTGTGGTTTAAAAGGAATTGATTTTATGATAGAAGATGCATCTAAAATTCCTTTTGATTTCTATTTTTCAGCTCCTTCTTGTGTTCCTGCTACTGATTTTGAAACAAATGGGGCGTATTTAGATAATTTGGCTATGGATAAATTATTGTCTCGAGATGAAATTGTAGCTTTAGGTGAAGTAATGGATTTTGTTGGCGTCATAAATAGAAATAAATCAATAATTGATAAATTAAACATTGTTAAAAAATATAATAAACCTATTGATGGACATGCTCCTTTATTATCTGGTGAAAATCTAGAAAAATATGTAAATGTTTTTGAAAAAAACAATACTATTGATGAAAATCATAATAATGATGTCACTAATCATGAAAAAAGTTCAATTAATGAATTTGAGGATATCAATGACGTTGAAAATTCTGTAATTACAGACTATATCTCTACAGATCATGAATCAGTAAGTTTTGAAGAAGCTATTGAAAAAAAGAATTTGGGCATGAAAATAATGGTTAGACAAGGATCTTCTGCTAAAAATATGAATTCTCTTTTTAATATAAAAGATAAAATTTCACTTTTTTCAAATCAAGATTTTTTTGGTACAGTTTCTGGTAGTGATTTTGAAGAAGTTTTTAAAAATCCTATTTTTGATTTTTTAGTTAGTGATGATAAAGAACCTAATGAGCTAAAAGAAGGTCATTTAGATATATTAGTTAAAAAAGCTATTAATTTTGGAATTGATATAATTGAAGCTATTAAAATGGTAACTATTAATCCAGCTAAACATTATAATCTGAATTCTGGTTCTATTACTATTGGTAAAAAAGCTAATTTTGCTTTAATTGATAATTTGAAAGATTTAAATGTTAAAAAAACTATAATTGATGGTAAATTAGTTGCTTCAGATAATAAATCATTTATAAAACCTAAAAAACCTACTTTAAAAAATACTTTTATTTTAAATGAAAAAATTCCAGAAGATTTTAATGTCTATATTGATAAAATTGACTTAAAAGATGAAAAAGAATTTAAAACAGATATTGCTGAAAATAACCTAAAAAATAGTAAAACTAAAAAGAATGTTAGAGTTATTGAAGTTACTGATGGTGAAGTAATAACTAATGAATATGATGCATTTCTTGATGTTAAAGAGAATATTATCCAAGAAAATATTGAAGAAGATATTTTAAAATTGGCTGTAGTAGAAAGATATGGAAATAACAATATAGCTAATGCATTTATTAAAGGTTTTAATCTTAAAAATGGAGCTATTGCATCTAGTGTTGCTCATGATTCTCATAATATAATTGTTTTAGGAACAGATTCTAAATTTATGGCAAGAGCTGTAAATTTAATTCGTGAAAATCAAGGTGGATTAGTAGTAGTTTCCGAAAACATTAAAAAAATATTAAGACTTCCAATAGCAGGTTTAATGAGTGATCAGGATATTTTTACAGTTTCAAAAGAGATTAATGAAATTAGTGATATTATAAAAAATTCAGGTTCTACTTTAGAAGCTCCTTTAATGACTTTATCTTTTATGGCTCTTTTAGTTATTCCAAAATTAAAATTAAGTGATAAAGGATTATTTGATGTGGATAAATTTTCATTTGTTGATTTGATTTAGAATAATTGATTTAATTTTTTAATTTCATTTTCTAATTTTTATTTCTTTAATTTTCTATTTATGACTTATTTATTCATTAATATTTTAAAAATAAAAAATTTTAAATAAAATTTAATATAAAATATAATTTATGAGAAAACCTGAAATGAAAGTGGAAGCAATTAAAAATGGGACTGTAATTGATCATATTACATCCAATAAATCTCTTCATGTTTTAAAGATTTTAGGACTTCCTAATGAGGACACTAATGTAACAATAGCTATGAATGTGTTTTCTGATGAAGTTGGAAGAAAAGATATTGTAAAAATTGAAAATAGGGAACTTGATTCTAGTGAATTAGATCAGATTGCATTATTAGCTCCTGAAGCAACTATCAATATAATCAGAGATTATGAGGTTATTGCAAAAGATAAAGTTAGATTTACTAATGAACTAAAATCAATAATTAATTGTACTAATCCTAATTGCATTACTAATGCTGATGAACCCATAGAATCTAGATTTCATTTGCTAAAAACATCTCCTATATTGCTAAGATGTCATTATTGTGAAAGATTAATTGATGTTGAAGAGATAGATAATCAATTTTATTAATTTTTATTGAATCGTTTATTTTTCATGATTATTTAATATCAATATAGATTTATTTAAGTTAAAAGGCTTAATTCATTAGATTAATACTAAAAAATAATAAAATAAAAATTAGAAATAATAAATAAAAATAATAAGCAGAAGATAATTAAAAATAATAAAAATTAATCTAAATATTAATTTAAAGATTAGAAATAATTAAATTATAAATTTATTATTTTTTTTTAAATTATTTTGTTGTATTTTAAAAATCCAATCATCTGCTTATATGAATGAGCAGGACTTTTTGAAGCTACTTTTCCATGAAGAGTTTTAACTTCACAAATAACTGAAGGTATACCTGCTAAATTTAAAATATCTTCAAGAGCACCAGGATAATCTGCTCCTGCTTTATAATGATTTCTATGAGGATGTTGTGTTAATTTGGAAATAGCTATTGCCATTTCAGCACTTTCAACTGTTGGAATTTTTGAACCCATAATTACATTTTTTCCAGGATTTCCTCCAGACATTGTACAATGATAATCTCCAACTGAACTTATGCCATTTGATTTAGTAAATTTTACTATATTATTTGTTACACTTCCTTTTCTATTAGCTATTGAATTCAAATTTTGTCCATTATGGAATCTTTGATTTTTAGCTGTTGCTTTTGGTGAAACAAATGGAATTATATATATAGTATCTTTTAAGTTTTTTTTCTTATCTAATTTATTGATAAGGTGCATAGCTGCAATTTGTGATGATAGTTCACTTCCATGTACTCCTGCAACCATTAATACTTTTTTACTTTTTCCATTTCCAAATTTTACTATTGAAATTCCTTTTTTAGCAGCTTTTATAATTTTAATACTAAGTTCTGTTTTAGGAATATTTTTTTTGATTAAACTATTCTTTGTAACATCTGCATCAGTTCCCCATTTTTTGTAGTTATCTCAGCTGCAGAAGATATTTGAACAGCTATTAAAAAAACTGATATTAAAAACAATGCTATGATTATTTTTTAATCTTTTTATCATGATTAACTTTGATATTATTTCCCTCCAATAATTAATTATTTAATGCTTTAAAAGTAGTTTAAAACTATATTTATATAATATTTTATTATATAACTATTTATTTATAATTATTTTATACTATATAATTTTATCTTGATTTATTTACTTATTTTGATCTAATTAGATATTACATGTTTCGCTAATCTTTTAGATAAAGCTAAAATTGTTAAAATTGGGGGTTTTCCTGGAGATTTAGGTAAAGCACTAGCACTACTAATATACAAACCTTTAATTTTTGTTTTTAAGTTTTCATTTACAATTTTTTCAATTGCAGCTGTTCCACCCGGATGAACGCCTCTTAAATTGGTTGAAACTATTGTATTTGGGTCTACTCCATATTTTACTAATATTGATCCGGCTGTAGCTGAACCTTCAGCTATTAATCTAACATCTTTTATAGAATTCTTTTCAATTACTTTTCCATTTTTTATGTATCCGTAATTATTATCAGGTACTTTGACCATTATTCCTAAAATATCAGATTCATTTGCACCTGTTTCTTCAAGTTCATCAGCTAAAAATTTGGAATAATGAGGTGCAAGAATGAAATTTTTCCCTATCACTAAACTATTCATCTGAACTTCTTTATTAAAATCAATATTCTTAATCACTCCTCCAACTGTCACGAAAGGATCCATAAATAGATTTTCTCCAGCAGGTAATCCTAATTTTTGAAGTAATGTTGCAGTATTTATAACTCCTGCAGAAGATATGAATATATCAGAATAAATGGTTTTGATTTCATTTTTTTCATTTCCATTATTTTCAACTATAACTCCTTTTACTGAATTATTCTCTTCAATTATTTCTACAACTTCTGTATTATCTAAATATTCAGCTCCATTTTCTATAGCTATTTTTATAAAATCTGAAGATGTCCATTTTGCATCTTTAAGACATCCAAATGCACACTTTCTACAAGGTATACAATCAAATCATTCATCTCTGATAAATTTTGGCATTTTCATTGGGTTTAAATTAAGTTTTTCAGATGCTTTAATAAATTTTTTTGTTTCTTCTCCAAAATGATTCTCATTCATTTCATGGATTGAAAGTAATTTTTCTACTTCATCTAATTATTTAGATAATTGTATGTCATAATATTTTAATTCATCTTCAAGAACTTTAACTCAATTTCTTGCCGATATTGTTTTAAAACCCCAATACATGTTGTTTTAAGAAGATCAATTTCCTCATCACTAGGATCGTAATATTTAAAAGCATCTTTTGATTTAATGGAGGGGCCTTTTTCAATTATGGTCACAGGAATATTTTTTAAAGCTAATTCCATAGCTATGATTCCTGCTCCGCCCCACCTCCGATAACAATAACCATTATATCATCCCTTATTTATAATTTATTAGTTTATCACTTATTAGTTTGTTATTCTCTTATTTTATTATTACATTGTTTATTTATATAATTATTAATTTATTTATTAAATAATTTAACTAATATAATTAAATTAAAAAGATTTAAATTTTATTTTATAAATTTTATTTATTAATTAGTAAATGAAATAAAGTAAATGAAATAACTATATTAAACATGGATTACTAACTAATTAATTGAAAATATTATTTTAATATATTAATTATAATATAATAATTGATTAATTTTAATAAACTTATTATAATTAATTACTACTATTAACCAGATTATAATTTTATTGATGAAATAGGGATGATTTTTTTGAATGTGTCTTCTAAAGCATAGATTTGAGTTTTTCAGTGATGGGATAATGGCAATTATCATTACTATAATGGTTTTAGAGATTCCTTTGCCAACAAGTTTTGGATATTCTGATATAATAAGCTTTTTATATTCTATTTTCATTTTTATTGCTAGCTTTTTTGTTGTTGGTTCGTTTTGGAATAAATATCATTGGTTAATAGACCAAATTGATGTAATAACAAATAAAATTGTTTGGAGAAACATGATTTTTTTGCTTTTCATTAGCCCTATTACTAATATTTACTAAATGGGGTCTTAAAAACCCTACTCAAATGATTCCTGTTATTTTTTATGATGTTTTATTTATTATAGTTAACATAACCTATTCCATAATTAGAAAAGAGGTATATAATCAAGGATTCTCTGAAAAAAGAAAAGAAAAAAGATCACGGAAATTTGTTTCATTTAATTGTAATGATAATGTTATATTGCCTTTAATACTTTTAGGAATCTTTTGGCCAGAATTAACAATACTTTTATTCATGGATTCCCAATAATTTCTTCTATTTTTAATATATTCCTTGAGTAATGATTTTTTAATTTGATTTATTATATTCAACTAAAAAATTAAAAAGTACAGTATTATGAATATATTTAAGTTTGATAGTGAATTTATTTAAAATTAGTATTAATTTTTTATTTTTTTTTAAAATAAAAAGAATAGTGGATTTAATCTACTAAAAAATTTCAGAAATAGTTTGTACAATAATTAATACGTAATTATATATAATTATCTAATTATTCTGCATCCATCATTTCACCATAGGTGATTTCGATTTCGCAGCCCTTTAGGACCACAACAAAAATGTTGTAAATCGGGTTGAATTTGCATATTTTTCACTTCTTGTGTATTGGTATTTGTGTTAATTTTATAAAATAAATCTAAACAATTTTCATTAATTATTTAAAAAAATCAACACTTTATTTACACAACCGTATTAGTTTTTATTGATATAAATATTTTTGCATTTCAAAGATTTAAATTTCAAAGATTTAATTTTTAACTTTTTATCAATAGTAATCTAATTAAGTTTTTATTGTTTTTTAAGTTGGAGAATTGATTATAATATTATTATAATATTTTTTCTAATATAGTTGAAGTAATCTGTGAGTATGAACTGAAGTCTATTTCATTCAGTATTAAATTTCTTAAGGTATTTTCATTAGTTTTATTTTCTTTATTTGTGGAATTTCTATCATTTTCATGTTCTGTATGATTTCCATCAACTGTTAAATGAGCTCTTGGTCCTCCACCATCTTTATCTTTTCCAGTAACACTACAATAATCTGTTCCACATCTTGAACAAATTAATTCTCCTTCATAAATACCTTTAGGATTAAATATCAATGTTCCAATATGGCAACACACGGGGCATTGATTTTCCTACGTCACTGTATAATCCTTGTATACCAAGCTATTTTTTGCACTTGGTTTCGATGTTACTGTAATTGAACTAGCTGCAACTGCTGCTACACAGAATAATGATATAATAAATATTAAGGAAATTCCTATAAAAAATCCTTCTTTTCTAATTTTCAAATTATCTTCTCCAATACTATTTTTGATAAAATTTTATTATTACAAATTCATTTAATGAATTAAATTGTTCTTAATTTTCTTTTCACTGTTTTTAATGCATTGTTGATGTTGGTAAACAGTATAATTTTTAGCTAATTTTTTATTGAATTTTTTTTATTAACTTTATAATTATATTCAAATTTGATCATTTGATTCAATTTTCAGTTAATTAAGTTTTGAATTAATTATTCTGATAATTTTTGAATAAAAATTATTTTTACCACGATTTTTATAATTTTAATCCTTTTATCTCCCCCAGTGTTTAATATACTATTCAACTCCTTAAAGTTGAATTTAGACATTTTTTACTCTTTTTTCAGATAAAATATTTTTTTTAATAATCATTCAATAAATTAGGTTATATAATCTCAATTCGTCATGATTTTTTAAATTGTAAACTTTAGTTTTAAAAAGGATTTTTCCTTGTGTGATATATTATAATCACTTATAACTTATCTCTGATTAGACATTAAAGCATTTATTTCTAATACCAATTCTTAATTATTAAGCATGGTATTTAAATGTTGCCTTCAAAATTTCTAAAAATCCTTTAATTTAACTTATAACTTATACTCAATCCTATTGCTATCTAAAAACCATATTTTTTCTTTTTAAATTTACTTTTAAAAAAATTCAAAAGAACTCGATTTTTATTAATATTTTAAAAATAATTACTTTGATATTTTGATAGTAAGCTTGATAAGTTTAAAAATAGATAATATATTATAATATTATACTAAATTTTATTAATTCTATTAATTTTAATGAAATTTTTATAAAATTATTTAATCACTAATAAATTGGGAAGAATAGTATGGAAGAAAATTTAGATATTTTTAGAAAAACAATAGATAATATTAGCTCAAATGTTGATTATGTGGATATAAGAGCAGTTGAAGGAAATAGTACAAACATTATAATGAAAGATAATAAAATTCAAGAAATAAACACAGGGATTGATATTGGTGTTAGAATAAGGGTTTTAAATAATGGTGCTTGGGGATTTGCTTTTACTAGTGATCTAAATAAAATAGATGAAATAGCAAATACGGCTATGAAATTATCGAATGTTTTAAAAGGAGATGTTAAATTAGCTGAAGCTGAAACTGTAGATGATAAAGTTAAAACTCCTAGGAAGATTTCATTTGAAGATGTGAGTATTGAAGACAAAAAAGAGATAATAATTGATGCTAGTAAATCAGCAACTTTTGATGAAGTTGTAAGCACTACTGTTAGTTATTATGATAGTGAATCTAAATCTTTATTTTCAAATAGTGAAGGAAGTTCTATATTGCTTGATGAAGCAAGAGTAGGACTTTTTTTAAATGTAGCTGCTTCATCTGGAGAAAATATTCAATTTGGGCATGGAAGTATTGGAGGAGCAAAAGGATTTGAATCTTTAGAAGATCAAGATATTGAACAATTCGGAAGAAAGATAGGTGAAAAAACAAATAGGTTATTAAAGGCTAGTACTCCTCCTTCAGGTAAATTTTCGATTATCACAGATAATGAACTTACTGGAGTTTTTGTTCATGAAGCATTAGGTCATGCTGTTGAAGCTGATTTGATACTTCAAAATGATTCAATTTTAAAAGGAAAAATGAATAATGTAATCGGCTCTGATATTGTAAATATTATAGATGATGCAAGTAATATGAATGGTTTTGGATATTATGCTTATGATGGTGAAGGTATAAAAACAAAGAAAAATCAACTAGTAAAAAATGGAGAATTGGTCTCATTACTTAGTTCAAGAGAATCTGCATCAAAATTAGGAATGAAGTCTTCAGGAAATGTAAGATCTATAGTTAGTGAACAACCTATTGTTCGAATGAGTAATACTTATTTAGAACCTGGAGATATGAATTTTGACGAATTAATTGAAGATATTTCTGAAGGAATTTATCTTAAAGGTTCAAGAGGGGGTCAAGTTGACACTGGAAAAGGAATTTTCCAATTCAATGCAGTTGAATCATTTGAAATAGAAAATAGAGAAATTAAAGGTCCTTTAAGAGATGTTTCATTATCTGGAAATGTTTTAGAAACATTGAAAAATGTGGATGGGATAGGAAATGATTTTAAATTAGGAATTGGTTTTTGTGGAAAATCAGGACAAAGTGCTCCAGTTGGAGATGGAGGTCCACATACTAGAATTCTAAATGCTACAGTTGGGGGTAAGTAGCTAATTTCTATTTAATATATATATATATATATATATTTAATTCAAATTTAACTTAGATTTCATGGGAGGAATGCCTTATGTTAAGTAATGATGATGGTAAATATTTGATAAGAATAGCTAAACAGGCAATTGAAAATTACTTAGAAAAGGGTACAAAATTAGATATTCCAAAAGATTGTCCTGATTATCTAAAAGAAAAATTAAGAGTTTTTGTAACTTTAAATAAAAATGAAGAACTTAGGGGTTGTATTGGATATCCTGAACCAATAGCTCCTCTTATTGATGCGACTATTGATGTAGCTATTTCTGCAGCTGTGAATGATCCTAGATTTCCTAGTTTAACTAAGGATGAATTTAAAGATATTGATATTGAAGTAACTGTTTTAACGAAACCAAAACTTCTTGAAGTAACTAATCCTAATGATTATGTTAAAAAAGTGAATATTGGTGAAGATGGTTTAATTATAGAGAAAAGATTCAATAAAGGTTTACTTCTTTCTCAAGTAGCTACTGAATATAATATGGATAGTAAATCTTTTTTAGATAATACTTGTTTAAAGGCAGGTTTAAATTCTAATTGCTGGTTAGAAAGTGATACAAATATTTTCACTTTTCAAGGTCAAACATTCAAATAATTCTATTTTAATAGTTTTTTTTCTATAATCCATATTTTATATTATTTCTATACTATTTCTTACTATTTTTGGTTTTTATATTATTTTTATATTTTATATTACTTTTTCAGATATTATTTTTTTAAATTTTTTTAAAACGTGTTGGAATTCGTATATTATTTGATGCAGGTATAAATGCTGAACTATTAAATAGCAGCACTATTGAATGCGAGCATTTAAATTTCTAATCTTTATTTAATATAACATTTTATATTCTGTTCTTTTTGATATAACATTTTATTTATTTACTTTATTTACTCTTATATATCTTATTTATCTTATTTTTTTAATTATTTCATTATATTATTATATTAAATAAATATAGAATAAAAAGAGTATCTGGAATAAAAATAGTTTAGTGTTACTTATAATTATTAGTTTTATCAATTTAACTTATATTAAAATGATTATTTAGATAAAATAAAAATAATTAGATAAACTAAAAATCTAAAACTTAACACTATTAAATTAGATATAACTATTTAATTCGTGTTTTTAGAAGAAAGAATAAAACTAGAAAAAACAAACGAAAATAAGGGGGGAGGGGCTGCTTACTTATGATAGTTTATTATTTCTTCCAAGCTATCAAACATGTCATTATAAATCCTTTATGAAGGTGTCATTATGGATTATATATCTATACCAACCAATCGCTATACTCATTGACTATTTATTGTTTAGTATTAAGTAGTATATAAAGGTTTTGGTAAAATTATTGTTAAATTAAGAAAAATAAGTTCTTTAAAAAGCTTTCTATTATCTTATTTAATTCTTTTATTAGCTGTATTTAATATATTTTGATTTATAACATTCAATAATTTTTTAATAATAAAACAAGACGAATTTAATTTTGTAATACTAATTATAATATATAATTATTATATTTTTAATATTATTTAATAACATTTAATATTTTGTTATATTTTTTAAACTTAAATTTTATGAATCTAAAATTTTTCTCTATTATAGATATTAGATTTATATACTTTTATTTATAAATTTATTTATAATAAAATTATTTATAATATACTTTTTATAATTGTTAAAGAATATAAATAAATTATTTAGTAATTTTTATTAGTAGTTTTATAAAGATTATATAATAATAATATTTTTTTTAATTAGTTATGTATTTTTATAAAAAATGTCTTATAAAATATAAATAAATTATTATAAAATTTAATATTACAATTTAATATCACCATTATATATATATTTAATATTATAAATTTAATTATTGTGAATTTAAATTAATTATAAAAATAAAGAATATAATTATAAAAATAATTTATTTATAAAATATTTTATTAACAAAAATAATTCATTATTACAATTAAAATTAAATTATGTACAATAAAATTATACAAAATTAAATTATACATGTTTAGGTTAATATCATGATGATTCCAACTATCCCTACTCCTGATGAATTGTTAGATAAAGGATTCAGAAGAGGGAAAAAAGCAGCTGATTTAGCTAGAACTTCAAAAATTCCAAGACACTTAAAATCTAAAAGAATTGAAGAAATAAGGGTTATAACCGCTTGTCAGGTGATAAAAGATAGACTTAAAATGATTTTAGATAGAGTTCCAAATATAGAAACGCTTCCTGAGTTTTATCAAGACTACATTGATATTACTGTAGGTGTGGATGATATGAAAAAAGCGTTGGGTGCTTTAAATTGGGCTTATGGGATAATAACTCAACTTGAAAAAGATTATTCTAATAGAATCCGTAGATCTGCTCCTGAAAAAGCTTCTAGTCTTCAAAAACAAGCTTATGGTCGTATAGCATCAGTTGTAAATAAAATCAAAAAAGATCTTGATTTTTTAGACTTTACAAAAGCTAATCTTAGAAATATGCCAACCATTGATTTTGAAGCTACTACTATTGTTATAGCAGGATTTCCTAATGTAGGTAAATCTACATTACTTCGTCAAATTACTGATGCTAGTCCTGAAGTAGCTAATTATCCTTTTACTACCAAAAGAATTCAAATTGGTCACCTTGAAAAAAATTGGAAGAAAATACAAATTATTGATACTCCTGGACTTCTTGATAGGCCTATTTTAGATATGAATGAAATTGAGTTAAATGCGATGGTTACCCTTGAACATTTAGCTGATGCAATTTTCTTTATAATAGATGTTTCTGAAACTTGTGGTTTCCCTATTGAAAGTCAATATAGTCTTTCTGAAGAAATTCAACGAATTTTCAATGTTTCAATGGTTTATCTTTTCAACAAGATAGATATAGCTCAAATGAATAAAGAAAATCAAGAAAAAAATTCTATTTCTGAGGATGATTTCATCTATTTAGATAACTATCTTGAAAAAATTGATGATTATTTGTTTATATCTGCTTATGAAGGAAAAGGAATAGAAAATATAGTTTCTAAATTAGCTAATATCAAAAAGATAGAAAGAGACAATAATGAAGATATTGAAGAAAATGATAATTACAATGAAGATAATTACAATGAAGATAATTACAATGAAGATAATTACAATGAAGATAATTATCATGAAATGTAATTAATTTTTTTAAAACAATTTCTTTTTATAATCTTTTAAATATATTAATAATTTTTTATATTTAATAATTTTTTTTAGTTTATTATTTTTTTATATTTTTTATATTATTGAACACTTATTTTAACTACCTATCGTTAGCTAGATTAATTTTTAATATTTTTTTAATGAATATTGGATTTCCTGTTTTTTTCAGTGTTGCAGCATTTGTAGTATTTAGATTGTTATTTGTTACATAATCGGTATCTTCGGGATTAAAAGTATAATTAGTATTTGAATCCGGAATAGGATCAGAACTAGTATTTGTGTTGTTTATAGGGTCAAGTTTTGGAGTTGGTTCTGGTGGTGTTATTTTATTATCTCTTGTTGTGGTTTGATTGGTAGCATTACTTGGATAATATGTGTCATTTCCTAGATATTTTGCTTCAACAAGTGGGTTTCCTACTTTATTGAAAGTATGATTAATTCTTGCAATTCGATATTCATCTGTTATTGCAGAACCAATTTTTTCACCATCTACATAGAAATCACTTGTTGCGTCTGGAAGGATATTTTCGTCTTCATCTGTTAATCTACTTTCAATAGTTACTGTATCTCCAACAGTGAGATTATCTGGAACACTTACAGTTGTGATAGTTGGTATTTTTATTCTCAATAGTCCATTATTGATTAATATATTGTAATCACCGTTACCTGCATATTCTCCTGATATAGGGATAAAAGTGTATTTGACGGAATAGTGTAATTTATATTTGCATATCCTTCAATAGAAGTTATATTTGCAAAGAAAATTCCATTAATATAGAAACTAATATTTTGTCCTGTAACAGTGTTACCCATATCATCAAGAAGCTTAGCATATAAAATAATTGTAGAACCTTTATTAACAAGCCAAGTTGAATTAGCAATAAAAGTTAGGTTTAAAACTCCCATTCTACCTTCATTATAAATCATTTGTCCTAAATTTGCAGTATTATCTGACATGGAATTTTTAAAAACACTCATATTGCCATTAATATTATTAAAAATAGCTCCACCAAAATTTCCAGCAGTATTTCCAATAAAGGTATTATTAAAAGCTGAAGTATTATTTCTTCGGTTGTAAATTCCTCCATCATTAGTAGTTGCAGAATTATTAATGAAATTATTGTTTATTCTGCTACACTTTTGTGTACCACTAATAACAAGTGCTCCACCATTTAATCTTTTATTGTTTGTAAAATTATTATTGATTATAATGGTATTTACAGCAAAAACTCCTACTAAAATAGCTCCAGCACCATTATTTCAAAGAAGTATTGTTAACGAAACTATTATTGATTATAAGACTATTTACACCAGCAGTCATGATTGCTCCACCAATTGTAAGAGATGTATTATTATTGGTAAAATTATTATTATTTATTATAATATTAACACCATAATTCTGAATTGCACCACCATTAATATTAGCTGTATTATTAATGAACTCATTATTACTTATAATTCCATTATTACCATAATTGTAAACTGCTCCACCATCACGTCCAGTATTATTAGCAAATGTACAATTTATGATATTCAATGTTTGTAACTGAATATGGATTATATATTACTCCTCCATTGGATAATGTGTATCCATTAATAAATGTAATATTTACAAATGTCACATTAATGTTATTAGCTATTGTAAATATTCCTGATAGTCTTTGTGCATCGACAAGCACATTATTTTTTGATCCATTGCCTTTTATTATGATGTTTTTGTTTATAGTTATATTTGTGTCTTGATTGATTTTATTATAAGTTCCTGGTTGTAAAAATAAAATGTTTCCAGATCCAGTATTGGATATGCCTTGAAAAACACCTCCAGTACTTGTTGAGTTTATGGTTTGATTAGCTGCTGAAACACTAGATAAGATAATTAAAAACAGACCAAATATGACTAATAAAAAAATCGAAATTACTTTTTTATTATATTTTCACCCCCTGTGAGTTTAAATTAATAAATTATATTTATAGAGCAAAAACCCTATACAATTTTAATGTATTGATAAACATATATAAATTTTGATATAATATTTGAAATAATGTTAATTATTTTATTTTTTACTAAATGAATTTTGTATACTTTGATATATTTCATTTTTTTCATTTTTATAATATAAAATATTTAAATTACCAAAAGTTATAATAATAACTTATGCTAATATACTAATAACAAATATATGGAATCAATATAAGTTGATAATTAAAAACTTATATTCATGCTTACAAGGTGATTAAAAATGAGCGAACGACGTAAACTTGATAAAGATAAATATGATGATATTTCAGACAAAATGGATAAAAGAGTAGAAAAAGGAAAAACAGTAGCTGGAAGAGTAGCTAATGAGTTTGGAAAAACAATGGATGATATTTTTGTTAACCTTAAAAGTTTCCAAAAAGAAGTTGATTCTAAAATAAGTGAGTATAAAGAAACTGCTCCCGGTAAAATCGATCTTGATTTAATAGATATTGATGAGTTCTTTTATGTAAAAGTCAATCTTCCTGGTGTAGATAAAGATGAAATTGATGTAGAAATTTCAGATAAAGAATTATCTATTGTCGCTTACTTTGGAGATAAATGTGAAGATGACGAAAACTGTGAAAAAGAAGAACCTTTATATTTAATAAAAGGAAGAACTCATGGTCCTGCTAAAAGAGTTATTACATTACCATCTAAGGTAAAAATGGGTGGTTGTAACGCAGAATTTTCCAATGGTGTTCTTTATTTAGAACTTCCTAAAGTGGAAGTTAAAAAATTAAAGATGGATATTAAATAATTTTTTATTTAATCTATCTTTATTGTTTTTATTTATATTATTTGTATCTTACTTTACCGATATGTCTTGTACTTCCAGGATCTTTTCCATTATAATGAGCTAAATAGAAAACAAACCATTCAAGTGGAATTACAAGTATAAATGGTGATAATAAGTTATTTATTTCTGAATAGTCTTTCATTCTAAATACTAATGTTTTAACTTTTATTTTTTCACAGAAATCAATAGCTTTTTGGGTAATTTCATCAGATGGATAATCTGAATCAAGGATAATAATTGGAACGTCTTTTTCAGCTCTTTCGATTAAACCATGTCTAAATTCAGAAGCATATAATGGGCATGAATGTTTTAAAGCCCCTTCCATTAACATAGTCATAGCTAATTTATAAGCTAATCCAAAATTAGGGCCACTTCCCATAGCATAGAATATTTCTTCATCCTTAAGTTCATATGCTAATTTTTTATTTTCTTCTTCTGTTTCTTCAATAAGTTTTTGCATTAAAGTGGGAATTGACATAAGTTCTTTAATTAATTCATCAGATTTTTCATAATCAGAAGCTGAAAATAGTATGTAATATAATGCAGATAACTGTGTAACATATGTTTTAGTTCCGAGAATAGCTTCTTCTCTTCCACATCGTGTAATAATAGGATATTTTGCTTCTTTTATCATGGAACTGTCTTTTTTGTTTGAAATAGTTATAGTATGAATTCCTAATTCATTTGCTCTCCTAAGAGCTGCTAAAGTATCAGCTGTTTCACCAGATTGTGAAGTAAATATCACTGCTGAATTTTCATTATCTAATTTTTTATTATAATAAAATTCATATCCTGTAAAAACATCAATATCCAAATCAGTTACCATTTCAAGAGCATTTTTAGCTGTATAAGCAGTGGATAATGAGCTTCCGCACCCAATTAAATAAATACGATTTACTTCAGATAGTTTAGCAGATATTTTATCCATATTAACTAATTCCATTTCAAATGTTTTTCTAATTGAATCTGGTTGTTCAAATACCTCACTATACATTTTGTATTCCATAGTATCTCCAAATGATTTGATATTTTTAAATATTTTTTTGTTTGTTTTAAATAATTTTGTTAATCATCCTATTTAAATTTTATAGTCAAATGATACTTAAATTTCATAGAATTATAATCATTTCATGATCCTAAATAATAAATAATATTTTATATTAATTATTAAAATAAGTTAAAATAATTAGAATTATATAGTGAAAAATACAGATTATACAATATGAATATTGATCTGGATGATATAGGGATGGAAAAAGGATTACAATATGAAGCTATAATAACCACTATTGATGATAAAGGTTCAAAAAATGCAGCTCCTATTGGTATTATTTGTAAAGCTAAAAATAAAATAATGTGTCGTATTTTTGAAGGTAGTACTACATTAAGTAACATTGTTAATCAAAAAGAATTTATTGTAAATATAAGTTCAGATCCTGTATTATTTACATTTTCGACTGTTGATAATACTCCTGAAAATCTTTTTGAAGATTCTAATTTTAAAATATCTAATTTTAATAAATCTACTTCTAACAATTTTAATTATAATATTCCTTATTTGAAAGGTGTTGATGCTTATTTCAAATGTCATGTGGAAAATATTAAAGATGCTGTTAAAAAAAGTGATCCTGTCAATAAATCAGAAGCAAAAGTTATAATTTCTGAAGTTGAAGAATTAATGTTGTGTAATAAATGTGCTAAAGCACCTAATAGAGGTTTTTATTCCTTGATAGAATCTTTAGTAAACTTTACAAGAATAGATCTAGTTGGTGATGATCAAAAAGATTATTTTTTAGGTAGATTCAAGGAATCTCAAAGAGTTATTAATAAAGTAGGTAGTGAAAAAGACAAAGAAGCTATTAAAATTCTTGGAAAAACTCTCAACAATAAAGGATACAAAACTGATTGAATCTATTACATTAAATGTATAATAATTTTATTTCTAATTTTATTATTTTCTATTTATTTTATTAATTTTTATTATTTTGACAATATATTTTTGTTTTAAATATATTTTTAAATTTATCTTCTATTTTTAAGATAAATTCTCTTTTAGTTGAATATTTTTTTCATTGGAGTTTTTTTATATAAATATAATAAATATTAGATCATTATAATCAGCATTATAATCATATGTTATAGTTAGATATTATTATTAGATATCAATTTATAATTATTTAGATATTTTATTTGTTATGAGTGATTTATTTTTGTTTTTCAAGTTAATTTTATTTGAAAATTGATCTACCTTAAAAATATTTCCACGAATTTTGCATAAGCGGGTCTTGTAATAAATATTCCCACTAAAACGCCAATAATTGTGGTGAATGCAAAACCAGCTAAGGTTCCTATTCCACTACTTCCTCTTGCAAATCCTACATATGCAAGTGGTAACATAGCTGCAATTAAAGTACCTGCAGATGCAAATACGATAAATAATGCATTTTTAACACTCATTTTTGTTCGAGTTCTTCTACGTTTTTCAGTGGTTTCTCCTTTTGCTTGTTTACCTAAAACTTCGTCAGTAATGATAATTTGATCGTCCACACCAGTTCCAACTGATGCAATCAATCCTGCAATGGCTGATAAATCTATATTCCAATGAATAACAGAAGCTATTCCCATAACAATCAATACTTCAGAAATACTTGTAATAATAATTGGTATAACTAACAATGGTTTTCTATATTTGATATATATGATGATTGATATTGCCAATATAGCTAGTAAACCTGCAATAATCGCACCATTTAAGAATAGATCTCCTAATTCTGGAGATACTGCACTGGCTCCAACAACTTTTATTTTGACTGGGAGGGATCCTGTTTTTAAAACTGTATAAATTGATTGTGCTCGAGTTTGAGCCTCTTCAATAGTAGATGCTCCACCAGTAACACTTAATTCGGTTGCTCCTTTTCCATTAGCTAATTCTGGTGAAAGTTCTAGAGGGTTTTTATCAATAAGTTTACCATCTAAATACATGTAAACTTTTTCTCCACCTTTTCCTTTTGCTAATTCTGCAAATTTTTGAGCTCCTATAGGAGATACTTTAAATGGAACCATCCATTGAGTGTCAGTTAGTTCATACATATCTACAGATGTAATTTCTGCTCCAGTAAGAACGACTGGTGCACTTTCATTACCTATTCTAGCTTCAAATTTTCCAGGATTTCCTATCAGTCTTTCGACTTCCTCTGGTGATACACCTGCCATTTCAATTATAACAAGTTGATCTCCACTTGATCTCACTTTAACGTCTTGTACTCCATATAAATTAAGACGTTTATCTAAAACAGTGGTTACGATGTCCATTGTTTCTTTATTCACTGATTCATCAAGTTTAAGTTGTATCAATGATCCTCCTTTCAAATCAAGTCCTTGTTGAATTCCAAGAGTAGAAATACTAATTATACTAGCTATAATCAATATAAATAATAAAATGACTCGTTTATCCTTGAAATATTCTTTTACATGTCTCTTTTTCATTTTTTCCTCTCCACATACCATCTAAGAATTCCAAGGTTCATAACCCATGTTGTTAAAATATCTGCAATCAATCCTATCATTAAAACAGCTGCAATATCACTTAAAGTCGATGCATCAGGTATCATGACTATTGTTACAACATATAAGACAACCATTGTTGCAATAGCTCCAATCGACATTGTCATTCCTGTTTTAATAGCCTCTTTAGCTCTTTCGACTACTGTACCTTCGCTTCTTTTCAGTATTCTTGTTGTAAGTAGAATATCGGTATCCACACTGTAACCTATCAACATAAGGAGTGCTCCAACAGAAGCTATTGATAATGGGATATTAAATATAGACATTCCTGCAATAGCTATAATTATATCGGACCCTGCAGCTAATATTACTCCTAAAGACGGGCCAAGCTCTCTGAATATTATAAATACCGTCATGGACATGAAAATAAATGCAAATGCCATAGCCCAATAAACTTGAACCATAGCTTCTTCACTTAGTACTGGTCCAATTGCATTATAACTACTAATATTTCCTTTTCCTGCTAAAGCATTATCAAAGGCGGTTGAATTAATTTCGCTTTCCATTTGTACAGTAACATCTTTTCCACTATTACTTACAACATCAACTTCATTAACAGATAGTCCTTGTTTATTCAAGGAACTTTTCAATTGATTTTCTAAGGAAGATGAACTCATAGGTTCGTTCAATTCTAAAACAGCAATTGAACCTCCTTTCAATTCAATTTCTTCCTCTATTCCATTAAAGGCTATTACACCCACTGCTATAATTGTTACTATTACAGGGATAATGATTAATGCCTTATAAGAATCCATATATTTTTCTAACATTAAAGCACCATAATAATTTTTATTATATTATTTTAATTATTGTATAAATTAGTATTTAATAATAGTATGAAAATATAATTATAATCATATATAGCCATACATTTGTGAAAGTATTAATATAAATTATTTATTATATTGTTTATATGAACATGAGTTATATTGTATAAATACAATTAATAATTATATTATTGCAGGAGTAGCATTATTTGCCCAAGTAGGAGTACCAAAATAAATTAAACCATATTCTTCTAAATCAATTTTTGAAGGACTTATTTCAGTTTTACTTTCTCTAAAGCATCTATGGATGAAAATATTCTACCTACAAATCCATCCCTTTTTTTAAATCTCTTACTTCAATTAAATCAGTATTTAAACGTTCAGAAAGAGTTTTAAAAACTATTCTACTAGTTCCTCCTTCTGAAAAATAGATTATAATTGTTTTCATTTTAATCATCTTTTTAATATCTATTTTTTAATATCTATTTATATAATTATATTTATATTTCATAATAATTTACATTTCATAAAAATATCTATTTTTAGTAATTATATTTTATAATGATTTATGGTTTCATTCCATATCCATCTATAGCTGTTTCTTCTTTAAATCCGCACATTATATTCATATTATGAATTGCTTGTCCAGAAGCTCCTTTAACTAAATTATCTATAGCAGATATAACAATCAATCTTCCATTTTCATCTACTTCAAATCCGCCAATATGTGCAAAATTTGATCCTCTTACAGAATTTAAAGTAGGAATTTCTCCATCATCAAGAATTTTAACGAAAAATTCATCTTTATATTGATTTTCATAAATCTTTCTTATATTTTCTTTATCATCTTCAGGATTATCATATTCTTTTAAGAAACTATGACTTGTAGTTAATATACCTCGAATAACTGGAACTAAATGTGGTGTAAATGAAACTTTAACATCTGAAAACGCTCCTAATTCTTGTTGAATTTCAGGGCCATGTCTATGACTAATTAATTTATATGGAACAACATTATCTGCACAGTTAGAATAATGAAATATTGGACTTGGATTGACTCCTCCTCCACTAACACCTGTTTTCGAATCGACAACTATATTTTCCACTAATTTTTCTTTTGATAATGGGAGATTAGCTAAAATAGCTCCTGTAGGAAAACATCCCGGATTAGCTACCAATTGACTCTTTTTAATTTCTTCTCTGTAAATTTCAGGAAGTCCATAAACAGAATCAAATGGGGATGTATGTGTCATTCCATACCACTTTTCATAAGTATTTATGTCTCTAAATCTATAGTCTCCACTTAAATCTATAACCTTTGCTCCACTACCTAATATTTCTGGAACAATATTCATAGATGCTCCATGGGGAGTAGCTGTGAAAACTAAATCAGAATCAAGTTTGTTAGGAGATAAATCTTCAAATATTAGATCTGATCCTTGTATATGGGGATGAACTTTATTTATCAGTGTTTTATCATATTGTCTAGAGGTTATATTTTTTATTTCAATATTGGGGTGCTTTTGTAATAATCTAATTAATTCTCCCCCAGCATATCCGCTTCCACCAACAATACTTATCTCTATCATTTAAACACCTTTAAATATCTTTTTTATTAAATAATTATAGTTTATTCTAATATTTGCTATAATAATGAATATTTTAAAAAATTCTATATTCTATAATTAAATCAATTAACTCAATTTAATAATTAAGTTAGTTAAATAAATCAAACGGATTAAATTTATTAATTAAGACCAATAAATTAATATTATTATATATTAACATTAATTAAATAATATTGGCCTAATTTATTAAAAATTAATAACTTTTATATGATTAATAATCATTAATTAAAACCATATATTAAAATAATTAATATATTTAAAATTTCTTAATAATGAATGGAATAATATTAACAATATTTTAATAATATTATAAATATGTTTTATTAGTATAAATATTTAAGTAGAATTATAATTGTGTACATATTTTAGTTGATGTAATTACAAGATTGAACATTTATTTATTATTAGTTGAAAATTTATCAAAATATAAAAATAATCTATTATAATACTATATAAAATATGAATATGGTGTAAAAACATGATAAAATATTATAATTTATATAAAAATAATAAAAACAATAAAAATATATGTAGATCTATGAAATATAAAAAATAGAAATAGGATATAATAAGTTTTTTAGCTATATAAAATAAAAAAATTATAAAGAGAAAATTTAATAAAAATCTAATATGAACTCAAAAATGATTCTTATTTGATTTAACAATTTTTTAAGCTTTTTTCTGAAAATTCAGAGTTTTTTATTTTTTTTATGATTTTACATGTGCTATCTAAATTAGCTCTTCTGTAATTACTCACTCTTTCAACTTCACAGTCAATTCCTTGGTTTTCAAGATCTTTTTTCAAATGGTCTATTTCATAGCTTTGATCAGAGCCTATAGCTATAATGTCTGGACCTAAATCTCTTACAATTTTAAACATATCTGTAGGATGGCCTAAATATGCTTCATCTACTGGTTTTAACGTTTTTATCATTTCTAATCTTTGAGATTCATCTATTATAGGAATTCTTTTTTTTCTTCTTACAGTCGAGTCTCTAGCTACAACAACTACTAATTTAGCATCTTTTCCTCCAAGTTCTTTAGCTTTTTGCAAATATAATCCGTGTCCTGGGTGTAATAGGTCAAAAGTTCCAGTTGCCATAACAGTTTTCATTTTAGCACCATATAATATATTCATGAATATTATATCTTTTATATAATATTTTTTAATATCTATTTCTATAATTAATATTATAATTTTATAATTATATTCACATTAAATTATTATCATTATTTCCATTTTATAATTAATTATATATTATAATTATTTTACTTTATATATTATAATTATTCGATATTTTGTAATTTTAAAGCTTTTTTTATATTTAATTTATTTTTATAAAGAGCTGATCCAATAACTACTCCTTTAACTCCCGTTTTAGTAAGTTTTTTAACATCTTGAATAGTAGTCACTCCTCCAGAATAAACAATAGGAACATCCACGGAATTTACTAAATCAACAGCTGGTTGAATGTCAAAACCTTTTAACAAACCTTCAACATCTACATTAGTAAATAATATGCTTCCTGCTCCTGCTTCTTGAAATTCTTTACTAACATCTGTTGCGGTTTTATTAATTTTTTCTTTCCAACCTTTTATAACTACTTTAGAATCTTTACTATCTAAAGAAACCATGATTTTGTCTGATCCAAACTCGTCAGAAAGTTCAGTTATAGTTTGTGGGTTTTCAATGGCCATGGTTCCTATTATAAGTCTTTCTATATCCAGATTTAAAAGCTGTTTTCCATAATCAACACTTCTAATTCCACCGCCTAATTGAATCGGAACACTAACTTCACCTAGAATTTTTTTTATAGTGTTTAGATTATCTTTACTTTTCAATGCTCCGTCGAGATCAATCACATGGATTATTTCAGCACCTTCATCTTCCCATTTTTTAGTTACTTTTTCTGGATTGTCTATTATTACTTGTTCAGTTCCTGGTTTTCCTTGAACTAATTGAACACATTTTCCATTTTTTATATCAACTGCAGGCATTATTAACATTTTATTATCTTCAAAAGACATAAGAGCACCTAATGTATCTAATCTTATATGGTTTTTATAATATTTAGCTCATATTAAGTATTGTATTGTATTTTTTATATTATATTTGTAATAGTTATATTGTTACTTTTATTTATTGGATTTCCATTAATTTTAAAATTATTTAATCTATCATTTAATTGACCAATAAAATCTCCTCCAGCCAGGGTTTGTTCAGCTGCTTTAATCAATTCTTCTTGAGTTGGAGATTTAATAAAAATAGCTTCTGTTTTTTCTGAATTAATAATTAATACAGCATACATTCCATCACTAGTTTGATAAATATTCGAATTATTCGATATTTTATCTATATTTATCTTTTTCAAATCTTGTTCCTTATTAAGTTGTGATATAAATGAATTTACATTTGCTTTAGATTTGATATGAACTATTTCTGAATTTCCATACTTGTACATTGTATTATTGTTTTTTGAAACATTTTCTTCATTATTTCCGTTTATATTGATTATTTTATCAATAATATTTTTTTGTCCTGCATTTTCTGATGTAAAAATAATATTCAATCCAAATAGAATTATAACAACAAATACAATCCCAATTATTCCATATTTAATAATTTTATTCATAAAAACACCAGTAAAAATTTCATACTTATTAGAATATGTTCAATATCTTATTTACTTGTTTAGCTAATATTTCATTTTAGTAGTATTTGTTATGTTTATATTATAAAATAATATATCTTATAATATCGAATATATATGATATAATTATAATATTGAATTAATGTTTTATTATATTGTATTATCCCATTATAGTTTATACATTATATTTTATACCATTATATGGAACTATTC
Source organism: Candidatus Methanobinarius endosymbioticus (assembly GCA_003315655.1). Lineage (GTDB taxonomy): Archaea > Methanobacteriota > Methanobacteria > Methanobacteriales > Methanobacteriaceae > Methanobinarius > Methanobinarius endosymbioticus. The sequence goes on from NIZT01000010.1 coordinate 69,982, forward strand.
TATTATAGTAAATTATTATTTATTATATTGAGTTTTAATAGTAGGTTTAAGTTTTATGAAGAAAATTGCTTTTAAAATTGCTTATATTGGGACTTATTTCCATGGATTTCAACGTCAACCTAATCATTGGAACTGTTGAAGGAGAATTAATATATATTTTAAAAAAATTGGGATATATTAATGAATTATCTGATGCTAAATTTGGAATAGCTGGTAGAACTGAAAGAGGAGTTCATAGTCTTGGTAATGTAATCAGTTTCAGGAGTGACAGGGAAGTTATGATTAATCAAATAAACAATAAACTTCCTGATGATATTCAAATAATAATTAAAGCTCCAATAAGACATGGTTTTAAACCACGATATGCTCAGTGTAGGCATTATAGATATATATTTTTTGAAAAAATTTAAATATTCAAGCTATGGAAAATTTAGCTAAATTATTTATAGGTAAATATGATTTTATTAATTTTTCTAAAAGAAGTCAAAAATCCCCTATACGAACTATTAATAATATTAAAATAATTGTTCCTGAAATTTTTAATAATGCATATTCTCAAAAATCTGGGACTCCTAATTATTTCAAATCATCTTTAAGATATTCAAATGATTTAAAAGAATCTGGTGATTATACAAAATCAAATTATGTAGAAGAATTAAAAAATATAGGTCGATTCAAAAACTTTGAGGATGTTAGTTTTAATAAATCTAGTCATGATTCAATTTTCATTGATGTTTATTGTGAAAGTTTTCTTTGGAACATGATAAGAAAAATGATGAGGATTTTTCTTTATGTTGGAAAAAATGAGATGAATGTTGAAGACATGTTAAACCCTGAAGAAAAGTACAATATCAAAGCTCTAAACCAAGAAAATCTAATCTTAATGGATATTGAATATAATAATATTAATTTCACTTATGATAAATATGCATTAGAAGGATTTAAAAGAATATTGATTCATAGTTTATTTGACTATAAACTGAAATTATCCATAGAAAATAGTATATTGAATAGTATGGAAAATTTAATATCAAAAAAATAAGGTATAAACTTAATTGTGTATGTATAACCTGTCAATGTATGAATAAATTATATTGTATATTATAAATTTAATTAATTTAAATATAATAGTATTGATTTTTAAACATAAATAATTATTATATTATCTTATATTATTTCTAATTATACTCTATTACATATTATATTTTAATAATATATTATATTAATTTAAAAATTTATTTAAA
>NIZT01000011.1 GCA_003315655.1 Candidatus Methanobinarius endosymbioticus
TTTTATAAAAATATAAATTATAATTGAAAATTTAAATTTGTAATTAAAAAGTTAAATTTATAATAAAACTTGGATCATTTGTAATTATCTAATATAAAAGTTGAATCATTTAAAATTATTTACTAAATTTTATTCATAGGTGTTAATATATGCTTAATCCATCTGAATTTATAAAAGAATCTATTAAAAAAATAAAAGACGAAATTGGTGATGAAAAAACTATAATAGCTCTTTCAGGGGGAGTAGATAGTTCTATCTGCTCTGTACTTGTTAAAGAAGCTATCGGGGATAATTTAGTAGCTGTTTTTGTTAATCATGGTCTTCTTCGTGAAGGTGAAGTTGAAGAAGTTTGTAAAACCTTTGAAGATAGATTAAACTTTATTTATGTAGATGCAAGTGAAGAATTTTTAGAAGCTCTTACAGAAATAGAGGATCCAGAAGAGAAAAGAAAGATTATTGGAAAAGTTTTCATCGATGTTTTTGAAAGAGAAGCTGAAAAAATTGAAGCTAAATTCCTTGTTCAAGGAACAATAGCTCCAGATTGGATCGAAAGTGAAGAAAAAATCAAATCACACCATAACTTAGCTCTACCTGGTGGAATGGTTTTAGATGTTGTAGAACCAGTTCGTGACTTGTATAAGAATGAAGTTAGGGAAATTGGGCTTGAATTAGATCTTCCAGAAGAACTTATTTATAGACAACCTTTCCCAGGACCAGGTTTAGCTGTTAGAGTCATAGGTGAACTTTCAAAAGAAAAATTAGAAATATGTAGAAAAGCTGATGCCATTGTAAGAGAAGAAATCATGAAAAATGGTGTTGATAAAGCACTATGGCAATATTTTGCTGTTCTTACTGATACCAAAGTTACTGGTGTAAAAGAAGATCAAAGAGATTTTGGCTATCTTGTTGTTCTTAGAATGGTAGCTTCAGTTGATGCTATGACTGCTTATGTTCCAGAATTACCATGGAATGTTATAAGAACTATTTCCAAAAGAATCACTTCTGAAGTATCTGAAGTTACTCATGTTTCCTTATCTATAAGTGATAAACCACCTAGTACAATTGAATTTGCTTAAATATATATTTTTTACTAATAATATTAATACTTCTAATTATTTATATAATGATATAATTTTAGAATAACATAATTTTAAGGGATAAAATGGAAACTAAAAAAACGAAATATTGTGTATACTGTGGAGAAAAAATAGCTGCAGATGGTGAAAAATGTGAACATTGTGGGGAATGGTTTGAAAGTAGTTCCGTATCTAGAAACCATATCTTAAATAGCTATGTTCCTGAAGAAACAATCGAAGAAGAAGAAATAGAAACTGTAAAAGTCAATAATACACCAGTAGATAATACTAATAATATTGATGCGGTTATAAATTCAATTAATTCAAATAAAAAAGAAGATTCAAATATTAATCATGATTTAAATAATTATAATGATATTCAAGACAATAATTATAATAATCATCAGAATAATGATCTAAATAATAGGAATAATATTTCTAAATATTCAAATATTCTTCCTATAAGAAGATTTTTTCTTTTAATGTTTCTTACAGGTGGTTTATATGTATATTACTGGGTTTATAAAACTAATTGTTATTTAAAAGATGATCTTGGTAAAGATGTTAGTCCTGGTTTAAGGACATTTTTAATGTTTATTCCAATAGCTAATATCATAGTTTTTTATCAGACAATTGAAGATATGAATAATTTCATTAAAAGAGAAGGTATTGAATCTTACTCTTCAGTTTTAAATACTTTAATTCATGTGTTTCTTGGTTATTTGCTAAGTTTTTGGGTTTATATTAATATTCAGGAATCTATTAATGAATTTTGGAGAATCAAAGAGCCTAATCTACCAGTCAAAAGAGAATTCAGTAATCCTGAAATTATTGTAATGTTTTTAGGAGCAATTTTGTGGATTTTATATTTTGCTTTAATATTTTTAATGGCTTTCTTAGCTCCATTAATTCCTTAGTTGTCTAATTAAGTTTATTAATTTAATTTTTAATTTATTTAATTTATTTTCTTTTATTTTTAGTTATTTTTAATTATAGTTGGTTATATTAATGGAATTATTACTTATTCAATCTCAAGAACATGAAACTCTTCCTTTGGCAGAGCTAAAAGCTGTTTTAGCTACTGAAGAAATCGAATGTGAAATTGAAACTATAACTTTTGGTCTAGTTTTATTAAAGTCTTTAAACAAGGAAGATTTTTATAAAAATTATAAAATTTTAGCTATAAGATTAGCTTATAATCATGAAATACATGAACTTATTTCACGTACAGATATTAATAATTCAGAAGAAAATGATGATATTGTTGATATAAGTAATTTAGAAAATGAGTTTAAATCAATTGATTGGAATAGTTATATTTCTAAAGATTTTGTAGTAAGAATTAAAAGATATGAAAAAGTAGATATTGATACATCAGCTATTGAAAGAAGATTAGGGCATTTGGTATTGACTTCATCAGAACACAATGAAACTAAATCTTTTAAAGTAAATCTTACTAATCCTGAATCTTTTATTAGAGTTGTAGCTTCAAAAAAAGAAGTTTTAGCAGGAATTGAAAAATATAAAATTAATAAAAAACACTTTCAAGAATTAAAACCTCATAAAAGACCTTTCTTTTATCCAGGTTCTATGAGTCCTAAATTAGCTAGGTGTATGGTTAATTTATCTCATGTAAAAGAAGGTCAATTACTTTTAGATCCCTTTTGTGGTACAGGTGGTATCTTAATTGAAGGAGCTATGATAAGAGCTAAATTAGTAGGTTCTGATATCAATTGGAAGATGAAAAACGGAACTCTTATCAATTTGAATCATTGTAGTAATCTCGATTATTTTGAAATAACTGATAAAGATTATGAAGCTCATCATATAGATGTAAGGGAATTAAAATTATATGAAAAAGTGGATGCTGTTGTTACAGACCCTCCTTATGGTATTTCAACTTCTACAGGTGGATATCAAAGTAAAGAAATATTTCATCAATTTTTAGAATCGATAGGTTATAATATGAAAGAAAATGCTTATTTATGTATAGCTCATCCTCATTATCTAAACTTCGATTCAATGCTAGATGATTTAGATTTTGAATTGTTAGAGAGACATTCTATTAAGATGCATAAAAGCTTAACAAGGATTATTTCTGTTATAAGAAAAAAATAATCTATTTTGCAATTATTTGTATTAAAGATAATTTTATTATTTTTTAATAAAATATTGAAAGATTTATATATATCGTAAAACTACTTTTAGGTAGTGAGTAATTATTTTCTATCATGATAAATATTGGTGTATTTTAGTAATTATTAATTAATATTCGTTATATGTTTATATATGTAACTATCAAAACTCTTTTTCACCCGTACCTTCCTTTTTTTAAATATTTCAACTAATCAAATATCATAATATCAACTATAACGAATATTAATTAATAATTATTTTATTT
>NIZT01000012.1 GCA_003315655.1 Candidatus Methanobinarius endosymbioticus
ACCTACTATATAAATATTATGGTTGATGTGGAAAATATTGTTAAAAAATAAAAAAGATAAGATTTGAAAAAATAAAAATATATATTTATAGAAAAAGAGTGTTTTTATAATAATAATGATAAAAGAGCTTAGAAAAGAACTAAACCTAACTCAAGCTGATTTAGCAAAAAAAGTTGGTGTCAGCAAACAAACATTAAATGCAATAGAAAAACGGAAGATACCACCCAACTTTAGACATAGCATGTAAAATAACTGAAATTCTAAACAAAAATTACGTCGAAGAAAAAATAGAAAAACTACTCTCCAACGAACAATTACTACATGACATGCACATGCGCCAACAAGCAGACTGGAAATACCAAGGAGAAATGACAGCAGCCCAAGACAAAGGAATGAATCAAGGAATCAAAGAAGGTAAAAAAGAAGGAATAATTAAAATAGCTAAACATTTAAAATCTGATGAAAAAGATACTGAATACATAGCTAAAATTACAGGTCTTGAAATAAAAGAAATAGAAAAGTTATAAACTAATAATACATCTAGAAAAAATTAAATAATAAAAATAAAAGTTTAAAATGTAAAAGATGAATATAAGATAAAAATAAAAAGGATAAAAAAGAAATATCCTTAAATTGAGTTAAATATTATTTTTTTACGAATAAGAAGGCCTAAAACACCCAACAATGACAATAATATATTCCTACTATAGGAACACCTGTAGATTTCATATTAGCATTAACTTGTTTATTGATTTTATTGATATCATTATTTGGAATAGGCTGTGGTGTTGGTGTAGGAGTTGGTTTTGGTGTATTATTTTCAATTATATCAGCGAAATTTTGATCTTGAGAAGGATTATAACCTTCATTTCCTAAAAATTCTGCCATAATTTGATAATTTCCTGATTTTTCAAAAATATACTCAAGTGAAGCTATACCTTGATCATTAATAAAAGCAGTGCAAATGTACTTTCTTACACCATTTTCAAGGATGTAAAAACGAACTTCACCATTATATATTGGATTTTTATTGTTTTTAGCGGTGATTTTTGCATATAATATTGTTTTTTCACCATTTTTAGTTTTTATATTATTAATAACAGTGTTAAAATCTATTTTAACAACATTTAATATACCATTACCTACAGAAGATTCATAAATTTCAGTTTCATTAAAATTAATTTGTATATCATATTTTCCTATTGTATAAGGTCCAATGTCTAAAATAGCTCTTCCATTATCATCACTAGTTATATTAAAACTAGCTATAAACTCACCATTTTCAGTTATAATTACTGTAAGATTAGTTTAATTCCAGAATTTGTATCTTTGTTTTTTATAGTTATTACAAAATTATCTGTTCTATTATATTTTATTGTTTTATTACATACTCCAATTCAGTTTCATATAATATGAATACATTTCCATTTCCAAAAAAAGGATTATATTCATCAGTTCCTAAGTATTCTGCACGAATTTCATGATCCCCTGGATTAGGAAAAGTATAGTTTAAAGTAGCTTGATCATTTACTAAATTAACTGGACTTCCTATAGCTATCCAATGAGTTCCATTGTAGTAATAAAATTGCACTACACCAGAGTTAACTAAATTATCATTAATAGTTGTGACATTAGCAACTAAAGTAATGTTATTTTATTTCTGTTTCCTATTTTATTTTGAGTGATAGTAGTTGTATTAGTTTTTTCAACTGCATTAACAATAATAGGTATCATGAATTGTTCTGCATCAATATCTGCATAAACATTGTAATTTCCATCGATGATAAAAACTTGGTTAAATCTATATGATGAATTTCTTGCATCAATTTCATACATAGTAGTCGAATTTCGATCTATATCTACAAAAGTAAATTTAATCTTAAATTCTGGTAAAAAATGTTATTATAATAATTTATAATTTTAGTAGAATTATTAAATAGATCAAATGTATATTCAAAGTTAACAGATTCCCCTTGATTAATAGTAGTTCTGTTTAATGTCAAATTACTTACAAACCAAGTTTTAATACCAGCAAAATTATATTCAGGAGGAATATTTTGTCCCCACCAATTGTTATCAAGAAAATCCATGTATTTACTTAATAAAAAAGGATACGGAGGATGAGTTTGGCTGATATGTTCAGCATTGTTATAGAATCTATTGTAATGAATTAAATCAGTAACAGTAATAATCCCTAATCCTTGTGATTCTGTATAATAAGTTAAATTTATGCCTAAATCATTATTTATAATATTAATTTGTTGTACAATGAGTTGAGTGTCCATATTGTCCATAAAAAGAGCACGACTAAGCTGTAAATAGTTTTTATATAAATTAAAACTTATTCCAACAATACAATTTGAAATAGTTAAGTTTAATATAGATATTTTTCTAGGACTAGTATTAGAATCTGAATAACTATAAACAGCAAACTTCTCTATTCCTATATTACAATTCGTAATAACTAAATTTTTTAAAGTAGCATTATTTGCTAAGTCTAAAGTAGCGATTCCAGGTACTCCAATTCCTACTCGAACACCCCTATCATAATTAGTAATATTTAAATTATTTATATTAACATTGGGTGTAGTTATGTAAAAACAAGACATTGATCTAGATCCTGGTTTGGATATTAATACCCCTCCACGACCAGCCGTGATATTTATAGATTTGCCAACATTAATAGAACCAGTAATCCCATTATAAGTACCATTTTTAAAGAATAATACATCGCCTTCAACCATATTGTTAGATATAATATTGTTTATATCATCATGAGTGTTTTGATCAGTCCCATTATAGACATTAGCTGCAGAAACACTATTTATGCAAGCAAATGAAAGGATAATACTTAGAATTAGTATTTCTAACAATGATTTTTGCATTGATTTGATTAATTTTCACCCCCTACCCTATCATACAAAGACTTTAGAGTTAGAAATACTTATATAAAATCTCCCTATATAATCATTTCTATTTAAACAAAGATCAATTTGATTATATAATCTAAAATAAATCATGTTTAAATTAAAAATATGTTCATTAAATTTATCTAAAAATTTAAAAATTTAATAAATTATTATAAATCATACAAAATAATCTAATTAAAATAAAAAAATTGAATTTTATTTAAAATTATATAATATGATAAAATAATAATAAAATTTAATAGAAAATTATAAAAAATTAATAAAAATTTTAAAAATAAATGAAAAAATGAATTAAATAGTTAAATTAAAAACTGAATTAAGAATTTAATTAAAAAAAATATAAAATAAGGATGAAAAATTAACTATCCTTAAAATTTTTTGAACATTTTGTTTAAACTATTGTTTTTTTCTAAGTACTAATCCTAAACTAGTTAACAATACTAATAAGATAGCTAGTACTGGCATACCAGTTGGTTTCATAGCTGCACTAGCTTTAACAGGTCCATTACCTGAATAATTTTCATTTGCTTCATCGGTTGGTTTTGGAGTAGGATTTGGAACTGGTATAGGTGTGGGATCTGGTCTTGGATCGATTGGTTCTGGATTTGGTATTGGTTGTGGCTCTGGTTCTGGACTAGGAATATCTTCAGTTTCCATTAATAAATCTAACTTTATATCTTCATCATCACAAAAAGATCTCATATAATCTAAAGTAAAATTTTCTAAACCTGATTCTACTAAAGAAGAATCATTAGAACAAACAAGAATACTAAGACCATATTCTCGAATATCTGCAGTGATATTATGACCTAATGAACTTAATACAGTCACTTCAAAGTATGGCAACAAACTTGGATTATGATTAGAATAATCATTTGTAGTTAATATATATGTCAAATTAACCATTTCTCCAATTGTGCAATTTTTAGAAGCATTACAAGTAGTAGTGACTTCATTAGCAGATAAATGGATAACATACCAAGTAGACAAATTCAAATTTTCACCAAAATTTTCGTATTGACCTGTTATATTATTTACTCCCCACCAATTCAAATTAGCAGTGGTATTAATACCAGTATTATACATATCAATACCATTTTGGTTATTCTATTGTAAATCAGTTTATTTTCAGTTCCAGTTATATTAATACTATTTATAATATTTTTTAATATATTAGAACTTTGAAATGTATCATTCACACCATTCATTAAAATACCAAAAAACGCATTCAAACTAATATTACTATTATTTATTAAATTATTAGATCTTTTTGAATCAAATATAATACCGTTTCTTAAATTAGAATAAATTTTTGCATTGTTAATTATAGTAAAATTACCAATCATGTTTATTCCATTAAATGTATTTTTATAAATTGATCCACCCAGTAATATTGTTATAATTTCCAGTTATATTGATTCCTTCGATATAATTATTGTAGATTCTATTATTAACTAAATTATTATAATTTATAAAACCATTAATACCATTATAACTGTTATTAAAAATCATATTATTAATTATAGTATTATTTTGAGATCTTGAACTATCGCTTGTTCCTAAATTTATACCATTATATCCATTCTCATAGATTTCATTGCTGCTAATAGTATGATTATTTCCTCTTAGGAGTATTCCATCACTACTATTTTGAAAATAAGATTATTCAACATTGTAGCATTTTTACTATTAGTACCAGAAATATAAATACCTGATAACCATTAGATTTAATAGAATTATTATAAATCACTAAATCACTAATTGAAGTAGTGAAATAAGCATCATATTGAGTATTATCATTGATTGAATTATTAGAAATTACAAAATCTCTACATACATGACCTGAATAAACTCCATATCTATTATTATAAATACTATTATTATGGATTAAAAAGTCACTACTAGCTGCAGCAAAGCATATACTATAATAATTATCATAAATTTTATTTCCAATTATTCCCACTTCTTGAGAAACAGATTCTATTTTTATACCTGACATAAGAATAGAATTATGATTGGATATACTATTATTTGTTATATATTAGAAGAGTTTTTAATTGAAATCCCAATTCTAGAATTATTAAATATATTATTATTTTCAATGGTTATATTAAATACATTGTTTAAGATACAGAATCCTGGTCCAGAGCTTTTAGATTGAACATTATAACAATTTTTAACTGTGTTGTTATAAGCACATCCATTTTGAGCATCAAAAAACTTAATACCAAATCTACAATCATAAACTATGTTATTATAAACACGAGTATCATTAGATGGACTGCAAACTATACTTTCATAGAAATCTGAAACATTGTTACTATAAATACTCACATTATTCGAATTACCTTGTACAAGTATTCCATAAACATTAGTAGGATTTGAAATAGTATTCAATGTTTCAAAACTAAGATTATTGAATCTAATAACAGAATTGTTAGTATTGGAAAAATGTATTCCATAGTGCAATCCTTTAAGTATTGTATTATTTATTACATCAACAAACAATGAATTAGTTATACTTATACAAACACAAACACCATCGTTTGCCAATTTATTATTACTTATTTGAGAATTAGAAATATATGAAAGACTAATTGGATTATTAACATTATTAAATTCATATTTATCTATAACTATTTTATCCACAACACTAGTAGAAGTAGCATTTTTTGTATTCCATTACCATAATTAATAAAATTTATACCAGTGATCAATATATTGGAATTATTTATTATGATTGCAGTTCCAGTTTTAGTATCTCTTGAAAAAGTTACATCATTCCATATATAGAGACTTTATTCTTTATTGTTAAAGACAAATATTTATAAATGTTTTTAACAGAAATATTAAATTTGACTACGTCCCCATCTTGAATTTGAGTACCATTAACTGATTTTCCATCAAAAAGATTTTTAACATCAGATTCATCTCAATTATTAATTTCAATGTCTTTTGCTGCACTAGCAGAACTCATAATAGAAAAAACAATGAAAAATGAACATGAAATTATGAAAAAAGATTTCTTACTAAACATGTTCCACCCCCTCACTCTTTTGCATATTATATAATTAATTATGAAATATTATAGAGCTAATTATATTATGTAACTAAATATATATAAAAATTACTATTTAAAATCAATAAAGCTTAAAATGAACGTTGTATCATATGAAATACTTTATTATTCAAATATTATTGATAATATCATGATATATGTTTTATAAAACAATATAATTAATCTTTTATTTTATTATTATATTTTTTATTTACATTTTATTTCTGAAATTATATAATTTCTATACTTTCCATAATTCTACATTTTCTATATTCTACAATTTCTGTATTTTCCTATATATTTAATAAACCAATTTATTTTTCATATATTATTATAATTAAAATATTGTTATTTTATTATAAATTGTAAAAAATTTATGAACAATGTATGAGAAAGAAATAGAAAAATATATATTTCAATTAAAAGTAAGTTTAGAGTGTTATTGGCATTAAAAATGTCACATATACTAACTAAAATAAATTGGATGGATAGAAAAAGATAAACCTGAAATAGGTCCCGCGTGATGCACTAGTAAAACCTTTAAATCTATCACCATGTACATCAGATATACACATAGTTTGGGAAGGAGTGATTGGAGATAGAAATGACCTTATTCTTGGACATGAAGCATTAGGTGTGGTTGATGAAGTAGGAAGTGAAGTTAAAGATTTCAAACCAGGAGACCGTGTGATAGTTCCAGCTATTACTCCTGATTGGGATAATGAAGCAGCACAAAGAGGATGTCCATCACAAAGTACCGGACCATTAGGAGGATGGAAATTCTCAAACTTTAAAGACAGAGTATTTGCAGAATACTTCCACGTAAACATGGCAGATGCAAATTTCGCAAAACTACCAGAAGGAATGTCACTAGAAGCAGTAGTAATGATACCAGACATGCTATCAACCGGATTCAGGGGAACAGAAAACGCAACCATGTCAATGAGAGGAACAGTAGCAGTACTAGGAATTGGACCAGTAAGACTATCAGCAATAGCCGGAGCCAAACTACAAAGAGCCGGAAAAATATTCGTAGTAGGAACAAGACCCAAAGCAAGCGAAGTAGTAAAAGAATACGGCGCAACCGACATGATATCATGCAAAGAAGGATCCACAGACGGAGAAGGAGTAGATTCAGTAATAATAGCAGGAGGCCGAGAAGACATCATACTCGACGCAGTAAGAGCAGGTAAATCAGGCTCCATGATCTACAACACGAACTACTTCGGAAGTGGAGGCAGAGTACCAATATGCCGAGAAGTATGGGGATTCAGAATGGCAGACAAAGACTTACCAGCAGGACTTTACCCAGGAGGAAGAGTTAGAATGGAAAGACTAGCCGACAGAGTATCATACGGCAGAATAGACCCAGCCAGCATGGCAACACACGTCTTCCACGGATTCGACAAAACAGCAGAAGCACTACTACTCATGAAAGAAAAACCAAGAGACCTAATCAAACCAGTAGTAATAATAGACGAAAACCTATAAAAATATTAATATAAGTAAACTTGCAATAGCAAAATATTAATAAAGATATATTAATAAAATGAAACTATTTTTTCGCACTTTAATTATTATAAGGAAAAATTATTATGAAAATATCTGTTTTGGGTGGAACTGGAGATCAAGGATTAGGAATCGTTATTCACTTTATTCAAGGTGGCTAATAAGTCATAATCGGTTTCAGAAAAAGCTGAAAAGACCGAAGATGCAGTTGAAAAAGTTAAAGAGCTTTTAGAAAAAGATGATATACCGAATCTTTCAGGTATGGCAAATGAAGATACAGCAAATAAAGAGACATTTTAATATTGACTGTTCCATTAGCTGCTCAAATGGAAACCTTAAAAACTGTGGCAGACTATGTAGATGGGAAAATATTAATTGATGCGACTGTACCTTTAGATACGGTGATTGGCGGGGGACCTGCTAGATATGTTGATTTATGGCAAGGTTCTGTTGCAGGAAGAACTGCAGAAATACTAGCTAAAAAAGACGTTAAAGTTATTTCAGGATTTAATAACATTAGTAATTCACATTTAATGAACTTTAATGAAGAGATTGACTGTGATTGTTTAATATCTGGGGATGATCTTGAATCTAAAAAAATAGCTATGAAATTAATTGATAAAATACCTGGAATTAAGTGTATTGACTGTGGTCCTTTAGAAAAAGTTAGAATTGTTGAAAAAATAACTCCATTGCTTATAGGGTTAAACATAAAATATAAATCTCATTATGGAGGATTGAAAATTACTGAATTAAACATTGATTAATAATTAACAAAAAAATCAAATAATTATAGGGTAATTTTATTATTAAAATACTTTCATTTATTTTAATAATTTGCTATTTTTTTATAATTATTACAATACTTATTATTAAAATTTTAATTTATTTTATTTTTTTAAAATAATTCTTTTTCATTTAACTAAAAATAATCAAATAATTATTAAAATAATATTTTTTATTTAAATTAATGTTTATTCTCTTTTAACAATTTTCAAATTTATTTTGTATATATCCCAATTAAATCAATTCAAAAAAACTAATAAATAAAAGATAGATATCTAAAAAATTATATTTATTAAAAAGGAATAAAAGATATTATTCTAAAAAAATTAAATATAAAGGAAAAATAATGACAAATAATATAAAATCATATAGTAAACTTGCTAAATTTTATAGTGAAGAATTTGAAGAATGTTCACCATTTAATAGCTATTATGAAAGGCCAGGTATGCTCAATCTAATTGGTGATGTGAAAGAAAAGTATATTTTAGATGTGGGATGTGCTGCTGGATTGGTATAGTAATAAATTGCTTGAAATGGGATCTAATGTAAGTTCTATGGATATAAATCAAAATATGTTAGAATATGCTGAAAAAAATTAATGAAAAAAATTTACAAATGAATCTAAACTAGTGTGTCACGATCTCAATGAAAAGTTACCATTTAATGATAATGGATTTGATATGATACTTAGTTCATTAGCTATTCATTATCTAAAAAATTTAGAAAGTGTTTTTAGTGGATTTCAAAGGATATTGAAACCTAACTCAATATTTTTATTTTCAACACATCAGCCTTTTATGAATTTCAAAATACTAGATGAAACAAATTATTTTAATAAACATATTAGACGCAAAACTTGGATAAAAGGTGATGAAAATCCTGTTTCTGTTGAAAGTGAATTTTACCATAGATCTTTAGAAACTATAATAAACACAACAACAAAATTTTTTAATATAGACAAAATTTTAGAGCCTAAACCATTGGACCGATTTAAAATTATAGATGAAAAAAGTTATAATTATTTAAACGAAAATCCTCATATTTTAATTATAAAAGCGTTTAATAAGAAAAAATAAGATATAATATTAATTTATATCTTTATTAATAAAGAAAAAATTAGATAGGTGTTAGTTATGGAAATATTCACAATGGTATCTTCAAGAAAAAGTGCAGAAGAGTTTTTTAATAATATTAATCAAAATAAAATTGAATTAGTTCTTGATGTTCGTTTACATAATCATTCCCAATTATTAGGTTTTACTAAAGGAACTGATCTAGAATATTTTCTTGATAATATTTCTTCTTGTAAATATGTACATGATGAACGATTTTGCCAAACAGAAGAAGTTTTAGAAAATTATAGAAAAAAAATAATAAATTGGGAAGAATTTGAAAAAAAATATTTAGAATTTATTGAAAAAAGAGACATGGTTACTTTATTTAATAAAAAATATGGAAATTTACATAATGTTTTAATATTATGTAGTGGAAAAAGTCCTAAAACATGTCATGGCAGACTTTTAGCTCAAAAATTAGCTAAACCCCCAAAAAAAGTTATTTATTTGTGATTATAGTTATAATTTGAATTATATTTTCGCCTTAATTTCATTATCTTATATAATATTTATCAATAATTGTTTTAAATCATATTATAAAAGATTTATACTTTAAAAATCAACAAATTCTAATATATTTTCAATATTTTTATCAACAAAATCTTTTAAAGTTATATTTTCTTTCATTGTTAACCATAAAGCAATTATTCCCTTAAAATGAATTAATAAAAAAAAGCAAAACCAGATTCAACAATATCTTCAGATATTTCATTATTCATCTGGTGCTTCTTTTATTATTTGTTTATTATATTTTAAAAGATCTGAGTGAAATTTAGATAAAATATGATCTTCACCATTGTTTCTGTGTATACTTTCTAAATATAATGCATAGAATTTTTTTATAATATTCATCAGCCCTGTTAGATTGTTTCAGGAACATATTATTAAATCCTAAGATAGTATACATTATTTTTCCAATTTTTTCTTTAAATGATCCTTCTATATCATAAATTCTTACCATGACATCTTTAAAATAGTCCATGATGAATTTTTCTTTAACTTCAGAAATTAATTCTTCTTTACTAGAGAAAAGATGATAAAGGCCACCACTAGTAATGTTTGAAGCTTTTTTAAGTTCAGTGAGTGAAACATTATCCCCACCATATTTTAAAAATAAAAGGAGACTTGATTCAATGATTCTTTCTTTAGTATCCATATGATCACATCACATAAAATTATTTTAAGAAAAATCATGAACAAACTCTTTAATCATTGAAATCCCTATATTCATCAGATTTTATCATGTTTGTTTTATTTTAAATTTTGAGTATCATTTAATACAAATAAATATTAATATACGATTTATAATTAATTAAATGATTTATATTTATTAAAATATCTATTTATTAAATATTCATTCATTGAAAATTTAATTAAAAATTTTAATTATAAAAATTATTTATTAAAATTATTTAATAAATAGTTAATTAATATATTAATGAATTAAAACTTTTTATGATTTTTCTCAAATTTAATAATATATATACAATATATAGTATTTTAAAATATATAAATATACCGACTAGTATGTCTATAAATATAATAAAAAATACAAAATAAGATACACAACTTAATTACATTTAAATAATATATTAAAAGATAAGAAATAAATAAAAAAATAAATAATAGAACTAGATATACGAATAGCTTATTCAATTTTTAAGGATAAAAAGAATAAAAAAGGATATATTAATATCCTAAAAATCTAATAAAAGTTATTTTTTTCGATAAATCAGCCAAAAACTACTTAATAACAACAATAAACATATTAATGGAGGTATACCAGTTTTCTTCATAATAGACTTTGTATTATTAACATTTTTCTTGAATTTTCATTTTCAACAATCAAATCATTTTGAGCTTTATTATTATTTGGTTTATTGACTGTATTATTAGTTCTATTGTTATTTGTTGAATTTTCATTTGGATTTTCTATATTTGCAGTATAAAATGTTATATTTTGTATTTCATTATCAGCAATGAAAAATATTATATTTTCTCCAAAAAGATCTAATTTTAGAGTATGTTCTGATTTTAATCTTACATCTTTAATTTCAAAAATTTTATTATTATATTTTAATATAGAACTGAATCTAGGCATGTATAATTCAACATCTGCACTATCACTAGTTCCATTAAGTACAAAATAATAATTAAAAGAAATTATGTCTCCTTTTTGTTTATTTTTGAATCATTAATAATAATTTTCATTATATAATAATTATTCAGAACTAAATTTGTGTGAGAAAGTCCATTATTATCTCCCCACCAATTATAATCTGCAACACCATTAGAATCAGTAGCAACCAATTCATAGCTATTTATATTTTTGTTAACTAAACGTGAATAAGATATATTAAAATTTTCACTGTCTTTAATATAAATACCATTTCCTGACTTAGCAGTATTATTAATGAAATTAGAAGAATAAATAGTCAAATTATTTCTTTTTCATTAGCTATTGCTCCTCCAACAAGATCTGTAAAATTATTATTAAAATCTGAGTTAGAAATAACCGTATTATTCCCAGAATTATATATTGCTTCACCAAGAGAATCATTAGAATTCAAATAGTTCTCATTAAATTTATAATTTTTTATTTGAACATTATTGGCATGATAATTAGCAACAGATCCACCATAACTTTCATTAAGACCAAAATTTTTATTAAATGTTGAATTTAATATTTTTAATCCATGTCCTTTGTTATTAGTGATAGCTCCACCAGCAGCAAAAGTTACTTTATTATTAATGAATGTGGAGTTAATAATTTCAACTTTAACATCTCTCTCAGTATATATAACACCACCACGTCCTGCTTTTGAGTTTTTAAAAGTAAAATTAACTACAGATAAATTAATATCACTATGGATTGATCCTCCGATAGTTTGATAACCTATTGCAGTAGCACTATTATTATCAAAATTACAATTTATAATTTTTAACTCAGCAGGAGGAATATTTAAATTAGTATGGCCAGCATGAATAGCTCCATTTTCTGGTCCTTTATTATTCACAAACTTAGAATCTTTTACAGTTAAATTTACAGTGAAAATACATATAGCTCCATCTGTACCACCATTAATAGGTGAGTTGTTTATGAATTCGCAAATTGATACTTGATGATTATTTCCATCTTGAGTAAAAATTGCTCTTACTTGTTCAGCTGTATTATTAATGAAAATACAATTAATAAAGTTTAAACTGCTTAAATTTGATCCAGTTTTTAAATAAATAGCCCCATTTTGTCCTCCAGGCTGTGCTCTATAACCATTTAGAAAAGTTACATTAATAAAAGTGATTTTATTTCCAGAACTTATGGTAAATAATCCTTTAGTCCCATCACCCTTTATTATGGTTTTACTTCCTTTTCTATTAAAAGTTACATTTTTATTTATAGTTATGTTATAATTTTTACCCGGTGTACTATAAATTCCTTCTTCAAGATTTATAGAATTATTATAATCTGGTAATTGGTTTAATGCATTTGATATATCACCATCAACCCCCACATTTACAGATTTTGCAGAAATACTAATTATTGAGAAAAAAGACAAGTACTAGTAAAACAAATATTAATTTTTTAATATTTTTCATATTTTACACCCTTATTATTAAATAATCCTATATAATAGGAATATTGCATAAGATATATATTATATTATTCATTACTAATAAATTTTTCTAATAAAAAACAGCAAAATGTAAAAATAATAATAATTAATAATAATCTGATTAAAAAAATAGAAAGAAAAAAAATAATAAAAATTAAATAATAAAAAAATAGGAAAAATCAGATGAAAACTATTCTTCCTTAGCTATTGTTGCAACTGCACTTACTTTTTGACCATCTTTTAATCGTATTAATCTTGAACCTTGAGTAACACGATCACTATTAGGAGTTTGATTTAATGGTAATCTTATAACAATACCATTATTAGTGACTATGATCAAATCACAATCTTCTTCAATAGCTTGAATTGAAACTAGATTTCCTGTTTTTTCAGTTCTCTTAAGGGTTTTAATTCCTTTACCCCCTCTATGAGTCAACCGATATTTTTCAACATTTGTTCTTTTACCATAACCATTTTCTGTAATTGTTAATATTTTTTGTCCAGGTCTAGTAATTTCACAACCAACAACAATTCCTTCATCCATTCGTATTCCTATTAATCCAGAAGCATTTCTTCCAGCAGGTGAAACTTCTTTTTCATCAAAATGGATTGCTTTACCATTAGAAGCAGCTAAAAATATTTCATCATTCCCAGTAGTTTTTTTGACACTTATGAGAGAATCGTTTTCTTTTAATTTAATAGCTATTTTTCCAGTTTTTCTAATTTTTGAAAATTCTTCTAATTTTGTTTTCTTAAGTAATCCATTTTTTGTAGCAAATAAACAATACTTAGATTTTTCTTCCCTATCCACTTTTAATACATTTCTAACAATTTCATCTTCACCTAAATGCAATAGATTTACAATTGGTAAACCTTTTGATTGTCTTGAATAAATAGGGACTTCATAACCTTTTAAACGATAAACTTTTCCTTTATTTGTGAAAAACATCAAATAGTCATGAGTAGTCATATTAATCATATTTTCTACAAAATCATCTTCATTTGTAGTCATGCCTTTAATACCTACTCCTGCACGATTTTGTGTTCTGTAAGTTTCTTGTTTAAGACTCTTTATATATCCCTTGTTAGTTAAAGTTATAATAATATTTTCAACAGGAATTAATGATTCATCTTCAATGGATTCTACAGTAGAATTATCAATATTTGTTTTACGAGGTGATGTAAAGACATTTTTTATTTCTAAAAGTTCTTCTTTGATAATATTTAAAACTTTTTCTTCAGATTCTAATATTTCTTTAAGTTCTTCAATAAGTTTTAAAATTTCAGTTAATTCATTATCAATCTTTTTACGTTCTAAACCAGAAAGTCTTCTGAGTTGCATGTCTAAAATAGCTAAACTTTGTTTTTCAGACAATTTAAATCGTTGATTGAATATCTGTTTAATTTTATCAACAGCATCAGTTTCTTTAATGATTTTTACAACAGCATCAATATTATCTAAAGATATATTTAAACCTTTTAGAATATGAGCTCTTCTTTCTGATTTATCTAAATCAAATTGAGTTCGTCTTGTAATAATTGATTTTTGATGTTGAATATAATAATTAATAATTTCAAGAAGATTTAAAGTTTTTGGCCTATTATCCACTAACATTAAAAGATTAATACTATAATTAGACTGTAATTGAGTTTTTTTGTACAAATTATTCAATAAAACATTGACATTATATTCTTTTTTAACATCAATAACAATTTTTATTCCATCTAATGTAGATTCATCGTTTAAATTAGATATGCCCTGAATTTGTTGATCCCGAACTAGTTCAGCAATTTTAACAATTAAACTGGTTTTATTTAATTGGTAAGGAATCTCTTTTATAATCAGTTTATATTTACCATTTTTCTCTTCTACATCGATTTTAGATTGTATTGTGATTGTTCCTTTACCAGTTTCATATGCTTTTCTAATTCCAGAACTACCTAAAATTGAAGCAGCTGTTGGAAAATCTGGTCCTTTAATATATTCCATTAATCCTGAAATATCTATATCAGGATTATCAATGAAAGCAACACAACCATCAATAAGTTCCCCTAAATTATGTGGTGGAATATTTGTGGCCATGCCCACAGCTATACCTATACTTCCATTAACTAAAATATTTGGGAATCTTGAAGGTAGAACAACAGGTTCTTTTCTTTGACCATCATAGTTATCCATATAATCTACAGTGTTTTTATTAATGTCTTTCAACATTTCCATTGCAATTTTAGAAAGACGGGCTTCAGTATATCTGTATGCACCAGCATCATCACCATCAATTGAACCAAAATTTCCATGCCCATCAATTAGTATTTGACTATATGTAAAGTCCTGAGCCATTCTAACCATAGCTTCATAAATAGCTGAATCACCATGAGGATGGTAGTGACCCATAATAGCCCCAACAGCATTAGCAGATTTTTGATGCTTTTTATTAGGAAGCATACCCTCTTCAAACATGGTGTATAGAATACGCCTATGAACAGGTTTTAAACCATCTCTAACATCTGGTATAGCACGTGAAATAATGACACTCATAGAATAATCTAAGAATGAATCTTTTACTTCAGAAGAAATATTTACCGTTGTTACTTTATCAACTTCATTCTCCATTTTATTCCTCATTTACTCTTATCCAATTTAAATTTAATATAACAATTATCCTAAAATATTAATAATATTAATAAAATATTGATAAACTCTTAAACATCCAAATTTCTGACATTTAATGCATTATCTTCAATGAATTTTCTTCTTGGAGCAACTTCTTCTCCCATCAATATTTGAAAAGTCTCATCAGCTAAAATTGCATCGTCAACTTTTATTTTAAGAAGGTTTCTATTTTTAAGATCCATTGTAGTTTCTTTAAGTTCAATAGGATCCATTTCACCCAAACCTTTCATCCGACTTATTTCATACTTAGTTTTTTCACCTAAAGTAGCAATGTAGTCATCTAGCTCTTTTTGATCTAAAACATATTTATTAATTTTTCCATGACTTATTTTAAATAAAGGAGGTTGAGCAGCATATATATGACCATTTTCTACTAATGGTTCAAAGTACCTATAGAAGAATGTTAATAAAAGTGTTCTAATATGAACACCATCAACATCTGCATCTGTCATTATTATAATCTTATCATATCTTAGTTTTTCAATATCAAACTCCTGGCCAATACCTGTACCAAAAGCAGTTATCAAACTTCGAATTTCTTCATTAGCTAAAATTTTATCTAATCTAGATTTTTCAACATTTAATATTTTTCCACGAATTGGTAAAACAGCTTGTATCCTTGAGTCACGGCCTTGTTTAGCTGGACCTGCAGCAGAATTTCCTTCCACAATAAATAATTCAGTTTTTTCAACGTCCTTACATGAACAATCTGTTAATTTCCCCCATTGAGTGGTAAGTTCTAATCCACCTTTACGTCTAGTCAGTTCACGAGCTTTTTTAGCAGCTACTCTAGCTTTAAAAGCAGCCATTGCTTTTTCAATGATGATTTTAGCTTCATTAGGATTTTCTAATAGGAATTTTCTGATCCCTTCAGAAAAAATACTGGATGAAATCTTTTTCACTTCAGAATTACCTAATTTAGTTTTTGTTTGACCTTCAAATTGAGGATTAGGATGTTTACATGATATAATCATAGCTAAACCCTCTCTAACATCTTCACCAATGATAGGTTCATCTTTGTCTTTTAAGATTTTTTTATCCTTAGCATATCTTTTTAATTCTTTTGTCAATGCTTGTTTAACACCATCTTCATGAGTTCCACCCTCATGGGTATTAATATTATTAACAAAAGAGTAAATTAATCCAGAATAACTTTTATTATATTGTAATGCTACTTCAACAATAACCTCATCTATTTCGCCTTCTACATGAATAATTTCATTATTAAGAGGTCTTTTATTCTGATTTAGCATTTTAACATATTCAGTAATTCCACCTTCATAGAAAAACTTTTCTTGGACTTGTTTATCCTTCCGATCATCCGTTAAAAATATTTCAAGTCCATTATTTAAGAAAGCTAACTCACGAAGTCTTGTTCTTAAAATATCATGATCAAAGTCAGTAGTCTCAGTGAAAATTTCTGAGTCTGGTTTAAAAGTCACAGAAGTACCACTATTTTCTGGATCACAATCTCCTACAACTCTCAAATTTTCAACAACTTTTCCACCGTTTTCAAAAGTTATTGAATGGATAGAACCATTTTGGCATACTTTAACTTCTAAAAAACTACTTAGTGCATTTACAACACTTGCTCCTACACCATGAAGCCCACCAGAAACTTTATATCCTCCTCCACCGAATTTACCTCCTGCATGAAGAACTGTGTAAACAGTTTCAATGGTTGAAACTCCGGTTTTAGGATGTATTCCAGTTGGTATTCCCCTTCCATTATCAGTGACAGTAACTGAATTATCTTTATTTATGAATACTTTTATAACATCAGAATAACCAGCTAATGCTTCATCAATAGAGTTATCTACAATCTCCCATACTAAATGATGAAGCCCTCGACTACTTGTTGATCCAATGTACATTCCTGGACGCTTTCTAACAGCTTCTAAGCCTTTTAATACTTTAATATCATCATCATTATAGGTGTTTTCTGTCATTTTTACCTTTTCCTTATTATGTAAAACTAGTAATCATTGGATTAATATCTCTTTTATCATATTAATATTTTGCCATTTCTTAATCAGTTTATTATAATCTTTTTATTTTTCATTAGTTCTTATAAAATATAGTTATATATTTAACCATAATTTTTTTCAACATACATTCATTGTTCAATTTAATAAAATTGTATTATATTTTAAAAACACATACAAAAATAGTTTAATTCAATTATGACAAAGAAATAAAAAAAAGAAATTTTTATAGTATAATTATTATAAATTTAATAACCCTATATATTATCCATATTATTTTAGAATTATATTATATCTATTTAAATTTATTTTAAAAATATTTTAGAATTATTTTATAGTTATAACTATATAATTTTATAGTTATTATAGTTTTATATTTAATTTAAAATTAATAAATTAAGATATTGAGGAATCATGATTATTATAATTAGTTAGTATATTTATATAAATATTTACCATAGATTATTATAGTAAAATTAATTACTAATTATAGGTTTTTTATTTAAAGTAATTTGTTATGAAGATATTACAAAAGTTTATTTATTGTAATATTCAAATATGTGTTTTGTAAAGATGTTTATCTTACCCATACAAAAAGGGGGTGAAAAAATAAAGAAAAAAACTTTTTATCAATGTTATTCTTAGTAATAATCGTTGCAAATCTATCCATTAGTCCAATATTTGGGGGCTACTCATACATTTGATAATTTTAACTTTACTAGTTTTAATATGAATGATTTTAATGATGGAGATACCATGAAATTTTTAGATGGAATTTATGATTTCAGTGCATTATTTCAAGGACTAGATATAACTAAGAGCCTTATTATTAAAGGTATTGGCGATGTAGTATTTAGTGCAGGTAATTCAATTTCTAAACTTGCTTTTAATGCAATATCTGTATCCAATGGATCACATTTAGATATTTCTAATATCAATGTTAATGGATTTGTTAATGGAATTCATGCAGATAATAATTGAACAACAATAATTAATCGATCAAATACATATAATAACGGAGAACATGGAATTGTTTTAGAAAGTGGTGCTGATGGAAATGCTTTTATCGAGCATTGCATATCATACGGTAATAATGAGACAGGCATTTTATTAGATAATAATGGTACTGCAACCATTAACAATACTATTTCATATAATAATAAAGAACATGGAATATTCTCAGAAGCACATAATAATTACGCTATTATGAACAATGTTACGACCTATGAAAATGGACAAAATGGACTTCTTGTTTCAAATGTAGGATTAGGTAATGTTACTATTATTAATGTAAGTTCTTATAACAATAATGAAAATGGATTTTATTTACAAAATAATGGTTCAGTGAATATACAAAACTCTAATTCAAGTAACAACAACAATTTAAGTGGAATATATCTAGCAGATAGAGGAAATGCTATTATTAATAATTCAGTATTTGGAAATAATAAACAAAATGGAATAAATATCCAAACTAATAATACATTAGTCTCAAATTCATCGATTATAAGAAATGAAATTCTTATAGAACCTCTTAATTTCAACAATTCTATTATTGATTCTTTAATTAGTCAAAACCAAAATGTAGGTGTTTTTATTCAAGGAAATAACAATTCTATTAATAGTTCAACTGTTATAAATAACATAAGAAATGATTTGAATATGACAGGAAATAATAACAATATCAATTATAATCGTGTATACAACAACACTGAAAATGGAATGTATGCATCAGGTTCTGGAATTAATGCTAATTTAAATTGGTGAGGTAGAAACAATGCTACAATCCAAGTAATTAATAATACTCCTGATTTAGTAATGGATTATTGGTATGTATTACGGTTGTAGGACCATATAATGATATAATTAGTGGAAATATAAGAAATACTTCGTTATCATGAATTGCAAAAGGAAATGGAACTAAGTACACCATAAGTGCGTCATCAGATGATGAAAATTTGAATTTGAATGTGATTTTCCCAAAAATCATACCACCAACACATCCAATACAAGCCAAAATCCTAGTGAAGATCTAAATGAACCCAATGGAGCTATGAAAAAAACAGAAAATCCAATGATTACAATTTTACTAGTTTTATTATTTACATTAAGATTATTATCTAGAAAAAAATAATCTAAAAAACATTTAAGGATATTATTTTTTTATCCTATTTTTATTTTTTATATAATTACTCATTTTATATTAACTTTTTATAGTGTTTATAGTTGCTTTTTTAAAATTATATAATTTTATAGAAAAATAAATAAAAAAAATATAGAAGTATAGAAATTAAATAAATTAAATAAATAAGAAAAAATAGTGAAAAATAAAAATAAAAAATATTTTATTATCAAATATAATATTTTTTTATGTTTTTAGCATATATTTGAACATTTAGTCTGGTGCATTTACATAGGCATCATAAGCAGCGTATATATTGAAAATTACTGCTAAAAGCCATAAAAACGAACCAGTAGATGCCCCTATTGCATAAAATATTACTGCAATGATTATGAAAATAATACTTTTCATAGCACCTTGACCACCGTATAACTGACCTAAACCTGGAAGTATCAAAGACAATATTGCTGCAAGAATTCCACTAGCCATAAAAATCACCTCATTTTTTAAAATTTAAATTAATATTTTAAATTGATATTTTAAATAAATATTTAATGAATATTTAAATAAATTAATCAATTAAATTTACTATCTAAGTAAATTTATTATTTTAAGTAAACCATATATTACTAATACTAAACCAATGACCCAACCAATAATGGAAGGATTCCATATTATAATTAAACCTGCAATTATAAGAATTATTTCGATAATTATTTCAAAAGTTCGAGAGTTATTACCTTTTTCATCTTTTTGATCTTTGTACAAGGTTTCTGCTTTTCCAATAGATTCACCAACAAATTCTTCAGCTTTGTTAACAGTATCTACACCAACTTTTTGAATATCATCTACAATATTACTATCTTTTTTGTCTGTTTTATCTGATTTAGCTGCATTATCTGTTTTTGAAATATCATCTGTAGCTGTAGCACCATATTTTTCTCTAACTTCCTCTAATTCTTTATTAGATGGACCATTATTTTCATCTGCCATTTTTTTATCCTCCTTTATTCCCATGAAAAAATAGTTTATTTATCCATGTCTATTAATACATTTAATAAAATTACATCTTTTATTTTTTCTATTTGATCAAATGTAATTGTTTCTTTAGCACGAGAAAATATTCCTTTATCTAATTTAATAACTACTTTTTTTATAGTTCCATTATTTTTATCAAATTCAACAGTGTCTATTTTACCAACACTTTGTCCCTCTGTATCAATTACTTCCATATCAAGAAAATCTTTCATATCCATAGCAACACCTGTAATTCTATATTTTTTTCTATTATATTTATTAAAAAGATCATTTGTCCATTTCTATTGCAACATCTAATAATATAACATCATGGACATTATCAACATTGTTATAAGACACTTTCTCAGTTTCAGGAGAAAATATTCCTTTATCTAATTTAATTTCTATATATTCAGCTTTTCCAATACTTCCATCAATGCTTATTGTTTTTACTTGCCAACATTTTGACCAGTAGTGTCAACAACATGCATATCTAATATTTCTTCTGCATCCCTAAAAAAATCTCCATTATAAAAAACTATTTTGCTTAATGATCAAGGTCTATTACTATATTTAAAAGAACATTATCAGTAATGTTTCTTATTTGATCATAGCCAACAGTTCTTTTTTCATTGGAGAACAAACATTCGTCTAAATCGATAGTAACGTTTTTTATTTGCCCCCTAGTCTCATCAAATTCAATTTCTTTGACTTTGCCTACTTCTTGTCCGGCTTTATCAATAACTTCCATCTTTAAAATTTCCTTTAATTCAACCACACCAAACACCCCCTAATTCATATTAATTTCAATACATATAATAATTTGTTAATACTTTTTATATATACTTTACAGATGATACACTTGAAATAAGTATTTCAATTGAAATAAAACTTCATTTAAAAATAGGAGTGAAAAATTGAATATTATGCCCTAAATAACTTAAAATAGATCAAAATTGTTAAAAATAGTTTAAAAATAAAGAAAAATAATAGAGACAAATAAAATAATAAATATGATATAATAAAAAGTTTATTGTGAAAAATATATAATGAAAAATGGATATATAAAAATTAAAGAAAAATTTAATAATACTAAATAGTATTAAGTAATAATAAAAAGTATTAAAAAATAGATTAAATTAATTTTTAATAATATCCTTATTTTCAATATTTTCATTGGAAATTTTTCTTATATATAATTTAGACCATATATAAGCAATTATTCCGCCTAAAATGTTTTCAATTACAATACCAAACCAAACTCCAGTTTGTCCAAAGTTTAAAATTACTGCAAATATATATGAAAATATTATTTTAAGAATTAATGCCCTTATAAATGCAATTACTAATGAATTTAATCTTTTTCCTAATCCTGCTACCCACCCCCCAACACTAAATGCATATAATGAATTTATAATCATTGCTATGATTACAGGTATGGATAATTTTAAGACAACTTTGTTTGTCCCCTAATAAAACTGATACTGCTTTAGAGCTGTTTTCATTTTCTGTAATTTTAATCCCCTCCTATTTTTTACATATTTCTCTAAACGTTTTTCATTTTCAGTTAATTCTTTTAAACATTGATCCTGAATTTCATCTTTAATCTTACACATAGGATTTATTATTAAATTTCCTTTATTTGTAAGTATTAATTGAAAAGAGCTTCGATCTTCTTGATTTTTTCGTCTTTCAATATACCCTTCTTCTTCTAAATGATCAATGAAATTTACCATTGTAGTTCTATCTATTTTTAAAATTTCAGCTACTTTTTTGATCGATATTTTTATTATTGTACACCGTTAAAAGCACACGATAATGTTTACTTGTTATAGAATACTGTTTTAAAGCATCATCGAAACTTTTTCCGAATTTATGAAGAATTGATGCTAGTACATAACCATGACTATTATTTAAATCAGCATTATCTTTATCTAACACAAAAATATACCTCCCAATTATCATGTTTAATGATAGTCAGTACTTACTGATTATATGCATAATAAACAATGTATAAACTTTTCTAAAAATGCCTAAATTTAATTAATGTCTAAAATTTTTTAAATATTATAAAAATTTTTAATTATATTGTAACATCAAGAATAAATATTTTATAAAATTATATAATTAATATACATTAATTAACAATGTCTAAATAATAACATCTAATTATTAATATAAATTATTAATGTATAACAATAAAAATGGAAAATAGCAAGATAATATCTAATTAAAGATTAGTAAAAAGATTGAAATAATTTATTTAATATCCCCATGTATTCTGGTCCACAACCACAAGGATGAGCTTTTTTCAATTCATTATTTTCTAAAATAAAAACATCAGTGATATTAAAATTTTTTATCAATACTTCTAGTATTATATATGCAAGAAAACTAGTATCTACTATAACAATCAATGAATTCTTTTTTTATCTAAAATTGACTGGATGATTTGATTTATTTGATCATAAACTTCATCCATGTCCTTTTCCATATCAATTTTAAAATTAGTAGATTGTATATTATCAAAATTCCATTTAGGTTTTAATATTTTTTCATTAAGGTGAAAATTTCTTTTACTCTATTTTTGAGTCATTGAAATCTTTAAAGCCATCCTCTAAATCAGAACTATTAAATTTGTATTTATCTAATTTATTAAAACTTTCTTGTATTATTTTTTGATTAAAAGTATTTTCATTAATATTGGTAAGTATAATCGACATTGTATCACATTTTGCTAATTACATTATAAATTAAAGTTAAATTTTTAATTTAATATAAAATAAAAAAATCTTTTAATTTTTGTTTTCCTTCATCATTTATAAAATAATTATCAATTATTTTCCATTATTAAGATGAAAAACATATGTAAAAAATTCTAAAATAAGTTCAAGATCATGCGAAACAATAAAAGGAGTTATTTCATTATTTTGAAGATTTTTTATGTTTAATGCAACTTCTTTCATATGTTTTAAATCTAAACCACTAGTTGGTTCATGGAAAATTATTATTTGTTTTTTAGAAGCTAAAGCACTCCCTATAACTACTTTTTGCTTTTGTCCACCAGATAATGCCATTGAATGAGAATCTTTTAAATGTAAAAGATCTAAGTTTCCCAAAATATTTTCTGCCTCTATAATTTCATCTTCAGGTGACTTTTCAATTCCATCTTCATTTTTTTCATACTCAATAATAGTTCATCTATTACACTTTCTGTAAATAATTGATGGTTTACATCTTGCATTACCATATATGAAATTTTGAGACGCTCTTTCGAATTTAAAGTCATGTCCTACATATTCATTGTGCCTTTGCATTTTCGTTCTAAACCACACAAACATCTTGCAAAAGTAGATTTACCGACACCATTATTCCCAATGATAGCAATAGTTTCGTTTTGAGGAATGTTTAGGGAATCTATGCCAATAGCTAATTTTTTCCCATTAGAAAACCTAAAATTTTTTAAATATAGTTGGGATTTCAAATGATTTTCAAAAGGATCATTAATATTTTTAGCAGTGATCTATCAGCAGCAGTATTTTCAGTAAAAATCATTTTATCAAAAACTAAATCTTTATTTTTAGTTAAACCATTTAATGAAATAGGTCTAATCCATAATTCTAAAAAAGAATCATTATTCATGTTTTTAAGTTCTTCTTTTAAAATTTCTTTTTGTATTTTACCATCTTTTAAATATATTATCCTATATAATATCTTTTAGAAAATACAATCTGTGTTCTGCAATAATGACAGTTTTTCCATTATTTTTCCAAAATAAAATCATTTCTCTTAAATCCCATGTATATTTAGAGTCGATATTAGAAGAAGGTTCATCAAGAAGCAAAATATCAGGATAACAAGCTTATACAGAGGCACAAGCAATTTTTTGTTTTTCTCCTCCTGATAGCTTAAAAATACTTTTATCTAAAAGATTTTCTATTTGAAATTCTGAAACTACTTTATTAATTCTATTTTCAATTTCATAGCAGGTAAACCTAGATTTTCACAACCAAAAGCTAATTCACTTGTTGTATCTACATTAAAAAATTGAATTTTTGGATTTTGAAATACAGAACCCATTTTTTCAGATATTTTATATATTGGCATTTCATGATTTATTTGGGGTTTTTTACTCTTTTTAGTTTTTTTAAAAGTATTTTTAAATATTTTCTAAATATTTTTAAATTACCTACTAAATATTATTTTAAATTCATGCTGGAAAGTATTTCTAATCTTCAGATTTAAAAATCAATGATACAATTTTCAATAATTTAATTTATTAAATAGATAAAGTTGAAATATTATATCAATTATCACTCATCGATTTATTATTTAGTGATAGATTTATATTATTCAATGATATATTGTTATATAACTGACTTAATAGAATTGAAATAATTCAGAGTGTGTTAGAATAGATTATTCAAAAAGGAATAAAGAAGGAACAAAAGCAGCTATAGTTGGAATTGCTGGAAATAGCTTTTTATCAATTTTTAATATAGTTATAGGAATTTTTTCTGGTAGTTTTGCGCTTGTTGCGGAAGGGCGCATAGTATTTCAGATGTGGGTACAAGTATAGTCGTTTTTTTTTTTAGGTTTTAAAATAGGACAAAGGCTTCCTGATGCTGAACATCCATTGGGACATGGTCGTGCTGAATCAATAGCTGGAATTATTATTATTTTATTTTTAACTTTTGTAGCTTATGAAATATTGACTTCTGCTGTTGATAAATTATTATTTGGAATTACTGAAGCTCCTACTAATTGGGCTATATTTATGGCTATAATTGAAATAATAGTCAATATCTTTCTTAATAAATATCAGATGAGAATTGGTAAAAAAATAAATAGTCCTGCTATTATAGCTGATGCAAAACAACAAGGAATGGATGTTTTATCAAATGTGGCCATTTTAGCAAGTGTAATACTTTCACAAGGAGGATTTACATTTATGGATCCTTTGGTTGGATTTTTAATGGGTTTATTTATACTTAAAGCAGTTTTCGAAGTAGGTAAAGATAATATTAATAATATAATGGGTAAAGTTCCTGATGAAGATATAATTGGAAAAATAAAAGAAGTTACTAGTTCAACTGATGGAGTTTGTGGAGTTCATAATATTAAAATAAATTATTTTGGATCATATGCTACATTGTCTTTACATATAGAAGTCAATCCAAAGTTATCTCTAATTGAATCTCATAATCTAACACATTACACTCAAAATAAAATTAAAGATCAAATAGATATTATTCAAGCTGTTGTAGGTCATATTTGTCCATTTGGAGAAGAATATGATCATGATGACTAATTTTTAAAAAATTGTAAAAATGAATTATAACTTGTAATAATTAAATATTCCAAGTTAAACTTTCATTTTGAAGTTCTACTAACTTATTGTATAAATTTTTATTTTTAACAAGTTCTAAATGTGAACCTTGTTCTATAACTTTTCCCTCTTTCAATACCACTATTTTATCTGCACCTTTAACAGTTCTCATTCTATGTGCTATAATAATCAGTGTTTTATTTTCGATTAAAATTTACTCAATGCACTTTGTATTTTTGTTTCATTTTCCACATCAAGAAATGCAGTAACTTCATTTGATAGCATTATTGGAACATCTTTGAGTAGAACTCTCGCTATTGAGATTCTTTGACATTCTCCTTCAGATAATGTCCATCCATTTTCCCCTATTTCAGTTTCATATCCATTAGACATTTATTTCATGAAATCATCACAATTAGTTAATTTAGCAGCTTCCAATACTTCCTCTTTTGTAGCATTCTTTTTCCTATTTTTATGTTATTATAAACATTATCATGGAAAAATAGTTATATATTATTTGATTTAATTAATTTAAAAGGTTTTATTTTTTAATACTATCATATTGACATTATCATTAATTATATTTAATTTAAATAATTTATTTATATCATATTTTAGAATTCCCATCTATACATTAGCAAATCCAGACAAAGATGTGAAAATAGACAGTGTAGTGTCTTCTGAATTTATATCACTTTTTAATTCATCATTAGCTATTGCATCATCCACGATTTTTTTATATAAACTAAATAATTTCATATTCATATCTTGAAACTGAGATCGTGTTTCAGGATGTTGATGAAAAATACCTTCAGTGAATAAATAGTATTGTTTATAGTTAAAAGTATCTTTTTCATGAAAATCGTTGCCCTTTTTTCTTCGTCATAAGAATAACCTATAATATAACAAAAAATGAATTTTAATTTTTCATTAATAGGTTTATCATTTTTATTCACGAGGTATATAAAATTTTCAATAGTTCTTGCTAGATATATTCTTATTATTTCTAATAATATATCGTTTTTATCATGAAAATGGTAATATAATGCACCAGTAGTGACTTTGCTTCTTCTTTGGTTTGAGAGATAGAAACATTATCAAATCCATGTTTAACAGCTAAAGAGAATGTAGCTTTTGTTATTTTATCTTTATTATTCATGGGAAAAACTTCCTAAACGATTACTATCACATTTCATAATTAAGAATAATTAAGCAACAACATACTAAACTAATTCATAATGCAATTAATGGATTATTCATTACAATTCAAAAACATGGCCCCAAAAATATGATTATTTGAATAATTCCTAAAATAAAGATGAAATTATAAAATAATGTTTTACGTGTTACTAAAATAAATTACTAAATATTTTTAATTTTATCAATTTCTACTTAAACAAGCTGAAATGTGATAATCTAACACAATATATATCCATATTACTATTTATAATTTTCGAGACAGCGTGTTCTTTAAATAAAAATTTTTATTTATATAAATTTTGTACAAATATTATATTTTACATAAATATAATATAAATAATTAATATGATTAAAATTGTATTGTTAAAATTAATATTGTTAAATTATTATTAAATTATATTCCACATGTTTAATATTGATATTGTTGTTAATTATATTTCAAAGTATTTTTACAGAATATATATAAATTAATATCATGTATAAATTCTATTAGAATAAGAAAAAATTATAATATCATCATTCCAACTATTTATAATATTTTTATCCATATGAACAGTTTTTAAACTATTATTTGTGTCAAATATTATTTTATAACTAAAAAAAGCCAAAAATTAAGTGCACTATTAATATTTTTGTGTGTAAGATATAATTTTATAATGTTTTTTTCTTGAGAATTCTTCCATTTTTCTAACTAATTCAGAAGCAATTCCAAGTCTACGGAAATTCTCATCTACAAACAATCTCCATACATTATCAGTTGATTCTTTAGAATATAAGTCTCTTAATTCCTTGAAATTTTGATCATGTCCTCTTATAGCTATTGTTCCAAGAATATTTTTATTCTCAGCTTGTGCAATGAAAAAATTATTTCTTTCATTGGATAAATAAATCTCTTTTAAATTTTTAATATCATAATGATATTCAGGAATATAACCATATCCGTATTCTTTTTTCATCATATTAAAAAGAAAGTCTTGAACCTTTTTTAAAAGATTTTTATTTTTTTCTAATTCAACTATCTTATAATATTTCAATCTGTTCACCATTATTTTTACATATTTACACTAGAATAAGTATTACTTTTTTCGTTTTTTCTGAAATAAATAATACTCAAACCGGTTTATTTCTAAAAATATTACTTTAAATAGTTAAAATTGATAAAGAATACTACTTAAGAATGACATTATTGAATTAAATATATATTAGAGAGTTAAACTATATATATTTTAATATTTATATGAAAATTTTATAATATTAATTTAATAATTTAATTCAATAGTTTAATTAAAAAATTTAATTTAAAAGATTAATATAATGCTTAAAATAATGCTTAAAATGATTTATAATAATATAATTAAATTACCAATGTTTTATTAAATATGATATAAAAGAAAAAAATATAAGATAAGGAACTTCAAAATTAATTAGAAAAATATGGAGTCTAAAAATGAGCTGTTATAAATATTGGGGAAAAATAGAAGAAATAGCTATCGCATTAGAGAAGTATGGAGATATTGACAATTATGGATCTTCAAATCTTGATAATGTGAAGTTAGAAGAAATATTAAAATTATTAGAAGAAGTAGAAATAAT
The DNA here is from genome assembly GCA_003315655.1 of Candidatus Methanobinarius endosymbioticus. Classification (GTDB taxonomy): domain Archaea; phylum Methanobacteriota; class Methanobacteria; order Methanobacteriales; family Methanobacteriaceae; genus Methanobinarius; species Methanobinarius endosymbioticus. The sequence continues at coordinate 28,933 of NIZT01000012.1, forward strand.
AGCTCATGATCAAATAATCGACTTTGATTCAGCTAAACACATTCTTGATGATCCAAAAATGAATAAAGCTTTGAAATTAATTAGAAAATTTTATGTCTATATTGGAAGTAGATTGGAAACTGAAAATGCTAGAAAAATTTTAGAATCAGAAAACCTTGAAAAAACTCTTGAATCCTTTGCATTTTATGATAGATATGAAGGATTAATAAAAAATGAAAGTCAATTAGTAAAATTCGATGAAAACAAAACAGTGGTTTTCATAGGAAGTGGACCTTTACCTCTGACACTCATTATGTTTAATAATATTTTTAAATCCAAATATATTGGAATTGAAGTAAATGAAGAAATAACAGATTTATCTCGTAAAGTATTAAAAAAATTAAATATTGATGAAGATATTGAAATAAATGTTGGAGATGAAAAAAACATGAAAGAAATCAATTATGATATAATACTTGTAGCTGCTCTTGTTGAACCAAAAGAAAGAGTATTTGCTAATATTTGGGAAATAGTTAATGAAAAAGACTTCAGTACTATATCGGGCATACACTGATATGAGAGGTATACTTTACTCACCAGTTACTGATAAAGAAACAAGAGGATTTCATAAAGAAGTAATGATACTTCCAACAGGAAACATGAATAATACATCAGTTTTAATTAGAAAAATAGTTTAACATATTCTAAGTTTAAGATATTCACTTTTATATCATTATAAAATATAAAAAAATAAAAATTAGTTAAAATAAGCTTAAATCAATCTAAAACAATGTAAAAAAATTTCAAATAAATTTTAATATAGATAAATTAAATTAAATAATATAATTTATCAAAGATATTTTCTTATTTCATAAATATATCCATATATAATCACTAAACTAAGATTATTGATATATTTAATTAGAAAATTAGAAAGTTACTTAAACCATAAGACATAATTATATACAATCTTTTGGAGCGTAGTAAATTTCACAAAGATACTTACAAAAGGACTAAAAAAAGAAGTATGGAAGCTGCTCTTTTGTTATTTCTAAAAAAGGCTTTGATAATGTTTCACTTCGAGAAATAAAAGAAAAAGCAAATATAACTAGTGGAGGATTTTATCACTACTCTAAAAGCAAAGATGATTTGTTAGAAAAAGTAGAAAAGAAATACATCATGAATCACTTCGAATTTGCTATGGATTATATTGGAGACCTTAATGGATCATTTGATCAAAAAATGAAAAAAATATTAGAATATATTATTACCTATGATCATGTAGCAGAGGAAGTTATATGTCCTGATCCAAATACAGATATTTATAAAGATTATTATTTATTATACTTAGAAAGTTTTCGTAGAAGTAAAAAAGCCACATCTATAATAGAAAAGTTTAACAAAGATTTATATGAACTTAATTTAAAAAGAGTTGATGAAGCAAAGAAAAATAGAGAAATTACAACTGAAACAAGTAATAAAGACTTATCTCTCTTTATTATGTCTATTTTTAAAGGCACTATTGAATTATGGATGTCCATACCAACTATCGACTTGAAAAAAACATTTGATGATAACATAAATTTTTTTTAAATAAAATTGCAAATTAATCAAACCCAACTAAATATAGATTACTAGATCAATGATCATAAAATCAAATATATACTAAAAAATAGATCATATATCTAATAAAAATAAATAAAATCTAAATATTTAGTTTATATTATTAAATAATAATTATTTTTATAAAATAACTAATTTTTCCTGTTAAAAATATTTTATTAACATGTTTATATATTATTTAGATAAAATTTTATCTAATGACAAGTGAAAAAATATTTTGCCCAAGCTGTGGGTCTCCCATGAATAAAGGTTCTATTTTTTGTAAAGAATGTAGTAGGCCAATGCGTTTATACAAAAAAATGTGATACAACGATTAAACGATAGAATAAGCATTTTATCATTGTTAGTTGGATTTTTAGTTGCAGGAATTTTCTTAGTTTTAGGTTCATTTTTTTATAGTCTATTTCTTAGTAATGGAATAATTGATTTCATTGTCTATATAGGACTAACTATAATAACAGCAATATTTGCCGGTGGAATCATTATAGGAATAAATGGCTGTTCTGATTATAATGATTCAAAAAGTAATGGGATAGCTTTTATCCTAATTATAGTAGATATTTTTGCAATTATATTTGGATTTGTTACTTCTATGGGATTAGCTAGTGCAATGAGCAGTGTTTTTAATGGAGAAATTAGTAGTGGGAGCAGTAGTGGTTTTGGTGAAGGATCTGGCTCAGAATATGCTTTTTCTTCATCATTTGGATTTGAACCAACTACATCTCCAGCAAATTCAAGATATTCCCCAATGATATTATTTGAAATTTTAATCATTGGGATTTTGACTGTGGTTGCTGGTATTGGATGATGTTACTTAGGTGTATTCGTTAAAAAACTTGTATCAGACGATAAATAATTTAATTATAATAATGTATTGTAATGATAATACTAACAATACTAGACTAATACCAATAATAGCTATTTTTAATATAATAAAGATGATTGAAGCAATTATGATAGTGGAAAATTTGGAAAATAGCTCCAACAGGTTTGAAACAAATTATAACACAAACAACATCTAATAATATACGTCTAATTCAACTGAGATTCCTTTAAATCAAGTTCTTAATTATATGTTAATTTATATTAATAATTAAAAAATTCCCAAAATATTTCAATGTTAAAATTTAAACTATATTTATATGGCTAATCAAACATGTGATATTAAAAGTATTAGAGAAGACCTAATTGAAGATATTTCTGAAAAAGTGGTTGAAGATGAAGTATACACAAATATTTCTAATCTTTTTAAGCTATTTGGAGATTATAATAGAGTAAGAATAATTTGTGCTCTCCCATCATCAAGAATTTTGTGTATGTGAATTATCATTATTGGTAGATATGAGTCAATCAGCTATTTCACATCAATTAAGACTTCTTAGAAATAAAAATATTGTAAAATTTAGAAAAGAAAATAAACAAATTTTTATTCATTACAAACTGATAGCATTATTAAAATAATAAAAGAAGCTAATAAATACGAAAATTAAATATAAAAATATATAAAAACAATATTTTAAATCTTAAAAATTGTCTAAGGTAAGGTTTTTAGATTTTTCTACTTCTTTTTCACGTAATTCTTTATCAAAAGAAATTTCACCATATTTTCCTCCTCCGCCAGGAGATATATGAAGTGATTTATCTCTAAATGCTTCAATTGCTGGAACAAGATCAGAATTAACCCTAGCTATTTTTTCAATTGGAGTGTTGATCAAAATTTCAATTTCATTACCAATATTATCAATTAATTCTTTCCATTTTCTTTGAACTGTCTTAGTTGTGACTCCTTTATCATAGACCATACTGATTATTTCAGCTAAAGGCATTAAATGTATATAAGGTGGACGAAAATCTGGATGATGAGGTTTATCCCAAGTCGCTGCCTGAGAAATCCTAAAATCTACACCTTTTTTTATAGTTCCTCCACAAGAACACTTCAGTTTATTTTCAATTGCAAGTTCAGGATCTATTAATTTATAACATTTAGTACATGCAGTCATGTGATATTTTCCCAAATTAGCCACTAATCCATAATTAGCTTTGATTTTATTTTGTTTAATAGAAGATTTAAGAGAAGAAAATGAAATATCTTCAAGTTCAATTTGGTTAAATTCCCTACCTAATCTATGTGGCCATGGCGAATGTGCATCAGAATTTGAAAGAAATGGAATATCCTGTAATTCTTTCACTGTATCAGCCATGTTACTGTCTGCAGATAAACCAAGTTCAAAAAAATCAGGTTTTTGACCATAACAATCATGAACACTATCAAAAGCCTTGTATATTCCAGTCCATGGAGTGAAAGCATGAGCAGGGCCAACTAAACAATCATGTTCTTTAGCTAAGTCCATTATTTCTTTTCCATTCATTTTAGTTCTAGGACGGCCATCCTTATACTTATTAACTGAAACTAATTTTTCTCCTAATTCCCTTGCTATTTCAATAGTAGGAATTAAAATAAGGTGATGAATTTTCTTTTCTCCTTCAATTTCAGTTGTAAGAACAAAATCACAGTCTTCAGTTGAATAAATTCCATCTCCAATATATTTAGTACTGTTTTCAATTATTTCAAGCCATCCCAGATGTAGAGCATCTCCTGTTCCCATTAGTTGTAAACCTTTAAGTTTTGCTTGAGGGGCAATATTATCTATAACCATGTCTTTTGAACTTGCCATAGAAAAACAACTATGAACATGTAAATCTGCATTAAGGATCATGATAAAATATTAGACTAACTTGATATATTAATATAATGATCTAAAAAATATATTATAAATTCCATAATATTCTATAATTTAAAACTAAAATATTATAATTTAATTATTAGAGGTAATTATTATTATATTTTATAAATTTTATAAAAAAAAGTAATAAAACTTATTAAGAAATAATCTATGAAATAATTATGAAATAGTTAAGAAATAAAGAAATAAAATAAAAATAAAATATTAATAAATATTAATAAAAATTGATGTAAATTAGTAAATTAGTAAAAATTATTAAAAAATAATTGAATAACAATATAAAATAGTGAAAAATTTTATGAAAAATAATAAATGAATATAAAATATATTTAAATAATTTAATTATCCAATATATCTTAGATCATCTTCTCCAGAGCCCATTGATTTGTTGATCATGTCTTGTTCCATTTTTTGAACTTTGGATATCATTTTTCTGGTTTCTTCTGCCCTTTCATCAAGTTTATCTGTGTTAATTTCTATATTAAGTTAAATAGCTAATTTTCTAAAATAGCTTCAGCATCACTGAAATATCCAGTTTCGCCCATTAAACAAGCTCCTTTCATATTTCTAAGTTTAGCTAAACCAAGAAGTAAACCAGAAGCTCCAACAATACCTCCATCAGCAGATCTTATCTCAATATCTAATTCTTTTAAATTTTCAATTATTTCAAGATCTTTAGCAGCTCCAAATACTCTAAATTCTTCTATAGGATGATCAGTAGCTAATCCTCCTAAAGTATACATTTCTTTAACACCATATTTTTCAACAAAGTCTAAAATTTCATCAGATAGTTAATATTGTCCCTCTGGAGATAAAGCTTGACTATTACCTACTAGAATTATATAATCTTTATTATTTTCACCAAAAGATTTCAAATAGTAAAACTTCATTCACCATATTTTCAATGAGTCCATATTCATCTACAAATACTTGTGTAGGGAAAATGGTAAGAATAAAGTTCTGCAAATTTTGTTGCAGCTAATTCATCAATTATATGATCAACAGCTAATTTACCTACATGACCAATACCTGGGGAAGAGCTTCAGCAAAAATTGGATCAATTAATTCAATTTCTTCTAAAATTTTAATTTCAGTGTCTTTCATAGCTAAGCCTCTTTAAATTCATATAGTATTAATTATAGTTTATGTGTTTCTTCTTTTAATTTACGACGATATTTCCCATATTTATCTTCAATAGAATATTTTGGAGGATAAACTACATTGGTTTCTCCATCACATGTAGGACAAGAATTTTTAATTGTATAAATATTACAAGAGTTACACTTGCGCATTTTCATCTTCATTATTTCACTTTAAAATAGCAGAACTCAAATTAATAAGGAAAATAAAACTAAAAAAGTGTTTAATAAGTTTTATTCTAATTCACGTAAGAAAGTTCCATTACCATTAGATTCTTCAATTATTTCAATAGTCCTATCAGCTGCAGCTTTTAAATCTTTTTCTGCTTGAATATAATCGGAAGATTTAACAGTAATTCTATAACGAGGAGCACCAACACATTGTACTTCAACATCGTCTTTTTCAGCTGCTTCTAATGCTTTTCTAATTATATCTACACCATTAGGATCAAAGGTTTGAATATCAACATAACCAGTAATATGAACTTCTGGAGGAGTGATGTTCTTTTTAGCTATTTCAGCAATTGTTTTAGCCCAATCCTCACCGATTCCTTCATCAATAAGAACAGATTCTCCTTCTTCTGATGTACTTTCAAATGCACCATAAATATCTCCAAATCTATCCATTAATCTATAACCTACTTCTTTATAAGCAGTTCCCAGATCTTTATCTAAGATTTTTGCAGCTAACTCTAAAAATTTTTCTGCTTTTTGTTCAACTTTCCATTGTTGGATCTTTTTAGTTCTTTGATCTTCTCTTATTCTCTTTAAAGAAGCATCAACATGTCCTTTTTTAGGATTAACTCTTAATACCCTAGCTACAATTTTTTGATTTTCCCTTACATGATCACGAATATTTTTTACCCAACCAGAAGATACTTCAGAAATATGAATAAATACTTCTTTTCTTTCATACTCTTCAAGATTTGCAAAAGCTCCGTAACCAAGAACTTTATAAACAGTAGCTACTATTAATTCACCTTCACTTGGCCATTCTTGATTTTTTCTTACCATTAAAACACCTGAAAAATAAATAAAAATAGACTAAAGAATTTATTGTTTATAAAATTAAATTTATGCAATTATTTAAAAATATTATTTATAGATAATTAATATTTTTAAATAATATTTTAATTTATTTAATAATTATTTTAAATATTCTTTAGTAAAAAGTTATTGTAATATATTATTTTATATGTTATATGTAAAAATAACTTATTATGTCCATCTTATTATATTAATTAATATTATTAACAACAATTAGAATAATTAACAAAACAAATAAAGACATAGATAAGTTCTTAATTTTTAATTGATTATTTTAAAACTGAATCAATATGAGCAGTTATCTTAGATTTTCCTCCAAGGGGTTTTACAAATGTTTTACCACAAATAATACATTGGACATTGGATGCTGCTCTATCAAATACTATTTGTTCATTATCACAATCTAAGCATTTGACTTTTAAAAAATTTCCTCTTTTTTCATTTGACATTTAATCACCAAATTATAAATATAAATGTTTAATATATATGTTAAATCAATAACTTCAGTACTAATGATTATATTAGTTATTATCCCATATATCTTGTTTATCTATTGAACTACAAATTCTGGTTTACCAGTTCTGAAAGAGGAAGCAACACGAGACTTACCACATTCTTTACATTTGTATCTCAAGTCTAGTTTTTTAACTGGTTTATTTCCACCAGGCAATGGTCTTGGATATCCCCTATAACCTGAAGTAACTCTTCTAAATTGTCTTTGTCCCCATTTCAACTCACTAGCTTTTCTTTTTTTAGCTACGAGTACTTCATGAACAGTGTGAGTTTTGCATTTTGGACAGTAAGTTCTTTTTTCCTTAGGAATTTTCATTTAATCACCTATTTTTTGTAAATCTATATCTCCATGACATAGACTAATAATATTTATAAATATATCTAATAATATAACAACCTTAGGTTGAATATTTATTATCTTAAAATAACAGTACTAAAAATATAATATATCACTTTAAAAAAAAATATATTACATTAAAATTTTAAATCAGCTGATTTAAACCTGATAAAAACTATAAAAAAGATTTTAAGGTTTTATAAAAAAATTGATAATAAATTTTTCATTCAAATAATAGATATTAACATAATATATTATTTTAATCTATATTTAAATTTAATGGATAAATAAAATATTATTATAAATAAAATATCAATATAATTAAAAATTAAATAAATTTTAATAAATTTAAATAATTATTATAATTAAAATTATTGTAATTAATATTAAAATGTCAATTAGATATTAAAATTTATAATATTATATAATGAAAAATACTATTTAATTTTAAAAATTAAATTTTAACCAATCTACCTTTTTTACTTTTAACTAGTATGTCAGCATTGATATCTGGCATTATAACAATATCTTGAGATTTAAAAGGGCCATAAATCTTTTCATCTACTCCAATTATAGAATTTATATCAGAAAAGATCAAAAGCATTGCATTCACAATGTTATCAACTGTTGATCTAGAATTATTAATATTTTTAACATTATTATAACCAAAATCATCCATTGTTTCAATTTTATCCAAATTAATAAATTGATCTTCTTCATTTCCTATTACATTAGCTAATTCAAAATTTTTATCTTTTTTAAACTTGTCTTGGGAAGATTTGAAAGATTTTTCCATTTTATTAGAGGAATTGTTACCATTAAGATTTTCATTATGATTATTATTTTTAATCTTATCTTTATTCCCTATTGAGTTATTGTTTGTTGATTCAAATTTATTTGATTCAGATTTTATTGATTTAGATAGTTTTGATTTAGATGATTCAGAAATTTTTAGTTCTTGTTGTTCAGATAATACTGGAGAATTTGAATCATCATCTTTATTTGAGAGATTTTTTTCATCTATAATACTATTTGAATCAGATTTATTTAAATTGTGTTTATTTAAATTATGATTTTTTGTATTAACTATCTGTTTATCAATAGATTCATAAACCTCATTTTCAAGTACTTTAGCTGATTTAATATTATTTAATCTATTTAATACCTGATCATTTGTATCATTATCTATTTTATTAATAGTTTCATTGATTATATCATTTTTAATGAGATTTTCTTTATTAATATTTTTTATATCATTAACATTATTTTCTTTAGGTTTAGATTCTTCTATTCTAGAATCAGTTATATTTTCATCATCAGTTGTCAATTGGTCTAAAGAAATAGCTCTTCTATGAGCTTTTAAAACATCGATAAAGGAAAAATAGAGTTTTTCTTCTTCTTCTGTAATATTTAATGGAGTAGTGTCAACTAAATCAAATTGAGGTTTTCCTTGAAAAAGATGATAAGAACGATGAATATTCATTACTGCAGCATCAGCTATTTTATGTTCTCTTATTTCACAAATTTCAGTAGCTATTCTTTGAACATTTTTTAATAAATCACTTTCTTCTGAAAAAGGATCATTAACAGCAACATCCCTAATACTATCCAAGTATTTGTGAGTTCTCTTATAGAAATCACTCCCTACTCTAGCTAATGAGCTGTTAGCCCTCTCTTTTTTCTGTATTTCACGTAATTTAGTAAAAAATTGATCGTCCAAAAATAATCATCTCTAATTATTTATTAATAAAAATTTAAATATTATTTATATAAATTCAAAAATTCACAATCTATAACATTATAAAGAATAATAGCTTTATCTTATTAAATAAGATAATATTTTTACTTATAAATACTATAATATACTTTATAATTACTGCACTATAACATCAAGACATATAATAATATCCTTTAATTGATTATAATTGTATAATAATTATAATAAAATTATATAAATATTATCTATATAAAATAACATGAATGAATAGCATAAAAATTAAAATTAAAACTTGATTAAGGTAAAATATAAAAAATTAGAAACTGAATTATTCTTCAACTTCTATTCTTGGAGCGAGTAAAAAACTAAGTTTTCCATCATCAGAAACCATTTTAAGTTTAAGATCAAGCGGCATATCATCCCCAAGACTTATTGTAGCTATATCTGAAAATTTATCTGCTTTAAGCATTTCTCTAATTTTCTCAAGTGAAAATACAGATTTAGCTTCACCATCAATTTTTTCCCCATGAAGATATTCAATATTCGCATCTCCAAATTCACCTTCTGATCCTGCTCTAAAGTATTCTCCATCAACCATAAGAGAAATTTTATCAGAAAATATATCTATATCAGCTATAGAATCTTTTAAAAGTGTGAAAGGGATTTCAAATTGAGTTGGATGATCTAATTCTGGAGGAGAAGGAGGTTCCTGGTCAATATCAATGAGTCTGATTTTAAAAGTTCTTTTAGCTTCTCCTTCAAAAGTTATGATAAAATTACCTTCATCTAAAGACATTGTTACCTTATCATTGCTTTTAGAACGTTTTAAAACTTTAACAAATTCATCAGTGTCTATATTGATTTTTTCTGGTTCATCACAAACAAATTCATCAAATAAACTTGATTTAAGCTCTAAATGAACAAATGTGATGTGACTACGATCTAGGGCATCTAATCTAATACCCTCACTATCAGTTTGAATTTGTACTTCATCCACGATTGATGAAATAGCATCAAAACTTGTTTTTAAAATATTAGGATTACTTAATTCAGCTTTAAACATTTAAAACCATCTCTTGTTTTAAGATTTTAATTAATATTATCATCCATAGCCATAATAAGAGAGTTAAAAAAAACTCTCAAAACTAAAATTCAAGAATTTTAGTTGTATAAACATGTTTAATTAATAATTTTATAGCTATAATATCAATATTTCTCATCATATAACATGTATATATATGTAGTTCTTCATCATATTTATACATATTTTCAAAATTGAATTTTATTATAATTGAATGTAATATATAACATGCTAAAAATGATATTAAAAAAGTTAATATAAATTTAATGAAAATTTAATTCAAGAAATTTAATTAAAAAATAAATATATTAAACAAAAAAAAGCAATTTTAAATTCAATATTTAACTGTAACTATCTTCATCTTTAATAAAACTATCTAAGCTTTCTTCATAGTTAGATTCATTTATGATAGGTTGTTTTTTGTTCAGAGAATTATTTTCAATATTTTCTTTGGATTCATTAGAATCAGAACCATTATATTCATCATCATCTAAAGTATCCTCACTAAAATTTTCTTCTTTAGAGTCCATATCTTCAATATTTTCAGTATTATCGGAAATATCTTCTAAAAAATTAGTATAATCAGTAACAGAAGAATCAATTTCTTCTAAAGAATCAATAGTAGAGGATTCGTTAATATCCTCTTTTTTATTATCAATATCGTCTAAATTATCTTTATTATCCATATTAGAGGAAGAATCCTTTTTTTTCATATTAAATAAATCAGGATCAGTTTTTAAATGTTCTTCATCTTGATTATTTTCATTTTTTTCATCATCTTCATCTTCATCCAATAATTTTAAATTATTAAGATTATCAAAAGCTTCTGAAATAGGTCTTTTTTTCGAAAGAATCTTAAAAATAGACAATCCTAAAATAACTATGCCTAAAAATATTACAAAAATAGAAATAGTCCCTATTTCACCTGATGCAACACTATCAACGACCCTATTAGATGTTCCAAGCATTAAAAAGATCCCTAATAAACTTAAAAGTACTCCAATTATTGATCCTATAATAGGTAAAATTGGGAATTTTCTTTTAGAATCATCAGATAAAAGCTCATCTGCTTTGGAAGATATAGAAAATTTATCATCAACATTATTTTCTTCTGAATTTTTTTCATCTTCATCAATGTTATTTTTAGATTCATTTTCAGCATCGATTTTTTCAATTTCTTTAATAGATGAAGCGATTATTCCAAGAATAGATTCTTCATTAGAAGGTTTTTTAGAGCTAACCATTAGATTTCCTCATTTAAAGTAAATTAGAATGTTTATTTAAACTATAAAATATATAAAACAATATGACTTGAGTCTAGAAAAAAATATGAAGAACTAATCATATTCTCTCCACGTGTGTTTACATTTCAAGCATCTTAAAAATCTAGTTTCTGCTTCATCAGCACTACGAGTTTGTTGTAACCACCATGAAGCTTTTTCATTACCACATTTAGGACAGTTTACTTTGGTTGTAGGGAGTGTATTAATTTCTTCTCCTTTCATTATTACATTATCTTTGGCATCAACCTTTTCAGTAACTTCATATTGATTAGCTTCTTCTTTAGTTAAACTTTTAGTATGACCATATTTACATTGAAATTTATCGTCTTTTGGAAGCATCATAGCCCCACATTTTGGACAAAACTCCATAATATTCCTCCTAAATTATTTAAATAATTTTAATTTTTTTGAATAATATTCATTTTATAACTAATATTACTTTTCTATATTTTTGATTTTCTAAATATTATAATTTTCTAGCTAATATATTTAATCATTGAATACAATTTTTTTATTAAAATCATTGCAAACATCATTTAGTATTTTTTTATGATCAAAACTAAGATCCATTATCTTAATATCATTAAAAGAAAATATACCAATATCTACTGCATCACTTTCAGCATTCATTTTATTAAAGTTTCCAGTAGCTAAATAAACAATTGTAATAGTATGACCTCTAGGATCTCTATTAGGATCAGAATAAACATTAAATAATTTTTTTAGTTGAATATCGATAGCAGTTTCTTCTTTAGATTCTCTAATAGCTGAATTTTCTACACTTTCGCCATAATCTACAAATCCCCCTGGAATAGCCCAGTGATTTTTAAATGGGTGATTTTTTCGTTTTATTAAAATAAACTCAGTATTTTCATTAAATTCAATAGAATTGTCCTTTTTATTAACACTAATAGTTTCATTGAATATTATAATGTCAACAGTGATTGAAGGTTTTTTATATTCAGTCAAATATATCACAACTAATTATTTTTATAATTCAAAAACATTTAAACAATGCAAACATGTGAAAATTTATTAGAACAATATTTTAATGTATGAAAAATAATTAATAAAGAAAAAAATAAGTAAACAAACATGCATAATACTTTACTAATAAAATTATTATATAAATATATATTAATAAAATTATGTTAACAAATATAATATTAAGAAAAAAGAAAAATATTATTTATTCTTATTGATGATTTAATTTTTCTTTTGATTATTCTTAAATTATTTTAAAATTAGATAGATTCAATTAATTTTTTGAATTCTTCAGATTCTTCTTTCAATTGATTAGAAGCTTTCAAAAGTGCTTTTTTTGGATTTTTAGTTCTTTTAGCTTTAATTGTGATTTTTGGTTCACCTATAAGAGGGTGGTCGATTCCATATACTGTATAGTCAATTTCTTCATCTTCCATTAGAATCTTTCTTAAAGCATTGCAAATAGTGTGACTTTCACCAGGAATCATTAATTCAAGTTCTAATTTAGTACTATTTAATATTTCAATATCATCCATTTTATCATCCTATAAATATGAGTTAAATTATTAATTAATCAAGCTGTTTTTGACAATCATAATTAAGAGAAACTTTTCTTCTCTCTTTTCTATCACAAACTTCACAGTAAAGTTCATTTTTCTTTTCAGTAGGTACCATATATGCACGACATCTAGTACACATAGCCTTTACAACACCATCCTCTTTATCTTCAGTATTTAAATCTAAATTATCTCCCATGATTTTAGATACTTTAGCTTCTATAACATCTCCAATTTTAAAAACATCCGTTAATTTTTCTAAATAGCCTTTTTTAACTTGAGAGATGTGAATTGTTGCCATATATGGAAGAGCAAGTTGTCTATCAATATTTTTCATTTTCTGAACATTAATCATAGCCCTTTGACCACGAACATCAGTTATTTCTCCATAAACACTATCCCCTAAATTTACTACAGCAGGGTTGCCAGAAGAAGGAATGATAGAAACTTTTTTCTTAGATGAAATGATATCAACAGTGCCTAAAATAACTGCTTTAATCTGTCCTTCATCGTCATAAGTCCATTTGTCAGGTAAAAATTGTTCACTAACCCCAAGAATATCTCCTGGCATTACAAAATCTCCAGATTTAACTTTCATGTTTGTACCTCTAAAAATAAAAATTTAATGAAATTTAAAAAATGATTAGCTAAAAATTCTATCTAGTTAAAAAATTTTAAAGATAATAATGCAATTTTTAAATTATTATTATATTAATTATTATTTTAAATTGTTATTATAATTACATATATGTTGCAAGTAATAAATTTTGGATTTCATCATATATATTAATTGTGTATTTTTTAATTGATATTTTTTAATCATTACCATAATATTAATTAGCAGTATAATTTTATGTATTCCTTTAGAACTTAGTATTATATGTTAGGAGTTGTTATTTTCATGAAAAAATATTTCATCAAGTTGATAATTCTCCCATTCTCTTTTATTTAGAACTATTTCTAATTCTTGAGGATTAATAAGAGGTTTTTTATACATTTGAGAATCATCAATGGCTATTCGTGGACAGGCAGTAACCACAAAGCCCTCTAAATCCATATAAGGTAATAAAGAATCAGGAGTAATATTATCCACCATTATTAAATATGCCTCCATTCCTTCATCTTCTAGAATTTTTTTTATTTCTTTAGATAATTCTAATCTATTTTGACCTTCTTTAGAAGAAATTAAAATTCCCCATTTTTTAACTTCTTTTGCCTTAGTTATTCTTGCAAATCTTATTCTAAGAATTTTATCAGCAAATTCATTTATGTCTCTGGATTCTCCTGAATAAGGATCAGCTACAATAACAGGAGATTTAGTAAATAAATAAATACCTAAAGGATGAAAATTTCCACTGCCTACAAACAAATATGCCTCAACATCAAGATTCTTTATCGAAGAAAAATTGCATCCAAGGACTTGTCCTTTTCTAGTGTTTTTTGAAGATCCCAATACTATTTCTTTTCCATTGTCTTCAAGATAATCTTTAATTTGATCTAAAAGATTTAAATGTTGAGTTGTTGTAGCAAGTGCAATCTTATGATAATTTGTAAGTAAATTAAGTGTTTCATCAAGAGATGTTTCAACATTAACTTTTGAATATGCTTCTATGAAAAGAGTAGGAACACTATAATTTATTGGTAATGGAGTATGAGCATGATGAACAATTAAATCAACAATTTCACTCATTTTATTGTCACTAACATCACAAGCACCAAAGCAGGGATCTCCAGAAATTATTATATTAGCACCAGTTTCTTTTTCAAGAATTTTAGCTATTTTTGTTCCTTGAGTTTTTAAACCTTCTGGAAATTGAAGTCCCACATTTTTAGCTTTGCGTTTTTTTATGGTTTTTACAACCTTTTCAATATCCATATCATAAAATGACATTATTTACTCCTTTATCGATTATATAAGACCATATTATAGATTATATTATAAATTATATTAAGAAATATTTGCAAACTATGTTAAAATCATGTAAAATTATACATTAAAATTACTATATAAATAAACCTCATAATATTATATTATTTATACTTTCAATTTATTTACAGCCAATATTATAAAAAGAAGATAAAAAAAGCAAATATAAACTAAATATAAATAAACAAGGAATTTAAAAATTATTGTCTATTAAAAATGAATAATTTAATTATCTCATAAATTGACCCATTAAGCGACCCATAGCTCCTCCACCCATACCTCGTTTACCAATACATTTCAGTGCTTTTTTAGTATTGTTATAATATTTCAATAATTCCTTAACATCCTCATTTTTAACTCCAGCGCCTTTAGAAATTCTTAAAGCCCTAGATTGTTTAATTGCTTTAGGATTTTCTTTTTCATATTCACTCATTGAAGACATTATTATTTTATATTTATTTATTTTATCTTCAGTCATTTGAGAAGCTTCTTTTGGAACTTTTTCCCCAAAGCCAGGAATCATATTCATTATTTGTTTCATTGGTCCCATCTTATTCATCATTGAAAATTGATTTTCCATATCTTTGATAGTGAATTTACCACTCATCATAGCATTCATTGTTTCAACAGCAACATTTTCATCTACTACTTCTTCAACTTTTTCAACAAGACTTCTAATATCCCCCATTCCAAGTAATCGAGAAATAAATCTTTCTGGGCCAAATACTTCAAAATCATCAAGTCTTTCTCCAGTACCAATGAACTTAATTGGAGCTCCAATTTCTGCAACAGCTGAAAGTGCTCCTCCTCCTTTAGCAGACCCATCTAATTTTGTAATTACAATAGATCCAACATCAGTTGTGTTTGCAAACGCTTTAGCTTGTTCACCTGCTTGTTGACCAATTGTACCATCGATAACAAGCATTGCTTCATTTGGTTCTATTACAGAAGAAAGTTTTTTCATTTCATCAAGAAGATCATTTTCTTCTTTATGTCTTCCTGCAGTATCAAATATAATAATTTTTTGATTTTTAAATTCTTTTAAACCATTTTTAGCTAAATCAACAGCATCTTTATTTTCAGGATCACCATAAAGAGAAATTTGCATTTTTTCTGTTAGTTGTTTTAATTGTTCATATGCAGCAGGCCTCCATGTATCTGTAGAAACAACAGCTGGAGAAAATCCTTTTTTTTGAAGGAATCTGCATAATTTTCCAATTGTAGTAGTTTTACCACTTCCTTGTAAACCCAAAAACATAATTTTAAATGGTTTGTCATTTATTTCAAGTTCATGAGGTTCACTTCCAAGAAGATTAACCATTTCTTCGTAAACAATAGTAATAACATATTCCCTAGGAGTAATCCCTTTTGGTGGTTTTTCATTAAGTGCCCTATCTTCTATTCTTTTAGATAGTTTTAGAACTAGATTTATATTAACATCAGATTGGATTAAAGCCCTTTGAATGTCTTTAACAACTTCTTTAATAGTCTTTTCATCTATTACAGTCATGCCTGCCAATTTTTTCATTGTATTTGTAAGACTTTTTCCTAAATTTCCTAACATCTAATCACCAGGCTTTTTAATAACTAAATATAATAATATTTAATGGATATTTATAATTTAATATATTTAATATGATCTAATATGTTCATATATTAACTATAATTTATATTTTATTAATTCATAATCTTATAATACAACATGTATAAAATTACAAATTTTATAGAATATTTAGTTAAATTCATTGATATTTATAAAATATTTGATTTGAATCAATAAATAACATTCAAATTAAATATAAATATTAAAGTTAAAGTCAATATTAGAAATTAATAGATTTAAAATGGAACATATATGATTTAAATTTATTGATTAAGATTTATAATCAAATTATATTATTAATATTATATTTTATTATGTAATAAAATTATGAAACCATTTTTATTGAAAATCTAATAATTTATACAATATAATGTTGTTAATTATTTAATAAATAATTATTGATTTTTAAAAATTTCAAATTTATATGAAATTAAAAGGAAATATAATAAATTATAATAATAACCTTAAAGAAGTGAAAAAATGCTAGAAAAATTTATAAAATCATTGAAAGCATCTCCAATTGTTAAAAAAGGAGAATATGATTATTTTGTTCATCCAGTGTCTGATGGAGTTCCTGAAATGGAACCTAAGATATTAAAAGAAATTACAGCAGTAATACAAAAAAAAACTGATCTAGATGTTAATAAAATAGTATGTGTTGAAGCAATGGGAATACATTTAGCTACAGCACTTTCTCTTGAAACAGGAATCCCATTTGTAGTTATAAGAAAAAGAGAATATGGACTTCTTGGAGAAGTGCCGGTATTTCAAAAAACAGGATATAGTGAACAAAAGTTATATATAAATTCAATAAATAAGGGAGACAAAATATTTCTCATTGATGATGTTGTAAGTACTGGTGGAACATATATAGCTATTATAAAAGCACTTCAAAAAATGGAAGTAGAAATAAAAGATGCCATAGCGATTATTGAAAAAGGTGATGGAAAAAAGATTGTAGAAGAAGAAACTAGTATTTCTCTTAAAACAATGGCTAAATTAGACTTAGTAGATGGAAAAGTTATTGTTGAATCAACAATCGAAGATAATTAAATCAATATATTAATATTTAAAAATAGAATGATATTATGGATAATAACATAACAACTAAAGCAAAGAAGATAAAAGAAATGAATAATGGGAATATTTGTGATTGTTGTCTAGGAAGAAAATTTTCTAATATTTCAAAATTGGAAAAATGTGAAGAAAATAAAAAAAGAGAAAAATTAATCAGAAAAACACTTCAAGATAATTATAATAACAAAAATACTCAAGAAACTTTTCAAAATATTAAAAAAAGATAAAATAGATGAAAAATGTGAAACTTGCCAAAATCTTCTTTTTATGGTTCATGATAATATTGAAAATGGGAATATTTTTGAAAAAATTATTAAAAAAATTAACTATTTAGATCTAAAATTTGATACTTTTTTAATAGGTTCTAAAATACCTACAGAAATTCTTAAAAGGGGCGAAAAAAATAAACGAAAATTAGACTTAGATGTTGAAAATATTAAAAAAGAAATTAATAGAGAAATAGGAAAACTATTAGAAAAAAAATTAGAAAAAGAAGTTGATTTTGAAAATCCAGATATTATCATAATGGTGGATTTAAGAAAGTTTTTTAAAACTTCTCAAAGAGAAGATATTAAAATTAGAATACAAATAAATCCTATATTTATTGAAGGAAAATATAAAAAATTAGTTCGTGGAATTCCTCAAACCAAATGGCCTTGCAGAAAATGTAAAGGAAAAGGCTGTGATAAATGTAATGGTACAGGAAAAATGTATAAAGAATCTGTAGAAGAGCTAATTTCATCCATATTTTTAGAAGAAACAAATGGATATGGAACTAAATTCCATGGAGCTGGGAGAGAAGATATCGATGTTAGAATGTTAGGTGATGGACGTCCATTTGTATTGGAAATAAAAGAACCTAAAAAAAGAAAATTAGACTTAGAAAAATTAAATAAAAAAGTTAATGATCATTCTAAAGGAAAAACTGAATATAATTATCTTAAATTTAGTGAAAAAAAAAGAAAAGTTGAGATTAAAGTTTCTTCTCCAGATACATATAAATTATATCGTGCATTAGTAGAATGTGATACTTCTATAGAAGAAAAAGATTTAGAAAAAATTAAACAACTTGCAAACACTACTATAAAACAACAAACTCCTTTAAGAGTAGCACATCGAAGAGCTGATAAAATTCGTGAAAGAAAAGTAAAAGATATTTCAGCTAATATAATAAATTCTCATTCATTTGAGATGATTGTTAAAACTCAAGGTGGTTTATATATAAAAGAATTAATTTCCAGTGATGATAAAAGAACAACACCAAATGTTAGTGAAATTTTAAAAACAAAAGCTATTTGTAAAGAATTAGATGTTATTGAAGTTGGTAACTAATATTTAAATTTTAAAATTTTTATCTATTCACACCCTATTTTATGAATAGAAAAAGTGATATAACCCAATATATAAAAATAAACACAAAAAACACAGAAATTATTTTTTAAAATATAAAACAAATAATAAATAATTATTTAATTTAATAATTAAAACGATTAAATAATAATTTATTATTATAAAAAAAGCAATGAAAAAACTAAATTATTAAAAATAATAATAAAAAACAAAATAAACCAATAAAAAATAT
>NIZT01000013.1 GCA_003315655.1 Candidatus Methanobinarius endosymbioticus
CAATTAAAACAATATTTTATATCAAAGAACTAATCTCGATATATTCATAGCAAATTTAAATAAAAAATTAGAAGTATATTAGGGTTTTAATTATCTAAATTAATTGGTTTATATTTTAAACTAATTGATTTAAATTAAAATATTTAAATGATTTGTATCTTTTAAAATTTTGTGTTTAATAGAATTACTTAATAGAATTTTATAATGAGATTATTTCTATAAAAATTAAAGAAGAAAAGATAGAATAAATTAAGGTAGATGACGTTTATGGCAAAAGAACCATTAGATATGTTTTGTTACCAATGTTCTCAAACAGCAAAGGGGACTGGTTGTGATGTAAGAGGAGTTTGTGGAAAAGAACCTACAGTAGCTAGATACTCAGTTAAAGGAATTTCAGCATATAATTTTCAAGCTAATAAATTAGGTCATGAAGATAAAGCTGTGGATGAATTTTTAACTAAGGCATTGTATACCACTCTTACCAATGTTAACTTTGATATTGAAGATTTAATTAATTTAGGATTAGAAGCTGGAGAAGCTAACATTAAAGTAATGAAAATGCTTAAAAAATCCCATATAGATACTTTTGGAGAACCAGAACCAATAGATGTTGAAGTTGGAGCTCAAAAAGGGCCAGGTATTATTGTTACTGGGCATGATTTAAAAGCTCTTGATGAACTTTTAAAACAAACTGAAGGAAAAGGAATCAATGTATACACTCATAGTGAAATGCTTCCTGCTCATGGCTATCCAGAGCTTAAAAAGTATGATCATTTAGCTGGTCAACTTGGAGGGCCATGGTTTGATCAGAAAAAAACATTTGCAAAATATAATGTAGCTTTATTAGCTACCTCAAACTGTGTAATGCCTCCAAAAGATGATTATTCTGATAGAATTTTCACCAGTGGTGTAGCTAAGTTACCTGGTATAAAACAAATAGATGATTATGATTTTACACCATTGATTAATAAAGCTTTTGAACTTGGAGATTTGGAAGAAGAAGAAAATAAGCCAATTATTAGTACTGGTTTCGGATTATCTACTATTTTATCTCTTTCTGATAAAATTAAAGAACTTGTTGAAGCTGGAAAAATTAAAAGATTCTTTTTAGTAGGAGGATGTGACAGTCCACTTCCACAGGCAAAGTATTATAGAGAATTTGTAGAAAAATTACCTAATGATACAATAGTGCTTACTTTAGCATGTGGAAAATACAGATTTAATGATCTAAACTTAGGTGATATTGAAGGTGTTCCTCGTCTTATAGATATTGGTCAATGCAATGATTCTATTGTAGCTATTGAATTAGCTACTGCATTTTGTGATCTATTTGATGTAGAATTAAATGATCTTCCACTAACTATTGTTTTAAGTTGGATGGAACAAAAAGCTGTGGCTATTTTGTGGAGCTTATTATATTTAAACAAAAAAGACATGCTTTTAGGACCAATTTTACCTGCTTGGGTAAATGATGACATAGCTAATTTTTTAATTAAAAATTTTAACTTAGCTCCTATTGGAAACCCAGAAGAAGATATTAAAAGAATATTAGGTTAAACAAGTCCTTTTATAGATATATTGTAGATTTATAAAAATTTCATTGATATAAAATTAATATTGATATAATTTATGATATACATTAAATATAATAATGTCATTATATAATAATATAAAATTTCTAATATAAGGAAAAATATATAATAAATTATAATAATATATATTAAATAAGTAATATTTTTATATAAAGAGGGGATAAAATGGATGATTTAAAGGGAAAAACAATAGTAATAGAAGAGTTAGCTGAATATCAAGATGATTCTGTAGTAAGTAGAGAGATCATTAAAAAAGAAGTGGGAACAGTCACAATTTTTGCTTTTGATACAGGTCAAGGTTTAAGTGAACACAGTGCTCCTTTTGATGCAATGGCTCAAATAGTTGATGGTGTTGGTGAAATCACTATTGCTGGCAATAAAAATACTGTTAAAAAAGGAGAACTCATTATAATGCCTGCAAATGAACCTCATGCATTATTTGCAAATGAACCATTCAAAATGATTCTAACTATGATTAGATCAGAAAAATAATAATTTATTTTTCCATTTTTTTATTTTTTATATATTTTTTCTTTAAATTTTATAATATTTAAATATATTAATTTTCAATGATTATTTTTAATAGAATATCTTTTTAAATATTTTCTTTTTATCTTGTATATCAAAATAAATAAATATTATCAAATTAGATAAATATTTTTGTTGTAGATTTATAAAATTTGTGTATTGATAAAAAATTATATAAAATAATTTCTTATAAATTTTTTATACTCATTACATTTTCTATAAATTTTTGTAAATTTTTATAATCATGAATATTATGAATTTTATAAATCATAAACAAATCATAAATAAATAAATTTAATAAAATTAAACTAATAGATTATTTATAGAGATTATTCAATTAAAATTATAATTACTTAAACTTGTGGTCAAATGAAAAGCGATAATGTAAAAAAAGGGATTGAAAGAGCTCCACATAGATCGTTACTCAGAGCGTGTGGACTTGAAGATGATGATTTTAAAAAACCATTTATTGGAATAGCTAATAGTTTCACTGATATTGTCCCGGGCCATATTCACCTTAAAGACTTAGCTGATGAAATTAGAAAAGGTAGTATTGAAGCTGGAGGAATTCCATTTGAATTTAATACAATGGCTATTTGTGATGGAATAGCCATGAATCATGAAGGAATGAAATATTCACTCCCTTCTCGTGAAATTATAGCTAATACTGTTGAAAGTGTAGCTATGGGCCATAGTTTAGATGGTCTTGTACTTCTTCCTAGTTGTGATAAAGTAGTTCCAGGAATGTTAATGGCTGCAGCTAGATTGGATATTCCTTCTATTGTGGTTACTGGTGGTCCGATGGAACCTGGAAAATTTAAAGGTGAAAATGCAGATCTCATCACTGTTTATGAAGCTGTTGGTGAAGTTTCAAATGGGAAAATGACAGAAGATGAACTTCATGAACTTGAATGTAGTGCTTGTCCTGGTGTTGGGTCTTGTTCTGGATTATTCACAGCTAATACTATGGCATGTGTAACTGAAACTATGGGAATGAGTCTTCCATTGTGTGCTACAACACTTGCAATGGATAATGATAAATTGAAAATAGCTAAAGAATCTGGAAAACGTATTGTAGGGATGATTAGTGAAGATCTTATTCCTTCTAAAATAATGACTCAAAAATCCTTTGAAAATGCTTTAGCTATTGACATGGCTTTAGGAGGATCAACTAATACTGCACTTCATATACCGGCCATAGCTAGTGAACTTGAAGATAAAGGGGTAGATGTAGATCTTGAATTATTTGATAAAATAAGTAAAGATGTTCCTCATATTGCTTCAATAAGTCCAGCTGGAAAAGATACTATGTTGGATCTTCATAATGCTGGAGGAATTCCAGGTGTTTTAAAAAATATTGA
Organism: Candidatus Methanobinarius endosymbioticus; assembly: GCA_003315655.1. Taxonomy (GTDB): domain Archaea; phylum Methanobacteriota; class Methanobacteria; order Methanobacteriales; family Methanobacteriaceae; genus Methanobinarius; species Methanobinarius endosymbioticus. The sequence continues at coordinate 3,482 of NIZT01000013.1, forward strand.
AGAAAAAATATTTATTGATTCTATTACTTGTACAGGACTTACAATAAAAGAAAATATAGAAAATGTTGAAATTAAAAACACTGATGTTATAAGACCAATGGATGATCCTGTTCATGAAGAAGGTGGAATAGCTATATTAAAAGGAAATTTAGCTCCAAATGGATCTGTGATAAAACAAGCTGCTGTTGAAGACGATATGATGTATCATAAGGGCCCTGCAAAAGTATATAATATTGAAGAAGAAGCTGTTGAATCAATTTTTAATGGGAAAGTTGTTGAAGGCGACATTGTTGTCATAAGATGTGAAGGTCCTAAGGGCGGCCCTGGAATGAGGGAAATGCTTAATCCAACTTCAGCTATCATGGGTCTTGGAATTAAAAATGTAGCTCTTATAACAGATGGTAGATTTTCAGGTGGAACACGTGGGCCATGTGTAGGACATGTTTCTCCAGAAGCTAAAAATGGTGGCCCTATTGGAGGACTCATTGATGGAGATATTATTGAAATTGATATTAAAAATAGAAAGATAAATGTAGATTTATCTGATGATGAAATCAATAAAAGAATATCTAATGCAGATCTTCCAGAAAGAAAATTTAAAGGATGGTTAAATATATATCAAAAATGTGTTAGTTCAGCTGATAAAGGAGCTATACTAAGATAAAATATCTTTATTTTAATTATTTTTTCTTATATTCCGATGTATAATTTGGGTTATAGGATTTAATTTAATGGTATAACTATCCATTTTAATAATATTTTTTTAATTTATATACTTTATTTGATTAAAATTTTTTATATTCTAATTTTATTAAATTTTTTAGACACCTTATTTATAATAATTAAAAAATTTAATTAATATTTTTAAATTTAAAGTTTATTTATATAGAATTATCTAAATATATTAGTAAATTGTTTATATAACATAAGAACAATAGATATTGTTAGTATTAAAAATTAAATATTTTAATAATTATCTAAAATCATGGTGCTTAGATGTCAACAAAAAAAGAAATCGCTATTTATGCATTAATAATCGTTGTAGGATTATTAGTTGCTCAACACATGAACGTAGTTGTTTCAGGAAGTATGGAACCTGTGTTTTATAGAGGTGACATTGTAGTAGTTGAAAAAAATGATTTCCTTGGAATTAATGAATTTAATCCAAAAAATGTTCAAGTAGGCGATATTGTTGTTTATAATGCAAAATGGTTCCCCAATCTAGTTATTCATAGAATTATTAATGAAACTACGGTAAATGGAAGCAAATACTTTGTTATAAAAGGAGATAACAACAATGCTCCTGACCCATATCTTGTAACACCATCTCAAATAACGCAGAGGGTGGTAAAAATTGAAGATCAGCCTTTTATCATTCCTAAGATAGGATATATAACAATTTGGTTAAAAGGCCTTTAATTAATAAGTTATAGATATAATCTATATATTATAGTAATTTGATTTATATATCTATTTTATTATAATTTTATTTATAAATATTCTATATTCTGTTTTTATTTCATTTAATTATTCTATTTTTAATATCCTACTATTATATTAATTAATATCATTATCTATTTAGCTATATGGTGATTTTATGTATTTTGAAATTAAAAATGATGCCCTAAAATCTATTAAAAATTCTTTAAAAAAGTTAAATTATGAAATTCCTGAAGACATTAAACTTGAATTTCCTCCAAATCCAAAGATGGGGGATTTATCTACAACAGTTTCATTTCAATTAGCTAAAAAGTTGAAAATGTCTCCGATGGATATTACAACTAAAATTATGGAAAATATAGAAACTTCAGAAATATTTGATAGGGTAAAATCAAAAGGACCATATATAAATTTCTTTATTAATTATGACTTATTTTCCAAAAAATTACTTGAAACAGTAAGTGATAATTGTGGCAAACTTCCTTCCACAGGAAAAAAAATTGTTTTAGAACATACTTCAGCTAATCCTAATGGACCACTTCATATTGGTCATATTAGAAATTCCATTATTGGAGATTCTTTAAAAAGATTACTTAAAACAGCTGGAAATGAAGTTGATACTCAATATTATGTTAATGATATGGGCCGTCAAATAGCCATGATTGTTTTTGGAATGGAAAAACTAGGTTTAAATATTGATGAAGATCTTGCTGAGAATTATAAAAATAATGAAAATCAATTAGACAATAAAATTGATCATCAAATTGGTCAACTTTATTTCAAGGTTAATGAATATATCAATGAAAATAATGATCAAAAAATAGAAGTTGATAATTTAATAAAAACATATGAAAGCGGATCTAATCCTGAAAAAGATAAAGTTTTTGAAAAAGCTGTAAATGATTGTCTTACTGGGGTTAAACAAACCTTATCTAAATTAAATGTTGTTCATGATGATTTCATATGGGAAGGCCGTTTTGTTAGAAATGGGGATGTAGATAATCTGGTTAAAGACTTAATAGCTACTGATTACACTAAAGCTGATGAAGTTTTATGTTTAGATCTTGAAGATTTTGGAATTGAAAAAGAATTGGTTCTTAGACGTTCTGATGGTACTTCACTTTATTCTACAAGAGATTTAGCTTATCATAAATGGAAATCAGAACAAGGTGATTCAGTACTTGATATTTTGGGCTCTGATCATAAATTAGCTATTAAACAAATTAGTATTGCTCTTAATCTCTTAGATGAAAAATCTCCAGAAGTTATATTTTATGAATTTATAATTTTACCAGAAGGATCTATGTCAACAAGAAGAGGAGTATTTATTTCTGTTGATGAACTTATTGAAGAAGCTATAAGCCGCGCGAATAAAGAAATTAAAGATAGGCGTGTTGATTTAGATGAAGAAGAAATTAATAAAATCTCTGAAGAAATCGGAATTGGTGCTATTAGATACTTTATTTCAAAAGTATCTCCAGAAAAACATATTACTTTCAAATGGGATGAAGCTCTTAGCTTTGAAAGAGGTTGTGCATCTATCCAATATGCCCATGCACGTGCCTGTAAATTACTTGAAAAATGTGGACATTTTGATTTAAATGAAGAAAAGCTTTCATTATCAAGTGATAAAATAGAAGATAATTGGAATCTAAATGATAGTGAAATGGATCTAATCAGAACAATAGCTAAATTTCCATTAGTTGTAGAAGAGTCAGCTAATATGATGAGGGTTCATCCGATTGCACAATATGCTCAAGACCTTGCTAGTGCTTTTAATAAATTTTACAAATCTGAGCAAGTTCTTGGTTGTGAAATTGAATCAGCTAGACTTTTATTAGTGGATAAAGCAAGAATAGCTATTAAAAATAGTTTGAATTTGTTGGGTGTTGCTGCTCCAACTAAAATGTAGAAAAATTTAATTAATAATTTAATATACATTTTTATTTAATTATTTTTTTTAATTAATATATTATTATTATATTTTATTTTTTTATTTATTTCTTAAATTTTTTATATAAAGTGGATCACCAACTTTTTACTATCTTTTTCTTTTTATTGAATAAATAGCTTAAAAAAAATAATGAAACCAGTTATAATAGTCATTATTGTCCCTATTATTAAAAGAATTTCTTCTTTTTCAACGGTATTACCTCCCTTTCATTCAGTGAAGAGAAACATCAAAGGAGTGTTTTGATGGATCTCTTCCTATTGTATTTTACTGTCGATGTTACTTTTTGAAAGTTGGTGACCAAATTTATATTAGATTTTTATAAGATATAAGTATTACTATTATTAAAATTAGTATTAAAAATAGATAAATTTATATAAATGTTTATACTGATTATAATTACGAGTGTTTTGATGGGTCTGAGATTCATCTTTATATGAATCTCTACTTTCTATTTTTGCTATTTTTAAAAAAAATTTCTATTTTTGTATTATTTTAGAAAAGAATACATATTTATAATTTTTAAATCAATTTATAGATTTTTTAGAATTAAATTTAATGTTTGAATAAAAAATAATTTAAAATGAATAAAAAAATAAAAAATAAGATTATATGAATATAATAAAAGTTTAAAAATGTGAAAATAAGTAATTATAATAATAAAAATATTATCATAAATTTAAAGATGAAATAAATTGGCTATTTTATATTATTTAGCTATTACTATCTATTTTAAGAAATAATAAAGTACAGCTTTTTGAGTATGTAATCTATTTTCAGCTTGGTCAATGACTACTGAATGTGGACCATCAATGACTTCACCACTTACTTCTTCTCCCCTAATAGCTGGTAAACAATGCATAAATATAGCATCTTTATCTGCCAAGTTCATAAGTTCTTCATTAACTTGATATTTTTTGAAGTCTTTTTTTCGTTTATTTTGGTCTTTTTCATCACCCATACTGACCCAAACATCAGTGTATACTACACTGGCATGTTTTACAGCAACTTTTACATCATCAGTGATGATAACATAAGAATTATTTTTTTCAGCTATTTTATTAGCCTTTTTTATTATCTCTTTATTTGGTTCATAACCTTTAGGGCACCCAACAGCTATATCCATTCCAAGACATGCACATATAAGAAGAAGTGAGTTACAAACATTATTTCCATCTCCTACATATGAAAATTTACCATTAAAATTTCCAAAATTTTCATGAACAGTTAACATGTCTGTTAAAACTTGACAAGGATGTTCTAAATTTGTAAGACCACTAATGATAGGAATATCTGCTTCTTCAACAAGTTCAACTACATCTGCATGTTCGATTGCTCTTATCATTATTCCGTCAACATATCTACTCAATACTTTAGCAGTATCTGAAATAGGTTCTCCTCTACCCATTTGAATGTCATCATTAGATAAAAATAAAGCATTTCCTCCTAATTGATTCATTCCAACTTCAAAAGAAACTCTTGTTCTTGTAGAGGATTTTTGGAATATCATGGCTAAGTTTTTATCTTCAAGAGGTTTCCCTTGAATTTTTTTCTCTTTGAAGTCTTTAGCTAATCCTAGTATTTCTAGAACTTCATCTTTTATATCAAATATTGATAAGAGACTTTTCATGGTATCTACCTTACGGTTTTATAATAATCATAGTTGAATTAAAAATATATCTATTAAATAAATTATCACTTAACTAAATATATTTATCATTGAATGTATTATTCATTAGAAATAATAATTTTTATATTTTATAGTATATAATATTATTAGTTATTTACTTGTTATTAGCCAATTTTTATATTAATTTTATAATTATAATTATAAAAATATTTTTTATAAATAAAAAATATCTTAATTTCATGATTATATAGAGGTATAATTAATTTAATAATTAAAAGAAGTATAATTATAAAGTTTTTATAAAATTAAAATAAAATAACATAAATCATTATAACTCAAAAATCAACATAATTTAAGATAAAATTGAAAATTGAGGCATGATTTATTTTATTATTAGAATAGTAGATTCATTAGTTGTTTATCCAGATATTTCTTTCATATGATTTATTCTTTTTTGAATTAAATCTTCTGTTCCAATATCTTTTCTATGATATAAATTTCCCTTAACATATTCACAAGCTTTCTCAGCTATTTTTTCACTTTCATTAATATTATCAGCTATTCCTACTACTCCAAGAGCACGAGAAGAAGAAGTATAAATTTTATCATCTTCTTTTTGATTAACAGCTGCATAGAAAACTTTTGCACCAATGGATTTTATTTTTTCCTCATCAACTGATATTACTTCATCGATATGTTTTGTTTCTGGATATCCCTCTGGAACTATATATTTACAAACAGAAGCTTTAGGTTCAAATTCAACTATATCAAGATTTCCATCTACAATTGCTTTACAAACTTCTATCATAGGAGTTTTTATTAATGGAAGCATATTCATTGCTTCAGGGTCTCCAAATCTAGCATTATATTCAATAAGTCTAGGACCATCAGAACATAACATAAATTGTCCATAAAGAATTCCTTTGTAAGGACTAGCTTCTTTAGCTATTGCAGTTATTGTTTCTTCCATTATTTTAACTGCTTTATCATAATTTTCTTGAGATAAAAATTGTAATAGTCCGTTTTTATCAGAATAAGATCCCATTCCACCAGTTATTGGGCCTTTTTCACCTTCAAAGGCATATGGATGATCTTGAGCAGCAGGCATAGGAGATAAATTTTTTCCATCAGAAAATGCTTGTATTGTAAATTCTTCTCCTATTAATCGTTCTTCGATTATTACTTGAGGAAAGCCACCCCTTTTATTATCCATAACTTTTTTTGCATATTCTTTAGCTTCTTGATTATCTTTAAGATGTTCGCCTACAATTTTAACTCCTTTTCCACCAGTGAGGCCAACTGGTTTAACAACAGCATCTCTATCAAAGTCATCTAAAAAAGCTTCAATATCTTCATATTTATCAAATACTTTATAGATCAATGATCCTTCAATATTATATTTTTCAAAAAGATTTCGCATGAAAGATTTATCTGTTTCTATTTTAGCGGCTTCTATATTTGGACCTACACATTTAATATTATTTTTTTCTAATTTATTCACGATTCCTTTTCCAAGAGGAGCCTCTGGTCCAATTACAGCTATTTCAATATTATTTTCAACTGCATATTTAGCTACTTCTTCTATATTTCCTTCATTTCCCTGTTTGAATTTAGCTATTTTAGCTATACCTGGATTTTTATTAGACATATATGAAAATAATTCACAATCATTTTTCAATGATTCACAAATAGCATTTTCTCTTGCACCTGTTCCAACAACTAATACTCTCATGTAAAAATCTCCTTTTTAGTGGTCATTGTAGTATATTTATTTAGTAATTTATCTAGTAATTACTAATATAGTAATTATTTATCTAGTATATTTATTTAATTTATAAATTTATTTTAAGTTATGAATTTATAAAATTTTTTTATTTTTTATTTTAATAATAATATTTTAATAATAACTTATTCTTAATAATTTTATAATTTAATATTTTAGTTATAATTAATTATTTAACATAATTATTTTAACATAATTATTTATTATTATAATCTAAATTTATATTTTTAAATATATATCATTTTATTGTTGATTATTAAATAATATTTAACTTCATTTATTATAATTCAAAATAATTTAAAATAATATAATTGTAAAATAGTATAATTTTTATAAAATATTTATTTTAAATCATGAAATTTTATAAATTAATGAATTTATAAGTATAATTTAATTATAATTTTAAATTAATAATTTTAAATAATAATGAAATTACTATATAATAAAAATATATAAATGTTAAATATATAATGTTAAGACTATAGAAAACAATATATTAAAAAAATATGGAATAACGAATATGGAATATAATACTTTAAGATTTAGGTGTTGAAATGAAAGGTGGAGAAGCTATAATAAAAGCTCTTATTGAACAAGGTGCAAATACAGTCTTTGGATATCCAGGAGGTCAAGTACTTCCTTTATATGACATGATTCATGATTCTGATTTGAATCATATTTTAGTGAGACATGAACAATCTGCTTCACATGCTGCTGATGGTTTTGCAAGAGCTAGTGGAAAAATTGGAGTATGTATAGCTACTTCTGGCCCTGGAGCAACTAATCTTGTTACTGGGATAGCTACAGCTTATATGGATTCTTCACCAGTTGTTGCAATAACTGGACAAGTTCCCACTCATTTAATAGGTAATGATGCATTTCAAGAGGTAGACATGTTTGGAATATCTATGCCTATAACCAAACATGCATACCAACCTAAAAATAGTAGTGATATTCCTGCTATTATAAATTCTAGCTTTGAATTAGCTAAAAATGGAAGACCTGGCCCTGTTGTTATCGATGTTCCTAAAAATGTTCAAGAAGAAGAATTAGATGAGAAAATAGCTAATTTAACTGATTTTTCAGATATAACTTTAAAAACTCCAGGATACAATCCTACCATTAAAGGAAATATAAGACAAATTAAAAAAGCCTCTAAGATTATATCAAATTCTTCTAAACCAATAATACTTGCTGGTGGAGGAGTTGTAATATCTGGAGCTTCAGAAGAGTTAAAAGAATTTTCAAAACTTATTCAAGCACCTGTTACAACAACTCTTTTAGGTAAAGGATCTTTCCCCGAAGATGAAGATTCATTTTTGGGCATGATTGGAATGCATGGAAGAAAAGTAGCTAATCTTTCAATTGATGAAAGTGATTGTATAATAGCTATTGGTTGTAGATTCTCTGATAGAAGTACTGGTAAAGTAGAAGATTTTGCAAGGAATGCTAAGATTATCCATATTGATATTGATCCAGCTGAAATCGGGAAAAATATTGAAATCGATGTTCCTATTGTTGGAGATGCAAAAAACATTTTAAAATCTCTTATTAAAAATATTAATCAATTAGATGTTAAGAAAATCAATGAAAAGTCAATTGAATGGTATGAAGATTCTTTAATGTTTAAAAGAGAATGTATCCCTAGAATAACTTATAATGAAACTCCACTTAAACCTCAACAAATCTTAAAAGAGATTTCTAATGCAATAGATGAGGATTCAATTATAACAACTGATGTTGGACAACATCAAATGTGGGCAGCTCATTTTTTCAATACACTTAAACCAAGAAAATTTATAACTTCTGGTGGTCTTGGAACTATGGGATTTGGTTTCCCATCAGCTATTGGAGCTAAAGTTGCTATGCCAGATAATACAGTTATATCTATTACTGGTGATGGAGGGTTCTTAATGGTTTGTCAGGATTTAGCTACTGTTAAAGATTATGACATTCCACTTATCATTTGTTTATTTAATAATCGAAAATTAGGAATGGTTTATCAATGGCAAAATATGTTTTATGAAGAACGTCTTTCCCATACAGATTTAGGTCAAACTCCTGATTTTTTAAAACTATCTGAATCTTTCGGGATTAATGCAGAAAGAATCACCGATCTTGGTGAAACTGAAAAAGCAATGAAAGCCGCTAAAAAAGATGGAGAAGCTATACTTCTAGATATAGTTATTGATAAAGATGAAGAATTACCAATCGTTCCTCCTGGCTGTGGTATAACAGATATTTTAGGGGAATATAATATTGAAAATGATATAACTGGGATAAAAAATGGTAAAAATGATACATTTGACACTATATCTTATAAAAAAGGTGGTGATTAAATGATTTCAAACAACACTAATAAAGAAAACATGAAAAGCCATGTTATAAGTACATTGGTGGAAAACAAACCTGGTGTTCTTCAAAAAGTTGCTAGTCTTTTTACACGTAGAGGATTCAATATTGAAAGTATAACTGTAGGAAAGTCTGAAACAAAAGGTATGGCAGCTATGGTCATGATCTCTAAAGGTGATGAAAAAGTATTAGAACAAATTACAAAACAACTTAATAAACTGATTGAGGTTGTTAAAGTTGTTGATTTAGATCCTGATTATTCTATAAAAAGAGAATTAGCTCTTATAAAAGTTAAAGCTGATAATGAACAAAAAAGATCTGAAATAATACAACATACTAATATTTTTAGAGGGAAAATCATTGATATAGGGCCATCAACTCTTACAATAGAAATAACTGGGGATCCTAATAAAATTAATGCTCTCATATCTTTACTTCAAAATTTTGGTATTAAAAAAATAGTTAGAACTGGACCTACTGCTATTGCACGAGAAACTCAAATATAATTATATTACTTTTTCATTTTTTTAAATCATTTAATTTTTTACTTATTTTTAACTATTTCAATTATTTTTACTTATTTTTAATTATTTTTTAGCTATTTTTAATCTTTTAAATTATATTTTAATCATTCTTAATATTTTTAATCATTATTTTTAATTACATTAATTGTTATTTTCATTTTCTGTTAGTAATTTAGCTATTTTTTCATTTGAAGATTTTTTCAATGATTTCGACAATTTTATTTCTTATGTGTTTAGGGATTTTTTCATTTTGGGGTCGCGGAGCATAACCAAATTCACCATTTTTGAATTCTATTCCTTCAAAATTCACAGTTTCTTTGTATCACGGATGAACATACCAATGGAGTTGAGGTTCATCTTTATTATCTCTAAAAACAGAATTTGATGCACAAAACCAGTTAAATAATGTTGTGTTAAATGATTTAATCAATAAATTTTCAATAACTTTTGTTAATAAATTAAATTCTTTCCATTCATTAGCTTTTATATCTCTTAATCCTTTACAATTTCTTTTTAAAGATAATGCGGATGTTCCCATATATGTTTGACTAGGAGCTAAATATAAATCCCAATATTGCATTGATTTTATTAATTCCCCATATTTTGTTTTTATCTCTTCAAAATCGTTTTTCTGCATTTAAATCACTATGGTTATGTTTTTTAAATAATAAGATCTCTATATATATTTTATTTTTTTATATTATAATATTTATTTACATATTGTAGAAAAAATTTTCATAGAAATGTTAAAATATATTTAATTTAGCTATATTAGACTATCGTAGGTTATATTAGATATAAATTTAATTTTTATTAAATAACATTTTTTAAATACTTAATTATTTTACTAATAAAATATAACTATATATTTATGAAGATTTTACTTAGCAATGATGATGGAATAAATGCATCAGGTATTTTGGCTGCTAAGGAAGCAGTTAAAAATTTTTTTTGCGGGGAAACTGTTATAGCTCCTTCTAATCAACAAAGCGGTATTGATAGGGTTCTTACATTATTTGGACCTCTTAGAATAACAGGAGTTTTATTAAAAGATGGGAGTAGAGGTTTTTCAGTTTCTGGAACTCCTACTGATGTTCTAATCCTTGGAATTTTTGAACTTATGAAAGAAAAATCAGGATTAGCTATATCATGAATTAATACAGGGGAAAATATTGAAAAATGCGAATTAACTACTTTTGGTACTATGGGCGTAGTTATGGAAGCAGCTTTTTATGGAATTTCAACTATTGCAGTTTCTTTACAAGTGACTAGAGGAGATATAAAATTTGAAGATGGTCATGTTGATATAGATTATGACTTTGCAAAAAAAATATTGAATAAAGTAGCTAAAAATGTTTTGAAAAAAAGGTTTACCAGAAGGTGTTGATTTACTTAATCTTAATATACCTTCAAATCCAGATAATGATAAAAGAGCTATAACTCGATTGGATCAAAGAATGTGCACTCCTCATATCGAAACAAGATTTAATCCACGTGGAAAATCTTATTATTGGATTGATGGAACTCCTTTTAATAGAGACACTGAAAGTACTAATGGTTATACTCTAAAAAAATTAAATACATCAACACTAACACCACTTTCCTGGATTTCACTTTAATTTAAATTCTATTAATGGTTGGTTTGATTAAAAATTTAATTTTTTTTATATTGTATACTTTATTCTTTTTCTATTTTATAAATTGATTTACTTTAAATATTTAACATATCTTATTTCTTTTCTTATTTTTTAACCTTATTTTAAATATTTTATATATATTATTCTTTTTTAATTTTTTATAATTTTAAAATTATAAAAAATTAATAACATTTACAAATTCTACAGAAATTTTACCACAACCTTTATATATAACATTAAATGCTAGCTATATATGGAGTGTATAAGTTACATTCCTTCAGTTGTAATAGTATATAAAATTTTTGCAATGATTATTATGGGGTATAACTATAGCCAAATTTTGCCATTGATTTCCAAAAACTCTTTTTATAAAAACATTTGTTCATTATATATTTAACGACTTTTTAAAAATATAAATCAACTAATCAATAAATTCGTTAAGGTTAATGTAATAATTTGTTCATAGGGCATTATTATAGAATTTAATAGTTATAGAATTTGTTTATAAAACTTAATTATTATAAAATTTAATTATAAATAGTTTTCATCAATATAATTATTACTATAATCCTGCATCGTTTTTTATTGCATCATTGATTAAAAATTTGGTGTTTAAAAATGATAAAAAGAGAAAATAATCCTCACTATCATAATAAATTTTTGATATTAGTTTTTATCTCTATTCTAGTCATTTTTTGCTTTTCAGCTATTGATGCTGTAAATTCTGCTAACATTCATATGAATCCTCACAATAATACAATTCAAAATGCTGTAAATAATGATAACATCTATTGTCAGATGGTGTCTATAAAGGATCTGGAAATAGAAATATAACTATAAACAAAAGTTTAACTTTTATCGGACAAAGTAAAGATAAAACTATTATTGATGGAGAGAGTGCATTTAGATTATTTTATTCAAGCGCTGGCAACTGTAGTTACCATTATTAATATAAGTTTTATTAATAGTAACAATGCTCGTTTGTTTAATGGAAATACATTAGGTAATCCTGGTGTAGGAGGAGCAATTACAAATAGTGGTGTTTTAAATATTGAAAACTGTAATTTCAATAATAACATCGCTGACAGTGGTGGTGCCATAGCATTTTATGGAACTAATCTAAATATTGTTTGGTCTTCTTTTATAAATAATAGAACTGTTGGAGAAAAATCTTCCTGGAGGGGATATAGTTCATGCAGGAGGCATCCTATCTACAGATAACATGTCTGTAAAAAATTCTGTATTTACAAATAATTCTGCTACTAGTGATGGTGGAGTTATATGGAATAGAAAATGGACAAATCTAACAAATTGTGCTTTAAATAATAATAGTGCTTGGGATGGAGGTACAACATATCTTGATGGAGCTAATATAATTAACTGTTTCTTATACAGATAATTATGCAAGGAGTGATGGAACAGCTATATATGGAATTCTAATGCCTCTTAATCTTGAAAACTGTAATTTCACAAGAAATAGAGCAGATGCTCTTGGAAATCTGGGTGGGGGAATAATTCATGTATATACAGCTAATTATTTCAGAGTGACAGGATCTAACTTTGTTAACAATACATTAGTTTTTTAATTCCTCGAGATTCTCAAGTTGCAGAAAACATAACTCATAATAGATTCTATGGAATGTTGCAATTGCAAATATTCTTACAGCATTTGCTCATAACTTTAGTTCTAATTGGTGGGGAAGTAATCAAGGGTCTTCTGCACTAAATGGTTCTGCTTTCAATGTTTGGAATAGAGCTATTATAAACAATTGGCATGTTTTACAAGTTCTTGTAAATGGAAATCCTGCTAATAATAATTCTTCTTTGAATCATACAATTGAGGATCTATTAAAATTGGCTATTGTTTTAAATCAGGGGAGGATGGAAATTCAGACTTACTTCCTGACTTTGATGTAATAATAAAATTATCTAATGGACAAACTATAAGTGGAAATTCTAAGGATATTAATCATAAATCATTTGCATTAAGACAAGATACTCAAAATATCATTGCTTCAACATTTGTAGATGATGAAAAATATATGTTTCTTTAAAAATTGTTGCTGAATCACCTAGAACTTCTAATCCTATAAATAATAAATTAACTATCACTGTAAATGGAAATAAAATGGTTGGAAAATTAGTAGATTCTAGTGGAAAACCTTTAGCTAACAAAAAAATTACTTTTAAAGTAGGTAGTAAAACCCATACACCTACTACAGACAACAATGGAAAAGCAGTAATTCGAGATAAAAACACTAATAAATCCTTAATCTTAACATCTTGTGCTGGAGATTCAAATTATAATCCTTATTCTGCAGGATTAAATAATAAAAAAATACTCAAATTACTCAGTATAAAAACAGGGAAAATATAACTGTTACTTTAACTGATGAAGATAGAAACATAATAGTTTCACTAATAAGAATGGTCAAATAACTTTCAAATATTCAGGAAATAATCTTAATTTAAGATTTACATTTGCTGGCGATGATATTTATAGAGGTTCTACTTTAGATATAACATTTGGTGTTCCTAAACCACAATCTTCATTTGGTGACAACAATTCAACAAATAATCTAAACAACAATAAAAACAGTAAAGCTAATTTAAATGCAAGTTCTGTCATGAAAGAAACTATAATTCCAATCTAAATATTATTTATTGTATTAATTTCCAGTCTAGGATGTATTTTAAGACAAAAAAAGAAGTTTTAGGAGAATATATTACTTATTAAACATGACTCCTTTATATTTTTTATATTTTTTTTGAATGTTTTAACTATCTGTCGTTAGGATAGGTTTATTTTTGTATTTTTTATTTATTATTATTTTTATTTATTTTATTTTATAATTAATTTATAAAATCTTCGTGATTTATAATAGCTTAAAAATAGTATAAATAAAAAATATAATTTATTATAGGGCCAATATAACTAATCTAATAGATTTATTAATTTAATAATTTATTAAGCGGGCTTATCATAAACCTTGTTTAACCTTCTAAGATAAAATTTTGTAGATATGTAGCTAACTAAATAACCAACTAATCCACCTATAGCTAGACCCCACCATACTCCTCCTGTTTCCATGTTTCCTACAAGTGCAAATTGGTACATGAGCATGATTTTAAACAATAAACCTCTTTGTATAGTTAATATTAATGAGAAAAATGTTTTTCCTAATCTTTGGAATGTTGAGGAGGATAGTATACCTAGTGCTAGAGCTATACAAAATATACATATGCTGTAGTTAATTTTTGGATTTTCTAGCTCCATAAGCTGCTCCTACTACTGTTAATGCAGCTGTTCCTAATCCCATATGAGGAATCATTGTTAAATTAACGATTCTCCATCCTGCAGTATAGACAGCTACTCCCAATGGCCCTGAAATAAATGAAAGTATTAAATTTATAACTAGTGATACAACTGAAAATATGATTGTTTCTACTGTTGCAGGAATAGCTATAAAAATGATTTCCTTTAATATTCCTGAATCAAATTTGAAATCTTTTCTTGATATATTTAAATAAGTATCTTTCTTTATAATAAGCCAATAAAATATTATGGCAGATGTTATAAATGCTGAAAGTAAGGTAGCATAAGCAGCTCCAGCTATTCCCCAATTAAATACATATATGAATATTGGATATATGATTATGTTTAAAACTGCAGTAATGATCATTACATTCATTGCTCTATTCACATCACCTTCTGATCTAAGAATGCTAGCTCCAACAGATGAAAATAAAAGAACAATTAGACCGATAAGTATAATTTGAGCATATTCTGCTGTAAGATGTGCTACTGATCATGCTCCCATTAACAATAAAAGATCATTTAAGAAGAATATTAGGATTAATGGAGCTACAATAGAAATAACTACAGTTAATAAAATACCATGCATACCTGAATTATCGGCTCTTTTCTTATCTTTCGCACTAATTGCTCTTGCAGTTAATGAATTAGTTCCTGTACTAATTTCATTTCCCAAACCTATTATTATTAAAAATATCACCATGAAAAATTCTAATACAGCTAAAGCATCAGTTACAAGACCAGCTACCCAAACAGTATCGGCTAGATTGTATGCAAAAATCACAAGCATAGATACCATTATTGGCCAAGATAACTTTCTAATTGCTCTTTTTGATCTCCAGTAACTATAGAAATATTACTATTTTTGTTTTCACCTTCCTTTCCATCAATTTCATTGTTATTAATTTTATAAATAAAATAAAAATATTTTATATATTTTAACTTATTTTTACATTATTTTTTTAACTTATTCTTATTTAGTTTTATATTGATTTTTTAATATTAATTCATTAAATACAATATTTTTAACCATTTTTATAGAATATTGGTTATATAAATATATCGTATAATATATTGTAGAATTTTTTATAAATGTAATTTTTAAAATTAACTTAATTATTTTAAATCTAAAATATTAATATTTTTTTACTATAATTTCAATTGTAAAAATAAAATTATTATTGAAAAATTAAATTCTAATTATAGAATTTTAATTAGAAAAATCGACATGACATATAAATAATCATAAAATAAACATTATAAAAAATTCTACAATATATTTATAACCAATATTATTCTTCCAATAAATATTAATCTAATAAATATTGTATATAATAATAATAAATAATTTTATATACATTTCTATACAGTAGTATAAATTTTAATCATAAATTAATAAAATAATATTGTTTCATTCGATATATTTAAAATTTTATTTACAGAAATATATAAAGTATTGTTATAATTTTATTGTTATAATTTAATAATTACTATATGCTAATTTGTATCATAGTTAATTATATATGATAAAAAATTTATAATTATATAATGATAAATTTATATAAAATAGTCAGTAAATAATCCGAATTGAATTATTATTATATATAAAATCTTAAATTAATCTTAGATTTGTTTTAATTAGTTTTTAATAAAATTTTATGAATTTATTTTCTTTAAAATTATTACTAGGAGAATTTCAAATGAAAATGTATTATGATAAAGATGTAGATATTAAAGCCCTAGCTAACAAAACTGTAGCTGTTATAGGTTATGGTAGTCAAGGAATGGGCCAATCTCAAAACATGTCTGATAGTGGTATTAAAGTCGTTGTTGGTCTACGTGAAGGGGGAAAATCTTGGCAAAAAGCTAAAGATGATGGCATGGATGTTAGAACTATTGAAGAAGCAGCTAAAGAAGCTGATGTAATCCATATTTTATTGCCTGATGAAATTCAATCTGATGTATATGAAAAATCAATTGCTCCTTATGTAAAACCAGGTAATACAATATCATTTTCTCATGGATATAATATTCACTTTAAATATATTAAAGTACCTGAAAATGTAAATAGCACTATGATTGCTCCTAAAGGACCAGGATCCATGGTTAGAAGAACTTATTTAGAAGGATTCGGAATTCCAGGTCTTTTTGCAGTTGAACAAGATGCAACTGGAAATGCAAAAGATATTGCTTTAGCTATGGGTAAAGCATGTGGATTATCTAAAGCAGGTATTCTCGAAACTACCTTTAGAGAAGAAACCGAAACTGATCTTTTTGGTGAACAAGCTATTCTTTGTGGAGGAGTTACAGAACTTATCAATGCAGGTTTCACTACTTTAGTCGAAGACGGTTACCAGCCAGAAATTGCTTACTTTGAAACTTGTCATGAATTAAAACTTATTGTTGATCTTATCTATGAAAAAGGATTTGCTGGAATGTGGAATGATGTAAGTAACACAGCTGAATTCGGTGGATTTAGTAGAAGACATAGAATTATCAACT
>NIZT01000014.1 GCA_003315655.1 Candidatus Methanobinarius endosymbioticus
CCCATAGTATCCCACAAGCCGTTTTACCTACACTTCATACTCCAGAAGGGATAATATTATATGCAAATGATTTTAAATTTGATAATCATCAAAAAATCTCCCCATCACCTGATTATAATAGATTAAGAGAATTAGGTAAAAAAGGAGTTTTGTCTTTAATTGTTGAAACTACAAGAGTTAATGAGTTTCATGAAGTTAAAACATATTCTGAAAAAGTAGCTAAAATAATTTTAGAAGACTTAATGAAACAACCACTTAAAGAAAAAACAGGTATGATAATAACTACTTTTTCCTCTCATGTTGAAAGAGTACAAGCTATAGCTGACATTGCTAAAACTAGTGATAGACATATCTTCTTTTTAGGAAGATCTATGGAGAGATATTGTGGAATTGCAGAAAAATTTGGAATATTAGATTTACCTGATAATGCTAGTGTATATGGAAGTCCAAAAGCGGTTACAAAAGCTCTTAATATGGCTGAAGATAACCGAGAAGACTATTTATTAGTAACTACTGGGCATCAAGGTGAAGTAGATGCATTGCTTCCAAGAATAGCTAGTGGTAGAACTCCTTTTAATGTGAGACCTGGAGATAATGTCATAATTTCGGCACCGATCATTCCAAATCCTACAAATAAAGCTAATAGACATATGATGGAAAGAAGGTTGATCTCAAGCGGTGCTAGGATTTATTCTAATGCTCATGTATCTGGACATGCTGGAAGAGAAGATCATAGAGACTTCCTTAGAATGTTAAAACCTAAACATATAATTCCTGCACACGGAAAATTATCAATGTTAGCTGCTTATGGTGAACTGGCTGAAGAAGAAGGATATAGAATTGGAAATAATGTTCATATTTTAAGAAATGGGCAAGCACAGGTATTTAATGGAGGACTTTCTTAAATTCCTAAAATATTAAATTGATTTTATTATTTCATGTTATTAATTTAATTAAATTTAATGAATGAATTGATAATTAGTTTAATTAAATTAGTTTAATATAAAATTGAATAATTTTCAATAATTAATAATTAAAATTATATATGTGTCATTATGGAGGTATTTCATGACAAATCTTAATGAAGAAGTAACTAAAATATTAGGACAATACTTTGAAGATATTAATAAAGAAATCATGACCACTCTTTCAAATATAGGTCCAGAAGATCTTAGAGAAGCTTCAATTTATCTTACTAAAGCTGGGGGGAAAATGATAAGGCCTGCTTTAACAGTTCTTGTCAGTGAAGCTGTTGGTGGAACTATGTCAAGTTCTATAAAAGCAGCTGCTGCAATAGAATTGATTCACACATTTTCACTTATTCATGATGATATAATGGATAAAGATGAGATGAGACGTGGAAAACCTTCTGTTCATAAAGTATGGGGTGAACCTGTAGCTATATTGGCAGGAGATACTTTATTTTCTAAAGCATATGAATTAGTCATTAAATCTAAAGATAAAATCGAATCTAATAATCCTGAAGAATGTTTAGGACGAGTTAATCATACTTTATCTACTTTAGCTGATGCTTGTGTAAAAATATGTGAAGGCCAAGCTCAAGATATGGGTTTTGAAGGAAATTTCGATGTTAAAGAAGAAGAATATATGGAAATGATCTTTAAAAAAACCGGTGCTTTGATTGCTGCAGCTACTGAAGCAGGAGCTATTATGAGTGGAGCTGATGAAGAAACTATTTCTGCTATGCATGATTATGGTAAATTAGTAGGCCTAGCATTCCAAATTCAAGATGATTATCTTGATCTTGTAAGTGATCCTGATTCAATCGGAAAACCTGTAGGCAGTGATATAACTGAAGGTAAAATGACAATTATTGTTGTTAATGCTTTAGCTAATGCAAATGAAGAAGATAAAAAAAGACTTGTTGAAATCTTAAAAATTGGTAATGAGAGTGGTAATTGTGGTCAAGAATATGTAGATGAAGCTATGGCAATATTTGATAAATATAGATCTATTCAATATGCTAAAAATGTTGCTCTTGGAAATATTGATAAAGCTAAAAAATTGCTTGAAATATTGCCTGATTCTGAAGCTAAACATAAACTCTCTTTAGTTGCAGATTTTGTACTGGAAAGACAAAACTAAATAAAATAAATTAACTTATAGAAAAATGAGTTCATATTAATAAAAAATTCTATAATATTGGAATAGTTTATTAATATAATACCTATTATATTAATAATTTATAATAATTTATAATAATTTATTATTATTTATTATAATTACTTATAATTAATTATAATCATAAATGGATATTAATTAAAGTATAATTTAATTACTAATATATTAAAAATATAGAATATTAAAAATATAAAAATTATTAAAATATTATCAAAGTATAAAATGAAATTTAAGTTTGGTGTTAATTTGACTGAAGAATTAGATATTATTGAAAAGTTATTAAAAGTAAATATTAATGATGTTGATACAGGTATTAATAATTCTCAAATTGAAATAATCAAAGATTTAGTGGTTAGTGAATTATCAACTGGGAATTTAATTGATGTTTTAATTGGAATTCAAATGCAAAGACTTTCTTTAGGATTTAAAGATGAGTTAGAAAATGGACAATTAAACAGTCATTCAGAAGCTTCTGTTGAAAATTTAATTCAATTACTCACATTAAAAGGAGACAATGAGTGTGATGTTCTTGATGGGGATGCAGCTATAGAAATAAATCCTTTTAATTTCAATCCCTAAATTAACATGATTATAATTAAACATATTCTGAATATAAATATTTTGACTATATTTATTTTAAATAAAAATAATTAATATAAATATTATAAAAAATAATTAAAATAAATTGATATAAAGTTGATATAAGTTATGAATTTATTCGGTGGTTTTCCACCAAACTAATATCCAGTCTGCTTTATCATCTGGATTTTCCAGTTGTCCTTTTTCATTTTTGGATAAATTTTTATTTAAATAATTATATAATTATTTTTTCTCTTTTTCTTTAAAATTATCTAAATTCCATTTACCATTTTTCATAGCATTTTTAATATCAACATATTTTCGGTTGTTTTAATTTCGAGATTTTCTATATTAGGATATATTTTCATATCTATTAAAATATTGAATAAATAGTTATAAAGTGCAAAATCTTGATTTTCATTTCCTATACTTTTATAAAAATCTTTTTCAAATTTCCAATTATTTGGATCAAATATAGTAATATAAACAATTATTTATTAGATATTTTATTTATGTTAGATAATGTTTCTTTTATGTTATAAATCCCGTTTATAGATCTTGATAAAAGAACTATGTCGTGTTTTCCTACTTGTTCTAAGGTTACATTTTCTAAATCTTGTTTTATAGTTTTAATATTTTCAATGTTTTGTTTTATGCATTTTTCTTTTAATAATTTAAGCATATTTTTAGAGGAATCAACAGCTGTTATTTTTTACTTTTTTGGATAGTGGAATACTAATTGAACCTTCTCCACATCCAAGATCTAATACTGTGTCTTCTTTTGATATTTTCATTTTTGAAAAGAGATTTTCTTGATTTTCATCTTGTTTGGATCTTTTACTAAATTTTTCAGCTTCTTTATCCCAGTTTTGGGCTCTTTTCTCTTTTGAATAATCTTTTTTTGCCAAAAATATTCCCAATCAATATCTTCGGGATTATTTATACAATTATTTTCTTTAATTACAACACCTTCTTAAAATTTAATCATATATAATAAAATAATTGTTAAAGTTATATTTATATAAATAATAATTATATTCTTAATTTTATATTATTATTATTTTTCTTATTTTTATTTATTCTTATTTTTATATAGCTAATTAACTTGAATTTGTAGGGGGGATCATAATCAATTTTCCGTTGTTGGATCTTTATAAACAGTTCCTATGTTTTCCATTCCATCTTGTTCTCCAGATTCAACATCAACAGTTCCATTGTAATCTTTTCCTTCTTCTACTGAAACGGTTTATTTTATGACATCAGCTACTTTTTGTTTTTCCTCAGGCTAGAATCACTAAATATGATAGTTTGCATATTCATGGACATAACAGCAAATATTAAAAATCCAACTGCTAATACTAGCATTGCATCAGTTAAATTTACCATTCCTGATAAAAAATCATCATCCCCACTAGATGATCCTAAAAATCGTCTCTTTTTAGACATTATTGTACTCCATTTATCTCTTATACTAAATGAGGTTTCATACGTTTTTAATAAATAATTTTATAACAATTTTTATTTTCAGACATTATTATTATTATTTTCAAGAATTTCTAATGTAGAATTGATTAAGATTTCCAAATTAAAAAGATCCTCTTCATACCATCTTTTTATTAGTTTTGAAATAACACATGCAACAGTAGATACACCTAACCCAGTAACTGCTGTATCAAATGCAATTATTATGGCTTGAGCTAATAATTCTATATCTCCAGCTCCAAGTGCTGCAAGTCCAGGTCCCATTGGGATTAATGTACCCATAAACCCAAAAGTTGGCCTGAGTCTCACTACAATATTGGTTCTTTCTACAGCTTTACTCATTCTTAATTCTTCTTCTTCAATAATTTTATCTGCAAAAGTTTTTTTAGTTTCAGTGTCAAAATCATGGTTCGCAATGACTTTTATCATGGCTTTCTTATACATATCTCCCAATAGTAGAGCTATTTATTTTATCTTTCATCTCTTCAATATTGTTTAAATGATATATAAAACAAATTAATGATTCACTTTCTTCTACCTTAAGTTTTTCCCTAGAAGTATATTCAGCTATCAAACTTCCTACACTTATTAAAGCAAATATTACAAATATTGACAGTATAATTATCACTGGTATCAATAAACTTTCAGATATTGCATGTAATATGTTTGTTAATATTATTCCAAATAGTGAGAAAAAGAAGGTTTATCATGCTGAAGGAGAAAAAGGTCTTCAAACTGATCCTAGTGGATCTCTTCACAGTCAATTAATAGAGCTTGTTGGTGGAAAGAATGTTGCTGATGTTCAAATACAAGATGGTGTAGGTCAAATTGAATTATCTATTGAACAATTTATTAAATGAAATCCTGAAGTTATAATAACAACTGATCAATCTTTCTATGAAAAAGTTTATAATGATTCTAAATGGGCAACTATAGATGCTGTTAAAAATAAACAAGTATATTTGTCTCCTCAATCTCCTTTCAAATGGTTTGTTAGGCCACCTGGAGCAAATATCATTATTGGAATCCCATGGACAGCTAAAGTAATTTATCCAGATAAATATTCCGATATTGATCTAACATCAGAAGTGAAAACATTCTATAAAGAATTTATCATTATGATTTGACTGACGAACAAATATTAGATTTACTTAAAAACAGTGGAATAAAAGAAGAAAATATGTAGAATATATTTTAATTTTCTTCTTTTTTTATTATATCATTTTTTATTATTTTTTTACATATATTTAGACTTAATTAGATTTTAACAAGTTTAAATATAATGCTTATTATTCTTATTTTTTATTTTTTAACAATATTTTCCACATCAACCATAATATTTATATAGTAGGT
>NIZT01000015.1 GCA_003315655.1 Candidatus Methanobinarius endosymbioticus
CCAAGATGAACTAGATTTAGCTCAACAAATGTTTGATAGTTTAAATATTGCTAATTCAAATATAGATCTTGATAAATTAATTTATAAATCTAATGGAACAATATACGCATTTGAATTGTTTACAGGAATTACCAATCAAATATCAGCAGGAGGAAATGAATTACAAGATGTACTTTTATTCCTTTATAATAGACTAAATCCAGACGTGGGTACTAGTGCAGTTGAAAAAGAGAATGGTTCTAAAAATCTTGTAGTTATTCAAAATACAACCATTGTAGATACAGTAAGATATGCTGATTTAATAATTGTCAAACATATACTATTGTAGTTTAATGGATAAGTTGGCTGGGATGTTTTGAAGATTAATGTCAAAATGTCACAGCTAGTAAGACATTTGTTGCTAACAGTTCTAATGGATTTATTGATCTCGAATTTAATTTCGATGCAAGTGAATTGGCAGGTAGAGCAGTTGTTGTTTTTGAAAAACTATATTGAGGTTTGGATTTAATTTCTTCACATGAAGAGATTAGTGATGAAAATCAAACCGTAGAATTCAAAAACTCTACTATTAGAACAAGTGCTAAAGAAAAAGAAAGTGAACCATCCAATCCTGCTTCTAAAAAACCAATCATGATTACTGATACTTTAGCTTTCAATGATTTTAGCTATTGGAAAAGAATATACAATTAAAGGTATATTAATGGATAAAAACACAGGTAACCCATTGTTAATAAATGGAGAACAATTTATTGCTATAAAAACTTTCATTATTTCAGCTGTAAATGGTACAATTGATCTAGATTTTACATTTTGATGCAAGTGAATTAACTGGAAAACCAATAATATTATTTGAAAAATTATTCTTAAATGATGTAGAAGTTGCAGCTAATGAAGATATTAATGATGTTGATCAAACTATTGAATTTAAAAATGATACTCCAGAAATAAAAACTAGTGCTAAAGAAAAAAACACTGGTTTGAAAAATAATATTATGGGTAAAATTAAAACTGTAATCGTGGATACAATAAGCTATTTCAATCTAATTGTGGAAAAACCATGCATAATAAGTGGAATTTTAATGGATAAAGCAACTGGTAATCCAGTGTTAGTAAATGGTAAAGAAATAAGAGCTGAGAGAACTTTTATTCCAACCACACCAAATGGTACTATAAATCTCGAATTCATATTCGATGGAGAGGATTAACTGGTAAAACAATTGTTGTCTTTGAAAAGCTATTTTCTAATGGCACTGAAGTGACTTCTCACGAAGACATAACAGACGAAGATCAAACAGTTAGTATAAAACCAGAACCACCAGAATCACAACCACCAATTACAAAAGCAACAATGAAATCAACAGGAATGCCAATATTATTAATAGTATTGATATTACTAGCAACACAAGGGATATAAAGAAAGAAAAAATAAACACATCAATACAGAATAAAGTAATATAAAACAAAAAACGATTGACTAATAGATAATAATCTAAAGGATAAAATCATTTTTTATCCTTACAAGATTTTTATTTTTTTTAAATTTTATAAATAATAATTTTAATATCTTTAATACATATTTGAGATATTTAAAAAAAATAAATTAAATAATTATTTCATAGCTTTTAAACGAACTTCAGGTTCTAAAGCTCTTGGTTCAGCTGCAACAATTGCTGCACCTTTAGCTACTACAGTCATTGGATCATTAGAAATATTTACTGGGATAGATAATTCATCACAGATTCTTTCTTTTAGACCTCTTAATTGAGAGCTTCCACCAACAGCTACACTATTATGATATACACCAGTGATTAATTCTGGTGAAAGTCTTTCTAAAACTATGTTTAAACCTTGAATGATTTCTTGAATAATCGGTTCTGATGCATCAGCTACAAGCATAGAATCAATAACGACTTTTTTAGGTCTGTTTGTTTCAATAGATTTACCAATAATTTCAGTAGTTTCAACTTCTAAGTCTTCACTACAATGAAACATTCCCACTTTAATTTTAACTGCTTCTGCATCATGAATACCAATACCAACATTGTATTTTTCTTTAACAATTTCTACAATATTATTATCAATATCATCTCCACCTAATCTAACTGTTTCAATATCAGTAATTCCACCAAGAGAAATAACAACCAAATCAGTAGATCCCGCACCAATATCCACAACCATAGTTCCTTCTGGTTCTGCAATAGGTAATCCTGCACCAATAGCTGCAGCTAATCCTTCACTAACAACTAAAACATAGTCTGCTCCAGCTTCTCTACCGATTTTTTCAGCAGCTTCTCTTTC
>NIZT01000016.1 GCA_003315655.1 Candidatus Methanobinarius endosymbioticus
AAAAAAAGATTGAAAATGAAATAAAGCTATATGAGATACTTAATGATTAATTAATCAATAAAACTATTACTATATAAAATATTTAACAATAAATATTTAATAATAAATAAGTATAAGGAATACTTACAAAAATAATTACAACAATTAATTGATATAATATAATTATAATATAAATAGATTATATTATTGATAAATGTAAAATGGAAAGATAATATGGTCGAAATAGATTATTCATTATATTTAGTTACTAATAGAAAAAATAAATCAAAAGAAGAATTTCTAAAAATTGTAGAAGAATCCATTTTAGGTGGAGTTACTGTTGTTCAATTAAGAGAAAAAGAAACTTCTACAGGAGAATTTTATAAAATAGCTTTAAAATTGAAAAAATTGACTTCAAAATATAATATTCCACTGATAATCAATGATAGATTAGATATTGCATTAGCAATAGATGCAGATGGAGTTCATGTAGGTCAAAGTGATATGCCAGCAAATATTGTTAGAAACATGATAGGTAAAGACAAAATTTTAGGAGTTTCTGCAGCTAAAGTTTCAGATGCAATTGAAGCAGAAAAAAATGGTGCTGATTATATAGGCAGTGGTGCAATATTTCCCACACAAACAAAAAATGCCAATTGTATAAATCTATCATATTTAAAAGAAATTATAGATAGTGTTAATATACCTGTTGTAGCTATTGGTGGACTAAGTCAAGAAAATATTAGTTCACTTTCTGGAGTTAATCTAAAAGGAATTTCAGTTGTTTCAGCCATTATGGACAGCGAAAATCCAAAAAAATCATCAAAAAACTTGAAAAAAGAATTTGAATCACTATAATTGTTAATTCGTTTGTTATATTTTAAATTAGATTATTTATTATTTTTTTATTAAAAATTAATTAATTTTATTTATCTTTAAATTATATTTTATTAAATTTTTATTTCTATTTATTTTTCGTTTATTCATATTTTGTTTTAATTTTTATTTTCTAAGAATTGGTTTTATTTTTTAGTCCTTTTGATTGTGTTTGCTGATTCTTTTAAAGCTTCTACAGCAGCTAATTTTTTACCAGATAAAAGATTTATACAAGCCCCACCACCACTACTAACATGACTGACATCATTTTCAAAGCCCATAGCAGTAGTAGCTGCAGCTATATGGCCACCACCTATTATAGAAAATCCTTTAGAACTAGCTATAGCATTTAAAATATCTTCTGTTCCCATAGCAAATTGAGGTTCTTCAAATACTCCTGCAGGACCATTAGCAAAGATAGTTTTTGCACCCCTGATTATTTTTGCATATTCTTTAATTGATTCAATTCCAATATCAAAAATAGAATAGTTTGGAATTTTATTTATTGAAACATCCTCTCTTCTCCCTTCTTTATTTTCAATAGCTACATCTTTAGGATAAACAATTTTAGAGCCATATTTTTTAAGAAGTTTTTTAGATTTTTTCACCAAATAACAATAATCTCTATCCTTAATGAATTTTTTATTAACTTTTCCAATGTTAAAGCCTGCTGCTAAAATTACTATATTAGCTATTAGGCCAGTAGTTAATACAAAATCTGCAGTCCCATTTTTTAAAACATTTTCCATCACATCAATAGAGTCATCTGCTTTCATTCCACCAAGAACAAATACACAAGGATGTTCCATATTATCAAAAGCATTTTGAATTATTTTTAACTCTTTTTCCATAACACGACCTGCAGCTGAAGGTACTAATGGGGTAAATCCAACTAAAGAAGGTTGTGATCTATGAGCAGCTGCAAAAGCATCATTGATAAAAATATCTATTAATGGATAAAGATTTTGTGGAACTAAAGTTTTTGACTGTTCTTTTGAAGGTTTATTAATTAATTCTTCTGAAAAGAATCTAACATTTTCTAGTAGGAGAATTTCATGGTTTTTTAAGTTCTTTATAGCGTTTTTTGTTGTTTCAGAAAATATAGAATCAACATATTGAACAGGAAGATTCAAATTTTTTGAAAGAGCATTAGTATGTTGTTCAAGAGTAGTGAAGTCCTTTTTACCAGGCCTACTTTGATGAGCTAAAACAACAACTTTTGCTCCTTTATCTGATAATTCTTTTAAAGTTTCACTATGTAATTTCATTCGAGTATCATCTAAAATAACACCCAAAATTGGATCCACAGGTGCATTAATATCCACTCTAACTAAAACAGTTTTTCCTTCAATATCAAAATTATCTATTGTATTAAATTCAATTGCCATTTTATCCCAATAGTATTAAAAATAAATGTAAAACAATACAAAATAAATTATAAAACTTATATCTAAATTTTACTCACTAGATCAAGTAATGCTTCTTTAGGATTATCAGCTAAAATTATTCCAGAAGCTAAAAGTACTCCAGAAGCACCTAAATCCATAGCCACAGCCATATCATCACCATTAGATATTCCTGCCCCACATAAAACTTCTGTTTTTTTGTTAATATCTTTTACTCTATTAACAGTTCCTTTAACTACTTCAGGTTCTGCTTGAGAAACTGGAATTCCAGAACCAATAAGTTCAGGAGGCTCAACAGCAACAAATTCGGGATTGAAAGTTGCTGAAGCAACACTTGTTTCAATATTATTAGTACAAACTACAGAAGTTATATTTCTTCTTTTAGCTGATTCTACAACATTTTGAATATCTGCTAATTTCATTCTTTGTTCTGAGTGATTTAAAAGAGTTCCAGAAATTCCTGATTCAATCATGACTTCCATTAGATTACTTCCAGTATGCTCCCCTGGAGCAATGGGATCAATATGTTGAGCTAAAATAGGAATATCAGTTTCTTGATTTATTCTATAAATATCAGTAGCCTGAGAAGCTGCTACCATACTGATTCCAGATTCAATAGAAACAGATTCAAGAAGTTTAGCAAGTTCTAATGCATCTTCTCCACTAGATTCTAAATAAGTTTTAAAATTCAAAATAACTATTGGTGTTTTAATTTTAGATATTGACAAAAAATCCCTCGTTTAATTTATTATTAAAAATCGCATCTATTATTTTATCTTATATAATAATATTATAAATTTATCTTATAATAATTTTATTTTATATATTTATTTTATATATTTTTTATATTTTATTTTTTATTCTTTTTTTATTATTTTTTAACTTATAATAATATAACTTATAATCTATTATAACTCATTTATTCTATAATTTTATATATTTTTTTTATTATATTTTTATTTTAGTTTATTATATATTTTATAATATTCAATATTTATACATTCATATGATTTCAATATATATTTAAAATGAATGATATTTATATGATATTTTATATTAAATTATATATTAAATTAATCATTAATATGAAATAGTCTAATCTATTTAAAAATAAGAAATTAATGAAATATAAAATAATAAAAAATAGTTAAACTAATATATAACAAAAAGCAAGAAAAATCTAAAAAGTCTATAAATACCATATAACTAAATAAATAAGAAAAAATTATAAATAAACCTAAAAATTAAAAAACAGAACAATTAAATAAATAAAAAGATTAGAAAAATAAAAAAATAAGTGAAAATAGAAAATAAAAAAGGATATTGATTTATAGAAAAATCACCTATAAATTTCTAATAACTAAGCTAGCTCTTGCACAAGTTTTGCAATAATGTTTACTTCCATATTTCTTTGTAACTAAAGAAGATTCGAAATTAATCCATTTACCACCAATATTTATTTGTAGCCAACGATGATTCCAAACATGTGCAGTAGCACCTTGAACTATTCTAACTTTATATTTGTTAGCTTTAAGTTGTTTGCCAGCCCATTCAGATAATCCCCAACAATCTCCTACTTTTGATTTTACAACCCCAGAAAAGGTTGAAGGACCTCCATCTCTATGGTTAAGGTTCTTATTCATATATTTTTGCAAGATTGTAAGACCATTTTTACCAGATAATTTTCCGGCTAATGGTAAGTTTTTACTCTTCTTATCATTTGTACTAGAATCATCCTCGGTTTCAGTTACAATTTTAATTGAATTAAATATAGTAACATAATTTGGATCTGCTTTATTTACTTTTAAAAATTTGTTGTATCTATCGATTGCATCAAGATAATCATTCTTATAAATCACAGATGATTGGGATTTCCAAGAGTATTTATTTGGTTGATAGCCCCTTGCATCTTCATATTTATCAATAAAATTAATCATTTTTTTATAGTCTTTTTTTGACATCTTTGCAGATTTTACTTTAATAGTTTTTTTTGTAGATGCTAATTTTTCAGTAGTTTTATCATCTACAATTTTTGAACCTGCTGATGCCTTAACCTCATTATTATCATTTAAATTTCCATAAGGTTGACTATCTATGACCCCACCAAAGGGGGTTGCGCAAACAACTGAAATTAAAGCAAATAATAATATAACTCCAATAATTGGCGCATATTTCGTGTGTCTACTAATTATACCGCCTCCGAGCCATACATCCAAGTTAAGTCATGGAAAATAGTCATTATCAAGACTATTTTTTGAGAATATATTAAAAATCTAGAAATTTTTTATAGAATATAAATTCTTATAAATTATCTAATTTTTTAATTTATATTTTCAAAATATAATAATTATATTCACAATAATGTCCATATTTCATAACAATACTCATATTTCACTATAATATCATTATAACATATTCATAGTTCAAATATTATTTAGAATATTTATTTGAAATGTTAATTTAGAATATATTTAATTATATTCAGCACTCAAATGTTGAGATTTTAAAATCCCAAAAATTCAAAGTGACTTAACCTTAAAATATAGGACTACAATTTTGATCATCTTTTATTTAAAAAAGCTATAGTATATAAATGTTTTGGAAATTTTTAGAAAAAAAGCTTAAATAAGGCTCATTTTTACATATAAAGGACTATGAAAAGGAATTGGCATGAGCTTCTTAAATGTTAAAACACATGTTATGAAGTATTTTATTAAATTATAAAAAGAAGTCGTATATCCAGATTTTCTATAAATAAGACCGAATAGAATGAATATTGATAAAATAAAGAATTGATTTATTCATGATAAAATACTTCTATTCAACAATTTATAGGGCAAATAAAAGAAAATTAACTCATTAAAATATCAAATATTATTTTCAATTTCAAAATAAGAAAAACCAGCTAAATTTGTTAATAAAAATTCCTTTTAAATTATTAATTTTAAATAAAAATATTATATTTACATATAATTCTAATAATTTTATTTAAAAATTATCAATCCATATACTAATTTATATATTTAAAAAAAATCTAATAAAATAAAAAATATTTAGAAAAAATATTTGAATAATTGTTTAAATTATTGTTTATATTATATAAATTAATAAAATAAAATATTTTTAAATTATAATATTAATTAAATTATAAGTTAATTAAATTATTTTATTATTATATTTAATACGATTATCATGATAAAATTCATCAAAATCATTTAAAATATAAAATTAATATATGAATAAATAATATAAAAAAATATATAAAAATAAATATGGAATAAGATTAATTAAATAATAAATAAAATTATTATTCTACAAGAACTACTCTACTAATCTCAGAATCATTAGTAATTTTTCTTCCAGTAAGATTAGCTATTTTTTCAGCAAATTTAGTGACTTCTTGGAATGTTGGCATATTATCTAACGTTAATCGTTCTCTAGAATATCCAACACACATATAAGCTTTTATTTCTATATAATCTGGATCAGTTTTATTTATTAGTTGTGCATATTTTTCATGGCCAAACATATTTTTATGCTTTACACAAGTAGTTCGTATACATGTTCTAGAATCAAAGTTATTCAATGTTTCCAATGAATTATTTACTTTTTCCCATGCCCCATTAATTTGAGGATTACAAAGATTTTGATATGTTTTTTTATCAGGTGCATCTAATGAAATATATAGTTGTGTAGGTTCATTTTCAAGATTAGCTAACTTTTCATCCATCAATCCATTACTAACTAAAAATGTTGTGAAATCTTGTTTTTTAACTTCTTCTATTAATCCATCTATATCCGGATAAAGCATCGGTTCTCCTGCAAGAGATATAGCTGCATTATTAGGATTTTTTGACTGCTTAAACTTTTTTTTATCTGTTTTATCATTACCCCCAAAGCCACATAAAAGTTTATTTTGAGCAGATATAGCATCTTTTATTATTGTTTTAGGATCATCATAATCTCCAACCCATTCAGTTTTTGTAAGAGACAAATCTCTCCAACAAAAAGAACATTTTTGATGACAAAATGGAACCGCTGGAGACATTTGAAGGCATCGATGAGATTCGATTCCATAAAATTTTTCCTTATAACATACTCCTTCATTAAGAAGACTTTTTTTAGTCCAATGACAAATTTTAGCTGCAGCATGCCCATTTTTCCCAACAAAACGATACCCACTATACTCTAATTTGCTTTGTTCTTCTAAGTTTAGAGCAGGAGATTTTTCAGCATCATTTTTATCTTGTAAGCTGTTACTATCAAAATCAGAACTCATATCTAAAAATATGTTGTAGTTACATAAATAATTAGTTATATTATACATGAAAATAATTAGCTATATTAAAATTTAAATAAATTTGTGATAATTCAAAACAAAAAAATAGTTCAATTTACCAATGTAAATAATAGATTCATGAAAAATATGAAATATAATGAAATTTATAGAATGAAAAGTCAATTAAGAATGTTTAGGAATTAAAGATATAATTTTTATTTAAAATAATTTAAAATATTTTACAATTATAGGTTATATGTATCCCAATAGCTGATTATTAATAATTGATACTTAAATACCTATTTATCACTAGTTAGATTACTATAATTAATAATATCAATTATCTAGCTTATCAATGCCAAACAATAAAATATTATTTAGATTTTATTCAACTAATGAATTTCTAATCTCAACTGCTTTTTTAGCTGCTTTTTCCATTGATATTTCAAATGGAATTCCTGCCTCTTCTAAAATTTTTTGGCCTTCTTCTTCATTAATTCCTGTAAGTCGAATAACAATATTTATTTTTCTTTTAGAAGAATCAAGTGCTCTTATAACCCCTTTAGCTACATCATCAGCACGAGTTATTCCACCAAGAACATTCAAGAAAACCACTTTAATTGGAGCATGATTTAGGACTAAATTTAATGCTTTTTTAATGGTATTTTCAGAGGCTCCTCCACCAATATCCAAAAATGTAGCAGGATTTCCTCCATTGAGTTTTATCATATCCATTCCAGTAAGAGTTAATCCAGCCCCATTTCCTATAACAGCTATGTCTCCATCGAGTTTTACAAAAGCGAATTCTTTAGTTTTAAATGAATTAACTTCAGTTAAATCTTTGTGGCGGAATAATGAATCATTTTCAATTTCTAACTTTGCATCAGCAGCTATTAAACCATCCTCAGTTAAAATTAAAGGATTAATTTCAGCCACTTGAGCATCATATTTATCAAATACATTGTATAATTTCCAAATAATTCCACCAAGAGAAGAAATTAAACTTGAATCAACACCCATTTTACGAGCTATTTCTCTTGCTTCATAGGGTAAAAATTCTTCTAAAGGATTTATATGATATTTAACAATTTTTTCAGGGTTAGTAATAGCTAATTGTTCTATTTCTACTCCACCTTCAATACTAACCATAATAATAGGTTTTTTAGAAGATCTATCTATGGAAACAGTTAAGAAAAATTCTTCCTGAATATTAGCTTTTTCTTCAATAAGAATATGTTTAACTTTTTCACCTTTGATTTCCATGTCTAAAAGTTTTCCAGCTACTTCAAACGCTTCATCAGGATCATCAGCAAATTTTATTCCACCTCCCTTTCCTCTTCCACCAACTAAGACTTGTGATTTTAAAGCTACAGGACAACCCATATCAGTAGCTATTTCCATTGCTTCTTCAGGAGAATAAGCAACATGCCCCTCTAAAATACTTATTCCATTTCTTTTAAATAATTTTTTTGCATCATGTTCAAAAAATTTCATTGTTGTAACAACCTAAATTTAATAAAAATATAATGGTTTAAATATAATCAATTACCATCCATAGCATAACCTGCTTCGAAAGCCTGTATGTTCTTTTTCTCAGTTCCAGGAGGAACACTATCTAAAATAGCTTCTTTAGTAGCATCATGAGAAATTACTTGAGTTATTTTAGAAATAGCTCCAATCATTACTATGTTAGCTACTATTCTAAGCCCAATTTCATTTTCAGCAGTTTTAGTCACTTTTGCCCGATGTAGTTTGATATTATGTTTTTTGACAAAGTCAGCTATTTCAGATTCATTAATCATATCAGGATCAATGATTAAAGTTCCACCATCCTTCATATCACTAATATAAGCAATTAAAGCTTCATGAGACATAGCTACTAATATATCAGGACTTATGACTTTAGGATAATGAATTTCATCATCACAAAGAACAACTTCTGTTTTTGAAGCTCCACCTCTAGTTTCAGGACCATATGATTGAGTTTGAACTGTATTTATTCCATCAAAGAGAGAAGCAGCTTTTCCTACAATAATTCCTGCTAATATAACCCCTTGACCTCCAAATCCAGCTATTCTAAGTTCTGTTCTCATAAATATTACCTCTTATAAAATATATAATGATTAATCCTCAAATTTATCCTGATAAGCTGATTTTATAGCTAAATTTCTACAACATTGTTCAACAGATAGATCACGAACATTTTCTGTTAGTTCTTTTCTAGAATTATTAACATATTCACCTACAACTATCTTTCCAACTAATTCTTCTTCATCCATCTTAGCTGCTTTTCTAATATTAGCACTGTTTTCTTTAAATGCGTTGATCATGTCAACAGGAGTCCTAAGTTTGTTTTTCCTACCAAAGTAAGTAGGACATTGAGAAACAATTTCAACAAAAGAAAATCCAGGATTGAGTAAAGCTTTTTTAATAGATTTTGAAAGTTGTAATGGATGAACAGTTGTCCATCTAGAAACATAAGTTGCACCAGCTGTACTAACAAGTTCTGCTAAATTAAACGGTTTATCTCTAGCACCATAAGGAGCAGTTGTTCCAAAACTGCCTTTAGGAGATGTAGGACTAATTTGTCCACCAGTCATCCCATAAATATTATTATTAACACAAATTACTGTGATATTAATGTTTTTTCTAGCACCATGAATTAGATGATTCCCACCAATAGAAGCAGCGTCACCATCACCAGTGAAAACTACGACATTTAAATCAGGGTTCCCTACTTTTAAACCAGTAGCAAAAGTAATAGCTCTTCCATGTGTAGTATGTAATGAATCACATTTAACATAACCAGGAATACGAGAAGAGCATCCAATTCCAGATACTAAAGCTAAGGTATCAAAATCAATATCTGCTGATTCCATTCCTTTGAAGAAAATATTCATAACTATACCATTTCCACAACCTGCACAGAAAATATTTGGAAGCCTATCTTTTCTAAGATATTTCATAAAAGGATTTTCATTAGTTTGAATATTTTTATTATTAGAATTTACATTTTTTTCAGTCATGAAAAACCCTCCTTAATTTTAGATAGAATTTCATCAGGTTTATGAAGTTCTCCACCAATTTTTCCAATTAAATGAACATTAGGTTTATTTCCATCAACCATACCAATAATTCTTTCAACTTCATGAACCATTTGCCCTAAATTCATTTCAACTACGATCAAATTCTTTGCTGATTCAGCTGCTTTAAATATTTGAGTCTCAGGGAAAGGCCATGGAGTATCAATTTTAATTGAACCAACTTTTAAACCTTCCTTTCTAGCTAATTCAACAGCTGTAAACACTGATCTAACAGGTGCACCATATGAAATAACAATAGTATCTGCATCATCACAAAAAGATTCATGAGTAGACACAATTTCTTCCCTATTATTTAATATTTTATTACATAAACGAGTGATAAGATTTTCATGAGCTTTAGGATCAGAAGAATCAGGATATCCCTTTTCATTATGAGTTAAACCAGTGACAGGAATATTATATCCGTCCCCAAATGTAGCCATGGGAGGAGTTCCATTTTCATCGGATTTAAATGGAAGATAAGGATTATCCATGTTAAATTGATCTGAACTTTCTTTTGGCATCATTCTTTTTATAATATCTACATTATCGGGAATAGTTATTTTTTCTCTCATATGACCAATGACTTCATCAACAGCTAATATAACTGGAATTCTATACTTTTCAGCTAAATTAAATGCTTTTACTGTGAAATCAAAAAATTCTTGGACAGATGAAGGTGATAAAGCTATTGGTTCATAGTCCCCATGAGATCCCCATCTTACTTGCATCATATCTCCTTGAGAAGGCATAGTTGGTTGACCTGTAGAAGGTCCTCCCCTTTGAACATCGACAATAACAAGAGGTGTTTCAGTTATATGAGCATAACCTATATTTTCTTGCATCAATGAAAACCCAGGTCCAGATGTAGAAGTCATAGCTTTTAAACCACTCCAACTTGCACCAATAATAGCACCTATAGCACCTATTTCATCTTCCATTTGAAGGAAAGAACCTCCATGTTTAGGAAGAAGACCAGCTAAATCTTCAGCTACTTCAGTGGAAGGAGTAATTGGATAACCAGCAAAAAACCTACATCCAGCTTTAATAGCTCCATGAGCACAAGCTTCATTTCCCTGAACAAATAATTCTTCAGACATATTATTCCTCCACATCCTCTTTATCAGATCCATCCCCAACATTACTTTTTTTATTGCTTTCATCTTTTTCTACAGTAATAGCTTGATCAGGACACATCAATTCACAAAGGTGACAATTATTACAATTTTCCTGATTATCAGGACATGGTAAATAAACACCTTTTTTATTCTCCTTAGATGATTTTGTATAAACATTTTTAGAACAAGATTCAATACAAATATCGCATCCTTTACACAAATCAGATTTTATTTTAATCATAAAAATCTCCTATAAATTGTCTAATAAACATTGTTTCTAATAAACATTACTAAATATTAATATTATAATTGATATTATTAATATTAACATGAATATTACTAAATAATTGGTAAAATTTTATTTTATTAAATTACTTAATAGAATTATAAAAATTTTTGAGTATTATATGACCATTAAAGAATTATAAACTATAATAACTTCAAAATAATTATAAAAATCTATAAGATATCAAAACTCCTTTATTTCTACAATAATATCTTACTCAACCTTAGATTAATATATAATATTTTTATTATGATATATAGATTTA
>NIZT01000017.1 GCA_003315655.1 Candidatus Methanobinarius endosymbioticus
TCCTGCAAGGGATTCACGATAATAAATAGCTCCTCCCCTGAAAAATGCACAATTATTAGTAAAATTAGAATTTTTAAGAATAACTTCGAAAAATCCAAGATACAATGCTCCCCCATGAATATCATTAGCATAATTACTAATGAAAACATAAACATCGATGATTATTGTTTCACTGGAAACTCTTACAGCCCCTCCTGTTGGAGCATAATTATTTTCAAAATTACAATTTATTAATTTATATCCAATAGAGTTGGTTCTGAAATTAACTGCTCCAGTTATGGTTAATGCAAAATTAGCACGAAATATACATCCAATCATAGTAGTATTGTCCCCAATGAGTATCTAATGCGCCTCCTTCAACAAAATCATCACTATCATCAAAGCCACCTTCATTATTAATAAAAGTAGAATATAAAACTTTACAGTTATCTACACCAGATCTTATAAAAACAGCTTCACCACTACCCCAGTATTATCACGAATAGTACAATTCTCAATATCAATAGTATTACGAGCAGCTATAGCTCCACCAGAACCACTACCAGAATTACCATTTATAAAATTAACAAAACGAAAAGTAACAGTAAAATCATCATCTACAATAACAATTCTGCTTAAACTTCGAGCATTTAAAGTAGCTCGATCAGAATTAGAACTACCACTAATAGTAAGATTCATTTTATTACTAACAACAGTCTGACTACCACTACCCATATAAACCTTATTACCTAACAAAATAGTATCACCATCAACACTACCACTAATTGTGGTTTGGATATCTGAAAAATCTGTCCTACTTACAACATGACCAACAGCAGAAACACATGAAATAGAAATAAAAAACAAGTAAAAAATCCCAATTATTAATAAGTAATCCATCTTTTAATCATTTAAATCTGAACCCAATATTATTTTTTCACATTTATCCAAATTTTACATCATCCTCTTAATAAAAAACCAAAGCAACTTATATCCAATTATCATAAAGCAAACACTTACTCTCCTTAAAGAATATAAACCACCAACATTTCACTAAAACACAAATCATATCAATAATTTCATGATTTAATTAATAATTAATATTTATTAGATATATTTTTCTAATACTCTATATTTATTTCAAAATAATTATATAATTAATATATATTATATAATTTTTTATATATAAATTTATCCAATTATGTAAAAATATACAACTAAAAAAACCAACAAAAAATAAATAAAAATATGATAAATTATTAAAAATAATACCAAATAGTTTAAAAATAACTAAAATTTAATAAAAATTGATAAAACAGGATATAATTTAATATAATTTAATAAAAAATAATGAAATCTGAAAAAATATAATAAAAAGCAATGAAAATAATATTAAATAAATTAACTAATAAAATTATAAATTAGTTAAATATAAAAAATCTAATAAATATTAAAAAATTAATAAGCAATTGATAAAATGATAAAAAAAGATCAAATTTCAAGCCCATCAATTGCTTTATGAGCAGCTATTTGTTCAGCTTCTTTTTTACTCTTACCAGTTCCACGTCCAACTTCTTCTCCATCTATCATTATTCCCATAGTAAAAGTTTTATCATGCGGAGCTCCAAATTCATCAAGTAATTCGTATTCGACAGAAAGTTTATTTGCATCGCCATATTCTTTTATTTTAGATTTAAAATCATTGAAGAATATAATTTCTTCATCAATCACAGGAAATACAGTTTTTGAAAGAAATTCTCGTGTTTTTTCTATTCCTTGATCTAAATATATTGCTTCAAGCAGTGATTCGAAAACATCAGCACTAATAGAAAATATTTCATTAATACTAACTTTATTATCATCAAGTTCTAACTTTATCATGTTATTTAATCCTAATTCATGAGAATAATTAGCTAATGCAGTTTCACAAACATAATTGGATCTTAATTTAGTTAAATCCCCTTCACTAATGTTTTTATATTTTTTATAAAGATAATCTGAAATAATCATACTTAATACTGAATCACCTAAAAACTCTAATCTTTCATAATCATAGCTAATATTATGTTTAACCCCATAAGACTTATGTATGAATGCCATTTCATAGAGTTTAGGATCATTAGGAATTATTCCATATTTTTCAAGAATTTTCATTAAATCACAAATTTTT
This sequence comes from Candidatus Methanobinarius endosymbioticus, assembly GCA_003315655.1. Taxonomy (GTDB): domain Archaea; phylum Methanobacteriota; class Methanobacteria; order Methanobacteriales; family Methanobacteriaceae; genus Methanobinarius; species Methanobinarius endosymbioticus. The sequence goes on from NIZT01000017.1 coordinate 2,150, forward strand.
CGTGTTTTATAAATAAAAAATACTTTCTATTTTAACTTATAAAAATGAATTTTTTATAAATAAATCAAAATTATATAAAATTATTTAATCATTTACATATATTCATATATCAATTTATATTATATCTATATACTCTTATTTAAATATTATTTAAATACTTTTAATAAAGTGTTATAAATGTTATCATAATAAATTATTTTTTATAAGTTATTTATAATTAATTTTATAAGTTTTTCAAATCATATTTTTTTCATACTTATAAATTTTTATAGACATTAATAAAGAAATACTTTTCATAAGCTCTCTTGGATTATCAATTTATATATTATTTTATAAAGTATATTTTTCAATAAATTATGACCTTATTGAAATATTCTTTAAATTGGTAATTCCTTAATTTTCATTATAGATTATTTAAAATATATAAAAGCATTCACATTAATTAAGTCAAAATACATTGAATTAATTAGCTAATATATTTTATAAAAATCTGTTTAATGGACAAACACAGATTTATGTTAATATGGATTCAATGATAGATGAATCCATTTCATAAATATTTTTAATAAAATTTAGTAATTATAGAATTTATTAGTAATATAGAATTTAGTAAACTTTAATAAAATTTTTAAATATAAAATTTTTAATAAGAGGAAAAGTATGATGTTAAATTGGCAAAAAGAAATAACTGAAATCGATCCAGATATAAAATTTAGAAGTGAAGGTGGATGGTTAAAAACTGTTGAAAAATTAGACAAAAGTGTTTCCAATGGATATTCATTAGTTGGAGATTTTGTAAAATTTGGAGACTTTGAAGAAAACTATACTGAAGGAATATATGTTGATTGTAACAAAGAAAAAAGAAAAAAGAAAAAAGCTCAACATGATTATAGATTATTTAGGTTAGCTAATGGCCAATTAAGACTTCTAGACATGGTTATTGATGGAGAATCAAATTGGGCATGTGAATTTTGGGACACTATTGAAGAAGAATTAGTTCCTGAAATTTAAATAAATTATAATTAATTTATAACTTTCTATTAATTAATTTTCTAATGGAATCTAAAAGTATTCCATTTAACATTAAAAATAAGCCAACAATAATTAACATTATAGCTATAACTGTTGGACCAAAATTAATACTAGTTCCAGTTAAATAATCATTTAAAAACCATATTCCACTAACAATACCTATTAAAAAGATTATAAAACCAGGTAATGTAAAGTAAATAAGTGGTCTTCTAAGTTCCATGTCTTTTATTATTTTTAATAAAACCCCTACACCATGAATGATTGGATTTTCAGTAGAACCATCAAGATCATATTGAACTGTGATGGGAACTTCAACTATTTTTAAACCATTTTCGGCTGCATCAGAAAGCATTTCACTTTCAATAGCAAATCCAGAATCTTTAAGTTTAAAATAAGGAATTATATTAATTGAAATAGCTCTGAATCCACTTTGAGAATCAGTTATTTCTAAACCAGAAGATATATTAGTAGCTTTATCTAAGACTTTTTGACCTACTCTCCTATAAGAAGGAGTATCATCTTTCTTTGATTCTTTTACATACCTACTACCATTAACAAAATCAGCCTGTCCTATTTCAATAGGATGGATTAAACTAGGGATTTCATCAGGACTATTTTGTCCATCCCCATCAATAGTAATAATTATATCGAAAATATTATTAATTTCGTTATTATTCTCATTAATAGCCATTACAGCATCAAAACCAGATTTAAAGCTATGACCTTTACCTAAATTAGTATTATGCGAAATAACTTCAGCACCTGCTAATTCAGCGACTTCTTTAGTTTTATCAGAACTTCCATCATCTATAACAATAACTTTATCAACATATTGTAAAGTTCTAAGGATAACACTCCCTAATGCTACCTCTTCATTGTATGCAGGAATAATAGCTATAGATTTACTCATTTTATTAACCTAATATTTAATCAATATTATAATGATTTTTCATCCATTCAACTGTTTTTTTAATACCTTCTTCAGGAGAAATTTTCGGATTATGTTTTAAATCACGAATAGCTTTTGAAAAATCAATAGTTTTTACTTTAGTAGTAAATGGCTCTGCTTCATGATAAGATACAAGAGAATCATCTATTCCTACAGCATCAAGAACAATATCTGAATATTCTTTGATATCTTTTTCCCAATCTTGTTTACTTCCCACATTATATGCTTCTCCTGAGATAAAATTATCTACAATATTAGCAAATGTATTAGCTGTATCTCCAACATAATCAATAATACGTTTATGTCCTTCATAAACTTCATATCCTTGATTATGAAGAGCTTTATAAATAAAAATAGGAATAAAACCTTTATATGGAGAATATTCTTCATGAGGACCATAACAATTAACTGGTCGAACTCTGACTGTTTCAGTTCCAAACATAGTAGCTGAATTCATACACATTAATTCTCCGGTCCATTTTGTAATAGCATAATCATTCATTTGATAAGTATCTTTAATAGGATTATTGATCATTACATCTTCACTCATGACTCCATCATAATCCCCATAAACTTCAGCTGATGAGAAAAATATCATACGAAAATCAAGTTTTTCTTGAAGACGAATCATATGTTTTGTTCCTATAACATTTGTTTCCCATAAATTTTCATAGTAACCTTCACCATTCCACCTACCATATTCAGCAGCTAAATGGTAAACAAGATCAAATTTATCATTTTCATCGAAGACACGTTCAATTTGACGGTGTTTACCTATATCAGCACGAACATAATTCTCTCTTTCATTGTGTAAAAGATCACAAGCTAAAACTTCATGACCACGGCTTCTAAGTTCGTTGCATAAATTAGTTCCTATAAAACCCGCTCCACCTGTAACTAATATTCTTTGTGTCTCCATATGAACTCCCCATTTAACATTTAAAATAATTATATTAATTTTTTTATAATTTTAAATATTTAAATTTAATATTGCCTATTCAACATAAATTTATCTCATTATAATATATTTAATAACTTAAAACTTACTATATTATAATTAATTTAAATATATTTAAATTTTATATATAGTTTTATATTTAATTATTATTAAATTATTATTTAATTAAATTATATTTAGCTAAATTATATTAACTAAAATCATAAATTCAATTTCATTTTTTATTTAATTGATCATTAAATTGTTTATGTTTATTATATTTTTCATATTTAATAAAATGAGTATTAATATTTTCAGGATATTTTTTTCTCATAAAATCTAATATACTAATGTTCTTAAAATCTTGAACAATATCTTTTAAAAAAGAAACTTCTTCTCGTGAATCATCTAAAAGATCTTTAGTAATTTTTAAACGATGATTTTGTTTTAAAAAGTCATTTTTTAAATGTTCAGCTTCTTTTAGCTTCGTATCAATATCAATAGATTCATATTTATTAATTCTATTTATAAGATTATCTTTTTCGTTTCTAATATCAATAAGACGATTTTGACAATAATCTAATTTATCTTCAAGTAATTTCAATTCTGATTTAGTTTTACCCAATTCTTTTTTTGTTTGTTCTAATTCTTTATTTAATTCAGCTTTCATTTAAATCACAAACTAATAATCATGTAAATTTTTGAAATAAACAATTAAAATATAAAATATTATAAAATACTATAAATCATAAAAAACTTATAAAAATCTATAAAATTTATAAAATTATGAAATCTTATAAAATATGAAAATAGAGAAGATATTTTAATTATTTTAATCATTCACAAAGAGCAATAACAAGTTTAAGGTAGCTACTTAATTCATCCCTTGCTTCTTCATCATCCATTGCAAATTCAATTGAAGTTTTTAGCCATTCTATCCTATTACCAATATCATAAGTTTTACCTTCAAAAACTTGACCATAAATATTATTTAATTTAGCCATAGCATCTGTGAGTTGGATTTCACCACCAAAACCAGGTTCAGTATCTTCAATATGTTGGAAAATATCAGAAGTCAAAACATATCTTCCCATAATAGCTAAATTAGAAGGAGCTTCATCTGCTTTTGGTTTTTCTACAAGCTTTTCTATATGATATAATGATTTTTCTATTTCTTCACCTTTTATTATACCATATCTTTCTATTTTTTCACAAGAAACTTGTTCAAGAGCAATGGCTGAAGCATTAAACTTCTCATAAACATCGATTAATTGTTTTGTACATGTTGATGTTCCTTTAGTAATAGTATCTCCTAACATGACAGCAAAAGGTTCATCCCCAACATGTTTTTCTGCACAGTAAATAGCATCTCCAAGACCTTTTTGTTTTTTTTGCCTTACATAATAAATATCTGCTAAATCTGAAATTGCTTTTACTTGATCCAAATAATCGTTTTTATTGTGTTCTTGTAAATGATATTCAAGTTCAAAAGATCTATCAAAGTGATCCTCAATAGGTCTCTTTCCTTTACCAGTAACGATTAAAATATCATCGATTCCAGAAGCAACAGCTTCTTCAATTACATACTGAATAGTCGGTTTATCGAAAACCGGCAACATTTCTTTTGGTTGAGCTTTTGTAGCAGGTAAAAACCTAGTTCCTAAACCTGCTGCTGGTATAACTGCCTTCATTTTAATACACAACTAATAATTATTGATAAATTGATAATAAATATTATAAATATATTCAATTTAATTATATTTAAAGATATTTAAAAATATCTAATTATTAGTGTAAATCTAAAATATGAAAGATAATAAGATAAAATAAGAAGTAGTGTAAAGTTTTTAATGAATAAAAAAATTATTTAAAATAATCATGAAAATTAATATTAAATATTTTACAAAAATAAAATTGTAAAAATGGTGCAGGGAACGGGATTCGAACCCGCGAAGGGACTAACCCAATAGGCCCTCAACCTATCGCCTTTGACCGCTCGACCATCCCTGCAAATGAATAAATTTTTTATCTAAATGAAAGTATATTGAATAAACTAATATTAAATATTATTTAGCAATATTAATTATTCTAAGTAAATAAAACTAGTATTTAAACTTTTCTCTTAATTCGTTTATCAATTTATTATTTTATTAATAATTAAATCATATGAATAAATTATACAAATATAGATTTATAAATATAATAGAATAGTTACATAGTAAGATTATCCTCTTGGTTCTTTTGCTTTATATCTTAAACCTTTGTAGCCACATTTCCTACAAGTTGTAGCAGCAGCTGGGTTACGAGCATTACATTTTAAACAAATTTTAACCTTAAAGATCCTATTTTCAGCTTCTTCGAATCTAGCCATAATAATCCTCCTATAATCGTTAATTAAGAATAATAATTAATTATGAGATATTATAATTAAAGGTATTGATTAATAATTTAATAATCATCTCATTAATAAAATATCATGGAATAAAATAAGAATTTTTCTAATATCCACGATAATTAAGAACATTAAAATTTATTAATTTAATAGTATTTAAATCTTTAGTTAAGAATCCTCTTATTTCTGAATTTTTTTATTCTTTAAGTTTTTTAATAAAAAAATTTTCAAGTATAAAAAAACATTTGAAATAAATTATTTAGAATTAATAATATAATCAAATATAATTATCAACAAAATAAAATATTTAAGAAAATAATCTAGTTATGTAACCAAATACCTCTAGTATGGTTATTAGTAGAATTTTCAACAATATATTTGATTATCTTCAATCAATTTAATTATTAAATTGCCACTAGGATTATTAAAAGTGCTATTAACATATACAACCAATTTATCTCCATTCTGTCTTTTTATTGTTAAATTATCTGGACATCCACCAACTAAATTTTCGTGAGTAGTGCTTCCATTTACTGTTAACTCATAATAACCTTTCCATTCATCATTAGAATAAAGGGATAATTGTTCTTCATAAGAATCATTATCTACTGATACAATAATTACTACACCAGCAACTAGAACTATCAACACTAATAATATTAAAAAATTTTATTCATATTTTCACCAAACATTACATATAATTGATTTATTTAGTATAGATAATATATTTAGTCTTCATATTGTTTTAAAAAATCATTTTGTATATCTATAACTTCTGAGCTTGTTTTTACATTACTATATGCTTCAAGTAATTCGAAATTCAATCCTATAACTGTATGACCCCATTTAAAACCATTCATAATATTTTTAGCTTCATCTTTAAAACCTGTGATATAAAGAGTAGCTGCTATAGCTTCAGCAGTTGATAATTTACAAGGTTTTCCATAATTAACAGGGCTAGTAGCTATTAAAAAAGGTAAACTTCTATGATATTTTGTTAAAGAAAAAAACTTAGAGGATGATGAGACTTTGTTCCAAGAACAATCAAGTCCAACAACCCCTTTTCTTTTAACAAGTTCTTCATCTTCAAAAGAAACTGATTTTTTAGCAAATGGATTGAGAATGACAGCCCCACTAGGAATTTGATTAAGATTATAAATAATTCTACAATTATTTTGTTTTTCCATTTTAAAAGCTGTACACTTTTTTTTATCACATTCATTGGCATGAAAAACTGTAATTTTCATCTAATCACTTGATTTATATGTTTTAGCTCATTAATTATAGGTTAATTGTATTATAATTTAATAATAATATTTAATTTATTTTAATTATAATAAAATCATAGTATCATTATTTATTTTAAATTTAATAGCAATAATATTAATAGTAATAATCATAATAATATCCATAGCTACTAATAAAAGCCAGCCCAAGAGATAATTAGAAATGCAACAAGAATTCCTATAATGATACTAATTATTAACTGCACCATATCATGTTTTTTAACATTTTGATCATCTCTAGTTAATAAAATATATAGCTATTATAAGAGTCCTATCTACCCACTAAAAATACTAAATATATACCTAAAACTATAGCTAAGTTATAATCTTTTTTAGGTAGCAGTAGGATTAACTTGACCGCAATAATCACACATAGAAGAATTAAATGGAACTAATTTTCCACATTTTTTTCCTATCCAGATTATGATTATTATTAGTTTTTTTATGGTATAGAAAGTTTAAAAATTCATGAAATCCTACTTTAATAACATTTTTAGGATTCTCTCCCTTAAATAATCACACGCTTCCTGTTTTCCATCTGAATAGTCCTGCTATACTTTTAAGGTCTTTACAAACCAGTGTATTAACATCTAAATCATTACGTAGTCCTTGGGTTAAACATACATACGATTTTTGTTTAATATTAACCAGGTATACCCATGATATGAGTCTTTCATTTATAACATGCCACACACGCTTTTCAAAATCATAATTAGTTTGAATCTCATCACTTGATAATGATTCACGTGTTTTTCTGTAACCATTTTCATCATAAACTTTTATAGTATCTTTTTGTTGGTTTATTTTCTCTAAGATAAACATTCTGATTGTTTCTCTTTGATCATCATCAAAATCATCAAGTGTCCGGCTTTTAACATAAGTTTTTAACCAATTTGGTATTTCCTGGCCTATATCAGTATATAATCTTTCAAGTATCATATTATAACAATCCTTCCAATTTTCACTTAAAAGTTTAGGGTTCTCCATTATTTTTTCTGCAAAGAAACTACTAATATGTCTTAGTTTATTAATTTTTGAAAAAAGGGGTTGTTTAGTTTGAATTCTTCCTCAAAAACTTCTTGTTGTTCTGTATTTTTCAGTCATGATAATGGAATGTTATCTTGAACATTCTTCTTGCAATACTATCCAAATTAGGAAGTGCTTGGTTGGTGGTGAAGATTAGTGAGGCTAATGATGGTATATTAGTATACCGATTATTAATATATTTCCCTCTTGCAGTTGTTCGCTCTATTGCTGATTTTAGTAAATCCACAACACTATTACTATTAAAAGTCCCATAAGGTTCATTAATAAGTATAGGAAATGTTGATTGACTAATACGGTTCCTGACTCTTGCTGGTGTGTCAAAGCTTGCTCATCCTATATCGTTTTTCTCATCAAGGTCATTCCATGATAATAATATAATATAGCCTAGTATTGTTTTTCCGGTTCCTGCTACTCCATCCATTACAAGCCAAGGTAGGAAATCTCCGACTTGTTTTTTAATAAAACTGAATGGTGTAAGCCAACCCCATTTTAGACAAGTTGCAAGTTTATCCTCACTACCACTAAAATACCCTACAAAGACTTCCAATAGCCTTACTGCCACTTTTTCTCTTATATAAGCTGATATTACACTAGTTATTGTGTCTTTTAGGTGGCGAGGGTTAGGACAGTATCCATGTTTTCGATTTGTGTTTCGATTTCACTTATGCTTACTCCTTCGATTTCTCCACCTGTTTTAAAGACTCTGGATGATAATGTACTCTCCCACTTAATCTGGAATGTTCGTGTCTCATCAGTAAGTGGACTATCAAAGACTAATACCTCTTTTGAATAGGCATCGATTACAGTGTAATACCGGCTTAAGTTTTTTTATTAAGTATTTTTGTAAGTTCTTTTATAACTTTTTTCTTTTTAGCACTGATTATTACTGCTGTGTCGGTTCCTGTTATTTCTTTTAAGTAATCTAGTACTTTTTCTTTTTTTATACATTTTTCAAAAACACAAACATTATCATTGTCTAGATTGGTATTCTTTTTAAGATCTTCAAGGTCACCTTCAAAACTGGATCCTGTATTGTAGATTTCATCAACCCAACCTAGATAGTATTCTTTTTGAGCATTGTCTATTTGACTTGTGAATTTTTCTATTAATTCAATAGTTATGGGTTTGCAGATGAATTCATCGTATAATGATTTAATTATTTGTTTAAGTGTTGTTTCAAGAATTAACCCATTATTTGAAGAGATTATATTTTGTATATTTACTTCTAAGGATTTATGGATTAAGTTTATTTTTTCACTGCTTAAACTTCTTTTATGGCTCGTGTAGGAGGTGTTAGTTGTTTTTACTTCCACCATAAAAAACACACTTCCTCATTTTTATTGTATTATGTCTAGTATGTGGTTTTTCATATCTTGTTCTATTAGTTCTTCTTTTATCATAATGTCTAATTCATTAGTGATGTTTTCCTTATTTTGGAATAATTTTTTATCCTTCAATCGTGCTTGTATTTGTTTTAATCCTTCTTCTGCAACCATATCAATATTATTATTGTCGTCTTTTTTTCTAAATTCAGCATCTACAGAAGTTTCTTTAGTTTTATTAGTTTTAGCTTTATTCGTTGCAGCAGAATTATAAGGTTTTGAGTTTTTATTAAAGCTTTTCATTTCCTCAGCTAGTGTGCCTACAAATGTTTTATCAAGTTCCACAAACCACCTGAGAGCATTGCTTAGTGCTTTGCTTCCGGCACGTGTTTATGCCATACTAGCCATTTGGAAGTAGTCTTTATGTTTCCAGTTTTTCTCATTATCAAGACAATAAGCTTCTGCTCCCCCGATTATTGTCCCGTTTTCGATTTTTATCAAGTCTGCTCTTGCCTTAAACCCCCGAGTATCAAATATTTCAACTGGTTCTGCTTCATGTGTTTTCACGCTTATCCCATAAAAGTTTGCAAGTGTTATCCAGTCACCGTATTCAATATATCTTTTCCTTTTTATCATTATGGGATTGTTTTTAGTGTCTAATAATTTTTTAAGTATTAATATTGATTGTCGTCCTTGTTTTATTGCTATTTCAGGTTGTATTTGAACATTCAAATCATAATTTCAGGACTATTATTGTCTTTGTTTTTGTTATCATTATTTTTCCCCTTTAATTTCTTATCTTTTCTTTATCCTTTTTATCTTTCTTTTTATCTTTCTTTTTAGCTATTTTAACCTTCTTTTTACCCTTTTTAGTCTTTTTATCATACTTTTTATCTTTTTTAATTAATTGTCCTCTGGGGTGTTTTGTTTTATCATATCCTGTTACTGCACAGTAATCTGCATCACAGTATTTACAAGTCCATTCTCCCTCAAACGTCTTTTTAATATTCCACACAAGAGAATCATTCTCTTTACATAGTGGACAATAATCCAGAAAGAATACCCTATATTCTTTATACACCAGCTTGTTTATACTACTTGGATAAGCAGTATGTGACACATAACCAGCATTAACTGCTTGTAAAACAAGAAATAATAATAATACAGGGATGAGTAGAGGGATAATAATTGTTGGATTGTTTTTAAAAATAAGCATGATTATTCTTTCCTTATTTTAATACTAGTTATCAGCACTGTTTTTTATCTTTATTAAATTTATTAATTTTGTTATGAAAAGATCGAGGTTTTGATGAATTTAATCTATTAATAACTATACCTGAAGATATATTAGCTATTTCATCTAATTTTAAGATCTGATTTTTATGTTTATTATGTTTTTCTTTCATCAAATTCCTCATATTCTACTTTCCAATTATCATTAAAAGCAGCTATAGTCTTAGCAGCTTTTAAAATAGCAATATCACTTCTATGGCCTTTAACACCTAAATTTCTTGAAATTCTAGCTATAATTTCAATATATTCTTCGCTAATCCTACCAGAAGAAAGTATTTCTCTAGCTGAAATTATTTTTTCTTGAGATTTAAATTTAGATATAAATTTTTCAGGATTTTTTTCAAATTCAGCTAATCTTTCCATAATCAAAATTCTATCTCCAATATTTTCAATCGAAGAAGCAGATATCTTTAACCCAATTCTATCAGCTAACTGACCTCTAAGTTCTCCTTCTTCTGGATTCATATTTCCAACGAGAATGAAGTTTGGTGGATGAGAAATAGATATACCTTCTCTTTCAATCGTGCTTACTCCATAAGCAGCTGCATCCAATAAAACATCCACTAAATTATCATCCAAAAGATTAATTTCATCAATATAAAGTATATTATGATTAGCTTGAACCAAAATACCAGGTTCAAGAGCTTTAATACCCTCATGAAGAGCTTTCTCAATATCCAAAGAACCTACCACACGATTCTCAGTAGCACCAAGAGGAAGCTCCGCAACTTTCATAGGTTTTTTAACCATGATAATATCTTCTTCTGGAGATTTATCATTAGCTTTATAAAGTTCATATTCTTTATAGCTATTTTCATCACAATTAAAAGTACACTCTTCCACAACCTCAATTTCAGGAAAAAGATCAGCTAATGCTCTTACAACTGTAGTTTTACCAGTACCACGAATCACCCGAAATCAGAATCCCTCCAATAGAGGGATTAATAGCATTTAAAATAAGTGCTTTTTGATCTTCTTTTGAGCAACAATAGCTGTAAAAGGAAAAACATTTTTCTTCATAGATATATCTTTAAATTAATATTGTTAATAATAAAGTTTTTAACAATACTTTAATTTCTAATTTTTTTATTAATAATCCATTATGTAATTTATTAAATTTAATACATAACTCCATCATATTTTAACGATAAATATATAAAACATCCTTTATTATTTAATTATTTTTCCCATGATTATTGGGGATATCATATTCTATAAATATTCTATTATATTAATTTACCTCATCAAATATTACTATAATTTTACAGATTTAATTATTCTTAAATGTTAAATAAAAAGATATAATTTTAAAAAAGAATTGAAAATAAAAAATAATTATTTAAAAAGCATGAGTTTAATAAAAATATTTTAAATATTTTAAAAAATATTATCTACATTATCCATAATAAACTAACTATTAAAGAAAAAAATAAATATAAAAACAAATATATAAAATAACAATTTAAATATGTATTAATTAATTTAAATTTAATTTATTTATTTAGATATTAAATAGAAATTTAATTAACTCATTGATATATATTTAATATTATTAAAAAGGTGATTTTATGTGTACTGTTGGAGGACCAATGGCTGACGTTGAAATGAAAAAACTCAAAACTAAACGATACAAATGTTTAGATTGTGGAAATGATTTCAAAGGTTTAGGTAAAAGAGTTATTTGTCCATCATGTCAAAGTGATAATGTTGAATCTCAAAAATAAACATTCATCACAATATTTTTAAATTTATAAATCTTTAAATTTATAAATCATTATTTTATACTATTTTTAGGAATATAATCAATGAAAACTAAAATAAAAATAAAATCTTCTGAAATATTGTTTTTAGTAGGAAATACAGGAACTGTAGGAATTGTGAAAGTAGCTAATGATCAAATGCTATTTATTGGAACTACTGAAAAAGAAGAAATTGTCATGTATCTTGAAAAAGATGATTTAATAGCCGTATCTGCATTTGGAACTGGGGAAAAATATGAAAAAGCTATAAAATCAATGGCTTTTATAACTCGAGAAATGGAATCTCCAATTATAGTTCTTCCAAAAGGCCATCCTAGTTCAAAACGTTTAAAAATGGTTTTATCAGTGGGAGACACTGTAAGATTAGATTGTGATATAATACCAGGAACACATCCAGAACAAGATATTCTTTGTTCATGCGATAGTTTATCGGGATTAAAAATTGATAAAAGTGAAAATGGAGTACTAATTAGCGGTGAAATTCCTGATTATAAATTAGAATCATTTGATATATAATTAAATAATTTTTTAATAAAATAAATTTATAATATAAAAATAAGAATAATCTATTATTATTTTTTTATCTTATTTTGATCATAAAAATTATTTGATTCATATACAATTATTATTATTTATATCTATAAAATATATCTCTATAAAATAATTATTTTTTATATAACTTTTATATATTAATAAAATTAATAAACATCAAAAAATTCGAAATTTTATAGTATTTAAATTAAATTATTATACAAAAATAAAAGTTATATAATAAAATTTATATATTCACTAAAATAAATTTATATATTCACTAAAATAAAATAATTGATACACTATGATACTTGATAACCTGTTCCAATTCTTTGGACAAACACTAGTGGTTATTGCTATTGCACTATTTATAATATTAATTTTAGCTTTAGCATTAGGAAAGATTCTTCTTAAGAAGAATATACTAATTTTTCCTCGGTTAATCATCTTTGCGTTGGATGTATTTTATTCTCCACTCAAAAGTTTAGCTGGTAGCTTAGGCTTTGATGAATCTATGGTAGATCATGTAGGTGTAGAAGTTAGGAATAAAATTAATGAAAAGAAATTCAATGAGATCGACCTTCATGAAAAAATTATTGTTTTTCCCCATTGTCTTAGAAATCCTCAATGTGAAGCCATATTAGATGAAACAGGTCTTGTTTGTAATTGTTGCGGTAAATGTGCTATTGGTGTAATTAAACCAAAAGCAGAAAAAATGGGATATAAAGTTTTCGTTATTCCAGGTTCTACATTTGTTAAAAAGATTGTTAAAAATAATAAATTTGCATCCGTGCTCGGTGTAGCTTGTTATGAAGATTTAAATTTAACAATGATGAAATTATCTGATTTTAACCCACAAGGAGTTCTTCTTTCAAGAACTGGCTGTTTTAAAACTAAAGTAGATGTGAAAACAGTTCTTGATAAAATAGGATATAATAAAGAAACTGTGGAAGATGTTAGTTTAGATTCTTTTAAAAATAAAATCGATAGTCCTTGTTCTGAAAAGAAACATGGGGTCGAAAAATAGAATTATTACTAACAAATTTATTTTTAAATATAATATTAACATATAATTATTAATATAAAATAAACTATTTTTTAAATATTTTAAATATAATAAGACAAATAATATAGAATATAATTTAATAGATAAAATTTTTAGAAAAAATATAGAATAAATAGAAATAAAATAAGTAAAATTTAATAATAATATTAATAACAACAATCTGTCTAATATGACTAGTCTTCATAGGGAAATAACTGGCATTTATTTACTTACCAATTCTCTAGATAAAGAA
>NIZT01000018.1 GCA_003315655.1 Candidatus Methanobinarius endosymbioticus
TATATATTGAAAAATATCCATAATTTAATCTATTATAATAATATAAACAATTCGAAATACAATCAATTTTTGTATAATTATATTAAAAATATTTAATTATATTGATTATATGAATTTCTAAATCTATATATAACATATTAATAGTATAATAAATTTGAGATAGCAAATGAAAAGTAATATTAAAAATAATTTATAAATAATAAAAATAATAAAAAATAAATAAAAAATTATTTAACTCTAATTGCTTTAGGTGAACTAAGATCATTATAAACTTTTTTGTTATTTACTACACCATAAGCACGTATTTTATAATAATATTTTCCTTTTTAACACAATTTTCAATGAAAATTGGTTTAGATTTAGATTTCACTGTTTTTTTAAGAGAATATTTACCATTTTTACTTTTAGATTTGTAAACTTGATATGTAGTAGCTTTTGGAACTTTTTTCCATGAAACAGCAACTTTTTTATTTTTAGAAATCAATTTCATGTTTGGAGTAGTAGTTTTTGTTATTCCAGTAATAATTAAACTAAATGGACCATAATAAGTTTTCTTTTGAACTTTCAAATAGCTTTTAACTATATATTGATTAGAACGTAGAGAATTTAAGCCAGTATCAGTAAATTTAATTATTTTTATTTCCACTTATTGATTATTTTTTTAAGAGATATAATTTTTTACTAGGATTATATTTAAAAATCTGGAAACCATTAGCATTAAAGGTATTTTGACTATTCCATTTTAAAGTAGTTTTATTAGAATTAAGAGAGGATACAACTAAACCACCAATTTGATACATAGTAATTTTAATAGGTTCTGATTCTTTTATTCCACCAAATAATTGAACCCAATAATGAGTACCATATTTTATATCAAGATCATTTTCTATCATAGTATATCCTACACCTAATGTAGTATATTCTGGAGTCAGGATGTTTTGTCTATGACTTGGTGAATCCATCCAGTCACGCATTACTTGTTCAGCTGTTGGTTGAGCTGATGCAATATTTTCTCCTTGAATTTTAGATGAAATTGTAGTAATTTCACTTCCATCAGGTCTTTTATGATCAAACAAATGTTGTATCTCCTGACTTCTGATTTTAGCTGCAGAATTTAAATCTTCATCTAATGTTAAAGGATTAAGATTAAATTTTGCTCTTTCTAAATTAACAAGCTCTAAAATTCTATTTATAAGTGAATTTAAATATTGATCTGTGTTAAATTGATTTTTATCAATTTGATTAATATTTTCTGCATGAATTGTAGGCATAATCACTCCACTTAAAGCCATGCAGATTATAAAAATTATTGCAAAATATTTATTCCTAGTCAATTTTCACCACATTTAAATTATACCCTATTAAATTAGTATATTATATATATAATATTATTAATATATATGTTTTATTAGAAATTATATTTTTTATTAATAACTAATTAAATCATAATAATTTAATTAATTATTAATAGATATAATAGCTATTTTTTCAGTTATTTATTCAATTATCTATTATTTAATTAGTATTTGTTATTTGTAGTTTTTTAGTTGTTTATTTAGTTAATTAGTTAGTTATTGATTATTTAATTGTTTTTTGTTTGATTAATTATTTATTTAACTATACCTTTTATAACAATCAACTGATCTCTTAATTTAGCTGCCTTTTCGAAGTCTAAATCAGAAGCTGCCTTTTTCATATCTTCTTCTAAGTCTGTAATTAACATTCTAATTTCATCTTTAGGCATTTTCTTAATATCAGTAGCATTTTTATCATATTTCTTAGCTTCTTCTTTCTTCTCTTTTAAGGACCTATAAGTTGATTTAGGTTTTATATTGTGTTTTTTATTGTAAGCTAATTGTAATTTTCTTCTTTCATTAGTTATTCCTACAGCATTTTTAATAGAATCTGTCATTTCATCAGCATACAAATATACTTGTCCATCAATATTCCTAGCTGCTCTTCCAATAGTTTGTATAAGAGATGTTTGAGATCTAAGGAAACCTTCTTTATCTGCGTCAAAAATTCCTATTAGTGATACTTCTGGTAAATCCAAACCTTCTCTGAGTAAGTTAACTCCAACAAGACAATCAAATTCTCCTCTACGAAGATCATCAATAATTTCAATTCTTTCCAATGTATCAATTTCAGAATGAAGATATCTTACTTTAATACCAATTTTAGCATAATACTCAGTTAAATCTTCTGCCATTCTTTTTGTAAGAGTAGTTATCAAAGTTCTTTGATCTTTTTTAATACGTTTTTGCACTTCTCCAAGTAAATCTTCAACTTGGTTTTTGGCTGGTCTAATTATAACTTCAGGATCAACAAGACCTGTTGGACGGATAATTTGTTCAACCACATTTAAACTTCTAGACATTTCATAATTACCAGGTGTAGCTGAAACATAAAGAACTTGATTAACAGATTTTTCAAATTCATCAAATCTAAATGGTCTATTTTCTAAAGCAGAAGGAAGTCTAAAACCATGAGAAACAAGAGTTTCTTTTCTTGCCCTATCACCATTGTACATTCCTCGAATTTGAGGTATTGTAACATGAGATTCATCAATAATAGTTAAAAAATCTTTTGGGAAATATTTAAGTAATGTGTATGGCATATCTCCCCATGTTCTTCCAGAAAGATGAAGAGAATAATTTTCAACTCCTGGACAATATCCCATTCCACTAAGCATTTCAAGATCAAAACGAGTTCTTTGTTCAAGTCTTTGAGCTTCAACTAATTTGTTTTGAATCTTAAGCTCATTAAGTCTCATATCAAGTTCATCACTAATATCTTTAAGAGATTGATTCATTTTTTCATCAGCTACAACGAAATGCTTAGCTGGAAAAAGAGTATATCTTTCAAGATTTTCAGTTGTTTTACCAATAACTTTATCTACAATAGATATTGAATCAATTTCACCACCGAATAGTTCAATTCTAATTGGAAGAGTACCATGAACTGGATTAACTTCAATTACATCTCCTCTAACTCTAAATTGACCTGTGTCACATTCAATATCATTTCTTTCATACTGCATATGAATTAATCTGCTGAGAATTTCGCCCCTATCTAAAATATCTCCCCTAGATATTGGAAGTGCAAATTCTCCATAATCTTCAGGAGACCCTATACCATAAATACATGAAACACTTGATACAACAATAACATCACCACGAGAAAGAAGAGATTGGGTTGCAGAGTGACGCATTTTATCAATTTCTTCATTTATAGATGCTTCTTTATCAATAAATGTGTCTGTTCGAGGGACATATGCTTCAGGTTGATAATAATCATAATAACTGACAAAATATTCTACAGCATTATCTGGGAAAAACTCTTTAAACTCTTCATAAAGTTGTGCAGCTAATGTTTTGTTATGAGAAATAACAAGAGTCGGTTTCTGTACCTCTTCAATAACATTTGCCATAGTAAATGTTTTACCAGAACCTGTTACTCCTAAAAGTGTTTGTTCATGAAATCCTTTTCTAACTCCATTTGAAAGAGATTCGATAGCTTTTGGTTGATCTCCTAATGGCTTATAATCAGATGATATTTCAAATTTTTTCATAATACCTTTTTTTATACCTCTTTAATTATATTTGTTTTAATTTTCTTCTTATTATAAAATTATTTGCTTATTTTAATTAATTGATAAAATTTATAATTTGAATGATTCATTAAAAAATAATTTCTATAATATTTCTATCTTTAATA
>NIZT01000019.1 GCA_003315655.1 Candidatus Methanobinarius endosymbioticus
ATATTTTATATAAATATTTATATTTAAATAAAATATCAAAAACCAAAATAGTAAAAATATAAAAATAAGTAGTAATCAAATAATAAAGGACATTAAATCAATTAATATAATCATATAGTTTTATAGAAATTTTGTAATATCAATTTAAAAGCTATAAGTAATTTATAACAATGAAAATACTTATTAAAAGAATGATTAAAAAAATTATAAAAATAATAATAATATAATAATAAATAATAGTAAAATAATAATTAAGAAATACATGAAAAAATAAAAGAAAAAACAAGGAATTAACTGTTATATTAATGTCTTTTTTCAGAACCTTTTCCTCTAGTTTTACGACCTCTACCTTTTTTACCAGCACTAGTTAGACCTCTAAGAGCTCTATTTTTGTGTTGTTTTTCACATATCCAATTAATTTTTGAATCATTGACGATAGAAGGACTTTGTGGATCTACTAAAATAACTTCAAAGAATTTGAATTTACCATCAGACCATACCCAATAAGAGTTTAAAACTTCCATATTTGGATATTTTTTAGATACACGTTCTTCAGCTATTCTTTGAATAGATTTTGAAGGAGTAATTTTATTTACACCCATACGTTTTGGTCTACGACCTGCAGTAAAA
Source organism: Candidatus Methanobinarius endosymbioticus (assembly GCA_003315655.1). Classification (GTDB taxonomy): domain Archaea; phylum Methanobacteriota; class Methanobacteria; order Methanobacteriales; family Methanobacteriaceae; genus Methanobinarius; species Methanobinarius endosymbioticus. Next base: position 631 of record NIZT01000019.1, read on the forward strand.
CGAGTTTTTCTTCTTCCACCGCGACGTACTCTGGTTCTAACAACAACATAACCTTTTTTAGCTCTGTATCCAAAGGATCTAGCACGATCAATTCTAGTAGGTCTGTCGATTCTTTGAATTACTTTTTCACGTCTCCAAATAGGAGTTCTTTCCCACATAAGGTCTCTTACATAAGATTTATCAGGATTTTTCCAAGCATCTCTAATATGTTTATACATTTATTACACCTCTTGTTCAGCCATATTGGCCACATCCATGGGAATTTATCCCAAAAAGAGTTTTTTTAAATATTTAATTTAATAAAAAATTTATTTAATAAAATTTTCAAATTTTAAATCAATTAAAAATCATCTAAATCTAAAATTATAATCTAATTATAGATGATAACAAAATATTTACCAATACCACTATAAAAAGATTTCTATAGAATTTAAAAATATATATAATTATAATATATAAAAATTATCCATTTTAGTAGAAAATTCTTAAGAAATTAAAGAATAGTTAAATGAAGACAATTTTAGTTTATAAAAATAACCTTACTTTCAAATAGCTAAATAAAACTAAGAATGGTAAATATGTACCATAATTTAATTCTATTAATAAAATAAAGTTATTCATAGTTATATTTTGGATAGTATGATTGAAATTTATTCTTTCTATGATTTGATAAAAGTTTTCTTTCATTAAAAACTTCTAAATTAAAGTCTATTTTTTATTTTTAATTTATTTCACATTAAGTTTATTTTTGACTATATTATAATATATAAATTATATTTACATATACATTTAAATTCTTATATTTTCATGATTTTTTTAAACAGATTTTTATATAACTATAACATATATATTTTTGTTATAACATTATTTTTAATTGTTATAATATTTAACTTTTTATGTTAATTGATTTAGCGGGGGTGAAAATTGTACAAAAAACTATTACATTAATCTTAATGATAATAGGATTGTTTTTATTAGTTAGTAGTGCTAATGCTGCTGATATTGTAATAGGTAATACTACCGATGAAGGTATCAAAGGCAAATATTGCTAATGATAACATTAATCTTACAGGAAGAATATATTATGGTACTAATAACACCAATATTAATGTTTCTTCCAATAGGAATATTACTATTCAAAGTCATGACCCTAATAACAAGGCAATAGTAGATTGTAATGGAAACAAGTTTATTAGTAATTCTGGTAATTTAACATAGATAAATTTGATTATTAAAAACGCTTATTATGGAAGTAGCCGGTGGCGCTATTCAAAATAGTGGTAATTTAACAGTTATAAATATACATTTACCAATTGTAGTGTTGATGCTGGTGTGAGCTATCTATAGTATTCGTGATAATGTTTTTATTTTTGATTCAACCTTTATTGATAATATAAATAATAATACAGATGTACTTCTACATAATTCAAATGGAAATATGTTTGTGATTAATTCCAATTTCATCAATAATACTAGTTCAATAATATTTACTAATTCAAATTTAACAATTAATAGTTTTAATTTTATTAATAACAATGGTACTGCTGTTACAGCAAATCAAGATAATAATAACATGGCTGTTATTAATTCTAGCTTTATTAATAATATAAGAGGTATTTTTAACTCTGCTACTGATGCATTTGTATAAATTCCATTTTTATTAATAACACTGCAAATAGTAGTTATGGAGATGGTATACATGATTAATTGTAGCTTCATTAACCATTATGCTGATAGTGGAGGAGGCATTTATAATAGTAGAGCACTTAATGTAACTATTTTTAATTCTACATTTATTAATAATGACGTAACTACTCATTTGAGAACTGGTGGCAGTGCCATAATGAATCCAGATGGAGATAATATGACCATTATTAATTCTAGCTTTGGTTAATAACACATGTAATATTAATAATGGTGGAGCAATTATTTCTGGAGGAAATAATCTAAGAGTAATTGATTCAAATTTTACTAATAATATTGCAGTTAGTAGCAGTGAAACTATATATAGTAGAGGAGTTAATTCGAGTTTTACTAATTTAAATTTTGTAAATAATTCAGCTAGTAGTGTTGGAGCTATTTCTATCCATGGAGATAACTCAAGTGTCATTAATTCTGCATTTATTTGAAACAAAGCTAATAAATATGGTACAGGGGGTATTTCTATATTTGGAAATAACATAGTTGTTAACAATTTTAACTTCTCCAAAAACACAATAACTACTTATGGAGATGCTATTTCAAATATAAGATCAAATAATGCAACCATTGATAATTGTAAATTTAATAATAATACTGCAATTACTAATGGTGGAGCTATATATAATAGTGGTGATTATACACTTATTACAAAATAACTCTTTCTATAACAACACTGCTATTAATAGTGGAGGTATATATAGTGGAGATGAATATGGTAGTGATTATTTAACTATAAATAATAATCATTTCTACAATAATTTTGCTATAATGGTGGTGCAATCTACAATGGAGACACCATCCTAGGTATACTACTAGTTATTTAATTGTGAATAATAGTTATTTCTATAATAATTCTGCTAATTATGGAGGAGTTATTTATAATAATGGAAAATATACAACAATTGTTAAATCAAACTTCATAAATAGTACTGCAGAAAAAGGTGGAGCAATATTTAATAATCATAGAAATGATTTAAATATTTATGAATCTCAATTCATAGAAAATATTGCTGATATCCATGGAGGAACTATTTATATATTAGATGGAGTAATGTTAATAAATAATATTAAATTTATTGGTAATCGTGCTATTGATGGTTCTGCAATATTTAATAATCTCAGTGATTTGACTTTTTCAAATAACTTATTTAAAGATAATGTTGCTGAAGAAGGCGTACTGTTCCATATAAATATGGTGGAAACTTTGGTGGAAATTTATTCAATGGAATAGGTGGTTTTAATGTTTATGATGACAACATTGAACAATTAGTACTAATATTTCAGTAGTTAGTGTTGAAGTTATTAATAATTCTATCATTCGTGTTGTTGTTTATTGTTATGATAAATACAATGAAGGAGATGTTTCGGCAGGCCGTATAGTGCAGTTTATAATAAATGATATTATTTATACAGCTAGAACTGGTGAAAATGGATTAGCTACATTGTTATTCTATCCAAATACAAGTGAAAATTTTACTATTGATACTATACTCAATACTACAGAATATAATTAGGATAACGATAGATGGAATAATGATACTTATTATGTTTATAAGTATTCCAATAATAATACCAATGCAGAAATTATTGTAATTCCAACTATCACAGTAGTAGATATAGGATCTGGTAAAGTTGGAGATACTGTAAATATAACAGCTACATTAACTGATAAAGATGATAATATATTAGTTAATATGGAATTAATCATAATGAAAGATGGGATTGAAATTGGTCGTGGATTCACAGATAGTAACGGTCAAATAACAATAACCTATTTGTGGATAAAAATGGAAGTATAACTGTATTTGCATACTTTAATGGTTATAATGATCTCTATTTACCATTTGAAGGTCAAGATACAGAATTATTTAATGAAATAAATAAACCAATTCTACCAAACCCATAACCAACACCTACACCAATACCTGACCCAACACCAGGACCAGTGCCCAATTCAACACCGAGTTCAGACAAAAAAAACAATGAAACTAAAAAAACTATCAATTCATTAGAAAACAAAAATAATGCAAAAGCAATCATGAAATCAACAGGAATACCACTAATAACAATGTTTTTAATATTATTAGCTAGTTTAGGTTTAATTTTCAGAAAAAACTAAATAATTTAAAAATTTTTCAGGATAATTTATTTTTTTATCCTTTTTATTTTTTTAATTATGTTTTTTACTATTTTTTATTAATAAATTAGTCATTTTTCTATTTTATATTTCAATTTTATCTTATTAAAATTCCAATTTATAAATATGACAATACAATTTCTAACTAAAACTTATATAGCTACTACATAAAAAGAAATAATATAAAATAGTAAAAAATAATTCAATAAATTAAAAAAAATTAATTATCAATATATTCAATGAATTTAAAAAAGTGAAAAAACGTTGAAAAAAAGATAATTAATTATTAATATAATCATTCATTTATAAAAAATATCTTTATAAAGCAATATTATATAATTAATCAATTACTTCATATAATAAATTAACTGCCTTTACAAAAGGAGGCATCCCAGAAGTAAGTAAAACAATTCTTAAAACATCCATAATTTCGTCTTTAGAAGTGTCAAATGTTTCAACAACACTACTGATTTGTTTTTTAACAGCACGATCATCTGAATTTGAAGCAGCTATAGCTAAAGCAATTAATTTTTGTGTTTTATAATCAAGGGCCTTTCCAGTATAAACAGCATCGTTTAATCCTACAATAGCTTCATAAATATCAGGATAATCTTTTTTTACAGGACCCATTCCTTTTCCATAAAATACATTTTCTTTCATATTAATCACCTTTTAAATTATACTTTTATAAAATATATTATTGTATTTGTTTAAAGTATTATATATAATTAGTTATAAAAAACCTTACAATACTACTTATACAATATATTAATTAGTAATTTATGATTGAATATTGAAAATAAAATTATATGAAATAAAATTATTTGAAGTCTATTTATTAATTATATCTATCAAAACCCTCTCAAAATCATCAGTAATTACATTCCAATCATTATTTTTAACATATTCACGACCAGAATTAGCTATGTTATCATGATTATTTTTATCTAGAATTGTTTGAACTTTAGCTAAAACTTCCTCTGCATTATTTACATATTCAATACCATTTCCTTCTCCAAACTCTTTATATATTCCTGGAAGTTTTGTAGCTATTACTACTTTTCTCATAGCTAAATATTCATATAATTTGATAGGAACAACATTTTGCATGATATCTTCATCAATATAAGCAGGAAGTAAACAAAAGTCAGCCATAGATAAAAATTCTGGAATTTTAGTATAAGGTTGTTTACCAGTTAAGATTAATTGATCTGAAAGATTATATTCTTTCCTTATTTTTACCATATCATCATAGGCATCACCATCACCTACAATAACAATTTTAATGTTAGGATATTTTTCTTTATTTTTTCCTAAATCAATAGCTAATTCTTTCATACCTGCAAAATTATAAATCCAACCCATAAAAAAAAGAACAATATCATCATTATCTATTTTCCACTCTTTTCTGATATTAGAACTATCTAAATCAGGATCATATGAATCTAAATCTATACCTGCATCAATTATAAGAGTTTCATCTTTTTTTGCACCAAGCTCAATAGCTAATTCTTTAAGTTGCTCATTAATAGTTATAACTAAATCAGAATTAAAAACAGCTTTTTCATTAATTTTTTTTCCAAATGATTGGAAAATTTTTTCAGGTATAAGTGTGTATAAAACATCTATTAAATAATAAACAAAAAGGATTTTATTTTTTTTAGCTATTTTTGAAGCTATATAAGCATTCATTAATCCAAGACCAACTATAACATCAGGTTTAAATTCTTTCACTTGTTTATTAATTTCTTTTCTATGAGAAGAAGCTAAAGATAGATAATTAAGTATAGGTAATTTAATAAAACTAGGGCGAATAACTTTAATATTAGCTCTTTTGTCGACTTTTGAAATATTATCAAAAGTTTTTTTTGTATAAACTAATTTTTCACTCTCTTCTTTAGACCAATCAATAGGATAATCTATCACCCTAATTTCATGGCCTTTCACAGCTAAACGATCCATAAGATGATGTTGTTGATGAGGATTTCTTTCTAACCAATCTGATTCTTGAACAACTAAAATTTTCATAATATCAACCATTAATAAATGAGAATATCCTCTAAATTATCAAATTAAATATAAATAACAAAATAAAATTAATTATTAAAAAATAATTACTAAAACAATTAAAATAATTATTAAAACACTATTAAGATAATATTAAAAATAATTTTAAAATAATTGTTAATATCACTTAAAATTAACATACAATTAATATAATTAATATTAGATAATATTAAAAAAAACTTAAATCAATATTCAAATTCAGCACATTTTTCAATATTATCCCAATTATCACTAAACCAATTATAAGTATTTTTTAAACCATCATCAAATGAAACAGAAGGTTTATATCCTAAAATATCATTAGCTTTGTCAATTGAAGAAAGCAATTTGTTTTTAGCATCCCAGTCTCTTCTCGCTCTATATGCTATATCTTCACTGTTACCAGTTAGTTCATTGACTTTATTAGCCATGTCAATAACTTGATGGTCCTTACCAGAACCCAAATTAATAGCTTCACCAATAGCTTTTTCTTCAATACCCATTGCTAGAAGTCCTTTAACAATATCTTCTACATATGTCCAATCTCTTGTTTCATTTCCATCTCCAGTAATAGGTAAAGCTTGATTAGTCATAGACCAATAAAAAAAGTTTGGAATTACATTTCTGTATTTTCCTGGAATTTCCCCAGGTCCAAAAACATTGAAAAATCTTGCATTTACAATAGGCATTTCATATAGATTATTGAAATAGTTGGTATAAAGTTCTCCGAGTAATTTTGTAACTTGATAAGGAGTATGAAGAGAAATAGAAATATCATGTTCTTCAAAAGGCATTTTAGAATCGAGACCATAAACTCCACAGCCAGAAGAAGAATATACAAAACGATCTACCCCAGTTAATTGTGCATGTTGTAAAACTTTAAGAATACCAATACCATTAACCATTAAATCTTTTTCAGGATTATCTACACTATTTTGATTAGCAAAATGAGCAGCTAAATGAAATATATGAGAGGGTCTTTGTTTAAAAACTCTTTTTAAAACAACTTCATCAAGAATATCTCCTTTGATAAATTCAATATTTTCATTTCTAGGAATATTCCATTCATATGCAGATGATAAATTATCAAGAATAATAACTTTTTTTGCATCTAATTCAGAAATTTTTTTAGTTAAATTACTACCTACACAACCAGCTCCACCAGTAACAAGAACTGTTTTATCTTGATATTCGTTAAATTCACTCATTTTAAACCTCTATAATATTAAGTAGATATATTAAACAAACCAAATAGAATTATTTTCTAGCTTTGCCAATTTTTATTGCAATAACCAACTCACCAACAGCTATTAAACCAACAAAGAATTTTTCAAGTCCTCCAGTAGCCCAGATAGCTTCACCAAATGTAGCATTTCGAATATTTCGTTCATAATCTTCTGGTTTAATACGTTCCCCAGTAGTTCTACGAGTAATAATAGCAGATGCTTCCATTAATTCTTCCCAAGTGACACCTTTAAGCTCTTTTTGCATAGCTTCATACAGTTTGTAAATTTTAACATCATAAAGTGAAGATAAAGTATCCACAATATCAAAAGAACGAATAACCCCAATAACTTCGTCATTATCATTGATAACTGGCATACTAATCAATTTATTTTTTGATGTTTCAATAACTGCCAATCTAGAAGGAGCATTTTCATGAATAGACATGATTTCTTCTTTATGATGCATAATTCCAGAAACATTCTTTATTCCTTCTCTTAATCCACGAGTAACATCTAATGAAGTTACCCAACCAACAAGTTTCATATCAGGATCTACAACCGGAGTAGTAAACCTTCTTAACTTCTCCATTTTAACTGAAACATCAGCTATGATATCTTCTGGATATACATATATAAAATCTTTATCCATCATTTCATTTGCTTTCATAAAAAACCCTCAAATATATTATTTAATTAATTATTTAATCATATAATAATAATTTCATTATATATAATTAATTTTAAATATTGATTATTAAATCATTATTAATATAATAATATCCAATATTATTCAATATCAGATAAATTTTTTAAGTTTAATGCATTAACTGGACATTTACTTGAACAAACATTACATCTAATACATTTATCATCATCCAATACAACTTTATCGCCATCTAGCTTGATTGCATCGACAGGACAAGTTTCTTCACATAGATAACATTGAACACATGCATTTTGATCAATACAAAGATTTTTAGTTACAATAACAGGACCCAATATTTTTTCAAGAATTATTCCACCATTGTTACACAAATTTGCACAAGATCCACATCCAACACAAAGTTTTTTTTCAATATAGGGATAATCTTTATCTTCAAGTTCAAAATAAGTAGTATCATCAGCTGCTTCGATTATTGATTTATTTTTAAGAGTAATTGCATTTGTAGGACAAAATCTAATACAATTACCACAATCTTCACATTTTTTTCTATCAATTGATATGTTTTCCATTCTAAGAACACGATGAGGAACTTTAATTTCTTTTAGTTGATATTCAACGTCGTCATATTTCTCATTTATTGCTGATGTTGTTCCCATTGCATAAATACAGGAAATTGGACAAGTTTGAACACATATATTACATTTAACACAATTATCTTGGATTCTAGATCTTTTTACAATATTAGAATGAGAAATTGCATCAACAGGACATTCTTCAACACATAAGTCACATCTGACACAGCGAGGAGAAATAGTTATAAATTTATCTTCTACTTCATAAGCACCAATATTAACTTCAAAATCACCAATATCATCATTCAAATCAACTGATTTGAGAACAACCTCTTTTTGAAGATTTTTCATTTGCTTTTTAAGTTTCATTTCCATAATTTGGCCTCTTATAATAGTTTCCTATATTATAACTAAATAATATAAATATAAATTATCATAACTATAAATATAAGTCTATTTATAACCCAAGTTCTATATTATCAAACAATTATAGCAAATCAAAGATTATAATAATATCAAATAAAATTATTTTTATTGATCATGATATATATTATTATCCTTATTTTCATAATAATATACAATTTTTTATTTTATAGAGTTATTATTTTTAATAATTCGCAATACTATGATAAATAATTTTTAGAATAAAGTACATCTACTAAAGGTATATAATGATAAATATACATACAATAAATAATAATTAACTATTATTTTACCATATTTTTAACCTTTAATAAATAAAAAATTAGTATATTATATAATAAATTAGTATATAATAAATTATATAATAATAAATATTTGATTAAATATTTGAATCAATAGTTCTTTCAAATTCATTTAATTGATCTTTAGACGGAAGTCCACTAGTGCAAATGTTTTCAACACATTTAGAAGCGATCCAATTTCCAATTAAACAAGATTTTTCGAGAGAATAACCTTTTAGATAAGAATATAAAAATCCAACATTGAAAGAATCTCCAGCTGCTGTTGTATCAATAACATCTGTTTCAAAAACTGGTACTTTTACCTCTTCATTATTAGAATTTATAGCATATGTACTATTTTTTCCTCTTTTAACAACAACAGTATCAATTCCATCATCAAGAACATGAAGTGCAATATCCTTAAATGTTAGTTTTTCATCTGAATCATTTAAACCATCAATTTTAGAGTAATAATCTTCAAATAATAATTTAAGTTCAGATTCATTAATAAGAAGAATGTTAGTTCTATTTAACATCTTTTTAATACTATTTATACCTTTTTTAGCATAAAACATTCCAGGATCCAAACTCAGTATCATAGTCTCAGGGATATGTTCTAAAAGTTCTAGTTGAGTATTAAATGAATCACCAAAAAAAGAAGAATAATGCAATATCTTAGCATTTTTAATATGTTCAATATTAATTTCATCAAGACTTATCTCATCATTAACACCAGGATCAACATAAAGAGCACGTTCGCCTTCATCATCAATAAATCCTAAAACTTTCCCAGAATTTCCATTTTCAGATTCAATAAGATTATTAACAAAGACACCTTTTGAAATAAGATTCAACTCAAGCATTTCTCCTTCTTCATCATCAGCTATTTTACCAATATAAGAAGTCGAAACTCCTAAGCGAGCTAATCCCATTATAGTATTAACTGCAGAACCTCCATGATTTACATCAAAATCTTTAATATGACTTTCATCGTCGTGACAAGCAATTTTATTAACATGATACATTTTGTCTACATTCAATGCTCCAAAACCAATAACATCCACTTGAATATCATTATCTATAATACGCATGATTTTACCTCTCGCTTAGTATTAATAAAAGAAATTAACTTTCATTTATATCATAAATCTAATAAATTAATGTTATATTCTCCTAATTCACCATTAAAATTACCTGCAGAAATTTTAACTACATCTTCTGAATAATCACTTTCTAAAACAGCTTCAATAGAATTTTTTAAAGCTAATTTGGCTACATTAATATCTGTTCCATTAATAACAATTTCAGGAATATAATTTACATTATCAGGAACTTTAGATATTTCTGCAATATCTTTTTTTAAAGAAGGACAATAAAGATGGTTTGTAGTAGGACCTATCCAAGGATAATTGGTTTCAGTTTTAGAAGCAGCAGAACAAATTCCAAAAGGAGCAATTGCACCTTTAATATTCATAATAGATTCAATAGCTAATTTACCTGCTTCAAGAACAACTTCTTTTGTTTTACACATATACCAAAAATTAGCACCCATGATTCCTTCACCATATGAAAGTTCTGATTCAATTTGAAAATCAGGAACTGCAATAGGAACATTGATCATTTCACGATCATATTTATTTTCTATCCATTCATAACCATCCCCACAATGACCCACTTGTTTCATTGTTCCAATAGATCCTTGAATATTAGGCTTATCAGTATAGCTAAACATTCGTGTGAATGGCTTAACTAAAACATCTTGACGGATTCTATAAGATAATTCTACTTCAAATTTTTCTAAATCATCAACATTGAACCAATATTGAACTATAGCACCCATACGTCCATCAGGAGTATTCTTTGGATCAACAAATCCTTCAATTCCTCCTTCAACTCTTCCAATAACTGCCCCTGGAGTTGAAGTTGAATCATAAGCTACCTGTTTTAATGTGTTTTCATCTTCAGCAGTTATTAAAGCCCTTATATATTTTCCTGAAAAACATTCTGCAAATGTATCTTCAATTAAATCTTTTTTCATTATCAAAACTTCCATTTAATTATATTAAATTATACAATCATGAACAATCACGATTATTATATTAACTATTTTAAAAAATTATAATATCATTTTTCACATCTATATTTTACTATCATAATTTTTATAATTAAATTTAATAAATATTAAATTGTTATCCATACATTTTATTAATAAAAATAATAATTAAAATTATTATAATTTAATTAGTATCAAGAATAAAATAATTATCAAATAATTTTATTCATAGATGATTATTTTTATTTTATTTATTATAAAATTATCCTAATGAACCAATACCACTGCCTCTAATTTTTTTTCTCATTTTCATACTTTCAGAGACTAATTTATCAATATTATCTTCATTAACTAATTCTATAATAGGAATATCTTTTTTATTTTCAGATTTTTCATTGTTATAAATTTCATTAAATTCATCTATAAGAGCAAAACCTATTCTAAAACTTTCAAAAGATCTTTTAGTATCTTTAGGATAAGATCTTGCAAATTTTAATATGTATTCTTTATTAAATTTACTATGAAGATCGATTAAAAGAGAAGTAGCAATAGTATTATCAGAGACTATAGCTATGTTTGCTTCTTTTATAGCAACTTCATTTCCATTAAAAGCAACAGCTAAACCTCCATTATTTTTAGCATATTTTAAAGGTTCAACATCAGTATGACTATCACCTACATACATCACACTAGTTTCATCTTCATTAAATGTATAGAATTTATTTAAAATATCAATAACAGCTTTTTGTTTATCAGGTCCCCCTATGCAAACAAGATCTTTAGAAATTTTATATACATCCATTTTCGGAATTTCTTCAAAAAATATTTTATTTAAAGTATCAACATTAAGATTTCCATCTTTAGATTCTTTTTTAGCTATTTCAACAATAATTTCTTTAAACTCAATCAATTTTTCTTTTTCAGAATCTAAGATTTTATAATCATCATTCATATCTAATTGAGTGAAATAAGTATTTTCTATAGGAAAATTAAGATAATCAGATATAGCTTCTATATATTGACCATAACTAGTACTAAGTATAAAAGAATCCATAAATTTTCTAGCTAAATTAAGAGTTTTTTTTGCATTATCCACTAAAAAAATATGTTCTTTGGAAAAATTTATAATATCTTCATTAGTAATCTCATAAGCTTTAAAAAAAGGAATAATTAGTTTAAGTGTGTTTCCAGGATTATAATCTTCTTTTTTAGCTACATCCACTAAATAATCATCAAATAAACTAATTATTCTAAAAAATTCATCACCATTTGGAATAAATTCTTTTGAAATTTCATATGCATTATCATTTAAGGATATAGGGCCTTCACAATCAGTTATAAATAATCTTTTCAAATAAATTTCCTCCATGAAAATATAAAATCAATGAAAATAAATTATAAATTAAAAAATCTTATTTTATTTTATAATAAAAATCAAATTTATAACATATCAATCAAAATATACTCTTAAATAATATAATATTAAATAATATAATATTAAATAATATAAAAGCGAATAATATAAAGTAAATACTTAAATTAAAGATCATGAAATAAATACTTAATTATCATTATTTAAACATATTTTAATTGCATTAACAGGACATAATGCCTCACATTCTCTGCAAGAAATACATAAATCCTGGTCAACAAATATTTCATCATCTTTTAAAGTTAAAACATCAAAAGGACATTGATTTGCACACACTCCACATGCTTGACAAAGTTCTTTTTGTATTTGAAACTCTCCATTTCTAACATTATTAACAACTCGTCTAACAAAGTAAATATCATCATCATGAGTTTCAAAGAATTCTTCTATTAATTCTATAGCTGTTACAGGACAGATTGGAACACATTTTCCACAATATACACAATTATCTTCAATATGAATTGGAGAAGGAGATTCAAGCCAAATTGCATTTACAGGACAAGTATCAATACATGCACCACAACCAATACAAGTATCTTCAAAAACATTTATTTTACGAATAGGAGGGAAATATTTTACTAAGTCCTTCATTTCTATGACTGAAATATCAGAATCAGTTGCATCTTCAATTTCATCCGAAATACATTTAGTAACATTAATTTCAAAATTATTACCTTCTTTTGAATATAAATCTGAAACTAAATCTGCTAAAATTGAATCTATTTTAGCTATATCATTAGATAATCTTTTAATATCTCTATTTATAATACTAGAAGCAATTTCTAAAGATTTAATTTTATTAAAAGATTCATAAGCTTTTTTACGAGAAGAATATTTAATAGCAGAAGATGGACAAACTTTCATACATTCTTCACATCTTGCACAATAAGAAGGATCAATATAAGGTAGTTTACTTGTTTTACCTACATTAATAGCTCCCCTAGAAGGACATATTCTTGTACAAGTCATGCATCCAATACAATTCTTCTGATTTACAACAATAGCCCTTCCACCAGAAACAGTCCTTGGTAATATCTCACCATATTTTATTGCATCTGTAGGACAAGACCTAAAACAATACCCACATCTAACACATTTATCTTCATCAATTTCACTATGAACTTCTTCAGTTCCAGAAGAGGTTAAATGTATTGCACCTGTTTTACATGCAGAAACACAAGCCCCACATGCTTTACAAAGTTTAGAATTAATATTAGGAATATTTTCTCTAATTGGATCAGCTAATTTAGTATTGATTTTTAGAGCATCATAAGGACAAGTTTCTCTACACAATACACAACCAAAACAATCTTCATTAATTTTAGTGTGTTTATCTTCAGGATCAATGTAAGTTGCATCTACTGGACAAACTTTAAGACAAGGTTTATCCTTACATATCTCACATTTAGAATTGTCGATTTCATGATCCACTTCAACTTCTCTTAATGGTTTAGTGCATTTTTTAGTAGAAATCTCGATAATAATCATCTCCTAATATATTCATGTATATGTCATTAGATATATTCATTTTAGGCATTTATCTATTAATATTCAATTATTAGCTAATTGGGATTCGTTTAAAGTAATTAAAATAACCTTTTCCCCATCAAATTCATCAAGTAAAAATTTAGCTATGAAATATTTTACAAAACAAAAAGGACATGTCTGATAACAATTACTACATCTTAAACATTTATTTGAATCTCTTTTAACATCATTTGTATCAGGATTATATGTAATAGCTCCTGTTGGACATTCATCAACACATAACCGACATTTTTTACATTTAGAATCATCCCATGCAATGATTCTTATTTTTAATCTATCAGTAGCATTTTCAATTATTTCTAATGCAACTTCTTCATCAGGTATTATTTTCAATGCTTTATCCCAAATTTCAGATAATGGTAATTGTAATTTAAGGAGTTTTTCGTCTGGAAGGCTTTGTAATTCTTTTTCTTTACTTTCAATAAATTCTTCAAGAGTATTAACAACTAAATGAATAACAGCTTTTTGATCTTCAAGATTATCGATGAATACTCCTTTCATTGCTCCTTTTACAGGGCAAGCGTCTAAACAATTCCCACAAGAAATACATTTAACTTGATCAACCATGATCTTATTATCTTTTTCAATTATAGCTCCTTCAACAGGACATGACTTAATACATTTTTTACATTTGATACATAAAAAATCATCTACCAAATATTGTCTTTTTGAAGGGATAATATTAAATTCTTCTTTAATTAGATGATTTTCACCACAAAGAAGTGTTTTTGGATCAGTTGGACAAACTTCTGCACAGAAGCCACATCTTATACAACTTCTTTCATTGACTACTGGATATGTAATTCCATCTTCTTCAGAGTCATCTCCATCTCGAACAAGTTTAATAGCTTGAGGAGAAGGACAAGATTTAGTACAAGCCCCACATCCTATGCAATATTCCTTGATCACTTCTGGAAAATCTCTGAATCTATCAGGTTTCTCTACAATATCATGTTTAGATTTTGCATCAGTAAAACCTTCTACAAAAGATTTCCTAGCAAATTCATATAAATACCAAATTACAGAAGACATATTTTTCACTTATAATCCAAATAAATTATTTAATCCTAATATTTTAGATATTAGAACATACATATATTATAGTTAATTTTATAATTAATTTTATAGTTAATTTTAAAGTTGATTTTATAGTTGGTTTTTTTAATTATTATTATCTTTAATTATTATTGTATTATTAAATTATTTTAAATCAAAAATATCTTTTGAAGTTTCACCTTTATCAACGTCTATGATGGCTACTCTTTCAGCACACGCAATACAAGGATCAGCAGTTGCATAAGTAGCTACTGCATCAGCAACAGTAGCAACATCTTTAAGCATGTATTTAGCACAAGAATCTATATTCATAATACTAGGAGTTCTAATAGAAATATGTTTGATTAAATTACCATTAGTTTCAGCCATATAAACAACTTCACCCCTTGGAGCTTCATTTCTCCATTCAACATATCCAGAACCAATTTCTACTTTAGTTCTAATATCTCCATCAGGCAAATTATTAATAGCTTGTCTAACCAAATCAATAGATTGAGGAATTTCATCAAATCTATTCATAGTTCTTGCAAAGTTATCTCCTTCTTTTCTCCAAATAGGTTTAAATTCAAAATTTTCCCTATAAGTATGATGTTGTTCTCTTAAGTCATGTTTCAATCCAGAAGCTCTTCCAATTGGTCCAACAGCCCTTCCTTTTAATGCTTCATCACGAGTCATGACACCAACATCTTTTGAACGTAGTCCAACTAAATGTCCTTGTTCAAAAATTTGAACATATCGATCCAAGTCTTTTTCAACATCTTTTAATTTTTCTAAAATAGCATCAAGATGGACTTGTTTTGCATCCATACGAACACCACCAACAACATTCCAACCCATATTAACCCTATTTCCAGTTAGAAGTTCAATAGCATCCATAATATGTTCTCTTACAGATAATAGATACATGAATAATGTTTCATGTTCCATAGCTTTAAAGTATGTTGAGTTAGCTAAAAGATGGCTTTGAATTCTATCTAATTCATTTGTAATGGTTCTTAAAAATTGTGCACGTGAAGGAGCTCTAACATTAGATATTTTTTCTATTGTTTCGGCAAAAGTCTGAGTATGTTCATAAGAACAAATTCCACACACCCTTTCAGCAAGATAAATACATTTTTGCCAAGTTTTTCCTTCCATAATTCTTTCAATTCCTCTGTGAACGTAACCATAATCAATTTCAGCCTTTAAAACTTTTTCTCCTTGAGTTTGAAGTTTTAGTCTAAGTGGTTCTTTGAGTCCCGGATGAATTGGTCCGATAGGCAATATCATTTATTTACCTCCTGTAACTTGATTCTTTTTGTTTTTTCCATTTGCTTCTCTTCCTCTACTAGCAATAGCTCCAGGAGCTACAGTTAATATAGCTTCTAAAATTTCGCTAGGTCGCGGAGGGCATCCCGAAATTTCTGCATCAACACAAATAAAATCAGATACTGGTGCATGTACATTGCCACCTTCTTGGTTAAAAACATCACCAGATAATGGGCAATTTCCAACACATGCCACTACTTTTGGTTCAGGAGCTTTTGAATATATTCTTTTTATTTTTTTAATCCATTGTTCAGTAACAGCCCCAGTAATTAATATTACATCAGCTTCACGAGGATTATTATGCACATATATCCCATATTGTTCAAGATCATATCTAGGAGAAAGAAGTGCAACAATTTCTATGTCACAACCATTACATCCCCCACAATTAACTAAACAAACGTGTATTGAGCTTTTTCTAACAATGTCTTTAAAAGTATTTAGCATATGGTGACCTCTTAGATCATATAATCAATAAATATCCTGATTATTTATAATAGTCATTAATAAATATCTTGATTATATTCAATTTATAATAAATTTATAATAATTAAATATTTAATTAAATAATTATTACAATTATATAATATTTTATTTATATATAATTATAATTAAAATCAAGTTTATTCTAATTTATCAAAAATAAATCTATAATTATAGTTTATTCGATTAGAAGTAAATCTAAAACTTGTTTTTTACCATCATTTAAAGCTTCATCATAATTTTTTCCATTCATGATTTCCTTTACTAATATCATTTTAATCCTATTAGATTCTTCAATAGATACTATTTCCATAACATCACAAAGCCAACAAAGTCTTAAATCAGCCTGAAGTCTTTCAGCAATACATTTTGGCCTAGCTGATTCAAAAGTAGGGTGAAGAGCTTCTAAACTAGACATATCAAGATGATTCATTAAAATTTTTTCCATTTCTTCATTAGAAATTCCTAATTCATCAGATAAAGGGTTTACTACATCATCCTTCCACTTGAAACTCCTGAGAATTCTTAACTTCATCTTTTCCAATAGTTTTTCATCTTCATCCATATTATCACCAAAATGATAGATAATTTATAATTTTAATTTATTATATAAATAGTTTATAATTAATTTATAATTCACTATAAAAGTTTAATATTGAACCTTAAACAAGCATATAACTAATAAACCACAGCATGGCAGAAATAACTATTCCTATTAAAGTTTCTTTTCTTCCATACCCCGGCCTCATTCCTATTACTAAAGTTACTAAGAATAGTGCAATGGAAATTATAATCATGGCAGAAATAAATCCAATTATTGAAACAAATAATCCATAATTAAATAAAAGTATCCAACCAATAATAGCAATAATCACGGAGATACTATCCATATCATTGAATATAAATGGCTCTCCATGTTTTTTATAGCTTATTAACAGACCTACAATAGATCCAATAATAACCACTAATATATATATTAAGTAGGACAAATCATTCATCATATCACTCATTAAATATATAATAGTTTAGACTATATAGTTTACATCGGTTTATAAAGCACTATAAAAGATATAACAATAATAGCTAAAGTAATTATAAATACTATATTTTCTAAATTTTCAGTTATATGTGTAAATTTTTCTGTATTTTGAAGTAATATTAAAGGAAACATTATAATGGCAAAAATGGTTACTGGAATAACTTCCCATCTTTGTATTATCACAGTTAAACCACTAGCAATAATAATACCAATAGCAACAAGTGAAACTAATATAATAAAGTCTTTTTCTTTATTCATAATATCTCCTTAATTTTTAATTATTAATAAAATTTATAAAAATTGAGTTGATACCCAATAAATTATATAATTAAATTTATTTTTAAACAATGAACATTAATAAAAGTGATCCTCCAATTCCTACAATAGCTAAAGTTATTTGACTCATAACAGAATGATTAGGATTAAGTATAGGAGTAGTAGCATTTATAAGTGCTGTTATCGCTGTAATAGATACCATGCCAATCAAATATCCATTGATTGAGAGTGGACCAAAGAATACAGTTAAAAATACCCACAATAAAACATACCAAGCTATAGATTCTGAAAGCATCATATATCCTCTTAAAACACCAAAATGTTCAGTTTCAAAACCAGAAATAATATCTTTACCTTTAGTTATTGAAAATGGAGAGTATGGTGATTTAGATAATATTAATATAAAGAATACTAATGCTGCCAAAGGTATTGAAAATATCAATGGCCCATGTACAGCTTGATAAGTAACGATGTCACCTATATTTATAGTTCCAGTTTGAAGGAATATAATAGCTAAAACTGCAAAAAGTGGGATTTCAGCAGCTGCCGAAAAAACTGCTCTTACACAACTTAACTTACCATATGGTGAACCAGATGAAGATCCTGCATTATGTTCAACAATTTTATAAACAGCATAAATTGCAAATATTATTAACAATGTCCCATAAGTAACTGGACCTATAATAACTGCAAGAATCCAAATAGCACAATATAAACAAGTTATAGAGACATAAAATGGCATTGAAGCAGTTTTTGGAAATGAAGTCTCTTTAAAGAAAAACTTTAAAGAATGTAATAAATGTTGTATAACAGGAGGACCTGGTCTAAGTTGTATCCTAGCCATGATCTTTCTATGAAGTCCTAATAGCAAACTTCCAAGTAAGAAAGCTATTACAACATTTATAAGAACATTAGCCATTAAATTCATAGTATCAATTACTAGAAAAGAATTATACGAAATATTAATCATCCATATTAGTAAACACTCATATTATTTACTATAAATATCAGATCATTTGATTAACTTATTCAAATAAAGTTAATATCCAATAAATGGTTCTTCTTTTCTTTCCTCCTCTTCTTCTTTTTTAGCTTTTGCCATAGTTATTAAACCTAAGGAAAGTATAAAAATTGGTATGAATACTATTGCTATTCCATATACAATCCAGTCAGTAGGACTAAATATTAAAGCATATAATATCAAAATTATAGATATTATTAGCAATGAGTAACTAGTCACCATCAATTTATTCATTTTCACACCTTATTGTTTAAATTAAATATCATATTTATGAAATTTCAATTATAAATGAAATTATTATTAATATTATTATTAGTTTTAATTTTATTAATAGTACTAAAACATTATGTTACTATTATTAATAAAACCTCTATAGCTCTTATAATAACCATCAAAGAACTTAGATGGATAATTAATATAAATGGAGAACCTGGAGTTCTGAACATTTCAGCTTTTGTAGCAAAAAATGGAGCTATACCAGTTTCACCAGCTATTCCTATTAATAACAATATTGCTCCAAAAATCATCATTGGAGTTGCAGCGATTCCTGAAAGTACAAATAAACTAAGAGTTCCAGTAGCTGCAAGTATCATAGCTGCTCCACCAAATAATGGAAGAGAAGAAATCATTGCTATTATACCATATTGATATGCTGCATCAAGAACATCTACTTGTTTAACTGCAGAAACAATACCTACATTAACAATACCAATTAAAGCAATGAATAATGTAATGTTAAATAAATCTCCAGTTATCATTGCACCAGCAGTAGCTAGTCCACAAACAATAGCTAAAAATCTCCTTGTTTTAAACTCAGATAAACCAACTGAAACTTTACTTTCTTTCAATGTTCCAAATTCTGCTTCAACCTGAGTTTCAGTTCTACTCATAGCTATCAATGCTGTGAATATTAAAACAACTACAAACATGAATAAGTGAAATGGAGTTAAATATATAACAATATCTCCTAATGGAATTGTTCCTAGTATATTTCCTCCCAATGTTGTAATATCCATATTAATCCTCTTTATTTTAATATTTAATAGTTATAATTTAATAAATTTTAATTTAAGTTGCATATTAATTTGAATTATATATAATATATTATTATTTTAGTTATATATTTAGTTATATAAATTAATATCAATAAATATAGTACCAATTATATTATTCTTTTTTATATTCTTCTCTCATCATTGCTCCAATTAATCCTAATTTTGAAGCTACTTTAAGAAATAAACCACAAGCAGCCATGAATAATAAAAGTAACCAATATTGTGGTGCTATAAAGAATAATACAAATCCAATTATCCAAAGACACCATGAAAATCCAGATATAGCCCCTATACCATCAATGACAATAACAGGTAAACCTCTTGCTTTTCTAGAAAATATATAGAACAAAATACCTCCACCAGCAACTGCACCACCAGTAAAACCAGTTAAAAATGCACCATACAAAATCATTACAAGAGCAATGAAATTAGGAGCAGTTGTCATGATTTCCATGTCTAATTTTAAAGGAAATGGAAATACAGAATGTTTTCTTGCTATAACCCTATCAATAGGTTCTGCATTTTCAATTTTTCTCATTTCTCGAGAAATTAAAATTTCGGAAATAGCCATGATTTCAGCTAATTCAACAACCAAACCAGGAAGAACCAATGCTTCAGCTAAATCTGTTCCAACAGCTGCAACCATTATTAGCATAGCTAGTCCTACTAAATCAGTTAATATAAGAATGTGAATATCTTTTTTTTGAATAGCAATTCCAGTTAAACCTAGAAATCCTACAATCATAGCTAAGTAAACTGCAGGTAAATATAGTGATGCAGTTATAGTAGGAACAACTTCTGGAATTAAAACCATCTTATTCTTCCTCCTTATTCAAACTAGAGGAATCGATTTTAGAAATATTTTTAGAAATATTAATATTTTTAATATTAGCTTTCTTAGAATTTTTAGAGTCTTTTTCAGCTCTTCTAGTATTCATAGTAAAGTTAACCACTAACCAAGAAGCTATAACAAATGACATCATCAATATAGTGGATTCTAATATTGTATCAAAACCACGACTATAATAAAGAACCTCATCTATAAGGCCACCTGGTGATGAATAAATTGAGGTTCCAAAGTAAGGAGATATTGATTGAACCAATATCGCTTGTGGCGACATATACGACGTTATCATACCAATACTTTTAGAATTTTCAGAATATTGTGCTTTTATAATTCCAGGAGTTTTTAAAACCTTTCCTCCCCTATCATAAGGAGCTAAAGGAGATTCTTCATCAACCTGTTCTTGTGGAACAGGTCTTGGATAAATTTGATTTGTATCTAAACTTATAGGAACTAAAAAACCAACTAAAAGAAATGCAGCTAAAACTAAAGAATAGAGTTTAGGAATTCTATCAGGGTTAGCTAATGCATTCCATAATTTTCCAATTTTACTCATGCATCTGCCCCTATTTCTTCCAATCTAGTTATAACTCTAAGTAAAATTAAAGTAGTAACAGCAGTAGCTGCTATAAAAGTCATTAGTGCTAAAGTGTGATTATAAACAAGAAATATTAATGATAATCCAATTGCAGCTACTTCTGTGTTAAAAGTTCTAACAATAGGATCTTTAACTCCAGGTCCAACTACAGTTGCTATACTTCCAAGTATAGCTAATATACATCCAGTATAAAAAAACAATTGAACCTCAATCAATTATCTCACCTTCAAGATTATTTTTATTTCTCTTTCTAATATCATTAATTTTAATTATAGATAAAA
Source organism: Candidatus Methanobinarius endosymbioticus (assembly GCA_003315655.1). Taxonomy (GTDB): domain Archaea; phylum Methanobacteriota; class Methanobacteria; order Methanobacteriales; family Methanobacteriaceae; genus Methanobinarius; species Methanobinarius endosymbioticus. Next base: position 22,675 of record NIZT01000019.1, read on the forward strand.
GGAAAGTAACAGTAGAAATTGGTCCAAATAGAGCAATTACCAAAGCTACATCTAAATATTTGAATGAAACAACAACTAATAAAAACCCTACTTCCATGACTGAAAACATTATAAGCTTATCAATTGGTTTAATAAGCCATATAATACCTAAAGCACCAATAATCATCAAAATTATTGATATCCAAGTTATATTTAGAAAGTCTAAAGGGATCATTAATTTCACCAAATATGTTATAATATAATTATATTAATATGAATTTTATCGGATTTTATTTATTATTTTTATTTTATTCATGTATTGATAATTGTATTAAATAATTTGTTACCTAATTTTATTATATAAGTTTATAATTCTATTAATCTATTAAATAATTATATACATTATTATCAATCTTCATCAAGTATTATTTCATTATCTAATCTATTTAATGTATAAGCTATTGCATTAGAGCTAACAGTTGATGTTATGAAAAATGTAATAGCAACAATAAGGCCAAAAGGACTATCAATAAATAGTGCAATAAGTGCAGAAACAGCAAAATCAATTGTATTAACATAAAGCATTCTTTCAGCTTTATTTTTAGCTACAAGTGTTCTTATAGCCAATATGATAATGATTAAACCAATAATTTCTTCTATCATTTTTACCATTCCAATATACACTCATATTATTTACTATAAATATCAGATCATTTGATTAACTTATCTGG
>NIZT01000020.1 GCA_003315655.1 Candidatus Methanobinarius endosymbioticus
TAAATCTAATGCTCCATTTTGAGAACTTTCTCTTTGCTGCATATAATCTTAAGCTGTAAATTTTTCTTAAAACCAGGAGTAGACATAATCAGGATATTTATCAAACTAAGCAATGTTAAGCTTGAGTAAAGGATTATTAATATTTTATTGATAAAAAAATAAAAGCTTTGAGTTATGTTTATTATTATATATAAATTAATTATAAATTGGTTATAAAATATTAAATTATAAATTAATATTATAAAACTAATTATAAATATTCTTTATTATAAATTATATATTAATTAATATACATATTAATACACTATTACTTAAATATAATTAGTTTTATAAATATTATCTTAAAATTTAAGTATAAATATTATTTTAAATATTATATAGATAAATCTTATAATAATATATTAATTAAAAGGTTTTTTAAATGAAAACAATGTCAAATGTGGATATTAGTGCTATATGTTATGAATTAAATAGTCTTCTTGAGGGAGCAAGAGTTGATAAATCATTTCAACCAACTAATGATACCGTTATTATGAGGTTCCATGTTAAAGGAACTGGTCGGATAGATGTAGTATTTCAGGCAGGTGTGAGAATTCATACTACTCAGTATCCTTTAGATAATCCTAAAATGCCTCCTTCATTTCCAATGGTTCTTAGAAAACATTTAAAAGGAGCTAATGTTGTTTCTATTAAACAACATCACTTTGATCGTGTAGTTGAAATAAAAATGAAAAAAGATAAAATTTACACTCTTGTGATTGAATTATTTTCTAAAGGTAATATAATTCTTCTTGATAAAGAAGATAATATAATTCTTCCTTTAAAGAGAAAACAATGGAGTGACAGAGATATAAGCTCTAAAAAAGAGTATAAATATCCAACAGCTAGAGGAATAAATCCATTAAACCTGGAAAAATCTCAATTAATTGAATTATTTCAAGAATCAGATACTGATTTAATAAGAACCTTGGCTAGAAGTGGTTTGGGTGGAATATACTCTGAAGAAATTATTTTAAGATACTCTATTGACAAAACAAAATCTTCAAATGATCTTACTGAAGAAGAAATTTCAAAAATATATGAAGTTATAAATGACATATTTAATCCATTAAAAAATCATAAAATAACTCCTAACATTGTTACTATAAAGAAAAATGATGAATCAATTAATATAAATGATAATGAATCAATTAATAAAGCAAAAAATACCAATAAGCCTAAAGAAGATGTTCTTCCATTAGATATTGAACTTTATAATGCAGAAGAATACAATAAAGAGTATTTTGATAACTTTAATGAAGCTGCTGATGAATTCTTTTCAAAAAGAATTAAAAATGAAATTAAAGAAGTTCAAGAAGCAGTATGGGCAAAAAAAGTTGGAAAGTATGAAAAAAGACTTAGAATTCAAGAAGAAACTTTAGATGGATTTAAAAAAACAAGTGAGATATCTAAAGAAAAAGGAGACATTCTCTATGCTAATTATTCTCAAATTGAAAATCTATTAAAAGTTATTGAAGATGCTAGATCTAAGGAATACCCCTGGAAAGATATAGCTAAAACACTTAAAAAGGCAAAAAAATCTGGGATGGAAGAAGTTCAAATTGTTGAGTCAATGGATAAATTAGGTAACTTAGTTTTAGATATTGGGGACTATAAAATAGCTATCGATTCGAAAATTCCTATTCCTGAAAATGCTGAAAGTTATTATGAAAAAGCTAAAAAAGCTAAAAGGAAAATTGAAGGTGATTTAATAGCTATTACTAACACTAAAAAGCAGCTAAAAAAGATGGAGGGTAAAAGAGATGTAGCTATGGAAAATATTATGGTTCCTCAAAAAAGGGTTAAAAAAGAACTTAAATGGTATGAAAAGTTAAGATGGTTTATTAGCTCTGACAATTTTTTAGTTATTGGGGGACGTGATGCCAACACCAATGAAGCAGTAGTTAAAAAATATATGGATAATGATGACATTTATCTTCATTCTGATATACAGGGTGCAGCTTCAGTGGTGATTAAAACAGAAAGTAGGGAAATAACTGATAATACTCTTAAAGAATCTGCTATTTTTGCAGCTTCATTTTCAAGTGCTTGGACAAAAAATTATGGAACTCAAGATGTATACTGGGTTAAACCTGATCAAGTTTCAAAAACACCGGAATCTGGTGAATTTTTAGTTAAAGGTTCATTTATTATAAGAGGAAATAGAAACCATATCAGAGGGGTTAATTTAAAAATAGCTGTAGGTATTGTTGATTATGAAGGAAAAAGAATCATGGCAGGTCCCATCAATGCAATAAAAACCCACACTGATAATTTTGTCATGATAAAACCAGGCTATATTAAAAAAGAGGCAACAGCTAAAAAAATATTGTATAAAATAAATGAAGATAATGTAATTTCTTTAGATGATGTTGTAAGAGTTCTTCCATCTGGAAAATGTGATATTGTTGACTCTTAGTTAATTTTTGATTTATTATATTATTATTATTTTTATATTTCTTAATTAGTATTGTATAACTTTTTTATACAAAAATTTTTATTTTTAATTTTCTATTTCATTGTTTTATTTTAAAATTATTATTTTATTTTAAATAATTTCTTCAATCTTTTTATTGTGAGGTTATATATTAAATACTAGTTTGTATAAAATACTAATTAGATATTAATCATTATTCACAAAAATATTATGTTGATAATGTATTTAAAGATGTTTATCATGTCTATTAATTTATATTTGAAAATATCACATTTGGAGGTGAGAATATGGCTAAGAAAAAAGAAAATGAAGATATATATAATGGTAAAAAAAAAGATAGAACTATTCTCCCAGGAATATTAGTACTTTTTGTTTTGATAATTTTAGGAGTAAGTTCTTTATCATTTGCATTTCCAGAGGTTTTAGAACCAGTTTCTGAAATATTATTAGGAGATTCCAATTCTCAAAATATATCTAATAATTCATCCTCAGCAAATTCATTAAACTCTACTATTGAAAAATCATCTAGTGTAAATGACACAAAAAGTGATAAAAGCATTCCAAAAGATTATTCTAAAATAGAAATAGGTGGAATAAAGGCATATATAAAAAATGAAACGAATGATTCTATAATTATCAGTAACATGACAGAATATGAATATGTTGGAAATGATTCTAATACTGCAAATAATGAATCTAGTGATTTTATTGGTAATAATATAACTAAACTTTCTAGTGGAAATGGATCATTTTTTATTATAATCAGCAATAGCTCAAATAATTCTAATGGTATTAATGATTCTGATGCTTCTAAAGATGCTAATAACATTGATAATCCTAATAGTTCAGATGTTTCTAACTCTTCTGATGATTTAAATAGTTTCATAGTTGAAAATATTGATGAAATGACTGATAATATTGTTGAAAATATTTATAATGACAACAATAGTATAAATATTGATATAAATATGTCATTTTTAGATAATGATATAAGAGTAGTTCATTATAATGAATTTGTCATGGAAAACTTCACTAGTGAAATGATATGGACTTACTTTAAAGTTAAAAATGCTGATGTAGCTGTTGGTTGGATTGGAAACACAATTGATATGAATGTTATTGAAAGTTTCTTTAACTTGAATTAAATCAATATAAATTACTCTTTTTTATTTATTTTATATATTTATTATTATTATTTTAATTAAATTTAAATTAAGTCTAATTTTCCTTTATATTTTTAAATAAAGATAGTAAAAATATTTCATACTATTAAAGGGTTTTTATCAAAAGCTTCTATAAACATTTATATAATACTATAATTTTAAATAATACTATTTTAAGATAATTATTATATGACTATTATTTAATAATCTATTAAATAATTAATTTAATAATATTTCAATATAATATTTGATTAATTTCATTTAATAATTAGTTTTAAATAAATTGTTGTCAAATAAATGATTATTCTATTTGATATCTACTTATCTATAGATAGTTAGATAGTTTATTTAATAAATAAGTAAATTAATATAACAAAGTATTTATAATAAATAGTAAATATGATAATTAAAGTGGTATCTATTGAGGATCTTTATTTTTCTTAATAGAATGGTTGTAATAAAATTCTAATAGGGAATTGTGATACAATATCTCTTAGATTAGTTTACTATAGTTAAAAAGGTGATATGATGGCAGATATTACAGAAGCTGCAGAGAAAAAATTAAAATCAAGAATACGAAAATTTAAAAAAATTGCCAAAGATGAAACTGAAAAAGAAAAATTTTTTGATCAATTAGGAGCATCTGTAGAAATATTTTTACCTACAAAAGATCCAGAAAAACAAGGAGATAGTGTTATATTTTATACCACAGCTGAAGGTAAAATAATCGATGCTGAATATTCTTATAATGAAGGAGAGAAAGATTTTACTTCTTTACCTATTTTTGATAAAGATTTAGATGTTTTAACCGAAGTTTTCAAAGCAAACTTCAAACTTGATAATAACTGATTTTTATGGGTTATTAATTTTTTTATTTTTTGTTTAATTATTACTAATTCTTATTAATATTTATTAATTCATTTTTATTTTATATTTTTATGTAATATTAATATATTTTTTCTTAATTTTTCTAATATTTCTTTTATTTATTCTCATTCTGTTGATTTTTAAATCAAATTTTTAAGATATGGAAAATATTAAGAGTATTAAAATTATTATAATTATTAAATAATGTTATTAATAATAGAAATATTAAAAAATTTATATAACACTAAAAAATATAAAAATTATTAGAAAAATTATTAGAAAAATTATTAAAAAAATTATTAAAAAAATTATTAAAAAAATTATTAAAAAAATTGTTCATAAAAATAATATATAATACTTTTGATAGATAGTTATATGGGGCTATGGGATTTACTTATATATTGTTCATATAGGTGAAATATTTTTTATTTCATTGATTATTTATGAGAAAATTTGAGAAATTATCCTCATTAAATCGTTATATTCCTCTTATGAAAAAGGATGATGAAATTAACATTGGTTTATTAGTTGATGGTCCTAATATTCTTATAAAAGAGTTTAATTTGGATTTAAATGTTGTAAAAAATTTAATGGGTGAATCTGGAGATTTAAGAATAGTTAAAGTGCTATTTAATCAATATGCTTCTGATAAACTTATAGAATCTGTTGTAAACCAAGGTTTTACTCCCTTAGTTGTTGCTGGAGATACTGATGTTCACATGGCTATTGAAGCAATGAAATTAATTTATAATCCTAACATTGACATTATAGCATTAATGACTAGGGGTGCTGATTTTTTGCCAATAATGAATAAATCTAAAGAAAATGGTAAAGAAACTATAGTTATTGGTGTTGATTCGGGATTTTCAATAGCATTAAAAAATTCGTCTGATTTTTGTGTAGTTCTTTCAACAGATGGCAAAGTTTTAGAAAAATAAATAAGTTTTTTTAGATATTGGGGTTATTCATGATTATATAGTTATGAAATTCTTTTTTAAGCTATTTGTATATTAGTATCACTATCTTAATAATATCATTTTTAATATTTTAATTGTTTTAGTTTATTTTTTAACTTATAAATTTTATATTAAATAATATATAAAAATTTTTATATTTTAACTATAATATTATTATATATTATCATAAATCATATAACTTTATAATTGTTATATAATTATATATTAACAGTATTCTATTCTTGTTATTATATTATAATTATAAATCTAATTAATTGAGGTTGTTATTATAAATATTATAGATATTATATTTATTATTATTGTTTTATTGTTATTATTATTTTGCCTTATTAAGTGATAAAATGCTAGTTAAAGATTCATTAGATGAAATGAAAAAAAGAGAGGCTTCTCTTAGAGCTATTAAGTTAATTGTTAGTAAAAAAGGTAGAAATTCATTATATGATTTGACCGGTTTGTCTGGTGGTTTTTTAGCTACTTCTGATGATTTAAATCTTTTAGAAACTTACATTGGTCCTGCTATTTTTGAAGAAGAATTGCAAAAACTTGGAAAAGAACATTTAGGTGGAGAAAAAGTATTTGCTGTTAATAGAACTAGCTCTGGAATATTAGCTACTATTCTTTCTCTTGGTGAAAAAGATAAAAATATTATACATTTTTTACCTGAATTTCCATCACATCCTTCAATTCCACGTAGTTGTAATCTTATAGGTGCTAATTATCTGGAATTTGATAATATTAATGATTTTATTGATGATTTTTCTGATAATGTTTCATTGGTTATAATCACAGGATCAACTATGGATCATGAAATATTAGATGAAAAACACTTTAAAAAAGTTATAGATTTAGCTAAAAATAATAATGTTCCTGTTTTTGTTGATGATGCATCTGGTGCAAGACTTAGAACTGCTATTTATTCTCAAAAAAAAGCTACTGAATTAGGGGCTGATTTAGTTGTTACAAGTACTGATAAACTTATGATGGGTCCAAGAGGAGGATTAATGGCTGGAAAATCAGATTTAATTGATATTATCAAATCCAAAGCTCATCAATTTGGACTTGAAGCTCAACCTTCAAGTGTTTTAGCCATGGTTAAAGGATTGGAAGCTTATGATGAAGAAAATTTAAAAAAATCATTAGATAAAAAAGATAAATTGATGGTTTTATTGGAAAAACATTATTCTATGTTTGAAGAAACTCCTACTGGTGTAATGGTTTCACAAGGATCACTTAAAAAAGAAATAACTTTTAATAATAATAGTAATAAGCGTGGCGAGATAATGGATGATTTTTCATCTAAAGACCTTTGTTTTTTATGGGCGATGATACTTTTAAAATATGAGGACATAGTTACTATTCCTGCAGTTTCTATGCCAGGAGCTTCACCTACAATTAGGTTTGACCTTGCTGCTAATGATGTACAAAAATTAGATATATGTCTTCTTTTTGAAAAAATAAATAATTCTTTTAAGACACTTTTAAAGATAATTAATAATGAAAATTTAGCTAAAGAAGTTTTATTTGTATAATGCTTATTTTTATTAAATTATACTTGGTTTTAATGCTTTATTTCATCCTCAATATTTATTAAATTATTCATTATTATTACCACTATTATTATTATTTATATTTTAATATTAACATAATAATATCGTCGAATTGATCTAAATCTCCCGTGAATTTATTTATACTATTTTTAATAGAATATAATATTTCAGAAATTTCAGAATCTCCTTTTTTATTTATAATTTCAAATAAACGTTCTTCTCCAAAAGCTTCGTCATTTTATTTATTGCTTCTGTTATACCATCTGTATATAAAAAGATTTTTTCTTCGTCTTTTAAGAAAATTTCATTTTGATGATATTCGGTATTTTCCATTCCTCCTAAAACAAAATTTGGTTTTGATTTAAGAAATGTGTGATTATTATTTTTTATTAATATTGGAGGATTGTGCCCTGCGTTAACAAATGTAAATTTACCAGTATCTATTTTTAAAATACCCATCCAAGTAGTTACAAACATATTTTGGTTATTATCTTGACACATTGTTTTGTTGACATTTTTAAAAATTTCTTCAGGAGAATTTCCACTTTGTGCACTATTTTTTATAAGAGTTTTAGCCACAACAATAAATAATGCCGCAGGAATTCCTTTTCCAGAAACATCTCCTATTAAAATTGCTAATTTGTTTTTATATATTAAAAAGAAATCATGGAAATCCCCACCTACTTCTTTTGCAGGTTCTGCTATAGCATAAATGTCTATTTTATGATTATTAGGAAAATCAGAAAAGTTTTTAGGTAACATAGAACTTTGAATTTTCTTAGCTACATTTAATTCAATTTTTATTCTTTCTCTTTCTACTCTAACTATTTTTAAATTAGAATATATTTTTTATTTGTAATATCGTCTTCAATAGGAATAATTCTTTTATTTATCATTTCATTAAAGTCCTCTTCAAAATACTAGGATAATTAACTTTTTAATCTTTGAATAATATTAGTAAAACGTCCTTTACGAAGTAAACAGTATATTTTTCCATTTTCATTATCAATTAAATGTTTTAAAATATGAATACCTAAGAATCCTACTGCACCTAAAAGTAAAACATTTCCTAAATCCTGATTTTTTGAATATAAAAAGTTTTCAATCTTGTTAATTTTTAAAATATCATTTATTTTTGAGTAATCATGATTAGCTATCTCATTATCAGAGGAATCATCATTTATATCATTTTTATTTAAAAATTTAGCTAGTTTACGTGGGGTTGGATTTTTAAAAACATCTCCATAAGTAATATTATCAATGCCAATTTCTTTTATAGGTATAATAATTCTAGTAACTGCAATGATGAACCTCCTAGATCAAAAAATTATCTGTAACTCCAATTTTCTCTTTTCCCAAAACTTGAGCGAAAATTTCTGAAAATTCTTTCTCTTCTTGATTTTGAGGATAAACATATTCACTTGTTATTTGTAAAAGTAATGGTTCAGGTAAAATTTTTCAAATCATTTTTTTCCATTTTGAGTTTTAGGTATAAAATCAAGTTCTAAATAAGCTGTTGGGACCATATAAGGAGTTAATTTTGGTTTCAATATGTCTCGAATAGTAGTGGCCTTAATTTTATCATTAGTAACATAGTAAGCACAAATATGGTCTACATTATTAATTTTTTTAATCAATGGAAGTCCTGATGAAATTTCTGAAATATCTTCTAAAACAGTTTTAATTTCATCCAATTCAATTCTAAGTCTATTTAATTTGATCATCCATTCTACCTATTATTTCTATTTCACTATTATCAGTCCATTTAGCATAATCTCCAGTTTTATAAGTTTTTTATCATTAAATTCAATAAAGTTAGATGTATTCTCTTTTTCTAAATTGTTATATCCACGAACAACACCTTTTCCTGAAATCAACACCTCTCCTATAATTCCAGGAGGTAATGTATTTTGATCTAAATCAATGACTTGTTCAAAATAACCATGTAGTGGTGAACCTACTGTAATTTTAGAATTCTCATCAAGTATTTTAGCATTAGATGATACAGTAATTTCAGTTGGTTCATAGGTATTAAATAAAACGATTTCAGATTCTGAATTATTTGAAATATTTTCTAAAATTTTAATTCTTAAAGTATTAGGATATTTCTCCCCACCTGCCATTATAATTAAAAGAGCATCTAAAAATAAAGGATAATTCATATATTCTAACATTACAGAAGGAGTAGTATTAAAAGTATCTGCATTAATTTCATTGAATAAATCAACTAAACGAGTTGGATCATGTACTGAATCATCTCCTGCAAATACTAAGCTTAGACCATTACAAAGACTTCCCATTATTTCTTTTAAAGACCTATCAAATGAAACAGTTGTTACTGAAAGAAAAGTTTTAGCATTGTTAACTAATTTCCAAATATGGATATTTTTAGGATTTGTAACAAGATAATTATTAATGGATTTATGTTCAATTAAAACTCCTTTTGGAGTACCTGTAGAAGCAGATGTATAAATGGAATAAGTTAAATCAATATCTTCTATTGAAATAATTGGTTTGGATATATTTTCAATCATTAATAATTCATTAATGTACCCATATTGAATCATTTTTAACAGCTGAATTTTTTAGCTTTGACAATAAATCATTTGTAGTTAATAAAAATTTTGAATTAGAATCTTCAAGAATATATTCGATTCTTTCTTGAGGATATTCAACATCAAGAGAAATATAAGATGCTCCTGTTTTTAAAATACCGAAGATTGCAAGTAAAACTCTTGAATCTCTATTTAAAATAAAACTAACTTTATCTTTACTTTTAATTCCTTTTTCAATTAAAGCATTAGCTAATTTATTAGCTTCATCATCAAGTTCTTTATATGTAAATTCTGAATCAGATCAAATCAAAGCTTTTTCATTTGAAATTTGTTCTACTATTTTTTCAAATCGTTCATGTAATAATTTGATGTTTTCTGAAATAAAAACCTTATTTTTTAGTTAAATGATTTTTAATTTCATTTCATTAAAATTATAAGCTTCATTAAATGAATCAAGTATTTTTTTGATTTGGATTAATTAATGAAATATGTCTAATATCTAAATCTGGATTTTTTATTATGCTGTTTAAAGCTTGAATTAAAGATTCATCAAATTTTTCAATATAATTAGTAGTATATAATGAATTATCATATTGAACAGCAAAAACATATTCTCCGTTTCTTTTTTCAACATGAAGTGATAATTTAAATTTAAAAAATGTTTGTTCAAGCGATTTAATCTCCACGTCTGTTTTATTTATTTTAAATAAATTAGCAACCTCTAATTCACATGCATAAACAATTGAAGTTTCATATCCTAATTCTTTAACAATTTCATTAAAAGAATAATTCTAATGTGAAAGAGTTTTTGATAAAGTTTTAGAAACATCTTTAGAAAATTCAAGTGAAGTTTTTTCTTCTTTTGAGAGTTGAATATGTAAAGGTAATGTTTTAACAAACATTCCTACAGTGTTTTTCAATTTGGGATTTTCTCTTCCAGAACTAATGGTACTTAAATAAACATCTTTCGTTTGTGTCCAACGACCGATACAATAGCTAACACTTGATAAAAATACTCTTGCTTGTGTGATTGCATATTTTTTACAAAATTCATCAACCATATTTTTATTACAACTTTAACAACTTCTGAAAAAGTTTTTCTGACTTTTTATCATGTCTTTCGGATTTATTTATTTCATTTTCTATTGGCAATTCATTAATTGTTTCAAAATCTTTTAACAAATTCTCAAAATATTCTTTATATTTTAAAAATTCTTCACTTTCTAAATAATTAGTTTCCCAATTAGAATAATCAAATTGAGACATTATTTCCTCATTATAATTGTCGATTGATCCATTTTCATAAGCATTTATTAATCCTCTAGCAAATACATCAAATGAAAACCCATCAAAAATAATATGGTGGAAATCTAGTAATATTACTATATTATTGCCGACTTCTCCAATTTTAGCTCTATAAAGTGGACCTTCTAGTAAATTAAAACTTTGAAAAAAATTTGATTTTAAATTTTTATATTGTGCTTCACTGATATTACCAAAATTCTCAATTTCAATAGTATCATTTTTATCTTTGACTAATAAAATTTCTTCTTGGTTTGTTTCAATATGTGATAATATTGATGGATGATTTTTTATTGTAGCTTTAAATCCGTTTATTAATTTATCTATATTTAACTTATTTGAAAATTTTAACTCAAAAGGAATATTATAACGAATATCATTATGATTTCTTAAATTATCAAAGTAAACACCAATTTGAGAATCTGATAAAGGAATACTATCAATTTCTCTATATTTATCAATTTTTTCTTTTTTGAATCTTTCTCTTCTAGACATTTTTTCTAATAATTTATCTAAAATAAAATTTTCAATTGAAAGAATGGTAGGTTCAGCCAATAAATCATGTATTTTAGGAGCAAAACCAAATTTAGTATCAATAACATTAACTAGTTTAATAGCTGAGATTGAAGTCAATCCTAATTGAATTAAATTATCTTCAGTGCCAAATTCATAATCACCAATAATCTTTTTAGTTGTTTTAATTATTTCTTTTTCAAGATTAAATTTAACTTAGAGGAACTTTTTTCTTTGTTTTTAACTTCAAAATTTTCATCAGGACTAGGTAAACGCCTAAAATCAACTTTACCATTAGTATTGAGTAAAATTTCTTTCACGAATATTATAGAAGAAGGAATCATATAAGAAGGTAATCTTTCTGCAATAAAACCAGTTAAATCTTTTACAGGAAATTCTACTTCATTTACTATATAAGCTACAACACGTTTACCTCCTGCAGGATCATCAATTGTTCTTACTGCCACTTCTTTTACACATTCAAAATCTCTTATACAATTTTGAATTTCTGGAAGTTCTACTCTAAATCCTTTAATTTTTACTTGATGATCATTTCTACCACTGATGTCAATAATTACTTCTGGCAACCATCTATCAATATCCCCAGTTTTGTATAATATATTGTATTCTTTATCATTATTAAAGGGTTTTCTACAAATACTTCTTCTGTTTTTTCATGTCTATTAAGATAAGTTCCTTCTACTTGTCTACCTGCACAACAAAATTCTCCTGAAACACCGATTGGACAAAACTTATTGTCCTTCCCAATTATATAAAGTTGAGTATTATTTACTGGTTTTCCAATTGGAACTCTGTAATAAAGTTTATCTATTATTTGATCTTTAATGAAAATAGAAATAGATAATGAAACTATCGAAATTAATAAATTTAAAGCTAAAAGATAAGAATTAGCATTTGATCGCGCTTTTTGGATTGAAAGAAAAGGAAAATTAGCTGAAATTTCTTTGAAATTTTCTGATAAATTATATGATAAAAATATATCCAAGGGATAATGGATCATTATTTAGAAGTATTAAATAGTGTTTGTCAAAAAGAAGATTGGATATTAGATGAATTGGGAGAAATTACTGAAGAAATGGAAAATATTCTTTTAGAAGATTTTAAAGGTAATCAGACTGATGAAAATCTTGATAAAACATTTATTGATTTATTTAGAAATCAAGCAGAAAAATCAAAAGATCTATTGGCTTTAATTGATTCAACTGATAAAATAACTTATAAAAATTTAGATGAGATAACTGATAAATAGCTTACATTTAATTGATTTAAGGATTAAAAAAGGAGAAGTTATTGGGATAATGTCTAAAAGAGATTTAAGTTATCCTATTGCATTTATTTCAGTTTTTAAAGCTGGAACATCATATATTCATTTAGATCATTATATCCTAATGAAAGGGCAGACTTCATGTTAAAAGATTCTAATGCCTCTTTATTAATTAGTAATGAAGAATTATTTGATAAAATATTAAAATTTAATCGGGAAAAAGTTAAGATAGAATATTTTAATAAAATAGTTAATAATTATAAATCAACACACATTAGTTTAGAAGATAAAAAAATTTTAAAAGAATCTAAACCAGAAGTTAATGATAATTATATATTACTTTATACTTCTGGAACTACTGGTAAGCCAAAGGTGTTTTATTTATCTCAAAAGAATATTGTTAATATTTCAACTTATTATAAAAATAATCGTCATTTAAATCCTAATGATAATATAGCTGCTTATTCTAGCTTTGGCTTTGATGCTTCAATGATTGATATGTATCCTGCACTCATATCTGGAGGAACTGTCCATATTATTCCAGAAGATATGAAACTAGATTTACTTAAACTTAATGATTATTTCAATCAAAACAATATTACAATTGCTTTTATGACAACTCAGTTAGGTCGTCAATTTGTAGATACTATGAATAATCATCCAATTCGAGTTTTTAATGTGGGGGGTGAAACTTTAGCTCCTATTGAACCCTCTTGAAAAATATGAATTTCATAATCTTTATGGGCCAACAGAGTGTACTATTTTCCATTTTGTAGGGGGAGTATGTAAATAGTTTGTTATAATATCAAAAATCGGTGCTCTGGAACCTGATTCATCTAATGAATAGTTATGTGTAATATTTTCAAAAGAAGTTCTTTGATTCAATTTCAAGCTAGAAATTTCTTCTTTATTTTTTTGAAGATAATCTTTCCAATAAATATTTCCTTGAGGTTTAAATAAAAAAGGTAATGTTCTAACAAACATTCCAATTAGATTTTCAGCTTTTTTATTTCTCCCTTCAAGAAGCATACCTAATAAAACTTCATCATTATTAATATATTTTCCTATAGTAATTGAAAACGCAGATATCATTAACTCATAAATACTACCATTGTTACTTGTAGCAACTTTTTTATTTCTGACAAATCTAATGATTTTTTTAATGATATTATCTATTAAAGGTAATATTTCCGATTTTTTAGGCTTTGTTGGCATTTGAACTTGAGGAGTGCTGTTTTTTAACATATTTTCAAAAAATTCAGGAATTTTTTTGCCTTCATTAATTTCATTAAATTCTTTTGCAAAATCGTCAAAATCATAATCATTTCCATCCAAATGTTCACCTTTGTAACATCTGATTAAATACGATATAAATGAAAATCTATTTGAACCGTCAAAAATAGCATGATAAATGTTTAAATTTACAATATATGAATTTTCTGTTTCGATTAATAAAATTCACCATAGTGGAGGATTATTTATATCAAAAGGCAGATATCTTTTATCTATTTCTTTTTTAGAATAGATTTTTTCGATATTAAAATCTATATGATCTAGTATGTGATGTTCAAATTCACCATCATTATTAAAATTATAAAAAGAACGAAAAACAGCATGTTTTTGAACTACTTTTTATAAAGAATTTACTAATTTTTCAAGCTCAATATTTCCACTTATTTCAAAAGCAAAATTAATATTATATTGAATTGATTCAGAGTTTAAAGTTTGTTCAATTAACATTTGACGTTCAGGAACTGTAATAGCTACCTTTTTTATCATAATATCACATAATACCTCAAAAATTTTTCTATAAATTCCTTAGATACTTTATTTTCAATATTTTTAATAATATGGATTATTATTTTTTATATAAGAATATATAAATTATTTTATAAATTAATAAATGACATGTTAAATTTTAAATAAGACATTATAAATTTAAATACATTTAAAAATGAAATTTAATGATTTAATTAAAAATATAAATTAACTACTAAAAATAAGAAATTTAGCTAAAATAAACTAAATATAAAATTTAAATAATAAAAATAAATGATACAATTAAATATAAAAGTAGAATATTGAGAATTAGGTTAAAGAAACTATAAAAAATTAAAAATTAAAAAATTAAAGATTAAAAATATAAAGATTATAATATAAAAATTATAAAAATATAAAACGATATAAGATTAGATGATGAAATCAATCTTCTCTAATTAGATATTCTCCCGATATGACTTTTTTTAACTCACCATTGTCTAATTCTAAAATTAATACTCCTTGGTTATTAATTCCAACTGCATTTCCGCGTAATATTTTTCCTAGTGGTTGTTTGATTTCTACATAACTACCAATGGTTTGAGACATTCTTCTCCAGTCATAAAGTATTTCATCGAATTTTTTCTCTTTAAATAAATCATATATTTCTTCAAATTCGTTAAGGAAATTCGAAATAATTTCTGTTTCTTCAATATCTGCTTGAGTTTCATTGCGAAGTGAAGTTGTTCCTTCTCTAAGGTCATCGGCTAATATATTGGTATCTAAATTACTATCGATACCTACTCCTACAATGACATGATCAACAGAGTTAAATTTAGCATTAGTTTCTGTTAAAATTCCACAAACTTTTTTATTATTTATAAGTATATCATTTGGCCATTTGATTCTTGCATCAATATTCATGCCTCTAAGAGTTTTAACTACAGCTACACCAGTAGCTAATGTAATAAGGGGTGCTTTAGAAGGTTCTATCATTGGTTTAAGCATGATAGATAACCAAATTCCTCCAGTAGGTGACTCCCATTTTCTCCCTCTTCTTCCTTTACCTTTAGTTTGAATTTCAGATAGGACTACACTTCCTTCAGGAGCTCCAAACTTAGCTAAAAATTTAGCTACACTGTTGGTGGATTCTACTTCATGAAAACTATATATTTCTTTTCCTACATATTCAGTGGTTAATCCTTTTTTAATTTCTTTACTAGGAATGTAATCAATTTCATAATTACCAATTTCTTTTAAAAATCCTGCAATTTCGGCTTCATCAATTTGAAATATTCCTTTAGCATCTTTTTCGGACATTTTCTCTTTATTTTTTGATAGAAGTTTTTGCATACTTTTTTTCATAAAATCCCACAATTTTTCTATTTAATATTTATATTATTTTAAATTAGACTATTTTTAAAGTTATTAATATTTATTATTATAATTGATTTTATAATTAATTATTTTCTATTTTATAAGTTATTATAAAGATTAGATTTAATTCATATTAATTTATATGAATTCATATCAATTTGAATTGATTTATACTAATTTATATTAGTTTATATTTAATTATTTTTTCATTTGATGATTTTTAGCTGTATTTAAATATGAACCAATAGCAACAGAGATAGCTGCTACTTTTTTCCCTGGCATAAATGTAGATCTCATACGATTAATTCTTTCAGTTTCTTCTTCCATTATTCCAGTCATTTCATCATCTATTCCTTTTCTATGATCATCAACAAAATGAGTATGTAAATCTCCTTCTAAAAAGTAGTTATTTCTCATTATTGCTTTATGGAATGGGATAGTAGTTTTAACTCCAAGAATAATATATTCACTTAATGCTCTTTTCATTCTATTTATAGCTTCATTTCTATTACTTCCCCAAGTAATCAATTTTGAGATCATAGAATCATAGAACGTTGGAATGGTATAATTCATATATACTCCACTATCAAGTCTAACTCCAGGTCCTCCTGGTGATCTGTATCCAGTTATTTTTCCAGGATTTGGAGCAAAATCAGCTAAAGGATCTTCTGCATTTATCCTACATTCGATTGCATGTCCATTAACTTTAACATCTTTTTGAGAGTAACTTAATTCTGCACCAGAAGCAATTTTTAGTTGTTCTTTAACAAGATCTATGTTAGTTACAGTTTCAGTTATAGGGTGTTCTACTTGTATTCTAGTATTCATTTCTAGGAAATAGTATTCTCCACCACTATATAAAAATTCTATTGTTCCTGCACTAGTATAGTCAATATATTCAACTGCTTTAATAGCACTTTCACCCATTCTTTCTCTTAATTCATCAGTCATGATTGGGGAAGGTGCTTCTTCAATTAGTTTTTGGTGACGACGCTGTATGGAACATTCTCTGTCAGCTACATGGATGGTATTTCCATGGTCATCAGCTAAAATCTGGAATTCTATATGTCTTGGTTTTTCAATGTATTTTTCAATAAATACAGTTGAATCTCCAAAATTTGTGGAAGCTACAGATTGTGTGGATTCAATAGCCCGTACTAATTCATCTTCTTCATAAACAGTACGCATTCCAATTCCTCCACCACCTGCTGAAGCTTTAACTATAACGGGGTAACCAATTGATTCTGCAACTTTAACTGCTTCATCACTATCAGTTACTTCACTATCGGTTCCTCCAATTACTGGAACACCTGCTTTTTTCATCAATTTCTTAGAGGTGATTTTATCTCCCATAGATTCAATAACTTTTCTACTAGGTCCAATAAGTACAATTCCATTTTTTTCGCATTGTCTTCGGAGTTCTGAATTTTCAGCTAAAAATCCATATCCTGGATGCATAGCCTCTGCTTCTGATTCAATAGCTATATCCATTATTTTATCAATATTAAGATAGCTTTTTGAAGGGGAAGGATTCCCTAATGCATATTTTTCATCGGCATAATTAGTATAAAGAGAAGTTTTATCAGCATCAGAGTATATTGCAACACTTTTCACATCTAACTCACGACATGCTCTCATAATTCGTATAGCTATTTCTCCTCTATTAGCAATCAATATTTTATCAAACATTTAGGACCTCTTTAGAATTTAATTCAGTGATTTATTTAATAATCATTTTATTACATAATATATTGTATCGTCATTATATCATCAATATATTCATATTATATAATTTTAAATTATTATTTTTATAATTAAACAATTAAACATTTATAATTATATAATCATTTATTAATCTAATTATCTTATTAACAAACCTTACTAATTATTATAATATATATATATATATATTAGTTTATAATTATAAATAATTTATTTATAAATAGAAAGAATATAAGAAAATATTAGAAAAAATTAATAATAAGTGGAAATTCATGAAAATTACAAAAAAAAGACATCTGGAGATAGCTATTGAGAATATTCCTAAATTCGAATCTTATAATATTAAACTAGAACAATATTCTACTCCTTCTAATATAGCTGCTGATCTTGTATGGAATGCTTATTCATTGGGAGATATTGATGATAAAAGTATTATAGATTTAGGTTGTGGAACTGGAATACTAACATTTTCTTCACTACTTATAAATGCTAAATTAGCTTTAGGTATTGATATTGATTCTAAAGCTATAAATATCACAAAAAGAACTGTTAAAGAGATGAATATATCAAATTCTACATTTTTTAATAAAGATATATATGAGATAGTAGATGATGATTTTAATAATATCAATACTGATTTTGATACAGCTATAACAAATCCTCCATTTGGATCTCAATCTAGATCAAAAAAGGGCGCTGATCGAATTTTTATGAAATCAGCATTTAAATTAGCTAATGTTGTTTATTCTTTTCACATGGGTGAAACACATGATTTTGTAATGAATTTTTATGAGAAACTTGGTGGTGAAATCACCCATAGGTTTAAATATAAATTTCCATTGTTTAATACTTATGAATTTCATACTCAAGAAGCTAAAAGCATCGATGTAATTGTTTTTAGAACTATCAAACTTCATTAATTAATTTATTATTATTTAAAATTATTATATTAAAACTTTTTATAGAATTATATTATAATGTTTAAAAATAATTTATATTTATTTTATTATATATTATTTATTTATTGTTATTAGATTTATTATAAGACTATTTTTTATATTATTATAGGGATTATATTACAATTTAATTTATTGTACATAAATATGTGTAAATTTATATTTAGAAATACTGATAAATTTTAGTCATTAAATAATGTTAACATGAATTAAAAAGATTTAAATAGTGAATTGACTATAATTAATATACATTAAATTAATTAATGCATTTTTATTTATTTTAATGATTTGGATAAATTTTATTTTTGTGTTTTATATAGGTGGTACCTTGTAGGTTACACTTTGGAAAATTTTAGTAACCTTTATATATAGAGTTTTAATAATTATAATTAAGGACTTAAGGTAGATGTCAAGAATTTATCAATGATTTTCCTGGGTGTGTTTATAAATGTCTGTTTTTAAACGTCTAAAAGCTCTTTTTACAGGAGCAAAAAATGATGTAATTGAGAAAAATTCTGATGATAAGGTACTTAATCAGAAAAAATCAGATAAATCAGCTGATTTAAGACCTAAACAGACAGACTCAAATACTAAAAATGAAAAAACCCATTCATCTGAATCTAAAACCCCCGAAGTAAATAAAGTTGATAAAACTGAAAATAAGGTTGTTGAAGATTTTGAAACTCCAAATACAGAAAAAAAAGTTACTAAAACTAAAATTGATGTAGTTGGAGTTGAAACTCCTACTGTAAGTTCAGAGGATGAAAAATCTGAAGAAAAAGTAGTTGGTGAAGATAATGAGTTAAAAGATGATTCTAAGGATGATTCTAAAAATAAAGAAGAAAAGAGAGATACTATGACTCTATTAAATGAAAATGAAAAATTAACATTAAAGAATGTTGATCCAGAGTTTACTGAAATATTTAAAGATGCTGGAATCGACTCTGTAAAAATCTGTTTCCAATGTGGAACTTGTACTGGTGGATGTCCTTCTGGAAGAAGAACTCCGTACAGAGTAAGACAATTAGTAAGAAAATGTTTAGTGGGATTAAAAGATGAAGTAATCTCTGATGACGCATTATGGATGTGTACTACCTGTTATACTTGTCAAGAAAGATGTCCTCGTGAAATTAAAATCGTGGAAATCGTTAAAATGGCAAGAAATGTTGCTGCACAAAATGGATTCATGGCTCCTGCACACAAAGCTACTGGTTCTTTCGTTATAAAAACTGGTCACGGTGTACCAATTAACGATGCAACTATGGAACTTAGAAAAAGAGTTGGACTTGATGAATTACCACCAACCACTCACTCCCACCCAGAAGCTTTAGAAGAAGTACAAAAAATCTGTGAAATTACTGGATTCGATGATTTAATTGGATTCAATAAAGCTACTGGAGAGCTTGAATAAATTTTTTACTGGAGGAATAAACAATGGAAATCGCATATTTCTTAGGTTGTATTATGAACAACCGTTATCCTGGTATTGAAAAAGCAACAAGAATTTTATTTGATAAACTTGATATAGAACTTAAAGACATGGAAGGAGCTTCCTGTTGTCCTGCTCCTGGTGTATTTGGTTCTTTTGATAAAAAAACTTGGGCTTCTATCGCTGCTCGTAACATTACTATTGCAGAAGATATGGACTCAGACATAATGACTGAATGTAATGGATGTTTCGGATCCTTATTTGAAACTAATCACATGTTAAAACATGATGCTGATATGAAAAATGAAATTAATGAAGTATTAGCTGAAACTGATAGAGAATTCAAAGGATCTATTGATATAAAACATCTCGCAGAAATCTTATACAATGATGTTGGTCTTGATAAACTTTCTGACTTAGTTACTAACCCATTAAATTTAAATGTAGCTGTTCATTATGGTTGTCACTTTTTAAGACCTTCTGATGAGATTCAAATTGATAATGCAGAAAAACCAACTATTTTAGATGACTTAGTTGAAGTTACTGGTGCTAAATCTGTTCCTTACAAAGACAAAATGATGTGCTGTGGTGCAGGTGGAGGTCTCAGATCTAGAGATATTGATGTAACTGCAAGTTTCACCAAAGAAAAACTAGAAAACATGACTGATGCTGGTGTCGATGCTATTGTAGATGTTTGTCCTTTCTGTCACTTACAATTTGATGTAGGTCAAACTGAAGTAAACAAAATGTATAAGACCGAATATGGTATACCTGTTTTCCATTTAGCTCAATTATTAGGATTAGCTATGGGCTTAGGTTCTGATGAGTTAACATTAGATTCTCATTTAATCGACTCTGCTCCTGCTCTTGCAAAATTAGTAACTGAATCTGATAAGATTACTGGTGGAGAATAGATAACTTAGAATATTGTTACTTAGTTTTCAGTGGATACTTCCACTATTTTTTATTTATTTTTAAATTCTTTATTTTTAGAATCATTCTTTTTTAGACTATTTTATTAATATTTTTATTTTATAATCTATTTTTATAGAATTTTTTATTATTTTATATAATTTTTAAAAATTTATTTTAGATATTATTCATATGTAAAATAAAAAATTATTTTTTCATAACTATTCATAATTCAATGAAAAACCATAATTTTTTTATAATAGTAAAATAGATATAATTGATGATTATTAAATTAATATATAAATTTATACTTATAATGAAAGGTGATGAATAATGTTTATAGCAACATTAGGTGGAATATTTAAATTTAAGGATCTTTCTGAAGAATATGGTCCTTATGTTCAATTTAAAGCAACTATAGAAAAAAGAAAAGTGTCAGATGAAGATGAAATAGCTATTCTAAATATCACGGGAACAGATAGTCATCATGTTTTATTTTTAGACTCATATGATAATATTGATGAGATTAAACAAGAATTGAAAGAAGCTGATGCAAAAGTAAATCATACTACTCTAAAGATTATAGAAGGACATTTAAATGGAAATTCCTAATTTAAACAATTAATGTTTAAAACATGGGTTGAGTTATAGTGTTACCTATTGAGCAAACTTGGTTAATATTGGTGGATCTTCTTACAGATCTTAAAAAGAAAGGGGTTGCTATTTCTAATTCTGTAAATAAGGATATTAGTTTGCTTAAAACCTCAATAAACTTTTATAAAAAAGATATGTCTCATACAGACATGATCAAAGAATTTGATCGAGCTAATATTGTAGTTACTGAAGTTCAAGATGTTCTTCTTGAATATGCTGAAGAATATGGCGAAGATTATTATAAAGAATGGGTTGACAAATTAAGAAGAGCTAATTTAGGAGAAGAAATCTATAAACAAGCTGAAACAGCTTCTAAATTTATTGGAGGTGCTCCTCCTGGATTTTCCTCTGCAAAAATTCATCTAAAAAAACCAATAGCTGAAGATCGTGTTCAAGAAATAGCTGAATATTTGAATATCATCCTTGAATTTGAAGATGATTCAACTTTAGTTCTTTATGGAGATTCAAAAAACATAAAAAAAGGACTAAAAGAAATAGCTCCATTTTTCAATGAATAATTCTTAATTTTTAGTTAATTACTTTCTTATTTTTATAACTATTGTTTTTATTTTTAGTTTTTTATAATTATTTTATATTTATTTTTTTATTTTATTTTTTTATTGTTAATTACTTTTTCTTTAAATTTTTTATTTTCAATATTATTTTAGATAGAATTATACAATGATAATATTTATATAGTAAGTGTTCACAATGTTATTATAAATAATATAGTGATTGTTTGCAATGTTATTATAAATAATTTTTTGATTATAAAGTGAGGAAACATGAAAATAAAAGAGTTATATGAATTATCAAAAATTTATATTAAATCAACAAAATTAAATCCAAAAATTCTATGCTTGTTTACTGGAATTTCAAACAAAGTTAATTGGAATCATGAAAAATAGGAAAAATAGATTTAGATAATAAAGATATACAAGCTGGTCTTTTAGGAAGTTTACTTTTATCTTTAACAAAGGATTTAAGTAATAAACAAATAGAATTGATTAAATCAATTATTCAACAGAAAAATGAAGAAATTATAATTATTGATGGAGTAAAATTCCATAACTTTCAAATTGGATTGGTTTTCGATACATTTGTATTTAATCAATTTCAGATTGATTCAATAGAAAATTTAGATAAAAAAATATTATTGATATTGGTGCACATATTGGAGATACAACACTATTTTTTGCAAGAAATAGATATAATATAGTGAAGTTTGAACAGTTTAGTAGTATTTTTTCTAAAGCGATGAAAAATATAAGTTTAAACCCTGAATTAAAGGAAAAAATAACTATAATTAATAAAGCTATTAGCTGTAAAAATGGAAAAACAAAAATTTTCATTGATGATGATATATAAGATAGTTTATCTGATGAATCAATCTTATATCTTACAGAAAATGAAAATTATGAGTGTATAGAAACAATAACAATAGAAAAAACTATTAATGATTATGAAATTGAAAATTCCTTTGCTATAAAAATTGATTGTGAAGGATGTGAAGTAGACATAATATTAAATTCTGATATTTACTCTATTTAAAGAGATATATGTTGAATATCATACTCCATTTACTAGAGTAAATCCTGAAAAATGGATCAAACATTTAGAAAAACAAAATTTCAAGTTTATAAAATTTGAACCAACTAAAATACAATAAGGTTTTGGTATGTTTAAAATGGTGAAAAACTAACTTAATTTAATATTTTTATTATATTACTTAAAATAATTAAGAATATTGAGTTTTATTTATTTTATTATAAATTTAATAAATCTGGAGGTGGAACTCATGAAAAATAAAATAGTTTTAGTAGTAGCAATAATTTTTTGTTTTTTAACTGTTAATGCAGTATCAGCTGTAGATAATCAAACAGAAGAAGTATTGGCTTCTGATATAGATGAATATAGGATTGAAGATATAAAAATTAGGGATAAAAATATAACTTATTCAAATATAGTTTGGATAAAGTAAGCAAATCTTATGAAAAAAAATTCAATACGGTAACTTATATGCAAATTAGTATTGAAGATCCAATAACTTGGTATGTTAATCCAATGACCAATGATATTATATATTCTCTTATAAATTTAATGAGAGATGGAGACGTGCTATTTTTTGGGGATGGGGCTTATTATGGTCTAAGTTTAAACATTGACAAATCAATATACATCACTGGAAATGTAGGAAATGTTTTATTAGTAGGTAATAGTTCAATAGATGGAATAATTGTTAATATTGGGAATGTAAACATTAATAATTTAAACCTATCTAGCTATCGTACGGAAATTAACTTAAATTCTTATGATTAATATACTTACAAATATAAATATTGAAAATTGTACTCAAGAAGGAATAACAATTTTAGGTTCTTTCAATAAACTAATTAATGTGTATATTAATGAGCTTCTGAAGGAATATTTTTATATGGTTCTTCAAGTGATAATGAGGTCATTAATTGTTCTGTATATAATGTGTTAAATTCTGGAATAAAAATTACATCTAGTAATCATAGAAATAAAATAATTGATTCAATATTTAATAATAATGGCAATGTTGGAATACAATTATATAATTATGGGACAAACAATGAAATTATTAATTGTGTTGCTAATAATAACCTCGTTCAAGGAATAAGAATTGGTAGATGGAATTATAGGACGATGATAATTAATTGAACGACTAATAACAATGGTGAACATGGAATTGTATCATATATTTATTCTACAAATAATAAAATAATAAATTGTACAGCAACAATAATACAATATATGGGATTTATATTGGAAATTCTAACAATGAAGTTAAATACTATATGTAATTATAATGAGGTTGAAATCTTTGTAGAAGGAAATAATAACACTTTTTCTAGTTTTCAAATAAGTTATAATGAAAATGGAATTGGAATTCAAGGATCTTCTAATAATATTATTGGTAATTATATATCAGGAAATAATCAAGGTATATAATTAGCTCCTAATAATAACATTTCTCTTGTTGAAAATACTTATATTATGGATAATAATATATTAAATAATGGAATTAGAATTCATATCAATATAAGAAATATTGGATCTTTTATTTTGCAAAATAATTCATATGTTAATAACACCCAAGATATTGTTGCTACATATTGAGAATAGCTAATTTTTTTAATAAATTAATATTTTTTTTAATAACTTTTATAGCTAAGTTTTATGCTTTTTTTAATGAATAATCTCTTATAAAATTTTAATAATTTTTTATTTATTTTACAATATTTTATTTTTTAATTATTATCAATTATTAAAAAACTTTTATATAAAAACTTAATAAGTTGTAATAATATAATTAAATAATCAGTGAATTAGGAAAAATTAATTGAGGTGTTTTTTTGAATATTTTAGCTATAAGTGATGTCCATGGTGCAGAACAAAAGGGTTTATATGATTATTTAAGTAAAAATAAAATGGATCTTCTAATAATTTCAGGAGATATCACTGATTTTGGACCTCTGGAATTTGTAGGGGATTTTTTAAATAAATTATCTAAATATATCAATATACTTTTAGCTGTTCCTGGAAATTGTGATCCAGTTGAAGTGAAAAATAAAATAGATGAATCTGCAGCTATATGTATTCATGAAGATGTAATTGAATATGGTAATGTTGTCATGTATGGGTTTGGAGGATCTAATCCGACTCCTTTTGATACTCCTGGTGAAATGGATGAAGATACTCTATATAACTCTATTAAAAAAATAATTGATTCAAAAAGTATAGAATCAATAAAAAAACCTTCTGAGAATTTTCCTTATGGTAAAGTTTCTATTCTAATTACTCATGCTCCTCCAAAGAATACTGAAACAGATAAAATTTCTAGTGGGGCTCATGTTGGAAGTGAAAGTATCAGAAGAATAATTAAAGAATATAACCCTAGAATAAACATTTGTGGTCATATTCATGAAGCTAGAGCTTTTGATATTTTGGATGAAACAACTATTATCAATCCAGGAGCTTTAAGTGATGGCTATGGTTGTTTAATAGAAATAGATGATAATAATAATGTAATAGGTAATTTTGTTGAATTAAAATAGGTGTTAAATAATGGATACAAATAATATTAACAATGCTGATAATAATATTTTGAAAAAAACTTCTTCAAAGAATTTAATCATCTTTTTAGCTTCCTTTACATCATTTATCACAGCATTTTCAACTTCGGCTATAGCTGTTGCTTTACCAGCTATTGCAACAGAATTTGCTATTGATGCAATACTTCAAAACTGGTTAGCTACTTCATTTTTACTTGCGGTAGCTACATTTTCAGTTCCTTTTGGTAAACTTTCGGAAAAATATGGTTTAAAGAAATTTTTCATCATGGGCATGATAATTTTCATTTTAGGATCTATTGGTGTGTCTCTTTCATTTTCAGCATATTCAGTGATATTTTTCAGAGTTATTCAAGGTATAGCTGGAGCATTATTGAATGTTGCTGGGTTTGCTATGATAACTGAAGCATTATCTCCTAATGAAAGAGGAAAAGGAATAGGTATAAATGTTTCATGTGTTTATATTGGTCTTACATTAGCTCCTGTTTTAGGTGGAATTTTAACACAAAATTTCGGTTGGCCTAGTATTTTTTATATAATCATACCATTATTATTTATACCACTCATAATAACTATATTAAAAGTTAAAGAAGAATGGATTACTGGCCATAAAGATCCATTTGATTTCATTGGAACTATCATTTATTTTATAGGAATATTACTCTTTATGTATGGATTTACTATATTAAATGAACTTAATGGAATTATTTTAACAGTGTTGGGATTAATTTTGCTGATAGGATTTGCTATCTGGGAATTAAGACAAAAATTCCCTGTATTTGAAGTTAAACTATTTAAGAATTCTAAGTTTTCTTCTTCGTCCTTAGCTGCTTTAATTAGTTATTTAGCTACATTTATTGTAACTTATATTTTGAATTACCATTTACAATATATAGAAGGTATGGATCCTCAAGTTACTGGGATAATTCTCATTGTTACTCCCGCTTTAATGGCAATAATTGCACCATTTTCAGGCAAATTGTCTGACAAAATAGATCCTCAAATATTGTCTGCTATTGGAATGGGTTTTGTGGCAGTAGCTATTTTCATACTAACATTTTTAGAAAAAGGAACACCATTGTATGTGATTGTTATAGCTATGATCTTACAAGGTATTGGTTATGGTATATTCTCATCATCAAACACTAATTCGATTATGGGATCTGTTCCAAGGAAATTTGCTTCTTTAGCTTCTGCAACAGTTTCAACTGTAAGAGTGATTGGTCAAACCATGAGTCTAGGAATGTTAACTGTAATTTTTGCAGTAGTTATGGGTTCAGTTCCTATAATTCCAAAATACTTCCCACTACTCACACAAAGTTCTCAAATAGCTTGTATAATCTCTGTTGTATTGTGTGTTATAGCGGTTATAGCTTCTTTGGTTGGACTGAAATCGAATGTAAAAGTTAATATCTGATTATTGTTAATTTTTCATTCTTTTTATTTTTATTTTCTTTTTTCTTATTTAATTTTTTATCAATTGTATTATTCTAATTAATTTTATTCTTCTTTTGAGCGTATATTTTGATAATTATTTGTATTTTTTAATATAATTTATATTTTACATTAAAATTCTGATTTTCTAGTTTTTCAATAGAAATTATATTTTTGCCGATTTAAATAAAAAATTATATTACTTGCATTAATTTAATATATAAATATATATTAAAAGATAATTATTATGTAAGGTAGTAATTATTAATAAAATTATTAATATTATATTGGGTGCTATTTTTAGCTAAATAGCTAATGAATAATAAATAATAATAAATTAAAACATCATATTAAAATCAACTAATATTTTAGAATTTCTTAAATTTGGAGATTTTCTTAGGATTTTTTTAATTAATATTGTTTGATATTATTTAATATTATTAAAAATATTGTAAATTTAGAATATTTGTTGTATGATTTTGAATTTTATGTTTATCTACTTTATAGGTGATTTGATGATTATGGTACAAGGAGAAGTTAGTGGAAAAGTTTATACTGAACCTTTTTCTAAAGGTGTTCTTTCAAGATCACTTACAAGGGCTGAAATGGGTCCTAATAAAGCTTATTCTTTTGCTTCTTGCATTGAATCTAAGCTTGTAGAAAAAAATATAGAATTAATTACCATTGATGAATTAGTTGAACTTATTGTAGAAGATTTAAGGGAAAAGGATCCTGATATAGCTGATAAATACATGGCTTGGAGACAAATAAAAAAAGGAACTGAACCATTAGTTATATTGATTGGTGGTGCTTCAGGTGTTGGAACTTCTTCAATAGCTTTTGAAATAGCCAATCGTTTAGGTATTAGAAATATGATAAGTACTGATATGATTCGTGAAGTTATGCGTAAAATTGTATCAAAAGAACTGAGTCCAGTAATTCATGAATCAAGCTTTACAGCTTATAAAGGAATGAGAGTCCCACCTCCTCCTGAATTTGATGATGTTTTAGCAGGTTTTAGAGATCATGTAGATACTGTTAGTGTTGGTATTGATGCAGTTATTGAAAGAGCTTTAAAAGAAGGAATAAGTATTGTTATTGAAGGTGTTCATGTTGTTCCAGGATTTATTAAGCAAGAATTAATGGAAAAACATAATGTTGTAATGTTTGTACTTACTCTACAAGATAAAAAAATTCATAAAGGTAGATTTTATTCTAGATGTAGACAAATGTGGGCGAGAAGGCCACTTCAGAGATATTTAGATAATTTTTTTGCAATTAGAAAAACTCATAAATAT
Organism: Candidatus Methanobinarius endosymbioticus; assembly: GCA_003315655.1. Taxonomy (GTDB): domain Archaea; phylum Methanobacteriota; class Methanobacteria; order Methanobacteriales; family Methanobacteriaceae; genus Methanobinarius; species Methanobinarius endosymbioticus. Next base: position 28,323 of record NIZT01000020.1, read on the forward strand.
TTTGAATCTCAAGCAAGAAAATTCGAAGTTCCAGCTATTGAAAATATTGATGTTGTAACTACGATTGATTCACTGAGTAAACATATAACTGAGACTTATGGGGATGTAAATGATGTTAAAGAAGAAGAAAATGAATGAAGTAATGACAAAAAATGTTTTTACTACAAGTTCAGATGAATAAGTAGTTTTTGCATTTGAAAAACTAATGAAACATGAAATTAGTGCTCTTCTTGTGATTGATGATAATAAAAAAATGATAGGAATTGTTACAGCTTCAGATTTAGGATACATTCTTGTTTTAGATAAATATAAACTTGGAACTAAAGTTTCAAGTGTCATAGTAAAAAATGTAGCTTCTGTAGAACCAGATAAATCTTTATACAATGCAATATGTATGATGGATGAAAAAACTCCTGGTGGCAGTATTATAAATCAACTTCCTGTTTTAGAAGATGGAAATTTAATTGGTATAATCTCTGATGGAGATATTATAAAAGCTCTTAGATAATATAAATACATTATTTTATCTTATTTCATTTTATTTACTTTAATTTTATTTTATAGTTTTTTTTATTATTTATGGTTTATTTATACCTTATTTAGTTTATTTTTTAATAACTTCTTTAAAAACATTTATATAAGATTAAGTCCAATATTATTATTGGCTAGACTGGAGGGTTAGGGGTCCTCTGTAAGTACATACCCCCTTAAGTGCAGTTGAAGTTCAAAAGGCGGCTTTTGGATTTTGTAACAGCCTTAAAAATTGATATAGAAACCTCGTTCTACAGGATTAATGGTCATGAGGTCTTAACTGGAGGGTTAAGATTAATTATGTTTATTTTGGGAACGTGTCAGGCCTGGAAAGGAGCAGCTCTACCATTAACAATTGATGCTTGTAGAGTAGCGGGGCGGAGTTGATTTTTGAGAGTACTGTTGCTTTTGAATTTAGTCCACTTTTGAACATGCCATTTAGATTATAAATAATTTTTATCTTGAATATGGCATGTATAATCTTGAATAAAAAAAATTAATAGAAAAGATTTATATGTAAAATCATACAAATAAAAAATAGCTGTTTTATATATAATATAAATTAAGTAAATTAACATGATTTAATTATAATATTTGTAATAAAAATATGTATTAATATTTAAACAACAACAATGTTAAAATTATTAGAAATTATGATTAAGGTTATGTCATTTTTTAACGTATTGTCGGGGTGGCCCAGCCTGGTACGGCGTTGGACTGCTAATCCAATGATCCTTTGGATTTCGCGGGTTCAAATCCCGTCCCCGGCGTTTTTTATTTTTCTAGTTTTATTTTTAATTTTAAGCTAATTTATGGTTATTTAACTTAGATATGTTTAAGTTATGATTATTTAAATTAGATCTATTTTTTCTAGTCTGTTCATAGCTTCTTCTATATTTTCATAAGAGTTGGCATAAGACATTCTTACATTACATTCACAGGTTTGTCCAAATCCACTTCCAGGAACTGTAATAACTCCTACTTCTACTGCTTTTTGAACATATTCAGCAGCATTTTCTACTTGGGGAAATGCATAAAAAGCTCCATCTAAGGAAGTACATTCTAATCCTAAATCATCTAAACTTTTGGTGATTAAATCTCTTCTTCTTTTAAATTCACTCACCATACTATTAACATGATTTTGAGGTCCTTTTAATGCTTCATATCCAGCTACTTGAGAAATTGAACTTGCACAAGCTGTTGTATATTGGTGAACTTTAAGAAGTTCATCTATAACTTCATTTTGCCCCGCTAAATAAGCTATTCTAAGGCCAGTCATAGCATATGTTTTTGAAAACCCATTGATAACAATAGCATTATCAGTAAATTGTGCTGGTGAATAATGTTTTTTGTTATATATTATTTTTTCATAAATTTCATCACTTATAATCATAAAATCATGATCTGTAGCTAAATCTGCTATAGCTTTTATATCTTTTTTATCCATCACAGCTCCTGTTGGATTAGATGGAGAATTCATGATAAATGCCTTTGTTTTTGAACTAATTTTGTTCTGGACATCTTCAAAAGTGAGTTTATAATCATTGTTTATTTGGGCTTCAACAGCTACTGGAGTAGCTTCAGCTAAATCTACACAAGCTTTATAGGATAAAAATCCTGGATCTGGTATTAAAACTTCATCTCCTTTTTCAAATAATCCTTGTGAACAGACATATAATCCTTCACTACCTCCTACTGTAACCATTATTGAATCAGGATCTATACTTAAGCTATTATCATTTTTTAACTTTTTAGCTATTTCTTCTCTTAGTTCTAAAAATCCTTTATTGTGAGTATAATGAGTAAAACCATCGTCTAATGCTTTGTTAATAGCTATTTTCACGTTTCCAGGAATATCAAAATCTGGTTCACCTATTCCTAAGCTTATAGCATTTTCATCACAAACTTCAAACATCTTTCTTATATGGGATAATTCAATTGAATCTAGTCTTTTAGCTGGCTCAACCATATTTTCATCCTTATTTTAATATTTATGTTTATGAGTTTATTTGATCAGTTAGATATATTTTAATATAAATTTTCAGTTATATTTTAAATATAATTTAATATAATTTAATATAATTTAGTATAATCTTAGTATATATTTTATTAAAATTTAACAAATTCAATTATATTTTTATATAATTTTATAGAAATAAGAAATAATATATTTTATTAATATTTTGAATATAATAAATTTATGAATATTGAAAATAATATTATAATTATAATTTTATAAAATAATTTTTATAATAATGTTATATTAATAATATAATTAATAATATAAAATGAATTAAAATTCTTTGGTCATTATTTTATATAAATAATTAGTTCTTTTCATTACATGGACCACAGTTATAACAAGGTTCAACTTGACACCATGGAGTAGATTTTTGATTATATAGTTTTTTTCTTTCTTTTAATAAGAAACTATCTCTTAAACCAACATTGATTTTGTTCCAAGGTAATGGGTCATTAAATTCATATCCTTTACTGTATTTTTTCCATTCTTTCATTTGAATGTCTTGGGTTAATGATGTTTCTAATATATTTCCTATTTCTTTACCTTTACATGATAAAACATATTGTATAAATCCCATCTTTGCACTGTCAAATTTAATATCGATTCCTTTTAGTTCTTTTTTTAGATATTTTATTTTTGATTTAAAATCTTTTAAATCATAGCTTTCCCATTGAAATGGTGTATGTGACTTTGGAATTAGAGGATTAACACTAAATTTTATTGAATTTTTCTTTTTCTTTGAATCTATTTCTTTTATGTAATTAGCTAAAACTTTTATATCCTCAATTGTTTCATTAGGAAGTCCTATTAAAAAATATAATTTTAGATTAAGCTCTAGTTCTGTGATATTTTTAACAATATCAAATATTTTATTATCATCAATATCTTTGTTAATAGCTTTTCTAAAAGAACTTATAGATTCTGGAGCTATAGTTATGGTTTTAGCTCCACTTTCTTTTAAAGATTCTAATGTTTCTTTTGTAATAGATTCAATTCTCATAGAAGGGGCTGATACTTTAAAATTTCTATCTTTTAAACCTTTTATTAGCTCATTTATTTGTGAATAGTCTGAAACAGCTGCTCCAATTAATGTAATTTTGTTTAATCCACTATTGGTTCTAGTTTCTTCTGCAACATTGAATAATGTTTGGAGAGAGGTTTCTCTTGTTGGTCTATATAAATATCCAGACATACAAAATCTGCATCCTCTTGAACAACCTCTTGAAACATTAAGAAGTATTGAATTACCAAATACTGGCAAATATTTTTTATCTTCTTCTGTTTCGGTTTTTACAACTATTGGGTGAGTAATATGGTAGGCATCAACCATATTTTTAACAATAACTTTATCTACATTGTTATTGAGGGCGGGGATATAGATTCCTTTTATGCTTAAAAATGATTTTAATTGTTGAGTAGGGTTTTCAAGTGTTTTGTATTGGTCTAAAAATTTATTTAAAATAGGTTCAGCTTCTCCAACAACGAAAATATCTATGAAATCATTTATTGGAAATGGATTTGCAGTGGCACATGGGCCTCCTGCCATTATTAATGGAAATGCGGGTTTGTTTTTTTCTTGTTTTTGTTTATTTAACTCTTTTCTTTCTTTTCTATTTATTGGAATATTAGCTTGTTTAAGCATTTCTAAAATATTAAAATAATCTTGTTCATATTGAAGTGAAAAACTTATGATATCAAAATCTTTAAGTGGACTGTTAGATTCAATACTTCTAGTATTTGGATAAACTATTCTTTCACACCAGCTATCTTCTCTATCATTTACCATATGATAAATTATTTGATAACCTAAAGAAGACATAGCTGTCTTATATGCATTAGGATAAGCAGATCCAAACCTAATATCTACCTTCATAGGCTTCTTTATGATAATATTCTCTTCATAAATCATTTTTTAAATACTTTCAAATACTTTTAATTACTTTTAAATATTTTTAAATTATTTATCCAGTTTTTAGAAAATAAAATTATTCAATTAAAAATTATTAATTATATTATAATATATAATTTGATTATGAATAGATCATAATTAGATTAAAAATAAATTACAATTACCGTATAATTAGATTATTAATAATATTATTAAATATATCTGTTAATCATTTTATTAATGTATTTTTAATAATGTGTTTAGCTTTTCATTCTCTTTATTTTATTTAATTTTATTCTATTTATTCTATTTATTTTAGTTTAGTTCATTTAAATTATTTAATTTTATTCTATTTATTCAATTTATTTTAATTAAATCATGTAATATATTCATCAATCATTCATTAATTTTATAAAAATTTAAAAATAAGATAAAATATTGTTAATTATTATCATCGTTTAATAAAAATTATTACATTATTTATATGATATAAAATTGTTTAATTAGATATTATATATCTATTCATTATAAATGATAATACTTTTTCTCTAATTAAATATTAAAAAGAATTGATTAATTTGTTTGAAAATAGGGGGTCTATATGGCTTAATTTTTCTTTTCTTAGAATCTTTCGATTTTCGATTAATAGATTCTATATCTATTAAATTACCTATCAAAATTAGACAATTCTTTATTTTTACTTAAAATAGGTTATAAATTTTGCCTAAATTCAAATTAGGGGTAGATTTTCTCATATTTCCTATGATTGTCGGATTTTTTATCTAATAGCTCATGATGACTCATCATTATATTTTTTGTATTTCTAAATATTCTCAATAATTTATAGCTATTTTCATTAGATCCTCTTTTTTATAGTAATCATGATGAAAATAGCTCTCTTCAATCCCTATTTTTATTTGAGAAACCTTGATAAGGGATTGCACTAATATTATATGTATCCATCATACAGATGTGTTTACTTAAGAGTGAGGATAAGGCGGGCATAGTGTATGGTGAGATAATTTGAGGTGGAAAAATTTCGATAAAAAAGAATACATTAATTTTTGTAATGTTATCTCTATTTTTTATTTCAATATGATGGTATCTGCAAGTGATGTGAGTGATAATAAAAATATTAATTCTGAAGATATAAATAATTTAAAACTTTCAAATACTGTATTATATGATGATTCAGACTCTTTTAACGAAAATACAGATTCAAGTAATCAAGTAATTTTTATTAATTCAGTGAATTCTAGTTCAGCTAATTTAGATTCGGCTGTGTCTAATTCAAGTAACTTTGATTTAGCTAACTCAAACTTAACTAATTCTAATTCAAACAGTTGCAATATGGATAGTGCTAATCCAACTAATTCTAACTTACCTAATTCAAGCTCAGTAAATCCAAGTTCTACTAATAACACAAATAACAATAATTTAAACAATACTACAATTAATAATACTAAAGTTAACGATTCTACAAAAAATAGTAACTCTGACACTAAAAATTTTGCTGGTGGAGAAACTAAACCAAAAAAAGTATCTCAAAATCAAATATTAGCAGGGCTAAATCAATATATAATTATATTAGGGCAAATAATAAACTACCAAATTATGTAACTGTTGTAGGTTACAAATTTTCAATGCCAGAATTTATGTATTTGATGAGTAAAGCAGTAGTTTGTAAGTATAGAGGTATTGATACAGACATGATTGTGAGATATGGTATCAAAGATCCTAAAAAACCATCTGGATCAACAATTAAAGCTAGGATTAATTCAAAATATTATTACAAATGTGCTAAAATTTTAAACATGATATCTATATGGTTGGGGCTAATATTTTTAATATATTCATTATATGATGCTTACAATAATGTTAAATATATAAATGATAATAATGAAAATTATTTTTACACAATAAACAATAAAAAGGCCGTATGATGGGAATCAAAGAATTAAAAGATAAATTTCATAAAAGTGATGCTAAAGTTAGTTCACATTTTCATAAAACTGAAACTAATAGACTCAAAAAACCTTATTGAGGTAAACTTGTTATCACTTGGTTATTAACAGTTATTATACTTTCGTTAGCTATAAGTGCAATTACAGGAACATCCAATACAAATGATACTTGTTTTAGCTATTATCCAGAACCAAGTACTCCTGTAGAACCACAAAAGTCTGAAGAAGAATTTAAAGCAGGTTGTACATCTATTCCATTTAAACAACTAAATAAAAATCCTGATGGAAAAGCTGGAGAAAAAGTCAAATATACAGGAACTGTTGTTCAAATTATGGAAAGTGGAGGGGCCACAGATATTAGATTAACTCTTGATGGTAGCTATGGAGATATTATTTATATCACTTATACTGGAACAACAGAAGCAGTAGAAGGTGATGTAATAACTGTGTATGGAACAGTTTATGGTACATATACTTATACTTCTCAAGTTAATTATCAAATAAGTTTACCTAGGATAGATGGAAAGTGCATAACTCTTGGTTAATTTGTAAAATAAGACATTTATAGTATATTCTTCATTTATTTAATTTTTATTTAATAATATTCTTTTTATATAGATTTATTTTATTTTAAATATAATAAAAATAACTAAATAAAATTTAATTTAATGATTTAATATGATTAATTATCTAAATATTTAGATATTTTACATATTAATTTTAAAAAAAGAAATCTGAAAATCTTTTCTTGAATAAAATTATTCAATATTTCTATTAATATAAGATATAAATTCATCTATAAAATAAAATTTAATCATGAACTTTTTAATAAAGGGGGAGGAGTAATAGTTATTTCTTTTTGACCATCAGTAGGATGATAAAATTCTTTTGGAACTTTTAAAATATCTTTCCAAAGTAATTTTATTATATCATTATTATAAATAATTTTAATAATTATTCCATTATCATTTATTTTGAATTCACTAGCTATTTTGTTAGCCTCATTTTCTTTTACTAAAAATCTTTGAGGACTATGTTCTAAAAATACCCACATTAATGATTTAGGAGGATTATTATTTTTAATATCCGGAGACCTTATATTTCATTCCCATCCTTTTGTTATTATTTCTAAAAATCTTTCTTTAGAATTCATTCTATCAATTACTCCTAAATTAAAAATTTTTCTTTATAAATTTAGTAAAAATACTAGTAAAAATAAGAAATCAATAAATCTAGTAAAATAATAATTCGATCTAAAAATTTTAAGATGAAATATCAACTCAATAAACCTTGTACACCTTGGAGAGTGAATTAATGAGTAAAATCGTTACAATATTATGGGATATGTTTGAAGATGTTGAATATACAGAACCTGTAAAAGCTTTTAAAGATGCAGGGTAAGATCTAACTGTAGTTGGCCTTGAAAAAGGAGAAACATTTAATGGAAAACAAGGAAATGCATCAGAAACAATAGACAAGTCATTCGATGAAGTATCAATAGATGACTTTGATGCTCTTTTTATACCAGGAGGTTATTCTCCAGATGAATTAAGAATAGATGACAGAGTTGTAAAATTTGTTAAAGATTTTGTTGAAAGTGGTAAAACTGTTCTTACAATCTGCCATGCCCCACAGATTTTAATCACAGCTCAACTTCTAGAAGGTCGTGAGATCACAGGTTGGAAGCCTATTATTCAAGATATTAAAAATACAGGAATTACCTACATTGACGAAGAAATCGTTGAAGATGGTAACATACTTTCAAGTCGTGAACCAGATGATATTCCTGCATTTATAAAAGCATCTCTTAAAAAGCTAGAAAAATAATAGCTATCAAAAAATAAAATAATACATTATATTAAAAGTTACATATAACTAATTATTTTTTTATTTTTAATATTATTTTATATATAAATTAATTTTATTAATTTAATTATACTAATTTTATTGAAATTTATTGAAATTTATTTCTTTAATCGTTTTTATATATTAATTTATTAATTAAAAAAGAATTATTAAATTAAATAAGAAATATTATTTTTAAATATTATATAAAAATATGGTATACTAACCCTCTAAAACACTCCTATTTATAAATCATAGTAAAGGGAGTTTTGTAATACTAATTAAGACAACTGACATCGTTTTTAAAAACAATATTTTTAAATTATCAGACATAGTATCACCTCCTCCATAATTTTATATAGGGAAGAAGTTGAACATTGCGTAAGAACTTCTTCCAAAAGTAAATCATTCAACAGTATAAAGAGTTAATAATATCAGTATAATAATTAGTAATAATAAATATTTAAATATTACTATTTTTCTAATTAATATTAAAAATAGAAAAATTTATATGTGTAAAATAATATATATAATTGTGCGTAAGAACAAGAACTTCGATTAAAACTATTATATAAAAATCGAATCTTTCTTCCAATATAATATTAAATAAAATCTAATTTTATATAAATTATAACTTTTTTTAAATAAATAATAAAAATATAATAAATTATTAAATACCATCCAATATTTCTTTAGGAGCTCCACAAACTTCAACCAAATATTCTGCTTCAACAATGTGCAACTTAGATGGGATAGCTATACAATGTAGTGGTCCTTCAAAATCAAAAGCAATTAATTTTTCTATTGTATCAGCTTTTATAAGAACGTCTTTTGAGCCAACTCTAGCTATGCCAACAGTTAATGTATCTTCATCAATTACAGCTTCTTCTTTTTTATCTGAAGAAATTAAATCATCTTTAACTTTCATTAAGTATTCCAAGCCTTGATTTACAGTCATATATCTATCTTTATGTGCTTGAATATCTAATAAAACAAGTGTATGAGAGTCATTAGCTAAGTTATTAGCTATTACAGTATAAGGAGAATGAGGGAAGAAATTTTCGTCAGGAAATGGAATGGTTGTGACCTTTCCAAATTTATAAGCTTGAAGCCCGGATATTCCCGGAGCTGAAGAAAGGATGGATGAACCATGGATAACTTCATAATCAATTCCTTTTTTACTAGCTTCTACTAAAAAATCAGTGTGAGTAGTAGCTATAAGTGGATCTCCACCTGTTATCAAACCTATATCCTTATCTTCAATAGCTTCTTTCATAAAAACATTTTTTTCTTCAACTTCTTGGCGATTTAATACATTTATTTTTTTCTCAATAATTTCTTCTATAGCTTCAAAGCTAGATCCAAAAAGACGAGAAGTGAAAAATTCTGCATAAACTGTTTCAACTGATTTTAGAACTTCTAATCCTTTAAGAGAAATGTCTTTTTCATCAAATAATCCTAATCCTACAAAATATAACATATATATTCAACCTGTATGAAAATTAATTTAATATTAATTTATATTAGTTAATAATAGTTTAATATTTATTAATAGTATTATAATAGTAATTTAATTATTGTTTTAATATTATTTAATATAAATTTATAATTATATTTTAATAATTATAATTTAATTTATTTAATAAAATATCTAGTTTTATAAAGAAACTGGAATAATACCTTCTTTTCCATCAAAATGGTCATCAAAAGAAGTTATTTGACTTATATTTAATTTTTTCATGATTTCAATGATTATACAATCAGCAAAGCCTAATTTTCCATGATATTTTAATTGTGTTTTAAAAGCAAGATCATAAATACCAATAGATTCTTCATGTATAGTAAAATTATCTTTTATTGTCATGTAAAATCCTTTATTAAGTTTTCCTTTTTGAAATTTCCTTAATGATTTTAATACTTCAATTATAATAACATTAAAAACAACTTTTTCTTCATCCTCAATTTTTTGAGCTAATTTAACCGCTTCTTCATGTCAATATTACTATTATTAATTAATGCAATGATAAAAGAAGTATCAAGAAATATCAATATCTTCACCATTTCTAATTTTTCTTTGTAGTTTTACAGAATCTTTATGTTTTTTAGATGAAACTAATCCATTCAAATCCATAAAATTAGTTTTTTTTACGAAATTCCACTTTAACTTTTCCTTTTTCAGTTATATCCATTCTAAAACATAGTCCATATCTAAATTAAATTTTTTCCTAATTTGAGAAGGTACTATAGTTTGATATCCTTTATATAACTTAGTTATTTCTCCCATACTATCCCTAATATTATGTTAGTTACTAATGAAATATAAATTTTAGGTAAAATAATTTTATCTGATAATTATCATAATACTAATAATTATATTTTAACTTATAAAAATTATTTCATTAGAAAATAGTATTTCATTAGAATATATTTAATACCTAATAAATTTTTTTATTAAAAATAACCTTATACTTATTTAATTTAGAATTCATTAATTTCATCAAGCTTTGTAGAAATTATATTTTTTATCTCTATTGATTTTTTAGGATTTAATCTAATATCTATACCATGTCCTGTTTGATAAAGTAAAATTAAATCTTTTTTAATTAGATTTTTTATTTATCTTTTTAATTCTTTACATGGAATTTCAGTTAATCTATTACATAAATTATCTATGGAGTGTGTCTTTTTCTAATGTGTTTTGTTCTAAAAAGAGAATATATAATTTAAATCTGAATATTACTATTTTCTTTCATAGTAATAAATATAGTATTAAAATATATAAAATTTTTCATACTTATTGTTCAATAATAATAAAAAAATAAAAAAATTTATATAAAATAATGTCCAAAATAAATACATGAGTTGATTGATATAAAAATAATAATGTGATAAATATGTTAAATGAAATTTTTGGAAAATCTCCACAGATAAAAGTACTAGATTATTTAATCGCCCATCCATTTCATTCTTATACAAAACAACAAATAGCAGTAGGTTCTGGAATATCAAGAACAACATTAGATGATTTTATAGATCAATATATTGAAAATGATTTATTAATTTATAATGATAGAAGGTATGAATTAAATAAGAAATCTAAAATAATTAAATTTTTATATCAAATACAACATGAATCAAGTATGAATGAATTAGAAAAACAATCTAAATCTTTTGATGAAAAAACAGATAAAGAAATTGAAAATAGGTTTGAAACTAATGTTTCAGATGTAAATTTAGATAAATAAGAGCAAAAAATAATAGATAATGAAAAAATACTTGTTAATAAAAAGAAATACGACTTTTTATTAGAAAATTATCTTAATAATAAAAAACAAGCAAAAGAAAAAAGAAAATTGGCTAAAAAAACTAAAAATGAAATTTAAATAAAATTTCAGAAAGTTTTGATATTATTGTTGGATATTAAAAATAAATAGCTAAAAAGAGTTAAAAATAAATTAAAAAGTAAGTTAAAAGAGTAAGTTACAAAAATAATTAAAAATAAAATTAATTAAATAAAAAACTAATTAATAATTTAATTAAGCTATTAAATAATCATACTTAACTGTATTCTTCTTCTTTCAACATCAATGACTTTAACTTCAACGATGTCTCCAACACTAACAACATCTAATGGATGATTACAAATTGATTTTCCACTAGTTGAGATATATGAACCAAACCATCTTGATGAACACCAATGTCTACAAAAGCACCGAAATCAACTACATTTCTTATGGTTCCTTCAAGAATCATGTCTTTTTCAAGATCTTCAATTTCAAGTGTGTCACTTCTGATTATTGGTTGTGGCATTTCTTCTCTTGGATCTCTTCCTGGTTTTTTAAGTTCATTAACAATATCTTTTAGATTTATTTCACCAATATCGAAAGTTCACTTAAATGATTAAAATCACTTCCAACTAAATTATTGAGTATCAAAAATGAATTTTTTAAGATCATCCGTGGTAGCTTTAAAATCATCTAAATTATACCCTAAATTTTTAATCAATTTTTCAGTATCTTTATATTACTCTGGGTGAAGTGTAGTAATATCCAATAATTTTCCTGTTCCATAAACTTTTAAAAATCCTGCACATTGTTCAAATGCTTTTGGACCTAGTTTAGATACTTTTAATAATTCATTCCTACTAGTAAATATTCCTTCTTTCTCACGATATTTAACAATATTTTTAGCTACATTAGAACTTATACCTGCAACATAGCTAAGAAGAGCTACTGAAACAGTGTTTAAATCTACTCCCACTTGATTTACTGATTTTTCAACCACATTTTTCAAATGTTCTTCTAATTTTTTCTGATTCATGTCATGTTGATATTGATCTACTCCAATAGATTTAGGATCTATTTTAACTAATTCTGCAAGAGGATCTTGTAAACATCGAGCTATTGAAATTGCACTACGTTCACCTACATTATATTTAGGAAATTCTTCAGTAGCTAACTTACTATCCAAATAAACAAATGTTCCTGCTTCATTTACAATAACATATTGGACATTGGTTCCTTTGATTATATCTACAATGATTTGTTCAGATTCTCTTGATGCTGTACCATTTCCCAAAGCTATGATATCAATATCATATTCTCTAATCATTTTTAATACAGTAGCTTTTGATTCATCAATTTTATTTTGAGGTTCTGTGGGATATATTATATTAGTAGCTAAAACTTTTAAAAATCCAACAACAACTGCTAATTTACAACCTGTACGAAAAGCTGGGTCCCAACCAAGAACAATTTTATTTTGAATTGGTCCTTGCATAAGTAATTGTTCAAGATTCTTTGAAAATACTACTATAGATTTTTCTTCAGCTTTTTCTGTTAGAGTAGTTCTAATTTCTCTTTCAAGAGAAGGAGGTATTAATCTTTTATATGAATCTAATACTGTTTCTTCAATTGAATCTTTAGTATATTTATTATAATCCGGGGCTATTTCTTCACTATTTTTTGAATGATCAAGGAGCATATGTCTATTTAAATATTCAATAATATCCTCTACAGGAGCATTGATTTTAACTTTTAATAATTTCTCTTTTTCACCACGATTAATGCTAAAATCATATGAATAGCTATATTTGATATTTTTTCATTATAATCATAGTACATTTCATATTCAGAAGAGTTATCTTTATCTTTAGCTTCGATAGCAAGTTTTCCAAATCTAAATGTAACTCCTCTAATAGATCGTCTAAAATCCCCATTATCTGAAATTATTTCAGTTATAATATCCTCTACACCTTGAATAACTTCTTCAACAGGATTAACTTCTTTTTCTTCTGATAAATACTCTTTAGCTATTTCTGAAATAGGAATATCAATATTTTGCTCTAAAATTATATTTGCTAAAGCTTCTAAACCTTTTTCTTTAGCTATAGTAGCTCTTGTTCTTTTTTTAAGTTTATAAGGTCTGTATATATCTTCTAATTCCACAAGAGTTTCACATTTTTCAATAGCTAATTTAAGATCTTCAGTTAACTTTCCTTGTTCTTCAATAGATTTAAGAATTTGTTTTTTTCTTTCTTCTAAATTTCTTAAATAATTCAACCTTTCGCCAAATTTTCTAAGTATTTCATCATCAAGAGAACCTGTAACTTCTTTACGATATCTAGCTATAAAAGGTATAGTATTTCCTTCATCAATAAGATTTATTGTAACTTCACTTTGTCATGGTTTAATATTAAGTTCTTCTGCTAATGTTTTTGCTATCATATCTGTAATTTCTCCTTATTTAAAGTAGGTACTCATAATTTAGTCAATAAAATAAGTTTTAAATATAATATATGAATTAAATATTAATTTTAAAATTAATATCTATTATCAAATATTCGAGTGGATTTTTTCTCATTACGAGGTAAATCACCAATATCAACTGGTTTAACATTTATTTTAATACCAATATCTGATTTAAATTGTAGTTGAATTTCTCTTTCTAATTCATACTTATTAAAATTATCTTTAGCTTCAACAAATAAAGTACAAATGTCTCTTTCATTTAAATGATCTATCATGAATTGCTATTCACTAGAAAATCCTTTTATTTTATCTAAGACTTCATCGATCTGATTAGGAAAAATATTTACTCCTTTTACTTTAACCATATCATCTGTTCTACCTACTAAAATATCTATTCTAGGATATTCACTTCCACATTCACATTTTCTGGGAATGATTCGAGTGAGATCATGGTTTCTATATCTTATAAGAGGCGCTCCTTCTTTTTTCAAAGTTGTTATAACTAATTCTCCAATTTCTCCATCTGGGAGAACGTCACCTGTTTTAGGATCAATTATTTCAAAGCAGAGATAATCATCACATAAATGTATTCCACATTCATATTCACAGCTAATACCAATTCCAGGCCCATAAATTTCAGTTAATCCATAAATATCATAGAGTTTAACTCCTAATTCATTAACTATTCTCTGGCGCATTTTTTCTTCCCATCTTTCAGAACTAATGATTCATTTTTTCAAATGAATTTGATCATTAATTCCTCTTTTAGATATTTCTTCAGCTAAAAGTAAAACATAAAAAGAAGTTACACAGAGAACAGAAGACTTTAAATCCATCATCATTGTTAGCTGTTTATCAGTATTACCTGGGCCCATTGGAATAGACATAGCTCCTAATCGTTCAGCTCCACTTTGAAAACCAATAGCTGCTGTCCATAATCCATAACCAGGAGTAATGTGAATAATATCTTTATTTGTAAATCCATCCATCTTATAACATCTTTCAAACATCATAGCCCAATTTTCAATATCTTTAACATTGTATGAAATTATTACAGGAGTTCCAGTTGTTCCAGAAGAATGAATTCTAACAATTTCTTCATCACTAACTGCTTGTAAACCAAGAGGATAAACTTCTCTTAAACCATTTTTATCTGTAAAAGGTAATTCTTCGAACTCTTCTTGATTTTTAATAGTTTTAATATCTCCCAATTTATTCTTATAAAAACCATTAAAACTCTTTTTATTATTTTTATCATTATCACTATTTTCTTTCAATCTAATTAGCTGTTTATTTATTAATTCTAATTGGTTTTTATTTAGTTTCATATAATTTTCTCATAATTGAATAAATCACAAAAAATTATTTTAATTAATTTATAATTAAATATATTTGATAGATTTAATAATATAGAATAGTAGAAGTATATTATAATGCATATGCAATGATACATACATTATTTTATAAGTAAATCATTCATAACCTAATAATTTATAATAATTATATATTTATTTTTTAATTATAATAATTTAATCATTAATTAAATAATTATTTTATTATATATAAAAATTATTTTATATATTTATAAATTTATATAAATAAAAAATTTATAATTAAATAGTGCATAAAATTGAAAAAATATAATGTTAAAATACAATAAAAAAAAAATATAATTATAATAAAATGAAATATAATACTAAATATAAAAATAAATTATTAAATTTAATTAAACATATTTTAAATTAATTTAAAAGCGATATTATGTTAACCATAAAAATTCCATTGAAAAACATACAAAAAGTAAGGGAAATATTAATGGAAAATGAGCTTATTGATAGAGATTATAAAACACTCACTGAAAAAAACTATGGTTATATAGGCATAAATAAAGATTTGAGTCCAAAAATTCAAAATCAAATCAAAGAAGAAATTAAAAGAAATAAAAAAGAATTTAATAATGATTCACAAGATCTTAGTTTTGAAATAGTTGAAAAAGACTTAGAAAAACTAAAAAAACAACCTAGAAGTATGGGAGAATATCTTAAAGGGAAGCTCACAAATGAAGAAGTTGAAAAATTAAAAACTTCATTTGATATTATTGGAGATGCTGTTATTCTTGAAATTCCAGAAGATCTTCAACCAAAAAAAAATATTATTGGAGAATCTACCTTCAATTTTACTAAAAGAAAAGCTATTTTTATGAAAAAAAGTGCTGTTGAAGGAGTAACTAGAACTAGGCAACTTGAACATATTGCAGGAGAAGAAATTTCAGAAACTATTCATAAAGAACATGGAGCTAGATTAAAGTTAGATGTAAAAGAAGTTTATTTTTCACCAAGGTTAGCTACAGAAAGAAAAAAAATAGCTGAACAAGTGAATGATGGTGAAATTATTCTGGATATGTTTGCAGGTATTGGGCCATTTCCTATTCTTATAACTAAAGACCATGATGTTGATATTTATGCTGTAGACATTAATGAAGAAGCTATAAATTATATGAATGAAAATATAAAATTGAATAAATTAAAAGGAAAAATAACACCAATATTAGGAGACATAAGTCAAATAGCTAAAGAAGAATTCATTCCTAATGAAATTAAATTTGATAGAATTATTATGAATCTTCCTGGAACAGCTAAAGAGTTTTTAGAATTAGCTATTTCACTTACCAAGAATGATGGAATTATACATTACTATGAATTCTCAAATGGATATGAATCAGGAATAAAAAGAATTAAAGATATGGCAAAAACACAGAATAAAAAAGTTGAAATTTTAAATACCCGTAAAGTAAAATCCAGTCGTCCTAAAGAGTGGCATGTTGTTATTGATACTAAGATAGATAGTATTGATTAAACTAATATTTTACTACCTATTATTTTTTATAAAATTATTTTTTATATAAGATAAATACATTTTTTCTATCAAGTATATCCTAATTAATTATAATTAATTAGAATTATGTAATAAATATATTTGTTATTAAGTATATTTATGTATTAAGTATATATAAAGTAAATATGAAAAAATAAACAATATTTGTATACTATTTATATAATAATATTTAAATATCTGTATAAATTAATCATCAGATATGATATACAGACATGAAAAACATGTTATTTATTAACATGAGGGGATTAAATGGAAGGAAAAACAAGAAATATAAAGAAATTATAGCTATATTGGGAATAGCTACAATAATATTATGTGGAGCTATTGGAACCGGAATAATAAATTATAATGGAGATTTAAGTTCTGGAATTCTTGGATTAACATCTAAAGTAGACACATTAGATAAAACATTAGTGGATAATGACGGAAGTAAATTCAAAAGTCAAGATGAAATGAATGTAGCTAAGGCTGCATCTAAAAAGTTTGTTGGAAGTAAAAAAGCAAAAGTATACCATACAAATGGTGTAGATATGTTAAACAACTAAAAAAGTCCAACACAAAATATTATTCATCAAAAAAAAGTGCTAAAAAAGCAGGAAAAAGACCTTGTAAAGTTTGTTTCTAATAATATTAATAATAATATAAACAAAGTATTTTATTTTTTTATTTGTTATAATTAACTTATTTAATATATTAAAAATATGTATTTAGAAATTTAATGATAAATTAAAGGAATTGCCATATTAGTTTCACTACTAGGAATGTTTAAATCATGATATTTAACTATGCTTAAAAGGTTCTATTGAAGTTAATTTGTTATGAATCTCAATATTTAAATTAATCAAAAATTTGATCTTTTTCACCAATAGAAACATTAGCAATACCTTTTATAATATTTTTCAAATTGTTTTTTTAGTATATTAAATTTTTCAGAAGCTTTAAAAATTTCAATTCCTATTGGAATTTTTTCAGTGTTAAAATCCATAGCTATAAGATATCCAGTTAAAAATTCAGAAAACTCATATCCTTCTTCATCCAGATACAAAAATAAACTATCATTTTCCAAGTCATGATCGAATTTCATATTTTTCATGGAACAAACCTCCTCTATATTTTTTCCCGATTCTATGTGCTGTAGCAATATTAATGAATTTATCTTTAATAACTATGACTCTCTTAATCTTCTCATTTTCATATTCATATATTAAAGAAAATTTTTTAAATTCTTGTTGTTGAATATAGATTGGTTTTTCAGTTTTTATAATTTCAATAAGTTCATTAAGTGAAAAATTTCTCTGCCTATTTCTCATTTTAGAATGATTAGTAGGTATTATATGGTTTTTGTTAAAATTAAGCAAATATTTAACAATATCATCTTCATCAAATCTCATAGTCATGTATTTTTCACCATGAACACTTAATTATTATTAAATAATCATCTAATTAAATCATAATTCATAGATCTTTTTAGTTAAATAATAATATTTTAATTAAGTTTATATAAATAGTATTGAAAAATAATTAAAAAAAATAGCTAAAAAGAAATAATTAAGTTTAAATTATAAAATAAACTTCAAATAGTAAAATTATAAATTACTTTGAAATAATAACAAGCATAACAACCTTAAAAATTCAGTTCATTTTACCTTCATATTATATAAAATTATAAAGAAAAATAGAATCAAAAAAATTATATAAAGATAAAAAATAGATAATACGACACATAATATACAAAGGAAATGAAAAAATGATTGTATTAAAAGGAGATATTTATGTATAAAAGCTGATATTATTGTTAATGCAGCTAATAAAACTCTTTTAGGAGGAGATGTTGATAGTATGATTCATCGTGAAGCTGGCTCTGGACTCCTAGAAGAATATTTTAAGTTAAATATTGTAAAACAGGTGATGCAAAAATAAATAATGCATACAACTTAATAGCTAAAAAAATAATTCATACCATTGGTTCCATATATAAAGATGGGAGACATGAAGAAGCTGAGTTATTAAAAAATGCATATATCAATTGTATGAAATTAGCAGAAGAATATAGAAAAGAAAATAATAAAGAAAATATAACCATTGCTTTTCCTTCTATCAGTATTGGAGCTTATGGCTATCCTAAAGAAGAAGCTTCAAAAATAGCTATTGATACTATAATAAACATCAATAATCCTAAAATAACAGTCATATTTACTTGTTTTAGTGAATCTGATTAGCATTTATATATTAAAAAGGTATATGGAATAAAAATAGAATGTTATGGATAAAAATAATATAGTAGTAATTAATCAAATAATGTAAGTCAAATGAAAAATTCCAAAAATGAAAAATAAGAATTATAAAAAATAATTAAAAAAAATAAAATTATTATTCTTATTTCCATTTTAAAAGCAATGAAGAATAGATAACAACTAACACAGAACCTACATTATGAACTAATGCTCCAGTAATAGGATCTAAAATACCTAACATAGCTAATATTATAGCTACAAAGTTTAAAGCTAGGGAAATTATTATATTAATGTTAATAGTCTGCATTGTTTTCTTTGAAATTCCTAATAGATGAGGAAGAGATTTAATATCATCCCCAATAAGAGCTATGTCTGCTGCTTCAACAGCTATATCACTACCTATTCCTCCCATAGCTATTCCAACATGAGCTTTTTTAAGAGATGGAGCATCATTAACACCATCTCCAATCATAGCTACAGGATCACTTTTAATGTTTTGATAAGCATCAATAATATTCATTTTTTTCTTAGGAAGACAATTATAATACAATTCATCTATTCCTACTTGATCGGCTATATGTTTAGCAGGTTTTTCACTATCTCCAGTTAAAAGAACTGTATTTAAATCTAATTTTTCTATATTAGCAATAGTATCTTTTACATCTTCTCTTAAAGAATCCCCTAAAATTATAGCACCTTTAAAAACATTATTGATAGCTATATAAATTATAGTTGTTCCTTTATCTACAGAAGACAAAAGATTTTGTTTTATCCAATTTTCATCCATTTTCAAGTTAGCTTCACATTCTAAAAAGACTTTATTTCCTGCTAAAACCTTTTCCCCATTAATTAATCCTTTTATACCTTTTCCAATAGTCATTTCAAAATTTTCTACATCAAAGAAATTAATTCCAGATTTAGATTTAGAGTTAATGTTAAAATTAGAATTAGAATTATTTTGATTATCATAATCGCTTTGATCCATATAATATTTATCCCTATAATATGTAACAACAGCTTTACCCAGAGGATGTTCTGATTTATTTTCTAGTGAAGCTACAGTTTTAATTAAAGAGTTATCTTCACTAAGTTCATTATTAATATCATTTTCAGAATCATCTGTATAATTAATAATATCAAGCACTTTAGGTTTACCATAAGTTAAAGTACCAGTTTTATCAAAAAGAACTTTTTTAACTTGTGACAAACGTTCTAAAGCATCCCCTTCTTTAACCAAAATCTCATATTTTGTTAAATTTCCAATAGCAGCTATTATTGCAGTAAGAGTAGCTAAAACTAAGGCACATGGACAAAATACAACCAATACTGTGACAGATCTGATGATTTCTCCAGTTAAAAAATAAGTAGCTATTGCTGCTGTTAATGCTATTACTACAATCCAAGTTGCCCATCTATCAGTAAGTCGAACAATTTTAGATTTTTCAGCATCAGCTGATTCAACTAAATCTATCATCCTTTGAAGAGAGCTGTCTTTACCTATCTTAGTAGCTTTCATAACAAAAGATCCAAATTGATTAACAGTTCCACTAAAGATTTCATCCCCCGTAAGTTTATCTACTGGAATTGATTCTCCAGTCATTATTGATTGATCAATAGATATCTCCCCATTAACAAGTTCACCATCAACAGGAACAGTTTCACCAGGTAATACTTTAATTAAATCACCAATAGCTACTTCTTTGGCATCGATCATCTTTTCATCAGCATTGTTATTTTTATTCGATACAATTCTTGCTGTTCTTGGTGTTGAGTCCACTAATTTTTCGATTCCAGCTCTTGATCTAGCTACAGTAAATTCTTCTAAAAGTCCACCTAAAGCCATAATTACTGCAATTTCTCCAGCTGCAAATATTTCCCCAATAATTATAGAAGCTATAAGAGCTATAGAAACTAAAAGATCTGTTTTTATATCAAATTCCGTAACAAGTCCAATAGCTGCATCTTTAATAATAGGAATACCACAGAGTAAAATTGTAATCCATGCTAAATCAATCGTACCTATTGTAAATACTCTAAAAAAGCTTAATACTAAAGCAATAGTCGAAATAATGAGAAATATTATGGATCTTTTCTCTTCACTTATAAACTCATTTTCAATATTCATTTTAAAACTTCCAAAATACCAAATACAATACCAAATATCAAAAATTATACAAATATCACATACAAATCAAAATATCAGATATTATAAAAAAATACCATATATAAATTATTTAATTATATAGGTATAGGGGTAAGGGTATAGAGGGAAAAAATAAAAAAATATAAGAAAAATTAAAGACGTGCAAAATACTCAACAGCTTTTGTAAAATCTTTGATTATTTTATTAGAATCTCCAGATTCAATACCTTCTTTAACACAATTATTAAGGTGTCCTTCAAGAACAATTTGACCGACTTTATGTAAAGCAGATTTTGACGCATTAATTTGCATAAGAATATCTTCACAAGGACCATCTTCATCAATCATACGATCAATACCATTTAATTGACCAATTATCTTTTTTAATCGCCTATGAAGATTATCAGAATCCATACATTTTTTCATTTTTATTCACCTAACACTGAAAAACTAAAAATTATTTTTCACTGAAAATTTTTTATAAAATACTTTTATAAAATATTTTTTACTTAGAGTTATTTTCTAATAAAAAATTATTGTTTAGCTTATACCTATAGGGGTAGTGGTACCGATAATATTTAAAGTTTTTGATATTTTTTATAGAAAAATATTTTTTATAATTTATTATACAATATATATTGAATAAATTTAATATAATTATTATATATTATACTATTATATTATTTATCTATTAATTTTTATATATTTATTAGATTTATAAATTTATTAATTTATTAATTAAAAATAAAGATAATTAGAGATACTAAAGATAAATAAAAATATAAAAATAAATATCAATAAATTATTTTAAATATTTTTATAAAATAAAAAGGCGTGAAAATGGGAATTTTTGATAATAAAACTGAAGAAGAAAAAAATAGAGAAAAAGAAGTTAAACAAATTCTAGGAGATCGTGATATTTCAAATGAAGTTAAAGATGTTTTAAAAGAATTCGATCTTGAAAATGACTTTGATATTGTTAAAGATGTTTATGAAGAAGTTAAAAAAGAAGGAATAAATGGAGATATACCTCTTAATGAACTAATCAATGTCTTAAAAGAGAGAATAAGAGAAGGAATGAATAATTTTGATGATCTTGAAATAAAACTTCTAAAAAAAGATGCTGAAAAATATAAATCAAATTCATATGAATTAGCAAATCCTCCTAGATTAGATTTGTTTAATAAACAAATTGAATTAGTAAGAAAGATTTAAAAAAGAATAATAAACTACAAGAAGAAATAATAAGAATATTAAAGGAAAATAAAAATAAAATAGAAATTATAAAAAATAAAATTATTCTTTTAATTTTTCAAAAAATTCATCAAATTTTTCAGGATCAATAATTCCTTTTTCAGTAATAATTCCAGTTATTAAATCCTTTGGAACTATATCAAAAGCAGGATTTCTAACTTCAGTTCTCTCTGGACAAATCCTAGACCCACCATAACGAGTTACTTCTTCTGAGCCTCTTTCTTCAATTTCTGTATCATAAATAGAGATATCATGATCAAAAGTACTGAGAGGAGCAGCTACATAAAAAAGAACATTGAATCGTTTAGCTGCAAGAGCTATCATTAATGAACCAATTTTATTAACTATTCCATCTTTAGCTACTCTATCTGCACCAATAACAACTTTATCAACTTCTTCTTTTTGCATTAAATAACCTGCAGCTACATCAGGAATGAGTTTTACAGGAATATTTTCTTGTTGCATTTCCCATACACTAAGACGAGCTCCTTGACCCAAAGGACGTGTTTCATCACAGATTACATCAATATCTTTCTTTTCATTATAAGCAGATCGAATAACACCTAGTGCTGTTCCATAATCAACACAAGCTAGAGCTCCTGCATTACAATGAGTTAAAATTGTATCTCCATCAGAAATAATTTCAGCACCATTTTTACCAATAGCTAAATTAGTTTCAATATCTTCTTCATACATAGTTAAAGCTTCTTCAAGAGGATTTTCACTTTCAAGTACCCTATCAACAGCCCAAAATAAATTCACTGCAGTTGGACGAGAAGTTTTTATTTCTTCAGCAACTTGATCTAAATTTTCCCCTGCAAGGTCTCCAAGCACCATACCAAAAGCTGCAGCTACTCCAATAGCTGGAGCTCCGCGAACAACCATTGTTTTAATAGCTACAATCACATCTTTATAATTTTCACATGTGAAATAACTTAGTTCATCAGGTAATTTAGTTTGATCGATTAATATTAATTTATTATTTTTCCATTTCATGGTTTTCATGATATCACTTAATAAATATTTATTTAAAAGAAGTATATTAATTTATAGATTAATTTAATTATTTTTAATTTCTTAACTTATATTAAATTATATAAAATATATTATAAGTTTACCCATTAAATTTGTAAATATAATTTTATATTTATGTATAATTCTTTATAAGTTTTTTATATTTTACAATTATTTATACACACTTACTATTTTATAGGTAAGGGTGGTGATAATATGACAATAACCATTATCGAAATAATTTTAGTAGTTATTTCTTTAATTTTGTCAATATTCAAATAATCACCATATTTATTAAATATATTTTATTATGATAAATATAAAAAAGAAAAATAGAGGAGGGCTACATTTTATTTAAAAATAAATATTTTATTTAAAAATTATATAATTAAATACAATTAAAAATAGAAAAATAAATAATATTCTAGTTTTCAAAAAAATTAATAATAACAAACAGCCATTAATAGAAAATAACTTAAAAATATATAAAAATAATACAAAATAAGATAAAAAGAAAGTAAGATTAGTAATGACTAGTAGGAGTCATCCTTAAATGTTTGTCTTCACTTTTTTTACCAGGAATACCATAAGCATCAGCCCTACATTGAGTACATGCTCTGAAAACTGGTAAAACTTCTTCAACTTCATCTCTAACTTTTTCTATTTCAGCACAACTTGGTCGAGAATATTTTTTCATTTTATTTAATGGAATTAGTGGAAGAACATTCATAAGAGAAGCTCCACGTTTTTTAACTTCTTTAGCTATTTCAACGATATGTTCATCATTTAATCCCGGAATTAAGACACTATTAACTTTAATAATTACACCTAATTTAGCTAATTTCCCAATTCCTTCTAATTGATTTTTAATTAAAATTTCTGCTCCTTCTTTTCCTTTATAGATTTTTCCTTTATAATTAACAAAAGTATAAATATCTTTAGCTATTTCAGGATCAATTGCATTAACAGTGACAGTAAGAGTATTAACTCCAAGTTCAGCTAATTTTTCGGCATATTCTGGAAGTAAAAGTCCATTAGTACTCATACATTTGATTAAATCAAGGTCAGATTCTCCTAATTTTTCAAAAAATTCAAAAGTAGCTTCATTAGCTAAAGAATCTCCTGGTCCAGCTACGCCTACAACAGATATTGGCCCATCTTTAGTTACTTCTTCTACATATTCTATTGCTTGTTCTGGACTCATAACACAAGAAGCTACACCCGGTCTCTTTTCATCTTGATTAATGTCTCTTGTACAGAAATTACAAGAGATATTACATTTAGTAGCAATAGGAACATGAACCCTACCTATTTTATCATGCATTTTCTCATTGAAACAAGGATGAGCCTTTGTTAGATGAGCAAATCGACTCCCTTTTCCTTTTTCCATAATGTCACCTCATAAATAGATCTTAAGATCAAATAAATAAAAATTATTAAATAAAATTACTAATAAAGTGTTATAATAACACCCATATTAACTATGATATCATATTAATAGATATAATATCCAATAGATTATATTAATTATATTATTTTAACATATATAACTTTATTTAATATCTAATATTAAATTATAAAATTATAAACTTATTATAAATTCATTAAATTATATAAAAATATTAAATAAAGTTATATATGTTAAAACTAGTTATTAAACTTTGTTATAAAAAAGGCGAACAAAAAATAATATAGTTAGAATTGTCTATAAATTAAGTTGAAAATATCCATAAATTAAATAATAAGATTGAATATAAACTTATTATATTATTCAATAGTTTTAATTAATTTATAACATTAATTAACAGCTTTAAGTTCTTCAACATAAGTTAAACCTTTTTCTAACCATTTATCTTTGATTAATTCATCAGTGCAAACAATAGCTATAACATCATCTTGAGAAATATCTCTAATTATTCTAAATCCTTCAGGAATTATTCTAAAAGCAGCATCATAAATTCTTTTCTTTAAGTTTTCATAAGGATCATCAATGATTAAAGTATCAAGATTCTTTTGATCTCCTTCGAGAATAAAACTAAATCTATTAGGTTGATGAACATTTTCTCTATCTTTTTCAAGCCATAATTTTCTTAAAATATTAGGAAGATAATTTTCATCTTTTACACCAATTATTGTTTCATCTTTTTCTTTATCATATTCAAAACTAGCCACATCCCCTAAAGTAGTAAAATTAGAAGTTTTATCCATTTTTATAGCTAAAATAAATACAACTTCAACAGGATCAACAAATACTCTCATGTCTTTAACAGAAGGAGATAATTGAAGATCTTGAAAGATTTGTTTTATGATCATTTCATAAACATTGGCTCCTTCTTTATCTGTGGATTCAACTAGCATTAAAATTCACCTGAACAATATTATAATCAATCAGAAATATCATTGTTATCATTATATTTATCTATTTTCCTGTCTCTTTCCCATCCCTGAAACTAAAAGTGCAGAACCAACTGCTCCAATATGTTGAGAATATTCAGGAACTTTAACATCTATTCCACCAAGAGTTTCACTAACTGCCTTAACTAGGCCCGTGATAAGAGAAGTTCCACCTACTTGAATCAATGGTTCTCGAATATCAATTTCTTGTAATTGCTGTTCATAAACTTGTTCAGAAACAGAATGACAAGCTGCTGCAGCTACATCTTCCTTAGATCCACCTGCTGCAAGAGTAGTAACTAAATCTTGAATACCAAATACAATACAATAACTATTTAGCATTGCTTTTTTATAATCACCTTTCATAGCTAAAGGACCAAGTTCTGTAATATCAACATCTAGACGACGAGCAGTCATGTCTAAAAATCTTCCAGAAGCACCTGCACATATTCCACCCATGGTAAAATTATCAGGAATACCATCATTAACAGTAATGACTTTATTATCCATTCCACCAATATCTAAAACCGTTGCATCACCTTTTTGATGACCTGCAAGATAGACAGCGCCTTTAGCATTAACAGATAATTCTTCTTGAACTAATTCAGCTTTCATATTTTTTCCAATAGTAAGACGGCCATAACCAGTGGTTCCAATTCCATCAACATCATCTAAACTATAGCCAGTACCTTCAAAAGCTTCTTCAGATGCTTTAGATACTGATTCTATAATATCTTTGGTAGAAGTCCATCCTGTTCCAATAACCTTATTATTTTCCATAAGAACTACTTTTGTAGTAGTGGAACCAGAATCAACACCCAAAGTTAATCCTTCTTGTTTTTCACGAGCAAGAATACTTCTTCTAGCAACTGAAGTAGTTAATGCTTCCATACGAATAAATAATTCATCTGCTTTTGTTCTTTCAGTGAATGAATAAGTAACAACAGGAATCCTACTATTTTTTTGTATAAAACGTCTTACTTCGTTTCTAACCAATGCACCTTCTGCACATCTAAAACAAGTAGCTATAAAAACTGCATCTGCTTTACTTTTTCCTTCAATAATAGACATTGTTCTTGCAATCATTAACTTTAAACTAGAACTTTGAGCAGGGAATCCAAATTTAGCATAAGCTTCTTCAATATAATCTAAATCAATCTCAGGAATAACAATTTCTGAACCAAATGTAGTAGCTGCTTTTTCTATTTCCTTTTGAATACCACTATATTCTGTACCACATGATATTAAAGCTATTTTAACCATTTTTAGTCACCTTAGACTTATTATCTCCTGGAATTACAAATGACTCTTGATTTAAATCCTTTGAATTAGATTTAGGAAGTGAATCTAAGAAAGTATTTATTTTATTTACCATATCAGTTGTTTCATCCTGAGTATTAGGATATTTTACCTCAAGAGTTGGAACTCCTCTCTTTCTCAAATAAAAAATAGAAAGTTCATTAGTTCTTGCACAACCAATACAACCAAAACCAAATGGTGCATTATCAACAATTATAGCTGCTTCTGCTTCCTCAATTAAAGGACCAATTAGAGACATTCTTCCACGTACCCCAGATGGGACTTCAATAGCTGCATATTTCAATCCTTTTATAGGATCTTCCTCTGTTAGATTCATTGGAGGAGAATCAATATCAGGATCCTTAACTTTTTTTCTAACAGCTTTTTGAAGAGTTAAAACTTCATGTCCTTTTCTTTCAATCAAATCTGCTAAAATTAAAGAATTTGGAGGAAATATAGCTACTTTTACCATTCTATCACCATTAAAAATGAAATATTTTTATAAAAATCATCTTTTTTCATAAAACCCTCAGCCTACCAATTATTAATTATCTATCAATGATTAATTATCTTTATCATTATTTTCATTTTTATTAAAATTATCAACATCTCCTTCTGCTAAACATTGATTCATAATTTTTTCAAATTCATCTACTGGAATACAAGTTTCTTCTTCAAGAGAAACTTTTTTTGGATTTTTTAAAGCATCTGAAACAAAACCAAGAAGCTTAAATTCTTTTTCCATCTGATGGAATCCTTCTCTAGGTCCTTTTCTATGACCTCTGCATCTTCTAGGATCCCCAGGTGGGAAACCTCTATCTTTTGTAAAAATATTATAAGGATCTAATTTTCTTACTTCTTTAATAGCTTCCTTAACATCTTCCTCATTTCCACTTACCATTGCACCATAACAAGTCTGTTTAATTGTAAGTGGTAAATCTAAAAGATGCATTTGATTTACAATTTCATTTTCACTCACATTAGCTTTTGGACCTAAAATAATCATCTTTGTAACAGTTTCAGGGTCCATAGCTTCTTTACCGAGATCTGGATTGATACAGACATTTTCAACCATTTCTTATCCCTCTAGTATTATATTAAATTCTGTATTAAATGACATAGTATTTATAAATATCAATATTATATTATTATTAACTAAAATCAACTAATTGTCAATTAACTCTTTTGATATATAGTAATTCATTTTCTTTAAGTTTTTCTAGATGATTTAAATCAGTTAATATTTTTCCAACAATATTTGTTGCGTTGAATGGTTCTGATGTAGGACCAAATTCATCATTACTTTCAAATCTAACACCAATCAGCCCAACATTCTTTTTAGCCATGTTTGTTACGCCAATTTTACCAGCTTCAACACAAACTCCAGGAGTGTTTTCAGGAATCAATCCTTTAGCTTCTTTAGCATCTCCTTCAAAAATAGACATTTTCATACCAGGAAATGCAAAATGGATTTTTAAAACACCAATTGGTTTTTTAACAAGGCCAGTGATCTTTTTAAAATACCATGAAGATCTTGGAGCTTCATCAGCTTTGTCATAAATTTTTACAAGAGCTAAATCTTCTTCATTAATTCCTTTTGTCTCAACAGAACCTTTTTTAATAATATCAATGGAAAATTCAGGAATTTGTTCTACAATAAGTGCATCATCTTCAACTACACCTGTTTTTTTATGTTCCACACCTATAGTTTTTAAATAATCTTCTGCTTCTTTTTGAGTCATAGATAAAGTCATTATTCTTTCAGGATTACTTTTAATGGTAATTTTATTATTAAATTTAGCTATATCCAGTAATTCCATTCCTTTTTCTACTGTGGCAACATTAGTATGATTTGAAGATTTAACTCGATCTTCTCTATAAATATAAACTTTTCCAATGCCTTTTCCATCGTTTCTTATAGTAACTGTTCCTCTTTTTCTTGTAGTTAAATCTTCCGAAGGTTTTCCTAAACCTTGAAGAGAATAAAAACCAACAAAGGAATTTGATTCATAATCAACAGAAATATTACCATTTTCAATCAATGAAAATAAATGTTCACATGATTGAGGAGAGTCCTCATTAGGTTTAATCAAAACATAAGTAAATAATTGATTTCCTTCTTCTAAAACAGAGTTTAAATCAGATACAGAAGCACTATCAGTAACACTACTTCTTTCAATAACCGGCTCAATAGTTATTATATTATCAGAAGAATCTAATAATCGTATAGTTCTTCTTCCACCAACAATTTTAGCGAAAATTCCTTTATTATAATCTGGAACACCATAAACCGCTGAATGATCTTCTTTTGTAAAAATAATATGAGTAGATTCATTACTAAAACCAGAAAGACTAAGTATAACATCCTCATCCTTATACCTATTTTCTTCCATTGTTGGTTCTAAATTTGTAGTTATAGGACCAACAGCTACTTCATTAGAAGAAGTCCATCTTATAGAAGTATCTATAAAATCTTTATATTGTTTTTTCCAAAGTTCCACCAAAGGTTGAGCTTCATCATTATCATTCATTTCAATTATTATGCTTCCTTTTGGAGTTTTTAATCTATATTTATTAATATTTTTTTCAAATTCTTTTTTTCCTTTAATTAAACAAATTATACTTCCATCATCATAAGGAGCATTTGAAAAATCTATTGCTTCTTTTATTGTAGACCCTTCAGAAAGTTCTACATCATCTCCATTAATTTTTACTAGCATAAAACCCCTCAATATAATCCATAATAATGCTTATTAATATTTATAATATATTTTATTCTATTAATCTTTATTAATTTTAAGAACAGGATTTTTTTCCTGATCAAACAAGACTATTTCACTATTTTCATCAGATAAAAAGAGTTTCTTGTCATTGATTACTTCTCCTACTACAGAGGCAATGATAGAAACTTCTTTTAATAAATTTATTAATTCTTCAACATTTTCTTCTTTTGCAGTTAAAACAAAACCTGCTCCAGGATAGGATTTAAGCCAATCATCCCAATTAACATTTTCATTCTTAGGAATTTTATTTAAATCAACTTTAGCCCCAACATTAGAAGATTCTAACAACATTTCAAGAGTACCAAGTGTTCCAGGATTACTTATATCTTTTCCACCAGTGACTAAATTCTTTTCTGCTATCTTTTTCATAGCAATTATTTGATCCTGAACAATTTTTTCATCTTTTAAATATGTAGTATCCCAATTAAGTTTAAATTTAGGATGTTGTCTTCCATCTAAGTCAATAGCTACAATAACCTTATCATTAATCTCTGCCCCAAAGCTAGTTATAATTTTATCCTTTTTAGCTATTCCTATTATTGCAACATCAAGAGCATTATAATCTGTATCTGGATGAAAATGTCCACCAACCATAGGAACATTAAATTTTTTACATCCATCTGTTATTCCATTAATCAAATCATTAGCTATATCGTTATTATTAATTGAAAGTATATTTACCATAGCTATTGGTTTAGCTCCCATTGCAGCAATATCGTTTACATTTACAAGAATAGAACAATAACCTGCCCAATAAGGATCTGCATCCATCAATTTTCCCCAAATTCCGTCTGCAGCAAATAAAATTATATTACCGTCACCAATGTCAATAGCTGAAGCATCCTCACCAAAATCAAGTAAGGTATCACCAGCAATATTATATACATTTTTTAATTTATTGGTTATGTTTTCAATTGATTCTTTTCTAGATACTCCTTCAAAATCTTGGAGAGATTTTACAATTTCAGCTAAATCCAAGATCACACCTCACTCATGAATAAATTAAACTCATATATTTAAGAAAAATACATTATCTATCAATTATTTAATCAGTTTCTTAATCACTCTTTTATTATGTATTGGGAAGTTATATTATTTACTATTTTAAGAACTTCATTTTTAAAATCTTCAATTTTCTCATTTTTTAATTTATTTAAATATTCAATATTCATTTGAAGAACTTTATTATTATCATTATGATTATTGAGATCCATATCAATTGCAATATCTAAATTAATACAATCTTTTGATTTAAAAATCTCTTTAAAAATAGATTTCCCAACTATATCATCAAAACCTGATTTTAATTCAATGATGCTAGAATTTTCAGTAATATATCCGCTTTCAAGTACTTTATCTAAATCTCCATCAGTTATACCAATGATAGGAATATTAAACCGATATAATATATCAGAAGCTATAAGAGTAGTATCATCTCCAACCGTAATAGCTAAATCACAATCTTTTAAATTATATATATCTTCAGCTGCATGATCTATAAAAGCTATTTTTAGAGTATTATTTTTAAGATTATTATTTAAATTAATATTTTTTTTATCTTCATTAACATTATGTTCTTCTAAATTCTTTTCAGAGCCATTATTAATGATTCTAGGTTTTGGTTTTGACCTTCTAAGAAGACCTGTTTTAACAACAACTTTATCTATATCAATATTACCTAATTTCTCAAGGCCATGAGGTTTGATAATTCCCCCAATAATATCTACAATTTTACCATTTTTAGAAATTAGAGATAAAAATTCACTGTTAGATTTACCAATAACTACTCCATTAACAAATATATTCTCATTTGGAGAAACACCATGAATATATCTTACTTTAGAATCTTTAGATTCACTAAGATTTTTATCAGTGATTTTTTTATCCTTATTATATTCTAATTTAAGTCCATTTGATTCTCTTTCGATATATTTATTTTTTATTGATTTAGAATTTAATATACTTAAGTTTAAAAATTTAGAAAGTTTTTTAGATAAGTCTAATTCTTTACCATTCCACGAAATTATAGAACCATCATCTTCACCAGGTCGTTCTATTTGAATAATAGAAATATTTTTGTTATCTTGATTATTCTTGTTTAAATTTGAAAGAGCATTATTAATTACTTTATATCCAAATGTATGACCAGTTATTGAAGATTTTCCATAATTAAGAAGGAAAATTACATCCATTCCTTTATTAACAAATGAAGATAAAGATTCACTAGGAAGTCGTTTAGTGGATATATCAATCTTATTTTCCAAATAAGCATCAATGACAGCTGTTCTTCCCATAGTCCCGCCCAATATACAAGAAACTTCTCCAAAATTTTCTAAAAAATTTATAATTTTTAGAGCATGGCCTGAATCGATTATATTAGGACCATGTACAACAATTCCAATTTTCATTTTATCTCAAATACCATCTATTCAACGAATCTTTTATTAACTAACAATTTTTTTATTATATAGTCTTTTTATTAATCAAGATTTTGTTAAAAATAATTATAAAAAATATGATTCTATTGAAAAATATTTCATTAAATATCATATATTCATTATACCTCATATATTTTATAATATATTATAATATTTTATTAATATTATTTCTTTATTAATATTATTCATTATTCAAATTTATTTTAATTTTATTCTTTTTTTAAATATTTTAGAACCACAAATTTCACAAATTTCATCTTCATAAATATCTGAGTATGCCTTTCTACATCCTTGGCATGTTTTTTTCCAATTATAAACTTCTTTAATTCCTTCTGTTAATACACTTCTATATGGAATATTTAATATTTTAAGAACATTTTGAATAGAATAATCATCTGTAACGACTTTTACTGATTTTCCTTTATTAAAAAAGCAGATAGCTAAAGCTAATAATTTTTTATCTGGAGTAGAAAATCTTAATGTATCTCCAGAATTTGAAATAATTTTGTTAAGTTCATCTAAACTAGATTTACTAGGTTCTTCAATGAATAAATAGTTATCTTCAATTGTTTGATCAAAAATAATTTTTGATTTTAAATCTTTAACTTCTTCACTTATTTCAGATATTGTAAAATTCAAAGAAGAATTTTTTACTTCAAAACCACCAATAAAAGCAGAAGCATCTAATATATAATAAGTATCATCTTTTATATCATCCATAATATATCATCCATAATATAATTTCATCCATTGATCCGTAATACAATTATAAACATGTTATAATTATGTAATTATATAATATCTATGATTTGATATTGTTAATAAAAATTAATAAAGTTAATTAAAAATAATAATACTTTTAAATCTCAAATATATTATATATAGTAAATAATCGTGATACTTTATATCTATTATTGCATATCACTAATATTTCCCAATCTTAGAAAATTTTAAAGTTAATTATAAATCAAATTGCTGAAAATCAATTAAAATTCTCTTTTTATTAAAAAAAACATAATTTATATTGAAACGAAAAAACGTTCAACATTAACAATGTTTGATACTTTACATAACATTATATTAAGTAAGTATATACTAATATCTTGAAAGGTAGGGTCTTATCTTAACTCTTATTATCATGACAAAATTTGGCATTGAATCCGCCTCCAATCCAATTTTAATCTGCCCTCTTCGCTATATTCTTATTTTTCTAAAATGGATATCAAACCATTAAATATTATTTCAGCAACTAAATGATAATAAAATTTTTCTAATTAAATAAAAAGATTTTCACTAATTTTTTAAAGTAATAATTATAGTACAATTATGATTTAAAGTATTACTCAAAATAATAACTATAATAACACAATAATTAATACAATCAAACAATTTTTTTTATTTTTTTTTATTGCTTTTAACTTATTTAATTACTTTTAATTCATTTGATTAGATGATTCATCTATTTATTAAATTATGAATTTATTTATAATATATTTATAATATAATTAATTTTTATAAATATAATTATACTTTTATAAACTATTTTTTAAACATAAATACAAATAAATAAAATTTAAAACATGAAAATATTATTATATAATTAATTTATTATAATTAGTATATTATTAATTATATTATAAATATATTATAAATAAATTCATAATTTAATAAATAGATGAATCATCTAATCAAGTGAATTAAAAGTAATTAAATAAGTTAAAAGCAATAAAAAAAATAAAAAAAATTACTTATTAAAGCAATATAAATAATATTAAGATAAAATGGATGTAATGGAGAATAAAATATGAAAAGTGAAACAATGGAAGAACACAAAGAAAAATCTTCAATTAAAGTGAGTTGTGGAGTTATTACTCTTAGTGATACAAAATTCAAGGATCAAAAAATTGAACAAGAAACCGATATATCAGGAAAACTAATTAAGGATGAATTAAACCAAAAATACAATGTAGAAAGCTATAAAATCATACCTGATGAAAAAGACCTATTAATAAACACTATTGAAGAAATGATCAATGAAAATATTGATGTAATCTTTACAACTGGTGGAACTGGAATAGGAAGTAGAGATATAACCATTGAAACAATAGAACCTTTATTTGAAAAAGAATTGTTAGGATTTGGTGAAATATTTAGAGGAAAAACCTATGAAGAGTTAGGTTCTGGAGCTTTATTATCAAGAGCAACAGCTGGAGTTTACAAAAAAACAATTATATTCTCAATGCCAGGATCTCCAAATGCAGTAAAATTAGGAGTATCAATTGTTATTAATGAATTACCTCATCTAAAAAAACATTTAAAAGAATAAGAATAAAAAAGGATAAAAAATAAGATTAAGAGAATAAGAAATATTAAAAAAATTCATTAACTGATATTAGAGGTTCAAATTCAATATTTTCATCTTTAAATGAATCAATTGCTCCTTCTTCTCTGTCTACAACTACAAATGCTTTTTTTACAATTCCTCCATTTTCTTGAATGGTTTTAATAGCTTTTATTAGAGATTCTCCTGTTGTAGTAACATCCTCCACTACAATAACATTGTCCTCCTCATTCAATTCGCCTTCAATTAGTTTTGAAGTCCCATAGCCTTTTTTTTCTTTTCTAATCATTAAAAGAGGAATTTTAGATTGTAATGAAACTGCTGTGGCTATAGGTACAGCTCCAAGAGCAGGGCCTGCAACTTTATCAATTCCCTCATAAGTAATTTTTTCATTAATAAGCTCAGCTATTGTTTTTAGAATATTTGGTTCAGTAATAGCTTTTTTCATATCAATATAATAATTACTTTTCTTTCCAGAAGAAAGTACAAAATCACCAGTTTTAAAAACTTGATTTTCTTTTAAAATATCTATCAAATAATTCTTTGAAGTCATTAATTCACCGAATTTTTAAATAAAATAAAATATTTATAAATAAAAATTAAATAAAAAAATATTTAAATAAAGTAAAATTTTATAATAAAGTAAAATAGAATTTTATGAATAAATAATTTTAATAAAATTATCAAAAATATCCAATTATTCTAAATTTAACTCATTAAAAGTACCTTTTAATAAAATTTTATCTCCGATTTTTTTATCATAACATGAGGAATTATATCTTCACTTTTAGAGATGTTTAATAATTCAGCTATTCCACCTTTTTTAATATCAATGCTTCTAATTCGTTTGTATCATTATCAAATTCAACATCTGTTACTTTACCAATTAGCTCAGCATCAGTATTTACAACTTCTTTTCCAATAATATCTTCCACGATTTTCACATTAATTCCTCTGATTATTTATAAAACAAATATACTAAAAAATGTATTATAAATATATATGTTCATTGAAATATTTAATATTTAGTATAAAAAATAAATAATAAAAATATATAAAACAGAAAAATAGATTATAATAAACTAAATAAATTAAAATAAATTAAATAAATAAAAAAATAAAAATAAAAAAGAAATTATTATTCTAGAAAATTTAAATTAAAGCTAATCTTCAGAACAATTTTCTTCATCGCCTTTAGTCCCAATTTACAATACCGTAAACTACACATAAGAGTGTGGATATTACTAAAAGTAAATAGCCACTTAAAACCCAAGGATCTGGTATTCCTAAAAACATTTTTACATCCTTTTAATTATTTTTATTTTCCACTAATTTCTTTTGTTTCTTTTATTTCACTAGCATTATTCGATTTTTTGGGACCAATACCATTATAACATTTATCAATTAATTCCGGATCCAATGGTTTACTAAGTAAACTTACAATAATTGTGAAACTGAAAGATACTGGAACTGCAACTATTATTGCATCAATAGATGACCATGGTAGAGATTGAATAAGCATTGGTTGACCTGTTAAAAATTGACAAATACCAAGACCTTTAGCTGTGTTTCCAAAGATAAATATTAACCAAAATAAACTTACCAACGTGCCTGAAATAATTCCTGCAATAGCCCCTTCTTTTGTTGTTCTTTTCCAGAATAAGGCACATATGTAAACATTTAAAAACGCAGCGGCGCAAATTCCATAGAAAAGAGCCGTACCTTGAGCTACCACACTTCCAGGTAGGAATAAGCTAAGAACAAATGCTAAAACAACGGCTATAAGAATACTTGCACGAGTTACAGGTATTGATGCTACATTTTTCTTCTTTGTTAATGTTTCATAAATATCCCTACCCATTGAAGTCCCTTGAGCATGATATTGTGAACTTAATGTAGACATAGCTGCTGCAAGTAAGGTTAATAAAAATACATAAACAAACCATTCAGGAAGAGCTAAATTGATAAATGTGGGAATGATTTTATCAATATTTCCACCAACAAAGTCTACAGCTATTTGTCCAAAGTTATCAAAGAAATAAACATTAGAAAGAGCTCCAACAATATAAGCAGTTCCTGGAATTACAGCTATAAACAATCCACCCATTAAAACAGCACGATTTAATTCTTTATCAGATTCTACTGTCATAAATCTAACTGCCAGTTGTGGTTGAGCAAGAACTCCAATTCCCACACCAATAATAATTGTAGAAACAAGTGACCACCAAAATGGACTTCCAAGCGTTGGAAAAGACGTCCATCCCGTTCCACCTAAAACACTAGCATTAGCAGGGAAATGTGGAGCTAACGCAGTGAGACTAGTATGAGCTTCTACAATCCCTCCAAACATCCAATAAGTGAATATAAGTAAAAATATCATTCCAAAAAACATTATAGATCCTTGAACTGCCTCAGTATACATTACTCCTTTTATTCCTCCAAATATAACATAAAAAGCAACGATTACAGACAATACTAAAAGAGAAAGGTGGAAATTAAGAGAAAGAGACGTTTCCATGAATCTAGCAGCGCCTATAAGAACAACAGAAGCATAAATTGGCATTCCAAAGAATATTATTCCTCCGCTGAAATATTGAATGAATTTACTATTAAAACGGTGAGATAGGAATTCTGGGAAGGTTAAAGAACCCAAATTATGACCCATTTTCCTAGTTCTTTTACCCATTAATATAAATGCAATGAATACTCCTACAAAAACATTAAGAAAAGTCAACCACAAAATACTCATACCAAATTGACCTGCAACACCACCAAAACCAACAATAGCCGCCGTGCTAATAAATGTCGCACCATAGCTCAATGACATAACATAAGGATGTGTTTTGCGGCCTGCAAGCATAAAATCTTCAGAAGATTTTGTACGTTTCCAAGCTAAATAACCCACATAACCTACTATCAAAAAATAGATTATAAAAACGATTGATAAAACCACTAAATCCATGAATTAACCTCAAGAATACTATATTAATTATATAACAATTATATGAAAATATGATGACTATAAAGTAACTTTAAGTCAATTTAAGCAAAAACCTAAAGTTTAACCTATATCAACCCTAAAAGTTCTTTGTAAATCATTATTATATAAAGTTTTATGAATGATCTTTATAAATTACTTTTTATAAAACTAAAAAAAATAATATTAAAAATATTATAATTATATATAAATAATATATAAAATTAATGTGAAATAATAATATGAAAATAAATATATGAAAACATATCAAATAGATTCTATATAATAAAATAGATATTGTATATAAAATTTTTATTATTAATAATCAATATATAAATAATAAATATAACAAAATAATATTAATTATAAATAATTATAAATAAATATTAATTGAATAAATAGCAATAATTAACTAAATTATCATCAAATACAGAGATAAGGGATAATATGGTATGGAATGAAAAATTTGAATGTATGGATTCAGAAGAAAAAAAGAAACTGCAATTAAGAAGATTACAAGAAACAGTCAAAAAAACTTATGATAATGTCCCATTTTACAAAAAGAAGTTTGATGATATTGGAATTAAACCAAAAGACATTAAATCTCTTGAAGATATAGATAAAATACCATTTACAACGAAAACTGATCTTCAAGATGCATATCCATTTGGAATGTTTGCAGTACCAGAAGAAGAAATAATTGAAATTCATACCACTTCTGGAACTACAAGTAAACCAACAGTATCAGGTTACACAGAAAAAGATATAGAAATTTGGGCAGAAGTTAGTGCAAGAGCAGTAGTGATGGCACTTGGAACAAAAAGAGATAGAATTCAAAATTGTTATGGTTATGGGCTTTTTACTGGAGGATTTGGTATTCATTATGGATGTCATAAATTAGGGGCAACAGTAGTTCCTATTTCTGCAGGAAATACAAAAAGACAGATCGAAGTAATGCAAGATTTTCAAAGCACCATATTAACTTGTACTCCCTCATATGCACTTTATTTAGCCGAAGTTCTTGAAAAAGAAGGGTTGAATCCTGAAGAAATTAGTTTAAAATCAGGAATATTAGGAGCAGAAATGTGGACTGAAGAAATGAGAGATGAGCTAGAAAAACGTCTTGGTATTGTTGCTTTAAATATTTATGGATTAACAGAAATTATTGGTCCTGGAGTAGCTCAAGAGTGTCAAGAAAAAGTAGGTCTCCATATATCTGATGATCATTTTTATCCTGAAATCATTGATTCTAAAACAATGCAACCATTAGAAGATGGAGAAAAAGGAGAATTAGTATTAACTACATTAACTAGAGAAGGAATGCCCATTATAAGATTCCGTACAAAAGATATCACCTCTTTAACCCATGAAACATGCGATTGTGGTAGAACTTTAGCTAGAATGTCAAGAATTACTGGTAGAAGTGATGACATGCTTAAAGTAAGAGGAGTTATAGTATTCCCATCACAAATAGAAAGAGCTTTATTAAAAATTGATGGTTTGACTCCTAATTATCAAATTGTTGTTACAAGACCAAAAAATCTAGATGAACTTGAAGTTAAAGTAGAAACTTCTAAAGAACTATTTTCAGATGAAATGAGAAAGATGGAAGCTATTGAAGATAATATATCCACTATTATTCAAAAAGAAATTGGTTTACGTGTTAATGTAACTTTAGTAGAACCAAAATCCCTTCCTAGAAGTGAAGGAAAAGCAGTGAGAGTTATTGATGAGAGAAATTTTGAATAATAAATTTTTATTTATATAAATAATGAATTTTGACTAAAAAATTTAATTTATGATAAAAAATTCGATTTATAATGAGGAATAATCATGAAAAACAAACAAATATCTATATTTATTGAAAACAAAGAAGGGAAATTGAAAAAAGCTATTGAGGTTTTATCAAAAGAAAAAATAAATATCAGAGCTCTTTCTATAGCAGATACTACTAAATTTGGAATATTAAGATTAATAGTTTCAGATAATGAAAAAGCAAAAAACATTTTAGAAAAAAATAATTTTGTGGTAAAAGAAAATGAAGTAATTGTTGTAGAAGTTCCAGATAAACCAGATGGACTTAACACTATCCTTGGATATCTTGATGATAAAAATATAAATGTAGAATATATTTATGCATTTGTAAGTAAAAAAACAAATGAAGCAATTGTAGTTATGCGATTAGAAGATATAGATAATGGAATAAAAGTTTTAAAAGAAAATAATGCTAATATTCTCACACCAGAAGACATAAAAGAGTATTAAAGTTCATTTGTATTAACATTCAATTAATTTCTTTAGTTTTTTAATTTTTATTTAATTTATTTTAACTTTGTTTTAATTTATTATTTACTTTTTAGTCCATTTTAATTAATTTAATGATTTTTTTAAATATTTAATCTAAATCATTTAAAAGCTTAGCTACTTCTTCTCGTTTATATCCAAGTTTAACAAATAAATTAGAAATAGATTCATTATTATTTAA
The DNA here is from genome assembly GCA_003315655.1 of Candidatus Methanobinarius endosymbioticus. Taxonomy (GTDB): domain Archaea; phylum Methanobacteriota; class Methanobacteria; order Methanobacteriales; family Methanobacteriaceae; genus Methanobinarius; species Methanobinarius endosymbioticus. Next base: position 68,580 of record NIZT01000020.1, read on the forward strand.
TTCAGTTATTTCATTCCATTTTTTGAAATCATTGTTTAATATAGATCTTATTAATAACTGAATTGTTATCAGAGTGTCGCTATCAATAGCTATCAAAACATCTTTATCTTTAAAAATTCCATTTAGATCAATTAATTCAAAGCTTTCATCTAATGCATTTCTTTGAATAATAGCGTTTTTAACTTCATAAACCATATAATCACCATAAATTTAAAATTAAATTATTAATATTAAATATACTAAAATATGTTATAAATTATATTATAAAATATTTTTATACGCAATTATAATTATTTTCTATTATTTTATTTATATAAACTTTGTTTATTATCTTTAATATTTTAATAAATTATTTTTAGAAATAAATATTGTGCCTCATATTGCCATATAACATATAATAATGTAACTCATTTTATAAAAATAAAATAAAGTATGAAAAATAAAATAAAAATATAAAAATAAAATAAAAATAGCATGAAATATGTGTAAAAAATGTTTATATGTATATGTATTTTATTTTATAATGAATAATATATATTGTAAACATATATAAAAAATATCTAAATTATTATTATTAATATATTTTATAAAATAATTTCTACTTAATAGAAAGATTTAAATAAAAAAGCAAAAGAATATATTATATAGTTATAATAGCAATCAATTACTCAAACAATATTTTTTTATCCTAATAATTTTAGTTAAAAATATGAGAAAAATATAGGATAAAATATTAAATAAAAATATTGGGATAAAAATAGAAACAAATTATAAATATTTTTAATAAATTAGATGTGATCTATTTATAACTAGTTTAATTGAGCAATAGGAGATTAATATATGATTACTAAAAACCAAAGAAATAATCATCTTTTGATAGTTGTCTGCAACGATATTTATCTTAAATTGTGGTTGCAATTTCATCTATTTGAGATGTTAATACAGCATATGATGACTCAGATAAATGGCAAGATGATTATAAAAACATGAATAATAGTTTAAAAAATGCTACAAATGATGTAAATAATATAAATAAGACTATCCAATCTGACAATAAATCATTAGGAGATAATAATCAAAAATTACAAAATAATATCAAAAAACTTAAAGATTTAAATAAAAAATCAAAAGATGCATTAAATGCTAGAAATATTACTTATTCTAAATATCAATCATCATTGACTAAATATAATAAGTTAAAAACAATTATAATGCTTATCTAAAAAAATACAATTCTAAAAAAACTAAAACTAATAAAAATGCATTATCAAAAGCAAAAAAGAAGCTACTAGATTATAAGCCAACCTTTAATAAAAATAAACAAAGTTACAAAAAAGCTTATTTAAAAGAACGAAATACTAAAATAAATAATATGAAATCATCAATTGATATTAATACTGCATTAAGTCTAATTAATTATTATACCAATAAAATTAATAAATTTGCTATATATTTAGAAAATGCAATAGATAAGAAAGACAGTATCTAAGGCAAATATAACGATGCTACTAGTAAATTAAATAGTATTTCTTCATTATTCAACACCCAAATGAACACCCTCTATGGTTATTTACAGTAATTTACTACTATAATATTTCATTAAAAATAAATGTTACAGAATTTGCAGAATATTACGCAGCTATTGAAGGTTTATATCCTGGTGATTCAGGTTATGATGAATTTATAGCTGCTTTTGAAAGTTATTTCAATACAGCTGTTGGAAATAAAGCTATAGATAATGCAAGTTTCATTAATAATGCTAGAAAATTATATTTCAACAAATTCACCAATGTTATTATGAATAGTTACTTTGGAGGAAATACAGCAGATGATGGTAAAGACTACATAGATGCTGTTATTGAAAACAATAATTCTTTAACAGAATTAGATGCATTAATAACAGAAACTGAAGATTTAGCTAATCAAATAGCTAGTCAAGCAGCAATTGACAAAATACAAGAAGAAATTGATGATTTAAAACAAGCAACTCAAGATAAAATTGACGAAGTCTTAGCTTTATATGATGAGTTAGAATCAAAATTACAAGCTTTAAAAGCTAGTGCATAGCATTAAAAGAAGCAAATGCAGATCTCACAACACTATCTAGCATCATAGATTCAGAACTAATCGATTTGGAAGATGAAATAGTCAATATTAGAACAGCTATAACAAATCTAGAAACAGATATATATACATACAATGCATTAATTGATTATATACCAACAACATTAACTACCATAGCTGATGCTCAAAATGCATACATTGATGTTGAAAATGCAGTATATGATATAGAAATTGTTATCTCAGATAGTGTAATTGATATATTTGATTCTCAATCTAACATGAATGATATAAAAACAAACATTGATGCTGAGTGTGCAACTTTAACTCCAGATTTAGATAGTGAACAAAATGAATTTGACACTTCTGTTGATGAAGTTTTAGATATTGATATAAAACATTATTAATTTAGATTTAAATTGTAGAAATAATAGTTTAAACTATTATATTTTATATTCTTTTTTTAAAAAGAATAGATAAAATAAATATTAACCAAAACATGAATGCAAATATAACTAAAACAAATGAAATAAATAGTAAAATAATTATATAAAATAATTATATAAAATAAATTTATTAATAATTATAAAATATATTATTAACTGTTTTTTACTGTGTTATAACCTTTTTCAACAGCTTTTACATTCATTTCATGGAATTTTGGATGTAAATTATTTTTCATAGAACTTATGATAGATTCCTTTGAAAGTGGAAAGGTATTATTAGCGATAGCTGCACCAAGAAGAACCATATTTAAAGACAATAAGCTTCCTGATTCAATAGCTAATTTTTCCCCATCAATCGGATAAACAAAGTCATAATTTTCATTTAAACTATTTATCATCTCTTTTATATCAGGATAAGTTTGATTAAATTGAGTTAGGGTAGAAGGAACTATTGGATAAGTATTAAAAATTATCTTAGTGTCTTCATTAGATTTATCAAGAACTCTTATAGATTCTGATGGTTCAAAACTCAAAATAATATCTGCATTATTTTTTTCAATAATTGAACTTTTATAATCTCCAATTTTAAGTTCTGTAGAAACAACTCCTCCTCTTTGTGACATTCCATGAATTTCACTCATTAGAACATCATATCCTTCATTCATTGCAGCTTCACCTATAATAACAGAAGTTTTTATAATTCCTTGACCTCCAACACCACAGATATAAACATTGTAAGAATTTTCTTTATTAAACATAATTTTCACCAAATTATTCAATTATTAGCTAATTAGATTATATAGTTAATCTTCTTTTTTAACACCAATAGCTTTTTCATCACACATTTGTACACAAACAGTACAACCTTTGCAAAGAAGGTCATCAATTTCAACTTTATCATCAACAACTGAAATTGCTGGACAAGCTAAAGTATCTATACATACTCTACAATCATCACATTTATCTTGTTTTATAATCAGTGGTCTTTTAGTTTTAGTTCCTTTGATAAGTGTACAGGGATATTTAGCTATAATTACAGAAACTCCATCATATTCAAGAGCTCTTTTATAAGTATCAACTGTTTTATTTAAATTCATTGGATTAATACTTTCTACAAATTCACAACCTGTAGCTTTAGCTATTTTTTCAATAGAAATTTCAGGAGCAATATCACGCATACCATCAACAGGAATACCGGGATTTGGTTGACCTCCAGTCATAGCCGTTGTCCTATTATCCAGAACAGTAACCACAAATTTATGTTTATTGTGAACCCCATTTATAAGAGGAGGTATTCCACCATGGAAAAAAGTAGAATCCCCAATAAAACTAACAATATGTTGGTTAGTACCAGCTGAAAATCCACATGCATCTCCAATACTAGATCCCATAGATAATAAATAATCTGTAGTTTCATAAGGAGGACTTACACCAAGAGTATAACATCCAATATCTGAAGAAAATATAAGGTCTTCATTAGCTATATCTAATTCTTCAGCTGCTCGTCTAACACCAAAATAAGTAGCTCTATGTGAACATCCTGCACACAAAGTAGGTGGTCGAAAAGGAAGATTATTTTTTATATTTTCCAATTTTTCATTAATATCTGATTTTTTAGATTCATCATCAAGTGATTCTTCTAATTTCTCATTATTTTCAGTTTCTTCATTATTTTCTTGTTTAATTATTTTATTAATAGACTCCCTAACAATATCACAATTAAATTCATGAATAAGTGGAAAAGTTTCATCTAATTTACCAAATACAGGAATATCTATTCCAAATTCACCAATAGCAGCTAAAATTTCTTTTTCCATGACTGGATCTACCTCTTCAACCACAAAAACTCCATCTAAATCTTCAACGAAATCTAAAACTAGATCTTTTGGGAAAGGATATGAAAAACCAAGTTTTAAGATATCAAAAGGCAAATTGTCCTCATTAACAACATCATAAGCATAGTTAAATGCGCTTCCACTAGCTATAACACCATATTTTTTAGAATTATTATTACCAGTATTGCTATTACTATTACTATTATTATTAGAATTATTATTAGAGTTGTTATTAGAATTATTATTTCTAATCTCATCTATTTTGTTTTCAAAATTAAATTCAAAAATATTATTTAAATCAGAATTGTTAGTTAATTCATTTATTTCTTCCATTTTTAATACAAGATTTTGATGCATGACTATTGAATTTTCTGGAACAGGAACAAATTGTTTAGGGTTTTTCTTAAAAAATCCTTTTTTCCAATGCGTATTGTTATCTTTATTAATTTCAATTTTATTTATTGATTCTTTTTCCACATTGTCAAATTCCACAATACCCCTCATATGTGAAACTCTAGTAGTAGTACGGAGAATAACTGGAATAGAAAAATGTTTTGAAATTTCATAGCCAAATTTCATCATGTCTTTAACTTCTTGAGGATTTGAAGGTTCTAAAACAGGGCAATTAGCTAGTCTAGTATAATGTCTGTTGTCTTGTTCATTTTGTGAAGAAAACATTGAAGGATCATCAGCAGATAATACAACCATTCCTCCAGGAGTTCCTGTATAAACTGCAGTTAAAAATGAATCTGAAGCAACATTCAATCCAACATGTTTCATAAATGTGAAAGTTTTTAATCCACTGGCTGAACTTGCAGCAGCGACTTCCATAGCCACCTTTTCATTAATAGAAAATTCAAAAAACATTCCTGCATCCTTTGCAAGAACAGACAATATATTTCCAATTTCAGAAGAAGGAGTTCCAGGATAAGTTGCAGCGATTGAAACGCCTGCTTCAATAGCACCTCTAACAGCTGCTTCATTACCTAATAAAAATTCTTTATCTCCAAATTTACCTTTTACTAATTGATTTAAATCCATTATTACACACCATAACAGTACAAAAAAGTACAAATAAAATTATTAGCTATAATATACTTTATCAGCTAAATCAAAGCTAATACAAAATAGTATAAACCTCATAAAGTTAATAAGCTAAATTATAAGTTAATCCATAATTTACAATTATTAATCAATAATTATAAGTAATATAATAAATGCATATGTAATTATAATAATATACTTACAAAATAGTACAATAATTTATAATATATATCTATATTTAGATGAATTAATAAATATATTTTTTGAATTATAATGAAATTATATTAAATTAATTTAAAATATAAAATAATGTATTCAATTACAAAATAGTACAATAATTTATAATATATATATCTATATTTAGATGAATTAATAATTATAATGAAATTATATTAAATTAATTTAAAATATAAAATAATGATTAAAAACATTATTAAAATTATTAAATTACTTTATAATTAACTTTAAATTAACTTTATTTATAATAATTTTATATTATATTAATTATTTTAACATATTATACCGATTTTAAAAATTTAAAAAGGAAACTATAAAAAGCAAAATGTAAAAAATAAATTAAATAAAAATTTGGAGATAAAAATGATTGAGATTAAAGTATTAAGGTTTGATAGAGAGAAAGATAAAGAACCTTACTTTGAAAAATACGAAATTGATAAAACCTACAAAATGAAGGTTTTAGATGCTTTACTAGGTATCAATGAAAAATATAATAATAATTTAAGTTTTAGAAGTTCTTGTAGAGCAGGGCAATGCGGATCATGCGCAGTAAAAATTAATGGAGAAGTTGTTTTATCTTGTAAAGCTGAAATTGAAGATAAAGACATTATTGAACCATTAGATTTTCCAGTGATCAAAGATTTAATTGTTAATAAATCTGAAATTGAAGAAAAAGTAGTTAAAATGCAATTGTTTTTAGAAACTAAAGAATCATCAAAAAATGAAACAAATACAGATAATATTCAGATAAAAAGATGTGATTGTCCTTCTATTATTGAAAATGAAGATTGTGTAGATACGAAAAAAGTTAGAAGTTGTATAGAATGCTATTCTTGTCTTTCTGCTTGTCCAGTTATTAAAGAAACAGATAATTTTGCAGGTCCCTACTTTATGAGATATATATCTAAGTTTGATTTCGATCCACGTGATGTAGGAAAAAGAACTGAAGAAAGCATTGATGAAGGATTATACTATTGTACTAGTTGTGGTAAATGTGGTGAGATTTGTCCCAAAGAAATAAATGGATTCGGAGATGCAATTGAAAAATTGAGAGCTTTAGCTAATAACAAAAAATTAGGGCCTTTAGAAGCACATAAAGAAGTGAAAAAAACCATTGCAAAAACAGGTAGATCTGTTGAAAAACTAGAAAAAGGTTTTATTGAAACAATCACTCAAAAAAGAAAACAAAATCCAAAAAGAAAAAAGAAAAAAGAAAAAAAGAAAATCGCAGTTTTCACAGGATGTATGGTAGATTATAGGCTTCAAGATGTTGGTTTTGCACTTATTGATGTTTTAAGAAAAAATGGGGTTGAGGTAGATGTTCCTGAAGATCAAGTCTGTTGTGGATCCCCAATGCTAAGAACAGGTCAAACTGACATTGCAAAAGGATTAGTTAAGAAAAACACAGAAGTATTATCCAAATACGACACCATAATTACAATGTGTGCAGGTTGTGGAGCTACTTTAAAAAATGATTATCCTAAATATGGTACCGAATTAAATATAATGGACATAAGTGAGTTTTTAGCTGACCGTCTTGATACAGATCAAATGAAAGATGTAAATATGAAATTTACATATCATGATCCATGCCATCTTGTTAGAGGCCAAGGTATAAAATATGAACCAAGACAAATATTGAATAAACTTAAAGGCGTGGAATTTATAGAGATGGAACGTCCTGATCAATGTTGTGGAGCTGGTGGAGGAGTTAAAGCAGGAAAACCTGAAATAGCTTTTGGATTAGGCAAGAAAAAAGCAAAAATGGTAGAAAAACTTGATGTTGATACCGTTATAAGTATATGTCCATTTTGTCAATATAATATTCAAGATGCATTAAAAGAAGAAGGAATGGATGATATAAAAGTTATGAATATACTTGAATTATTAAAAATGGCTTATGATATTGATTAGCGGGGTATTAATTCTTATTAATTGAAGTAGTTTTATTAATTATATTTCAGATTTATAAAATTATTATATAATTAATTTAAATAAATGAATTTTAGTTATAGGAGATGATTAAGTAGGAGATACAGTTTCCGAGGAAATAGTTGTAGTTAAAGAAAATACAGCTGTACTCGATGAAGAAAAAGATAAAAGCAAAGAAGAAACAAAAACTACAAAAAAATCTAAATCTTCTTCTACAAAAAGAGGGAAAAAATTTTCAACTGCATATGGAATAAGATTTTCCAAAAAGTATGAAAGAGTAGAAGAAAACATATACATTGTTTTTGTAGAATGTGAATCTCCAGGAAATGTTGGTTTCCTAGCTAGGACTATGGCTAATTTTGGTTTAAGAAATCTAGTTCTTATTAATCCATGTGAACTAAAAGAAGAAGCTTATTACCAAGCTATGCATGCTAAAAGTATTGTAGAAAAATCAGCTCAAAATACTTATCATAGCCTTGATGAATTTTTGAAAAAAAATGAGATTGATTTTGTTATTGGTTCTACTGGTACACCAGGAGGTAGCTATAATCTTTCACGTATCCCCATAAAACCTCAAGAATTAGGAGAATCAATTGATTTAAATAAAAAAATAGCTATACTTTTTGGAAGAGAAGGAAATGGATTACATAATGAAGAAATAGATATTTGTGATATTATTGTTAGCATACCTGCCGATCCAAATTATCCAATAATGAATATATCTCATGCTGCAGCTATTATTTTTTATGAAATATTTAAAAATAGAAATGAATTCCCTGTAGAAGGATTAAAAGAAACAACAAGAGTAGAAAAAGAATATCTTCTAAAAGATATGGAAAATATAATAAAACAATTAGATATACCAGAACATAAGGAAAAAACTGGTTTAAAATCATTTAAAAATATAATAAACAGAGCTTTTATAACTGGTAGGGAAGTTCATACATTAAAAGGAATCCTAAGAAAAATTCTTATGAAATTTGAGTAAAATTCTATTATAAAATTCTCTATTAACATATTATAAATAACTAATTAATATTATAATTAAATTAATAATTATATATATTAACTAATTATAGTCTTATATAATAATTATTTAGTAATTCTAAATATGTTAACTCTAAATTATAATAATATTAATTCATAAAAATATATAAGAATAATTTTTTATAAAAATTTTTATAAAAATATTAAAAGATTTTATAAAGATGTTTATGAAAATAAAAAATATTTTATTAACTAAATAATTATATAATTAAGTAATTATAATTAAAATAATTATACAAATTGATTTAAATAAATATAATAAATATAATTTAATCATACAAATATTATTAAAAAAATACACAGCCTCTATGGAGATTAATAAATGGCGATTTTAAGTGATAGAGACATAAAAAAATGTTTAAAAACAGGTGAAATTGAAATAAATCCTTTAGAAGATATTGAAAGACAAGTTCAACCATCATCAGTTGATTTAAGAATTGGAAGTGAATTTAAAGGATTTAGAATAATTAAAAAACCATTTATCGATCCTAAAGATCCTGAAGATTTAGATTCATACATGGAGTCAATGCATATAGATGAAGGAGAATCATTCATTATACATCCTAATGAATTTGCTTTAGCTACCACTTATGAAAAAGTTAAGATACCAGATAATTTTGTAGCTAGAGTTGAAGGACGTTCTTCAATGGGAAGGCTTGGAATAACCATGCATGTAACAGCAGGATACATTGACGCAGGATTTGAAGGGAAAATAACATTAGAAATCTCAAACATTGGCAAAATGCCAGTAGCATTATACCCTGGTCAAAGAGCTTGTCAAATTGTTTTTGAGACTATGACTTCTAATGCAGATATGCCATATGGACATCCTGAAAGAGACAGTAAATATATGGGTCAAACTCGACCAGAAAGTAGTCGGATAAAACAAGATTATGAATTAAAAAAATAAAACAAAAAGAAAATTAAAATTAAAATTATAAAGTTATTATAAAATTAGATTAATTGGAGTAATCTTAATGAATCATGACAAAATGATAAATATCAGTACTAAAAGAGGTTTTCTCTGGCCATCATTTGAAATATATTTAGGAGTATCTGGATTTACAGATTATGGTCCTCTTGGAGCTATACTAAAAAACAATATTATGCAGTTATGGAGAAAACAATATATTGCAGGAGAAGGATTTTATGAAATAGAAAGTCCAACTGTAACTCCAGAAGAAGTTTTAAAAGCTTCTGGACATGTCGATAATTTTACAGACCCTATGACACAATGTGAAGGTTGTAAAGACGTTTATAGAGCTGACCATGTCATTGAAGAAGTTACTGACCTTGAAGTAGAAGGTATGACCAATGCAGAATTAGATAAAATTGTTAAAAAACATAAAGTTAACTGTCCTAATTGCCGAGATAAATTAAGTGAAATATGGAATTATAACTTAATGTTTAAAACAAATATAGGAGCTAAAGGAAATAAAACTGGATATATGCGTCCTGAAACTGCTCAAGGAATTTTCATCCAATTTAAGCGTCTTTCTAGGTTTTTTAAAAATAAATTACCATTTGGAGTAGTTCAACTTGGAAAAGCTTATAGAAATGAAATTTCTCCTCGCCAAGGAGTAATAAGACTTCGAGAATTCACTCAAGCAGAAGCTGAAATATTTGTTGATCCCAAAGACAAAAGTCATCCTATGTTTAATTCTATTGCTGATGAAAAATTGGTATTAAATTCACAAGCTACACAAATAGAAGAAAAAGACCCAATTACTATTACAGCTAAAGAAGCATTAGATAAAGGAATTGTAGCTAATGAAGTATTAATATATCAAATTTATTTAGCTAATAAATTTTTAAATGAAATTGGAATTCCTAAAGAAGCATTAAGATTTAGACAACACTTGCCTAATGAAATGGCTCATTATGCTATTGACTGTTGGGATGTTGAAGTTGATACTGATCGATATGGTTGGGTAGAAATAATAGGAATAGTAGATAGAGGAGAATATGATTTAAAATCACATTCTAAATATAGTAATAAAGAATTAGATTTATTTATTTCATATGATTCTCCAAAAACTGTATCAAAAACTATAATTAAACCTAACATGGCAAAATTTGGACCTTCTTTTAAACAAAATGCTCCAAAAGTTAAAGGATTTTTAGAAAGTGTTACTGATGATAATATTGAAGCTATTAAATTGTCCATCAAAGAAAAAGGAAAATATATATCTAATATTGATGGAGAAAAATTTGAAATTCTTGAAGAGTATCTTAAGTTTGAAGATATTGAAGAAGAAGTTTCAGGGGAGAAAATAACCCCCCATGTAATCGAACCTTCATTTGGAATTGATAGAATATTGTATTCAGTATTATTACATTCATTTCATGTTTCAGATTCAGAAAATGATAAAGATTATTTTAAATTAGTTAATTCTATTGCTCCAATTCAAATAGGAGTATTTCCTTTAATGAACAAAGAAGAATTGAATGAAATAGCTATAAAAATCACGTCCAATCTTCGGAATTCTGGATTTAGAGTTGATTATGATACTTCTGGGACTATTGGTAAAAGATATGCAAGATCAGCTGAAATTGGTGTTCCAATAGCCATTACTGTTGACTATGATACTCTTGAAGATAACACAGTAACCATAAGAAACAGGGATACTGAAAAACAAGAAAGAGTAAAATTAAATGATTTAAATGAGATAGTTGAGAAATATTTTAATTAATATAACTCAAAAACAATATTACTCAAAAACTCCTTTCAAAAACTCCTTTTTCGATTTATAGAATAATTTGAAATCATGTCATGGTTTAAAAATTATTTGTTTTCCTTATTTATTGTTATTCTTTTTAATTATTTTAGTGAGGTTTAATCAGATTAAACCTCACTAAAATAATTTTTAATATTAATTTTTCAGAATATTCTTTATAATGATCAAAAACATCACTACCCCAAGTAATGCTATCAATTGTTTTATCTAACAACATTGAAGAATTATCATTAATAACCATCTTCTGAAAAAGAACTTAAAAATAGTTTAAAATCATCTTTAAATTTCCATATTTTTAAAATTCCCCTATTATTTTTTAAATCACTCGAAAATTTATCTTCCTCATCATTTTCAATAAAAGATAAAAATTTATCACCATATCTATTAATTTTTATAAATTCCAAAATATTTTCTGTTACAATTAGCTCTAAATTTCCTCCTCTATTTAAACAATCTAAAATAGCATTTAAAGGAGTAGATGAAAATATAGGAAGTAATATTTTAACCTATTTTGATTTTGAAAATAAATTAACATATTCATTTGAAGTTTTAGCTAAATCATTATCAGTAGAAGAAATAGCTTTGGCATTTTGAAGCAAATGAATATTTTTTAATGAATTTTGAGGAATATCGTCTATAAAATGATATTTCCAAAAATCGAGATTAGTATTTATAGAATTTAAGTTTTCAATTAATCTTACTATGTTTACAGCTAATATAACTCCATTTGAGGACAATTCATAGTATTTCCCTTCTTTTTTAATAAGTTTAATTTATCTAACTCTTTAATTCCATGTAATATAGAGATAGAAGGTTTTTCTGATTCTTTTCTAATAGTTTTTAAATCTTTTTTTTCCAGGAAATAAACAAATCAATAATTTTGTCCTCATCATAGAAGTCAAAATTATTTTTACATTTTTGAATATTTCTAATTTTTTAGTCTTTGTATTATCTTCTAAATTATTAATTTCATTAATCTTATTTTCATTAATTTTATTAAGACTAGCAATTTTAAGATTATTAACTTGTTTATTTCGGTCTAGTTTATTAATTCTGTTTATATTGTTAACTTTAGTGAATTTTTCAATTTTTTTTAAGTTATTATTATTAATAATATTATTATTAATATTTGCATTATTAATTTATTAGAAGAGGAAGGTTCTTCTTCTTTTAAATTAAATGTCTCTGATTCCATTTTAATCAACTCCAAAAAATAAATATTTTAAAAAAATATTATTTAAAAAGAATTATTCTACATAATCATATAACAAATAAAAGATTCTAAATAATTCTATATTATATATACAAATTATTTCCAATAGAATTATAGAATTCAAATATTTTATTTTCCCATTCAATAGGATTAGCTTCATTAGAAACTAAAAGACGATTTTGATCAAAAGTCCCATCTTCTTTGAAAAGTCCAAAAATCATGTATTCATCAGCTATAGTTAAAAATATTTTAATATCATCTTTGGAGGATTTAATTTTAAATTTATCAGATTTTGATCCTTTTTTAATATTTCTTTATTCATATTCAATGAAGTTCAATATAATTAGATTTACCACATAACAACTCTATATTCATCCCATTTTCTATTAAATCATGAAATATAATAGAAAATCTGGATGAAGAAAAGGAAAAATAGATTTTACATTTTTTGAATCTTTCAATATCTTTTTAAATATATTATGTGGCCTGTAAATATCTGTTGGTATAGATTCAACTAAATAAGATTTTTTTAATAAATTCAAATCTGTTAAATCATCTAATGAAATATCACTAATATCATGTCCACTCCAAAGATCTATGTGTTTTCTAATTGTGTCACTGATTCAATAAAATTAATAAAATTTAATAGTTTCATAAAAGCGATGTTGTTTAAATAAAATTTACCATGTTATAATTAACATACCCTTCTTCTTCTAATCTATGTATATTATTTGATATAGCACTATAGCTAAGGTTAGTATTGTTAAATAAATTTTTCATTGCAAGTGGTAAATCAGATAAGCATTCTAAAATTCTTACCCTAATTTCAGAGTTAGTTAAAAATTTAAGTTCCTCTTTAACGTTTTCATACACATTTAAGTGAGAGGTTTTTTCTTTAGTCATATTATCCCTTAATCCTAGTTTTTAAATTATTAGTTCTATTTTTTTCTATTTTATTTTCCCTATTTTTCCCTAATTTTCATTATACTTTCTATTATGCATTTTTTCTATTTTTAGAATTTTTGTGTTAATAATAATTATTATTGTAATAAATTTGTATTTGATTATTTGAAATTTTTTCTATATAAAGTTTACTTTTGAAAAATAATAAAAAGTATTGAATAATTTTTATTTGAAAATAAAATAAGTTTTCAATAAAGGATTTATTTGACTTAATAAAATAAAATAAGCTTTAAATATAATTTTAAATGAAAAAATTTATGTATAAACTTAAAAATAATATATAATAATTAAAAATACATTATATTAAATTATAATTCTTTAAATAAAAATATTATTAGATTTAAATAGATTAAAACAAAAATAATATAAAAAATAAATATTATTTTTCATAAAAAAGTAATAAAAAATACATGATAAATATATACAAAATATTTTCTAAATACAATAATTACCTAATATAAAAAATTTATATTTTTAAAAATAATATTAATAAATATTACTGTAATATAAAATAAATAGAAACTATATACAGATTATATATTAATTATATGTAATTGCATAGAAATTAGATATAATTAATATCTATAAAGTTATAAATTAAATTAAAATATATTAATAAATAATTAAAGGGGATGATTTCATTGATTACAGATATGCATATATCTCTACTGAAGCTGGTTCAATAGAACTTGAACAGTTAGAGTTTCATGAAGAGAATAATAAATTTAAATTTAAATTAGAAGATGAAGAAGAAATTAATAAAATTTCAAATTCTATGAAATTCACTATCATTCTTCCTGTAGCTGGTTTAAATTTAATAGACTGTATATTAGATGAAAATAATTCTAATAAAAATAATAATAAATATATTGGTTTTTTCAGCAATATAATCCAAAAATAAGTAATTAATATTAAAAATAAATAATAATAATAATTATCTTCATGAAATAAATTCAAAATTAATTAAACAATAAAAAGGTGTTTTTATGAATAAAAACGAATTTAAAAAAGAAACAAAGGATAAAATAATAGAATTAAGCGAAGCCATAAACGAAGAAACTTTAGAATATTCTCATATTATTGATGAATATAGAAGGATTATTGATAGTTTTAATTTATTTTAGGAATTAATAAAGATTTAATAGCTAGATTTCAAACAAACTTTGTAAATTACATCAACAATCGATCTGATGATAAACTTAGTGAAAAATTTTATCATGAATGAAGGTTTATTACTACTGAATTAGACAATATATAATTTTTAAAAAACGAAAATCAAAAGAGAGTGTAAAAATGGAAAAATTACTAGACTAAAATATATATAAACGGCAGAGCAACAATTGATGATAAAATAGTTGAAGTAGAAGATATAACTGTTAAAAAATTGAGATCGAAGAAGGTAAAAAACAGCTTAAAATTCATCTGATAGAATTTCTTTTGAATTTCAATTAGTAAAGCATCTGATGTAGATAGAGAAAGATTATTTAATACAGAAAATTTTAATATGATAGTTTCAGATGAAGAAAATAACATGGCTATCTTAAGAGAATGTTCTGTGACAGGATTAGATTTAAAAGGTAAATATAATGATGTTGAAGAAACTTTATAATAATTAATTTAATAATAGCTAATTTAATAATAAATGATTAATTATAATTAATTAATAATTAATTAAAGTTAGTTAAGTTAATTAAATATAATCTCCAAAAAATTATAAAATTTACTTATTAATAAATTAATATTAAAAATCAAATTAGAAATATAAAGGGATAGTAGGAAATGGATATCTTTATACCAATATTATAACAATATTATTATAGAATTATAATATGGATTATTTTGATGATTGATAGACATATCCATGAAATAGTAGAAGTAGTGAAGACTTTGAAAAAATTTTTATCAGTGATATAGATACTGATATTACCTGTGCTTACTACCCCTTATAATTATTTAATGAAACAGTACTTTTAAACCATCTAGAAAGAATATTGAATTATGATAGTCAAAAAGCTAAAGAATATGGCATAGATCTTAAAGTAGCTTTAGGAATTCATCCTACCAATATCATTAAATCTCCTGAATCTATTTATAAAAAATTATATGAATATGTTGAAAATGATTCAATGATAGCTATTGGAGAAATAGGTCTTGAAAATCTGAATTCTGAAGAAAAAAAGATTTTTAAAAAACAATTAGAACTAGCTAATGAAAATAATACGCCTGTTATTATTCATACTCCTAGAAAAAATAAACTATATGTTTTGAAAGAAATTAAATCAATAGTATTAGAAACAATAGACCCTAAATTAGTTGTTATCGACCATATAAAATTAAATGTGATTGATGAAATATTTGAATGAAGATGTCACTATAGGATTAACAGTTCAACCTCAAAAAATGGAAATAAAAGAGGCAAAAGATATTTTAGAAAAATATGGGTTTGATAAATTTCTTTTAAATAGCGATATTAGTAATATGCCATCTGATCCTTTATCTGTTCCAAAAACTATAAGAACACTACCCCAATTAGGATTTAAAGAAAAAGACATTGATAAAGTAGCTTTTGAAAATGCCAAAAATTTCTTTAATATTTAATTTTTTTAATATAATAATTAATTTATTAAATTTATAATTAAATTTGTATATTAAATAAATAATAAAATAAGAACAAATAGTAAAATAAAGAAAAAACAATCTAAATAAATCAAAAGTTAATGATAGCTTAAAATATGAAATTAATAAATTATAGAATGAATATATTATAAAAAATATATTATAGATATAAATATAATAAATAAGGATTTATCCTTTTTTAATTATTTTAATTCTAGAAGGAGTTAAAATAATCATGTTTTTCTCAGATCCTTTACAAAGAGAAATTGCTTCTGCTTTGTGTTCTTTTCTAAGAATTTTAATTTTTTTTCCAGCCATTTGGAATCCATCAGGCCCTTCATTTTCTAGGAATCCTAAATCAACGATAACAGGATTGTTTTCTTCAACAATTTGATCAAATACATAATCCATATCATCTGCTGTTCTAGGTCTTATTAAAATAATTTCATAAAATGGTTGCTCTGGAGCAATGTAAAAATCATTTTCTAAAATATCATCAGCATAGTCAGTTACAGGTTCTCTTGATTCTTCATCAAACCCGAGACTTCTTTTCAAAGTATCAATAAAACTCATTATTTATTCTCCTCTAAATATTTCAAAATGGAATCTAATAATTTTGAAGCGCCTTCATTATAAACATCTTCAGAAGGTAAATTGTATTCTGATTCAAAATCTGTTGATTTCACACTTGAATCAGTATTTCTTAAATTAATGGAAAGTCCAATGACTTTAGTAGGTTCAATTGCTTCTATTGCTGTTATTTCTTCATTAATGCCTCTTGGATCACGATAAGGATGATTAGGCCTATGACAAACAATTGTAGCATCTGGAGCAGCACCTATTAAAATAGATGCAGATAAACCTCGTGGATGAGGATTTCCTTTTTCAGTTAAACTAGATTGACCTTCTACAAATATAATATCTGGATTTTTCTTCTCTTCCAAATACCTGATTGAACCAAGAATTGCAGAAGGAATATCCATAACTGATAAACTACCTGCTCTAAAATTCAAATCAGAAGGGTGTTCTAATCCCATTTCATCAGTAGATATTACCACAGAATTCAATCCTCTATCATTTGCTTCTTTACCTAATAATCTAGTAGTAGTTCTTTTCCCACACTCTTGAGAAGTTCCTCCAACAAAAACAATTGGTGTTTTTGGAGTATAAGAGAATTTAGGAAGTGTTTCACAACATTTTTCTGGAGCAATTCCAAAAATATTATCAATAACATCTAATCTAGGACTTATTTCTTTTATTTTTACATCTTTTTCATTAGCAAATTTTAATAAAGAAACATTATCATTAAGAGGTAATGATCTAAAAGATGAAACTACATTTTTACCACTGCCAATAGCTTGAACTGCATATCTAAGAGCTGATCCCTCCGCACCAATTGGAAGCATTATAGCTACACTTTTAGCATCAGTATTTTTAATAGTTTCAAGTAAACTTCCTGAAACATTAGATCCACAAAATGTTTTCCCATGTTTATTATTATCATCATCAACAAAGCCAACAGTTTCAATTCCTTCTAAATTAGAAAATTTTTCTCCACCTCCACCACAGCCAATGACTATGAATGGATTTAGACCTTGAAGTTCTTCAACTGAAACAATAGAATACAAGAAATCACTCCTAAAATTCATTATATTATTACTTTGTGTTATAAATTATTATTAATTATTATTTTTCGATAATACAATATTTATATTCATATGATACAATATTAATTATATATTAAAGAATATTATTTAAAGAATTTTTAAATTAATTATGTTTCAAACTATTAATCCAAAATATTCAGATTATTAGATAATATTTAATTTACAAATATTTTTTACAAAATATTTTCAAATTTTAATACCAATATAAGACTTATAATTTATACCTTATAAATATTATTATAATGTATTGTATTTCATTGTTATTAAATATATAGTTTGATAATATAAAGTTTAGTATAATTTAGTCAAATAAATTGAGAATTAAGTAAAATTAATTGAAAATTTAGATATATAATAAAACATGCAAAAAGATTAGATATTTATTATTTAAAAACAGATTATAATAAAGATAATTAAATTGTTAATAGTTAAACTAATTTAATAAATATTATAAAAGTTAAAAATAATACAAACAAGTGAAAATACTGAAAATGAGGGATTCGATTGAGAAAACCATACGTAATATTAGTTGGAAGCGCATCAGGAATTGGTAAATCTACAATATCTGCAGAATTAGCAAAAAGATTAGATATAAAACATTTGCTTGAATCTGATTTTATTAGAGAAATTGTTAGAGGAATAATAGGAAAAGAATATGCCCCAGCGCTTCATAAATCTTCTTATGATGCATATAAAGTACTTAGAAATAAAAGAAATTACAGTGATAAAAAAGATCTTATTAATGCAGGCTTTGTTGAACATGCTTCATTTGTTATTCCCGCTGTTGAAAAAGTAATTAGTAGAGCTATTTTTGATTATGACGATGTTGTAATAGAAGGAGTTCATCTTGTTCCGGGATTAATAAACATAGAACAATTTAAAGATGATGCTTTTATACACTTCTTTGTTTTAAGAGCTGATGAAGAAGATCATAAAGAGCGTTTTGTTAAAAGAGCTATGCAAATACACAGAGGAGGAAAGCAATTAGAATATTTTGCTGAAAATAGAATGATTCATAACTTTTTAGTGGATAAAGCTAAAGAAAACAATGTTAAATTTGTAAACACTCAAACAATAGACGGAACTGTTCAAAATATGTTAACAAGTATTACTGAAACATGCAAAACAGTTATTCTAAATAATACTGTTGATGAATTAGCTGATGTTGTAGATATTATTATAAATAAACATGGAGGAGTCATAGAAGAAGTTTCTTATCTAGTTCCAGGGTTTAAAGAACCATTGAAAAGAAAAGTCGGTGCATCAGATCCAAATAAAACAGGTCAATTTATTGAATCATTAAAAGAAAAACCAAGTATTAAAGAAGATTTCAAATATCTCTATAATCTTTCAAATAATATCAGAGGAAATAAAATATGTGCCTCAGATAAAAAAACACTTGAAGCAATTATATCAGATTTAGATGCTAAAGGTTATCTATATAAAGAAAATGAAGAAGATAAAAAATTAAACCTGATAATCAGTAATAATTGATAATAAACAAATTTAATAATATAAATACATTAATAAAAATGAAATGATAACTTTGACAAAAATGAAAATTGATTGTCCAGTATGTGATGGAAAACAAACAGCTGAATCCGAAACAAAAACATCAAATATTCCTCATTTTGGAGATATTTTTGAATCTACCCTTATTTGTAGTGCATGCGGATATAAACATAATGATGTAATTTGTTTAGAGCAAAAAAGTCCAGTAAAATATACTGTAGCTATCAATAAAGATAGTTTAGGTTCAAGAGTAGTTAAATCTCAATCTGCAACAGTTACTATTCCAGAATTAGGTTTAAAAGTTGAACCAGGCCTTAAATCTCTTGGTTATGTATCTAATGTTGAAGGTGTTATTACTCGTTTTGAAGACGGAGTAAAACAAGCCTTAATTATATTTGATGATGAAGAATCTCAAAAAAATGGAAAGGTTATACTTGAACAAATAAATGCATTAGTTAAGAGAGGAATAGAAGCTACTTTAATAATAGAAGATCCTTTCGGACATAGCAATATAATGGATATTAATGCAAAAAAAGAATTATTAAGTGAAGAAGAACTAAAACATTTAAAAACAGGTTTTACTATTATTGAAGAAGATTCCTTAGAATAAAATGAATATCAATAATAGTTATATATCAACAATAAATGAACATCAATATTATAATAGTTCACTAAAAATATAATAAAAAAATAAATAATTTGATAAAGCTATATTAAAAAAATATATTATTATTAAAATAAGATAAAATATTATTTTTTATTTAGAAACATCAATCATTCTTTGAACTGCATTTAGAGATTTTTTAGAAACATCTTCAGGGACTGATATTTCAAATTTTTCATTTAATAAAGAATTTTTTACTTTTTCAAGAGAATGTAATTTCATTGTTTTACAGATAGCTTCATCAAGTAGTGGATAGAAATTTTTATCTGGAATTTCTCTATTTAATCTAGTTATTAAATCAATTTCAGTCCCAATAATAAATTCATTATTATCAGACTCTTTAACATGATTAATCATACCACCAGTGCTTAAAACATAGTCTGCATTTTCTTGGACTTCATTGTTACACTCAGGATGAACGATAATTTCTGCATTAGGATATTTTTCTTTTGCAAACGCAGTATCACCTTTATGAAACATTGTATGAATATAACAATGCCCCCCATCAGGAATTGGAATTATTTCTTTATTTGTTTGTTTAGCTACAAAATTTGCTAAGTTATTATCAGGACCAAATAGAATTTTATCTTCATTTAGACTTTCAACAATTTTTAGAGCATTTGCAGAAGTACATAAAATATCTGCTTCAGCTTTAGCATCAACAAGTGAATTAACATAAAGAACAACAGCTGCATCCGGGTGTTTTTCTTTAGATTCTTTTACTTCATCTGAACTTAACATATGAGCCATTGGACATTCAGCTTCAATATCTGGAATAACTATTTTTTTATTAGGATTTAGTATATAAGCTGTTTCTGCCATAAAATCTACACCACAAAAGACAACTAAATCTTTAGCCTCAATTTCAGATGCTTTAATACAAAGTTCTAAGGAATCTCCCAAAAAATCAGCTATTTCCTGAATTTCTCCTGGCTGATAATTATGTGCAAGGAGGATTGCATTTTTTTCATCCTTTAAATCTAATATTTCTTTTTGTAAATCGGTTAACATGAAACTTACCCTAAATTAATTAGAATAGATAATTCTATAAAAATAATATAATTTTATTTATATATACATAATAACTTATATTTTTATAATTTTATATTTAATAACTAATAATTAAAGTGTTTAATATTATATAATTATACATTTATATTTAATATTAAGTTTAGCATTAGGTTTGATATTTAGTTTAATTGTTTATAATATTAATATATCCTGAATCCTTTATAAAAAATTCATTATATCACATTTATTATAATATATTACATTTCTCCTATTAATTTTCTAACTTCATTAGCCAGATCTAAGCGACAAGTTTCTATCTTAGAATACTCATCACTACATGCACTAATTTTTAGCTTAGATCCTTCTTCATTCATCTCAATTACATTAATTTGAGGATTTGAATTTTCCAAAATCCATGGTAGGTCTGAAATTCTTTTAACTAATGATTTTTCAAAATCAGCTATATCTACATTTAAAGGAAGAATAACTTCTAAATCTATTCTATGTTTATCAAAATATGTATAATTAGTATATGGATTTTGAGAAAGTACAGTATTTGGAACTGTAACAATTAGATTATCTGAAGTAACTAAAGTAGTTGTTCTAAATCCAAGTTTTTTAACTTCTCCTTTAATATCCTCAACTTCAATAACTTCTCCTACTTTAACAGTTTTATCTGCTAATAAAAATATTCCAGAAACAAAGCTTGAAATAATGTCTTTGGCAGCAAACCCTAAAGTAACACCAACTACCCCTAAACTCACAATAAGAGCATTAATATCTACTCCTGCCATTCCCAAAATTATTACAAAAGCAAATATATAAATTACATACTTTGCAAGGTCTTTAAATAAATAGTTAAGAGTTAATTCAATATTAAACTTTTTTGCTAGTTTATTAATTATAAAAGCTAAAATCCTAACCAATACTGTTGAAACAATTAAAACTATCACAGTATATAGTAAAAATTCTAAAAAAGGATATTGAGGAACATTGAATATATTCATTTTATCTCCTAATAATTATTATTATAATTTATTTCATCAAATTGAAATTCAAACAACCATATCATAGTACTTTATATAAAATAGGTATTTAAATTTCTAAATTCAAATAATCATAAGCTATTTCAGTATTTTCAAAAATTTCTATAGCTTCTTGTTTTAAATCATCAATACTAGTATATCTAGTACTGATATGAGTCAAGATTAACTGAGAAACATTTGCTTCTTTAGCTATTTTAGCTGCTTGTGAAGCTGTAGAATGAGCATTATTAACAGTTTTATCTATATCTTTATCTTTATATGTTGATTCATGAATTAAAATATCTGCATCTTTAGCTAAGTTTATCATCTCTTCACAATGGATTGTATCACCAGAATATACTATTTTTGAACCAGACCTAGGAGTACCTAAAACTTCTTCTGGTTTAATTATATTATCACCTATCTCTACAGAATGGCCATTATGAAGTTTTCCAAAATCAGGGCCTGGTTTAACACCTAATTCAATAGCTTTTTCCCTTAAAAATCTAGGTTTTTTCTTTTCATATATGGAATAAGATAAATTATTTATATTATGATGAGTTTTTATACATTCAACAGCATATTCATCATTTTCAAAAATTATATTTGTAGTCATTCCAGTATTTTCAATCTCATGAATAATAACTGGAAAATCAACAAAAAAATGACCTAATTCAAATATAGCTTTTTTAATATTTTTAATTCCTATAGGACCATATATATGAAGAGGATTTTCAGAATCTCTACCTCGAAATCCCATAGATTGAATAAGTCCAGGTAAACCTAATATATGATCTCCATGTAAATGACTTATGAATATTTTATCAATTTTCATAGGACTTATTTTAACATTAGTCAATTGACGTTGGGTTCCTTCACCACAATCAAATAATATTATCTCTCCAAAAGCTTTTAAAGCTACAGAAGGATGATTTCTATATTTTGAAGGAACAGCAGATGAAGTTCCTAAGAATGTAAGTTCCATTAGATCACATAAATTGAATAGATTATTAAAATATATATTATTAAAATTCTTATTTAAATTAATTTATTATTTTAAATATAATTATTCGATATAATTATTTAAAAATATAATTATTTTAATAAAATTTGTTTAATAAAATATATATAATTTAGGGTTTAAATATACAATCAATATCGTTAGAAGTTCAAAGATCAAATAAGAATATAAAAAAGATTATAATTAAAAAACAAGAAATAAAAAATATTAAAATAAAATTATAATTATTTGGTGAATATAATGAAAGAAATGATCAATAAATGGATTGAAGAAGATATTGGATTTGGAGATATTACAACAGAAGCATTAATTCCGGATGAAACAATAGCTAATGCCAAAATAATAGCTAAAAACTCGGGTATTATAGCAGGTGTCCAAATAGCCAAAGAAATTTTTGAAAAAAGAGGAATAATGGTAGCTATTCTTAAAGATGATGGTTCTGAAGTATATGCTGGAGAGACAATACTCGAAACAAGTGGAAAAGCTAAAGACATTTTAGCTCTTGAAAGAACTGCTCTTAACA
Organism: Candidatus Methanobinarius endosymbioticus; assembly: GCA_003315655.1. Classification (GTDB taxonomy): domain Archaea; phylum Methanobacteriota; class Methanobacteria; order Methanobacteriales; family Methanobacteriaceae; genus Methanobinarius; species Methanobinarius endosymbioticus. Next base: position 92,135 of record NIZT01000020.1, read on the forward strand.
TTTTAATAAGAATGAGTGGAATAGCTACTCAAACAAATGAAATTGTAAAAAATATTAAACATTTTTCTCAAGATATTAAAATTGCAGGAACTCGTAAAACTGCTCCAGGATTAGCTAAATTCGATAATATGGCAATCAATATTGGTGGAGGAGATACTCACAGATTTTGTCTTGATGATATGGTTTTAATAAAAGATAACCATATAGCTGCTTTAGGATCATTGATCGATACATTAAAATTAGCAAAGCAAAATGTTAGTTTTAGTAAAAAAATAGAAATTGAGGTAGAAAATAGTAAAGATGCAGCTCTTGCTTCAAAAAATGGTGCTGACATCATAATGCTTGATAACATGAGTCCCCCAGAAGTCAAAGAAACAATTGAAATTTTAAATGATTTCAATCTACGAGAAAATGTGTTAATTGAAGTTTCAGGGGAAATCGATTCTCAAAATATATTAGAATATGCTAATACTGGTGTTGATATAATTTCATTGGGGACATTGACTCATTCATCAAAGAGTTTAGATATTAGTTTAAGTTTAAGCTTATAAAACTAATCATAATTCCTATTTTTCCCTAATTTTTATTTAAATCAAGTAATACTTTTTTAAATTATTTTTCACAATTTAATTTTAGATTTTTTCAAAAATAATACCCTTTCCTCTTTTTAATAATAAATCATTATTAATAATGATATAAATATTATTATACAGTATTAATTTCATAAATATTATTTCATATAAAAAAAAATAACAAAATGGAGATGAATAATATGGATAAAAATGAAGCTAAAGATAAAATGCACACGATGGTTAAAAATGATTTAAAAAATGCTGTTAAAGACGTCAAAAACGACACAAAAGATGCTAAAAGAGATGCAGATAAATAACAATTAAAATCATGTTTTAATTATTTCTTTTCTTTTTTTTAAGTTTTTTACATTATTTATTTTATTAAATACTTATTTAGCTTGTTAAATATTTATATTAAATATTTATTAATTTTATTAATTTAATTATATTACTATTTTTAATAACCTCTACATATCTTCTAAAAAACTAGATATAAAAACAGTCATCTCTATTTCTTCTCTAGCTATAAAATCATCAATTTTTAATTTAGCTTCTTTACTATGAAAAGGGAATAATTCATCATCATAAAAAATAGTCAGGTATAATGAATCATCTTTAACCTTAACATCTCCTTCTAAATTTCCTTTTAAAAATTCTAATGAAGAAAAAGCTAATTTAGAAATTTTATATGTTACAAAACTCATATCTTTATCTTCAGGATCTAATTTATCAGCAAATCCATAATTTTCTACTTTTACTTCCATTTTTATTATTCCTTATTATTTTTTTACAACAATGATTAATGATTAAATTTAATTAAAATAAATTAAAATTAATTAAAATAATTAGCTAATTAAATTAAATAATAATTAAATAAGTTAAATAAATTAATTATTTAAAATCCTTTAAAAAATTTGCTAATTCTTTTTTTATCTTTATTATTTCATGAGTTCCAATATGTCCCATATTTGAATCATAAATAACTAATTCAGAATCTTTTATCATTTTGGACATAGGAATTCCATCTAATTCTGGAGGAAAACATTGATCTTGATTAATAGCTACAATCAATGTTTTAACTTTAATATTTGAAACTATATCTTTGATATCATGAGAAAGTAAAGCATTATTTCTATAGACAGTATCATGTGGATCCCAATCTTCTTCTACAGTTTCATCTTCCATTTCTTTCATGGCTAAATCTATTTCATTATTATTTAAACCATAATAATATTCTCTTGAAAGTCCAAATGGATACATTAATGTATTAGCTAACATTAAAGTTTTTTTCATTTTTTTGAGTGAATCCCTATAATCACCATCATTATAATTAGGATCACTTTCAATAATATTATTCATAAACTTAAAAAGAGCATAATTATGACCTGAAACTTTATAAGTACTTACTAAAGATATCACAAAATCAACATAGTCTGGAAATATAGCTGCTAAAGTTAATGCTTGAAAACCACCCATAGAATTTCCAATAACTCCCTTTAAATGTTCAACATGAAATTTATCTTTCAAAAATTTCATCTGGAATTTAACCATGTCTTCAATAGAATATTTAGGAAATTTATTGCCTATTTCCATTACAGAAGGACTAGCTGAATTTGGAGAACCTAATGTTGTTATAGAAATGATAAAAAATTTTTCTGTATCTAATGGTTTTCCAGGACCTAAAACATCAATTAATCTTCTTAAAGATCCAAAATCTCCACCCCAACCATGGAAAAATGCTACAGAAATAATTATATGCCCATTATCATCAAATTTAGGAGTTCCAAAACCCATATATTCCACAGGCAGTTTTTTTAATGTTTCACCCGATGAAAACTCAAAAGAATCAATAAAATAATATTCAGGAGTAAAATCCTCTTCATTGACAGCTATTTTATAATTTTTATTATTAATATTCATATTAATTTATACTCCTTAAATACTTATTATTCATATTCTAAATTTATATTAATAATAATTAGAATAAAATATATGATATAAATTAAATTAATTAACTTAATTAAATTATTTAAATTAAATAATATTAAATAATTTTAGCTATTATAATACAATAGATAATGTTACAATCAA